>DASZZD010000074.1:0-18504 GCA_035545015.1 Phycisphaerae bacterium
TGGTGGCGTCCAAGCTTCCGTGTGCTCCCTCGCGGGAGAACACCCGAAGCATGCAAACAAACCGTGTTGACTGTTTAAGCGAAACGGCCGCCTTTGAAAGAGGGCGGCCGTTTTTGTTTTTTTTGCCTGCGCGTGTTGCGGGATGTTGGGACAGGCGATGGAGGGAGCGGTGCACTGCGCGGAATGGACGGGTCGCGACGGACATACGCGTTGTCGCATGCGCATGTTGGGTGGTCATGACTACGAATGTGGGCCCGGATCGGGGTCTGCTCTTTCTCCGATCCGCGCTGCCGGGGTTCAATCGAACATTTTCATTTGGTGGCGTTCGAGGCCGAACTTGCTGAGCTGGTGGTCTACGGGGATGGGATACCGGCCGGACCAACAGGCGGTGCAGTAGTTGTCCGGGGGCTTTCGCGCCTGTCCGCTGCCGATGCTCGCGAGCATTCCTTCGAGGGAGAGGTAGGCGAGTGAGTCGACTTCGATGAATTCGCGGATTTGCTCCACGGTGCGTCCATTGGCGATCAGTTCGGTGGGGGTGGGGAAGTCGATGCCGAAGAAGCAGGGGTGGCGGATGGGCGGGCAGCTCACGCGCATGTGGATTTCCTTGGCGCCCGCGCGGCGGAGCGCGAGCATTTTGCCGCGCGTGGTGGTTCCGCGGACGATGGAATCCTCGACCACGATGACGCGTTTTCCCCGGACGATTTCCGGGATGACGATCAATTTCATCTGCACGGCCAGATCGCGCATGTGCTGGCTGGGCTGGATGAAGCTGCGGCCCACGTAGCGGTTGGGCACGATGCCTTCTTCGAAGGGGATTCCCGCATGCTTGGAGTATCCCAGCGCGGCGGAGCGGCCGGAGTCGGGGATGGGCATGACGATGTCGGCGTCGACGGGCGCTTCGATCGCGAGTTGGCGGCCCATGCGCTGGCGGACGTTCATCACCACATCGCCGAAGAGGGTGCTGGAGGGGCTGGCGAAATAGACGTGCTCGAAGGCGCAATGCGACGGCTGCGGCGGACCGGCCTCGGTGAAATACCGGCTGCTGATCTGCGTGCCGGTGCGATCGACGGTGACGATTTCCCCGGGTTCGACTTCGCGGATGTAGGTGGCCTGAATGCTGGTGAGGGCACAGGTCTCGGAGGCGAAACAGTAGAACCCGTCGCGCGTCTGCCCGATCACGAGGGGGCGGAATCCCCAGGGGTCCCGGCAGGCCTCGATGCGGTCATGGAAGAGGAAGAGAAACGAGAAGGCCCCCTGGAGGTGGCGGAGGACGTGGGCGAGGGGATCCGGTTTTTCCTGGTGGGTGGGCTTGGCGAGCATGTGGAGGACGACTTCGGTGTCGGAGGTGGAATAGAAGATGTGTCCGAACTGCTGATACTCGGCCTTGATGCGTGCCGCGTTGACGAGGTTGCCGTTGTGCGCGACGGCGACCTGGCCGCCGATGTACTCTTCGAGAATGGGCTGGGCATTGCACTTGCGGTTGGAGCCGGCGGTGGAATAGCGGACGTGTCCGATGGCGAGCGAGCCGGCGAGTTCGCGGAGGGCGTCCTTGCGGAAGACGTCCGCGACCAGTCCGAGGCCGGAATGGGCGTTGATGACGGTGCCGTCGGAAGCGGCAATGCCGGCGGATTCCTGCCCGCGATGCTGGAGGGCATAGAGGCCGTAGTAGCAGCGTTCGACGGCGTCGGGCGGCCCGGCAATGCCGAAGATGCCGCACTTTTCCTTTTTTTCGCCGGTGAGATCGGCGAGCACTTCAACAGGCACGTCGGCAAAGGGAGAGGAGGGGGGAGGGGGGAGCTGGGGCAGGTGGAAGCGGGAAGGGCCGGGAGGGGTTCGGGCAATAGCAACAGCGGCATCGTCCGAAGAGGGGGGGCACGACATATGCGACTCCCGAAGGCCCAACGCCCAGGCAGTGGGGGGGATGAGCCGTTGTTGGTGGGTGAAGGCGGCTGACGCGACAAGTGTAGGGCAGACCCCGTCTTTTTTCCAGACGGCGCGGGCGCTTCGGGGACGGTTCGCAGAGGAGATCGGGGCGGGGCGGCAGGGGCTCGGGATGGTGCATCTGGCGGACGAAGAAATGTCGAGGGCCGCTGAGGCGATGTGGCGGCGGAGAGGCGGGTCGGACGTGGTTTGCCAGCGGGGTGGGGAAAAAAAGCGTAAAAGAGCGCAGGGACTCTTTTACGCTTTTGCTTGGATGTGGTGTTACGGGTGGGCGGCGTTTTTTTCGGCCTGGGCGCGCTGGCGTTCTTCCTGGGCGACGAGTTCGGGGGACAGGCCGGACTGGGCGGCGAAGTCTTCGAAGTCGAAGATGGGGCGGATTTCGATTTCGCCCTCTTTGAAGGGGGCGCGTTTGAGCCAGTCGATGGCTTCGTCGAGGGACTTCACTTTCCAGATCCAGTAGCCGGCGACGAGTTCGTGGGTTTCGGCGAAGGGGCCGCGGATGACGGTGCGGTGGTCGCCGGAGCAGCGGATGCGGACGCCTTTGGAAGAGGGGTGAAGTCCGTCGGCGGCGAGCATGACGCCGGCCTGGACGAGTTGCTCGTTGAACTTGCCCATTTCGGAGATGAGTTCGGTGGAGGGCATGATGCCGGCTTCGGAATCTTTGCTGGCTTTGACGAAGACGATGACGCGCATGGGGGGCTCCTTAAGACGTAAATGGCCACGAAAAACACGAAAGACACGAAACTGTTTTTTTAGTTGAGGGTGTTGCGGCGGGCGGGGGTGAGGGCGCGGAGTTGGGGGTCGCGGAGGATGAGGGAGAGCCAGACAAGGATGCCGAAGGCGGCGGGGAAGAGGAGGGAGAAGGGGCTGGCGTGTGCGTGGAGTTGGGCGTCAACGGCGCCGCCGAGATAGCCGGTAAGGAGGATGGCGCCGAGCACGTTGGTTTTGGGGAGGAGGTAGAGGATGGTGGCGGCGAGGAGGGTGATGCCCAGGGGGATAATGGAGGATTCGGGGTAACCGAGGTTGACGGTGGCCTGGACGACGAAGGAGGGTTTGGCGAGTTTCATGGAGGCGTCGAAGAGGAGGAAGAGGGTGAGGAGGACGAGCAGCACGCGGCCGATGATGAGGGCGGCTTTGCTTCGGGCCTTGCAGGAAGATGGAGGCGCAATGGAGGCTTCGATCGTGGTCACAGGGATCTCCTTTAGAAAATGCCACGCAGGGCGATTTGGGTTCAGACAGGCAGGTTGGGAATTTCCAGCACGGGGTGGATTTCGACGGTGCCTTTTTTGGCGCCGGGGATGCGGGCGGCGATGGCGATGGCTTCATCGAGGTTGTCGGCGTCGATCATGTAGAAGCCGCCGAGCTGTTCGCGGGTTTCGGCGAAGGGGCCATCGGAGATGAGGGCTTTTCCTTCCCGCACGCGGACGCTGGTGGCGGTGGCGACGGGGTGGAGCGGCGAGGCGGTGATGAAGCGGCCCTTGGCGTGGAGGTCGTGGGCGAGGGCGGTGGAATCGACGTAGCATTGCTGTTGTTCGCCGGGGGCCCAGACGTTTTCGTTGATGTAGACAAGAAGCATGTATTTCATGATTCGCTCCAGGAACTAACCACCAATGCACACGAATCAACACGAATGAGGACGCGTCTGATAGTGGTTTCGCACAGTAGTCGAACGGGGGGAGTGGAAATCGACAAGGAAAATTTTTTATTTTTGGGGCAGGTCGCGGAGGCGGTTTTTGAGGAAGCGGCGTTCGGGGTCCTGGCGGCAGAGGGCGAGGGCGCGTTGGTAGGCGTCGCGGGCGGTGTCGGTTTGGCCGAGGCGGCGGAGGAGATCGGCGCGGGCGGCGTGGGCGAGGTGGTAGTCGGGGAGGTCTGTGGCGAGAAGGGCGTCGATGAGGGGGAGGGCGGCGGCGGGGCCATCGCGCATGGCGAGGGCGACGGCGCGGTTCAGCGAGACGATCGGCGAGGGGGCGGCTTGCTGAAGGAGATCGTAGAAGGCGACGATCTGGGGCCAGTTGGTTTGCGCGGGCGAGGGAGCGCCGGCGTGGACGGCGGCGATGGCGGCCTGGAGGGCGTAGGGACCGACCGTGCCGGTGGCGAAGGCGCGCTCGACGAGCTGCGCGGCTTCGGCGATCTGGGCGCGGTTCCAGAGCGAGCGGTTTTGGTCTTCGAGCAGGATGAGGTCGCCGGTGGGGGAGGTGCGGGCGAGGCGTCGGGAGTCCTGGAAGAGCAGGAGCGCGAGGAGGCCAAGGGGCTCGGGGTCGGGGTTGCTGGCGGGGAGAAGATCGATGAGGAGACGGGCGAGGCGGATGGCTTCGGCGGAGAGATCGGTGCGGGTTAGCGAGGTGCCGGAGGAGGCGGAGTAGCCTTCGGTGAAGACGAGGTAGATGACGGAGAGGACGGATTCGAGTCGCTGGGGCATGTCGGCGCGGGAGGGGATGGCGTAGGGGATGTTGGCGAGGCGGATTTTGGCTTTGGCGCGAACGATGCGCTGGGCGATGGTGGCGGGGGTGGAGAGAAAGGCGGCGGCGATTTCGTCGGTGGTGAGGTCGCAGACTTCGCGGAGGGTGAGGGGGATTTGCAGGGCCGGGGAGAGGGCGGGGTGGCAGCAGGTGAAGATGAGGCGGAGGCGGTCGTCTTCGATTTGGTCAGAATCCGGCGGCGCGGCGGGGGAAGGTTGCTCGGCGGCGATGAGGGGGAGGGCGGCTTTGAGCTGGGCGCGGCGGCGTGCGGCGTCGATGGCGCCGAAGCGGCCGGCGGACACGAGCCAGGCGATGGGGTTGCCGGGGAGGCCATCGGCGGGCCACTGTTCGAGTGCGGCGGCGAAGGCGTTTTGCGTGGCTTCTTCGGCGCGGTCGAGATCGCCGAGGAGACGGACGAGCGTGGCGAAGACGCGGCGGGAATCGGAGCGGTAGAGGGCGTCGATTTGCTGGCGGATGTCGGGCGGCTCCGGCATGGCGCACTCTTCGCGTGTGGGAACACAGGGTCGGTGCTGCTTCGGTGGAAACCACGGAGAACACGGAGGGCACGGAGATTTTTTAATTTTTTTCTCCGTGGGCTCCGCGTCCTCCGTGGCGAACATTTTCAGGCGAGGGCGGGGGTGGGTTGGCCTTTCTGATAATGGCTGCGGGTGTGGCCGGTGGGATCGACGGAGGATTTGAGGTCGCAGGCGTGGGCGTCGGGGCCGAAGCCGAAATCGGATTCGACGAGGGACTGGATTTCTTCCATTTCGGCGGGGGTGAGTTTGTCATCATCGCAGGCGGCGGCGAATTCGCGGAGTTCCTGCTCCGTGAGGATGTTGGGTTGGACGGAAACGACGGTGGGCCAGGTGAGGAGCCATTTGATGGCGAGTTGGCTCATGGTGCAGTTGTGTGCTTTCTGGATGTGGCGGAGTTTTTCGACTTTTTTGAGGCCGTAGATGAGCCAGTTGCGATCGCGGAATTTGCGGTGGTCGTCGAACTGCTGGTCGGGCGTGTAGAGATCCTGGAGGATGCCGGAGGAATGCGGAACGCGGGCCATGATGCCGGCGCCCCCCCCCGGTTTGGTTTCGGCGGCGAGTTCGGCGAATTCGCGGCCGGGGTGTTGTTCGAGCATGTTGAAAACGGTTTGCACGGTGCAGCAGGATTTCCAGTGTTTGAGGGCGAGCACGCCTTCTTCGCGCCAGCCGATGGCGGGCCCGAGCGCGATGCCCCAGTGTTTGACCTTGCCGGATTTCACGAGGTTTTCCATCGTGCGGACGAACTCGTCATTCATCTGCGGCAGCTTCATGTTGTGGGCCTGATAGAGGTCGACGTAATCGGTCTGCAGGCGCTGGAGGGATTGTTCGAGGGCGAAGGTGATGAATTTGGCGGAGAAGTCCTGTTTGCGTTCCTTGTGCGAGCCGGGCGCTCCGGGGTCGTTGTAGAAGTCGTAGCCGAACTTGGTGGAGAGGACGATTTTATCGCGGCGGCCGGAGCCCACGTATTTGAGGGTCTCGGCCATGAGGCGTTCGGCATAACCGTTGGAATAGGCATCGCCGGTATCGAAGCAATTGACGCCGAGGTCGTAGGCGAGATTCTGCAGGCGGATGCCTTCGGGGGCGTCAGCGGGGGTTTTTCCCCACATGTGCGAACCGTACATGAAGTTGCCGAAGGAGAGTTCGGAGATGGCAAGCGTGGTGTTGGGGATGGTGCGATAGCGCATGGAAGCCTCACGTGGAAATCAGTCGAGCCCGCTAGGATACCGCAATCGGGGGCGGCTACACTACTGCAAGGAGTACGAAATCGATGAAGAATGCGGTGATTCTGTTGAGCGGGGGGTTGGATTCGGCGACGACGCTGGGAATCGCGGCGAGCGAGGGGTATGCGTGCCATGCGCTATCTTTTGATTATGGGCAGCGGCATCAGCGAGAGATCGCGGCGGCGGCGGCGCTGGCGAAGCATTACCAGGTGCGGCGGCATGTGACGATGAAGATCGATTTGCGGGCGTTTGGCGGATCGGCGCTGACGGCCGACATTGCGGTGCCGAAGGACGCGTTGTCCCCCCCCCCGAGTGGTCAGCGGTTAGTGGTCAGTGGTCAGAGGGAGGAGGTGATTCCGATTACGTATGTGCCGGCGCGGAATACGGTGTTTCTGGCGTTTGCGGTGGCGTTTGCGGAGACGGTGGAGGCGTTCGATATTTTTATCGGGGTGAACGCGGTGGATTATTCGGGGTATCCGGATTGCCGGCCGGAGTTTGTGCAGGCGTTTGAGCGGGTGGCGAACCTGGGGACGCGCGCGGGGGTGGAGGCGGCGGCGCGTGGCGGAAGCGGCGGGGCGGGGGCGTTTCACATTCACGCGCCGCTGGTGGAGTGGTCGAAGGCGCAGATTATCAGAACGGGGTTGAAACTCGGCGTTCCGTATGAATTGACGCATTCGTGTTATGACCCGACGGCGGAGGGGAAATCGTGCGGGCATTGCGATTCGTGCCTGCTGCGGCTGGCGGGATTTCGCGAGGCGGGGGCGCGCGATCCGGTGGCGTACGCCTGATAATTTTTTGGTGAACAGTACTGCTCATGCGGCCCCTCGTTCGTGCCGATGTGGAGGGCAATCCACACATCGGGGATGAGCGATGACGGTAAACACGCGAGTGTTGCCAGGGTTGCAGGGTGAGGCAGCGGCGGGAGGAGCGCCGCGATTGTCGGATGTGGCGGCGGCGCTCTCTTACGCGCTCGACATCACGGAGGGCCAGGCGGAAGGTCATGCGGCCCGGACGTGCATGATCGGCATGCGCATCGCGCGGGAAATTTACCTGAGCAATCATCAGCGGCATGCGCTGTTCTATGCGCTGCTGCTCAAGGACCTGGGATGTTCGAGCAACTCCGCGAAGGTGTGCAGCCTTTTCGCGGCGGACGATCGCCGGCTGAAGGCGGAGCTTAAGACGACCAATTGGACGAACTTCGGCGGGCGATTGACCTACCTGGTGAAGCATGCGGGGGCGGGGACGTCGCTCTTGAAACGCATGGCGACGTGCGCGGGAGTGGTGCGCGGGGGCCGTGCGGCGGCGCGCGACCTGGTGGAACTGCGCTGCGATCGCGGGGCTTCGATCGCGCTGATGATCGGGCTGCCGCGGGAGACGGCGGCGGCGATTCGTTCACTCGATGAACACTGGGACGGGCGGGGCCATCCGCATGGATGGAGCGGGGAGCAGATTCCGATCCTCGCGCGGATCGCGGGGTTGGCGCAGACGGTGGAAGTATTCCTGCGGCGGGATGGCCTGACGCGGGCGCTGGCGGTGGCGAGGCAGCGCGCGGGGCGGTGGTTTGATCCCGACCTGGTGCGGGCGCTGGAATCGGCGAAGGGAGACACGCGTTTCTGGGAGCGCGTGGCCGCTCCCGATGCGCTGGCGCAGACCCGCATATTTGAGCCGGAGTGCGTCGATCAGTTTTTTTCAGCCGATGAGGACACGTTGGACCGGCTGGCCGTGGGCTTCTCGCATGTCATCGACGCCAAGAGCCCGTGGACATTCGCCCACAGCCAGGGCGTGGCGGATCTGGCGGTCGGCATCGCGCAGACCCTCGGGCAGACGGGGCATTTCGCGCGGCGCCTGCGGCGGGCGGCGCTGTTGCACGACATCGGCAAACTTGGAATCTCGAATCTGATCCTCGACAAGCCGGGGAAACTCGATGCCGCGGAAATGGCGGCGATGCAGACGCACACCGGGCATACGCGGCGGATTCTTTCGCGCGTGCCGGGGCTGTGCGAGGTGGCCGATATGGCGGCGGCGCATCACGAGCGGCTGGACGGGCGCGGTTATGACCGCGGGCTGGAAGGCGGCGCGATTGGAACCGAGTCGCGCATTCTCGCCGTCGCGGATATGTATGAAGCGCTTGCGGCCAAGCGGCCGTATCGCAAAGACCTCAGCGAAGCGCACGCGCGGGAGATCGTGCGGCAAAGCTGTGGCACGGCGCTCGATCCGCAAATGGTGGCGGCGCTCGAATGCTTCCTCGACCGCACCGCGTGGCAACCGATTAATCTGGCCGCATAGTTCACGCCAACGCCGCTGCGAAACAACTGGAAGCCGCCGCGATCTGGCAGGAGATCGCGACGGCTTCCGAAGGGGATCAGGTTTTGAAATGGTCGGCGTTGAGCTGAATGAAGTGGTGCCACTTCTCGGGTTATCGCGGCGGCGGCATGCCCATTTTCTGATTGAAGGCGCTGGAGCCGCCGGGGGGAATTGTGAGATATTGCCAGTCTTGCTGGCGAAGATGCTTGGCGATGAGGGCGATTTGGGCGGCGTGCCAGGCGCAATGGGTGGATGCGCGGAGCAGGGCTTTGAGGACGGTGTGGGGCTCGTTGCGGATCGTCACGATTTTTTCGAGATCGGCGTCGGTGAGAGGGGCAAGCGCGGCGAAGAGGATGCTCCAGGCGGCTTCCCATAGGGTGAGGAGTTGGGCGCGGGGGAGGTGCTGGTCGGCGAATTCGGCTTCGCGGTTGCGCGAGGGCTTTTCGCCATCGGTGGTGAGCAAATCGGTGAAGCGCGAGCGCAGGTTGCCGGAGAGGTGCTGGAGGATGGCGGCGGCGGAATTCTGGAGGGGGTTGAGTTGGTAGTGAAGGTCGACGTCGGAGAGCTGGGAGAGGGAACGATCGATCATGGACTTGGTTTTCTGGAACTCGGCTTCAAAGGTTTGAAGGTGGAGGCGGGACATGGGGGGGGCTCACTTGTGAATTGGGAATTCGTCGCCTTTGGACATGTCAGGGACGGCGTGGACGTGGATCATGGTTTGGTCCAGTCCTCTATGCGGAGGTTGGGGACATGGACGAAGTCGTGGAGGTTGCGGGTGATCAGCGTTGCGTCGAGGGAGAGGGCGATGGAGGCAATTTTGAGATCATTGGTGCCGATGCGGATTTTTTGTGTCCTTAGTTTTTCGAATTGGTTGACTGCGCGCCGATCGAAGGGGAGGACGTGAATATTTCTATAGTTGCCAATGTGCTTCACGAGACGGGCGTAGACTTCGATTTCGCGATCGGGATCGCGGGGCGGCTTACGGGCGAGCGACATGGCGGCGAACCAACCTTGAATCTGTTCTTCGTACGTGATGATCGTGGCTGCTGTAAGTTCGTGCCGCGGAAGCTGCGCAATGCGTGCGCGGACGCGCAAGCCCTCGCGGTTATCGTCGCGCTGGACAAGGCTGATGATGTCGGTGTGTCCAGGATGATCATTTGCGTCGAAGACGTTTGGCGCGGGAGGTGCCGGGCAGGGAGCGAGCGGCTCGGTAGGGCTCGGATTGACGCCATTTCCGGCCGAGCCTCATGGCTTCGTCGAATAGCGGATCGTTGGCGAACGTTCCAGCGATAGACTCCACCCAATTGCTGCCATTTGGGGCGGCGGCGATTTGCGCTTTAAGGCGGGCTACTTCCTGCTCCAGAGCGAGGAGCCGGGATTCGACCTGAGCGGTTGTCATGGCCATCTCCTTTGTCGGGATTATAGCGAGCCTCTTCCTTCGCGGTTCAAAAGATGACGATGGTGCAGAGTGTCAGATTTCCCGATCCACGGCGGCGGCGATTTTCTTGAGCGTTCCCATCATGTCTTTGAGGGTTTTCGGCGTGATGGATTGCGCCCCGTCGGTGAGGGCGTGCTCCGGGTCGTCGTGGGCTTCGATGATCAGGCCGTCGGCGCCGGCGGCGATGGCGGCCTTGCACATGTCGGGGACGAGGTGGGCGTGGCCGGTGCCCTGGCTTGGGTCGACGACGATCGGCAAGTGGCTGATGCGGTGCACTTCGGGCACGATCGCCAGCGGAAGGGTGTTGCGGCAATAGTTTTCGAACGTCCGGATGCCGCGCTCGCAGAGGATCACGTTCGGATTGCCGCGGGAAATAATGTATTCGGCGGCCAGCATGAATTCTTCGAGGCTGGCCGACAGCCCGCGCTTGAGAAGCACCGGCTTTTTCTGCTCGCCCACCGCCATCAGCAGGTTGTAATTCTGCATGTTCCGCGCGCCGACCTGCAGCACGTCCGCGTAGGAGGCGACGAGCTGCACCTGATCCACCGCCATCACTTCGGTCACCACGGCGAGGCCGGTCTTCTCTCGCGCTGCGGCGAGGATTTCAAGGCCCTTTTCGCCAAGACCCTGGAAGTCATACGGCGACGTGCGCGGCTTGAAAGCGCCGCCGCGCAAGGCGGTGGCTCCGGCATCCTTCACCTCATCCGCGCACCGCAAAAGCTGGTCGCGTGATTCCACCGAGCACGGACCCGCGATGAGCGCCACCTTCCTGCCGCCCGCCGAAGCGCCCAGCGACCCGCCAAGCGCAATCACCGTGCGGTCCTTCTTCACCTCGCGCGACGCCATCTTGTATTTCGCCAGCACCGGCATCACTTTCTCCACACCCGCCGCGTTTTCGATGTTCTCCTTGTTCTTCGCCCGGTCGTCCCCCAGCGCCGCCACCACCGTGCGCTCGGTGCCTTTGATGACGTGCTCCTTGAGGCCAAGCTCGCGAATGAGCGACACGACATGGGATACCTGCGCCTCGCTGGCGCCTTCTTGCATCACGACGATCATGGGGAAGTCTCCGGGGTTAGGGGTTGAGGGGATGAGGGGGCCGGCGGGGCCGGGCATGGAGGGCGCCGGCGCCGGGGGAGTAATCGGTAATCAGCAACTGGTAATGGGGAAGGGCGTGTGGCGGCGCCAAAGCTGCTCCTGGATATCGGCGGCCAGGGCGAGCGCTTCGGCGGCGGCGAGCAGGAGTTGGGGGAGCGAAGGGGCGGTGACTGGCATGAGCGTGCTCCTCTGAAGGGGGGGACGAACCGGGAAAAGAAAAAGCCTTGGACGGGAGGGTCCAAGGCTTTTTGAGTGTTCGGGATGGGGTCGGTGAGCCTGGCCCTCGGGTTAGGGGATGGGGGTAAAAAAGAAGTAGCGCCAATAGCCGATTGGCCGATAGGGAGAGGTGAGAGGATGCCGGTGGGAGTCGTGCATATCTTGCGCCAACTATGGCTCTGAATGTGCAAAAAGTCAAATGGGGAGCGGCCCCGGAAAGCATGGTGGTGGGGGACCGCGCCTTTGCCGACTGGCTGCTGTCGCCCGCCGCGCGCCTGCCCGCCAGAAGCAAACGCCCGGGCCTCCAGGCGGTGCTCTTTGACCTCGATGGCGTGCTGGTCGACACCGCGGAATTCCATTACCGGGCCTGGCAACAACTGGCGGACGAATTGTCGCTGCCCTTCGATCGCCACGTGAACCGCAACTTCCGCGGCGTCGCACGCATGGCTTGCCTCGACCTGCTCCTCGGAGAACACGCCCGCTTTTTCGCCCTCCAGGAGAAGGTCATCCTCGCCGACCGCAAAAATGGCTACTACCTCGAACAGGTGATGAAACTCGGCCCCGGCGACGTTGCCGACGGCGTGCGGCCCCTCGTTCACGATCTGCGCGATCGCGGCATCCGCGCCGGCGTCGTCTCCGCCAGCCGCAATGCCCGCCTCGTGCTCAGTCTCCTGGCCCTGGAAGACAGCTTCGATGTGGTCGTGGACGGCAACGATGTGACCCGCGGCAAGCCCGATCCGCAAGGCTTTCAAAAGGCCGCGGCGCTGCTGCGGGTCGATGCCGAACGCTGCGTGGTGGTGGAGGATGCGGAAGCGGGCCTGCGAGCGGCGCAGGCGGCGGGGATGCGCGCCGTCGGCGTGGGAAAATTCGGGGGGATGCCGGGACTGGCCGGCTGCGTGAACGAAGCGGGGCGCCTGACGGTCGAGATGCTCGAGGCGGCCGTTCCCTAAACGCCCAACCTTGGAATGCGTGACCGGTGGCAGTTGGGGCGCCCGAAAGGGGAGGGGTATAGTGCCGCCATGATGATTGGTGTTGTTCGCACACTGTGGGCTTTGCCCACCACGGCCGTCGGGCTCGCGGTGGGCGTGGCGTGTTTGCCCACCGGCGCCCGGTGGCGTCGCCATTCGGGGGTGATCGAAATCCACGGGGGCGGCGTCACGTGGCTGCTCCAGCATGGGACCCTGCTCAAAGGCGGCGCTTCGGCCATGACGCTCGGCGAAGTGGTCCTCGGCATCAGCGAAGCCGCCCTTGATCTCACCCGCACCCACGAACGCGTCCATGTCCGGCAGGCCCGCTGCTGGGGACCCTTTTTCATCCCCGCCTATGTCGGCGCCAGCGTCTTGGCCCTTCTTCGCGGTCGGCACTTCTACCGGGGCAACGCCTTTGAAATGGAAGCCTTCGGCATCGACCGCGCCCGCCCATGAAAATGTCCTTTCCTCAACCCGACCGCCGCGCTTGGACCTCGCCTGCCGATCCGGTACGCTCGTGCACGGTTTTCTGGGGTTGGCATTGGGCGCCGGCCGATAATTCCCGTCGGGCACATCTGCTATCTGATGCACGGAGGCACCATGGATTCACTGGTCATCGAAGGCGGTTCACGTTTGCGTGGGTCGATTCGCGTCAACGGCTCGAAAAATGCGGCGCTGCCGATCATGGCGGGGGCGCTGCTGGCGCAGGGGCCTTCGGTGTTCAAGGACGTTCCGAACCTGTCGGACATCAACCATCAGATCAATTTGCTGCGCGAGCTGGGGTGCGTGGTGGAGCGGCAGGCGGATGGGGGGCTGATGATCAACGTCACCGACGAATCCAACTCGCACGCCCGCTACGACCTCGTCCGCAAAATGCGCGCGAGCATCTGCGTCCTCGGACCCCTCCTCGCCAAGCGGCATTATGCCCGGGTGTCGATGCCCGGCGGTTGCGCGATCGGCGATCGCCCGGTCGACATCCACCTGCGCGGGCTCGAAGCGCTGGGCGCACACATTGAACTTGATGGCGGCGACATCATCGCCCGTGCGGACAAACTGGTCGGCGCCGAAATCTTCCTCGGGGGCAACTTCGGTTCCACCGTGCTGGGCACCGCCAACGTCATGTCCGCCGCCGCCCTCGCCCGCGGCGCCACCACCATCGAGTGCGCCGCCTGCGAACCTGAGATCGTCGATCTCGCCAATTACCTCAACGCGATGGGCGCGAAAATCACCGGCGCGGGCACGCCGCGCATCACCATCGAGGGCGTCACCGAACTCACCGGGGCCAACCACACGGTCATCCCCGACCGCATCGAGGCGGGCACCTTCATGGTCGCCGCGGCCATCACCAACGGGGAAGTGCACGTCGAGAACTGCCGGCTCGATCACCTGATGGCGGCCGTGGATAAGCTGCGGAACATCGGCGTGATCGTGGAGAAAAACAACGGTGGCTGCACCATCGCCAGCGTTCGACGCCTCGAAGCCTCCAGCCTCACCACGCAGCCGCATCCAGGTTTCCCGACCGACCTCCAGGCGCAGTTCATGGCCCTCCTCGCCATCGCCGACGGCAATTCCGTTATCACCGAAAAGATCTTCCCCGACCGTTTCCTCCACGTCGCCGAACTCTCCCGCCTCGGCGCCCGCCTGCACAAGGAAGGTTCGACGGTCATCATCCAGGGCCAGAAGCGCCTGACCGGCGCCCCGGTCATGGCCAGCGACCTGCGCGCCTCGGCGGCGCTGGTGCTCGCGGGGCTGACGGCCAAAGGCAGCACCACCGTGATGCGCGTCTATCACATCGACCGCGGCTACGAACGCATCGAGACGCGGCTGAATGCCGTGGGCGCCAAGATCACCCGCGTCGATCAGAAGGAACTGGACCTGTAAGGCGACAGTCCGCGGAATCTCGATACAATGAGCCCCTTTCGATGCGGAAGGGGTTCTTTTATGTCCACGGTTTCTCTGGCGATTTCCGGGGCGGCGGGGCGGATGGGCAGGCGGTTGATTGCGCTGGCGGCGGAGCAGCCGGGGGAGTTCATGGTGTCGGCGGCGCTGGATGCTCCGAATTCGCCGGCGCAGAATCAGGATGCGGGGACGCTGGCGGGGGTGGCGGCGCTGGGGGTGCCTGTGACGGCACAGATGCAGACGACGCCGCAGGTGGTGATTGATTTTTCGGTGCCGGCGGCGACGCGGGCGCTGCTCGCGCAGTGCGTGGAGCGGAAGATCGCGCTGGTGATCGGGACGACGGGGCTGACGGCGGAGGACCAGAAGGCGATCGATGCGGCGGCCACATCCATCGCGATTTTGCAGGCGACCAATACGGGGCTGGGGATCAACGTGCTGCTGGCGCTGGTGGAGCAGGCGGCGCGGCAACTGGGGGACGCGGTGGATGTGGAGATCGTCGAGGTGCATCACAATCTGAAGAAGGATGCGCCGTCGGGGACGGCGTTGTCGCTGGCGGAGGCGGTGGGGAAGGGACGCGGCGATGGGAGGGAGCTGGTGCATGGGCGCGCGGGGCATGAGGTGCCGCGGAAGAAGGGGACGATCGGGATGCACGCGGTGCGGATGGGGGATGTGGTGGGGGAGCACACGGTGTATTTTGCGATGGGCGGAGAGCGGATGGAGTTGAAGCATGTGGCGACGAACCGGGACACGTTCGCGCGCGGGGCGTTGCGGGCGGCGGCGTTCCTGGCGGGGAAGGGGCCGGGGCGATACACGATGCGGGATGTGTTGGGCCTTTGAGCGGTGGCACGAAAGCGGAGCGATGGCATGAAGCGGGTGATGTGGGCGGCGGCTGTTGTCACGGCATTGCTGGCGATGACGGCGGCGGCGCGGGCGGACAACTACAAGAATTTCCGCGTGGCGGTGTATTTTGTGAATGCCGCGCAGCAGTACAACGAGCAGCAGTTGCAGCAGCAGTATGACCGCATCACCAGCCAGGTGAAGATCGACAAGGTGTATATCGAGGTGTATCGGAGCCGGCGGTTTGCGGATGAGAATGCGATCGAGCCGGTGAAGAAGTTTTTCACGGACCGGGGCATTCAGGTGGCGGGCGGGGTGACGCTGACGTGGAACGATTCGGGGCAATTTGAGACGTTTTCGTTCGCCAATCCGGAGCATCGCGCGGAGTGCCAGAAAGCGGTCGAAATGGCGGCGCGGCATTTTGATGAAGTGATCCTGGACGATTTCTTTTTCTATGCGACCAAGACGGATGCGGATATCGCGGCGAAGGGAAATCGGTCGTGGACGCAGTACCGGCTGGAGGCGATGCGCGATGCGGCGGAGAATTTGGTACTGAAGCCGGCGCGGGCGATCAATCCGAAGATCAAGATGGTGATCAAGTATCCGAACTGGTACGAGCATTTTCAGGCGTCGGGGTATGACCTGGATCAGGAAGCGAAGGCGTTCGATGGGATTTACACGGGGACGGAGACCCGCGATCCGCTGGTGACCGATCAATTGCTGCAGCAATACGAGAGCTATGAGATTTTCCGGTATTTCAACAACATTAAGCCCAATGGGGGGGATCATGGCGGATGGGTGGACACGTTCAACGTGACGTATGTGGACCGGTACGCGGAGCAGTTGTGGGACACGGCGTTTGCGAAGGCGCCGGAGATTACGCTGTTCAACTGGACCACGCTGGCGGGCGGCGGGCGGGGGAACCAACCCGTTCCGCCGGGGGCACGGCAGCAGTGGGCGAATCAGAAGACGAGCTTTGATTACGATGCGATGGTGAAGGGGTTTCAGGGGCCGGGAGCGCCGGGGTATGCGCGGGTGGCGGGATACTCGCTGGAGCAGGTGGATGCGTTTCTGGGGAAGCTGGGGAAGCCGATCGGGATTGCGGCCTATAAGCCTTACCAGTCGTCGGGGGATGATTTTCTGCACAATTATCTGGGGATGATCGGGATTCCGATCGAGATGCAGCCGACGTTTCCGGAAGATGCGAAGATGGTGCTGCTGACGGAGAGCGCGAAGGCCGATCCGGACATCGTGGCGAAGATCAAGAAGCAATTGACGCAGGGTGGGAACGTGATGATCACGTCGGGGCTGTGGCGGGCGCTCCAGGGGAGGGGGATCGAGGATATCTGCGAGCTGGAGTACACGGACCATCGGGTGGCGATTTCGGATTTTTTGAACGCGTATGGGGCGGGGAATGGGCAGCGGTTGAATGCGGAGGGTGAGAACACCCCCCCCCAACCTGCCATTTTGTTTCCGGAGATGCGGTTTTATACGAATGATTCGTGGGTGCTGGTGCGCGGGGTGGCGAGCGGGAAGGGGTTTCCGATTCTGCTGATGAATAAGTATTCGAAGGGGATTTTTTACGTGCTGGTGACGCCGGACAACATGGGAGATTTGTACAATTTGCCGGCGGGGGTGACGCGGGTGATTCGCAGTTACCTGATGCAGGATTTTCCGGTGCGGGTGGATGGGCCGGCGCGGGTGAGTGAGTTTGCGTATGACAATGACACGTTCATTGTGGAGTCGTTCCTGCCGACCGAGACCAAGGTGACGGTGAATGCGAAGAGCGGGGTGGGGCATTTGCGGAATCTGGTGGATGATTCGGTGATTGAGGCACAGCCGGCCGCCGGGACGCGCGGGCGGTTTGGGCGCGGCGGTGGCGGCGGCGGGGCCCAGGAGAGCCGGTTTGAGGTGACGGTGATGCCGCATTCTTACGTTCCCCTGCGGATGGAAAAGTAGGGGCTACTCTTCGACGATGTCGTTGGGGGGGGCGGTGAGGGTGTGGAGGGTGCCGGCTTTGATGGCGGTGCGGATGTCGTGCATCCAGCGTTGGAAGAAGCGGAGGTTGTGGATGGAGAGGAGTGTGGGGCCGAGCATTTCTTCGACGGAGAAGAGGTGGCGGAGGTATCCGCGGGAGAAGTTGGTGCAGCAGTAGCAGTCGCAGTTTTCTTCGAGGGGGCGTTTGTCGAGGGCGTACTTGGCGTTGCGCAGGCGGCGGGTGCCCTGGTAGGTGAAGGCGAGGGCGTTGCGGCCGTTGCGGGTGGGCAGGACGCAGTCGAACATATCGATGCCGCGTTTGACGGCTTCGAGGATGTCCTTGGCGTAACCGACGCCCATGAGATAGCGGGGCTTTTCGTCGGGGAGGAGCGGGGCGGTGTGTTCGATGGTGTCGACCATGCGGTGGTGGCCTTCGCCGACGGCGAGGCCGCCGAGGGCGTAGCCGGGGAGGTCGAGGGCGGCGAGCGTTTCGGCGGAGTGTTTTCTGGCGTCGAGATTGGTTCCACCCTGGATGATTCCGAAAAGTGCTTGCGGAGCGGGGTAATTGGTAATTGGTAATTGGTAATTGGGGGTGAGTTGGGCGGGGTCGTTGGAGAAGCGAGTGTGGGCTTCTTTGCAGCGTTGGGCCCAGCGGTGGGTGCGGTCGAGGGATTCGGCGAGGCGGTCGGGGGGGCAGTCGGCGGGGGGGCAATCATCGAAGGCCATGATGATGTCGGCGCCGAGGAGGTGCTGGACGCGCATGGATTCTTCGGGGGTGAGGCGGATGATTTGGCCGTCGATGTGGGAGCGGAAGGTGACGCCGTCTTTGTCCCCTGTGTCGAAGGAGCGGAGGCCGGAGAGGGAGAAGACCTGGTATCCGCCGGAGTCGGTGAGCATGGGGCCGTTCCAGGCGGAGAATTTCTGGAGCCCCCCCCCTCCGCCCAGGGAGCGGACGGTTTCTGGGCCGGGGCGGAGGAGGAGGTGGTAGGTGTTTCCGAGGATGATCTGGCAGCCGCAGGCGCGGGCCTGGTCGGGGGTGACGCCTTTGATGGAGCCGCGGGTGCCGACGGCCATGAAAGCGGGGGTGTCGAAGTTGCCGTGGGGGGTGGAGAGGGTGCCGAGGCGGGCGCGGGTGTGGGGGTCGCGGTGGAGGATGGTGAACATGGGGGGAATCGTAAGGAGGGGATGGTAAATGGTGAAGAGTGAATTGGCGGTTGCGCAGGTGCGCAAATTTCCATCCGTGCGAATGTTTTGCAGGTACTTGGGATTAAGGGAGTTGTGAGAGGCGGGGAGTGAGGCGCTCAAGATGCTCATCATTTTTGCGCAGAGCGCGGGAGGGGGGGTGACGGGGGGATGCGGGGTGGGGGAGCGCGCTGGAGGGGTAGAGGTGTGCATGTTCCTTCTCCGATGCGGCGGTCGAGCGGGCAGCCTGGGCGTCGCATATAAGAGAACGGATGGGGAGGGGGAAAAGTTCCCGGAAAATTCGGATTTTTTTAGGGGGTACGGGTGAGAGGGTAACAAGGTGACTGGGTGACGAGGCGCGGGGAATTTTTGTGGATGGGGCGGGGAGCATGGGTGGTGGGGCGCGGGCGGAGCGGGGAGCGGGGGGGGATG
>DASZZD010000075.1:0-19249 GCA_035545015.1 Phycisphaerae bacterium
CCCACCCGCGCTCCCCCACCGGCACCCTCTCGAGAGCTTTGCTTTTCGCGGAACCCCTCGCCACCTCCTTGCGAGTGCCGCGCTAGCCTGGAACTTCTATGTATTCACCCCTGCCGCCATCCAGAACCTATCCACTCAGGGAAGGACTCCTAAGCATGTTCGGGAGAGGGGACGCGCCCCAAAAAAACAACCTCTCCAGCGCGTCAACTTCCGCCGCATCAATGCCTCAACCCAGACAGTCGCATATAGCCCCCGGCTTGCCGGGGATAACGCCCCCGCATCCGTAGAATTAGCGATCACCGCCGCCCCCGCGCACGGATTCCCAAAATTCCGGGAACCTTTCCCCCCTCCCATCCGTTTCCTTATATGCACCGGACGCCACGAAGCGCCTGGGCAATGGAGAAGGACCCATGAACACCATCGCCGCGCATCGCCCCTCTATCCCCCCGTGCCTGCCCCACGCACCCCTCCCGACCCCTGCGCAAAAAAACATGAGCATCTTGAGCATCTCTCCCAGTGCCCTCCACAACCCACGCCGCAGCAATCACCTGCAAAATATCCGCAAAACTGGAGATTTGCGCACCTGCGCAAATCTCCCCCCCCGCCTCAACCCAACTTCACCCCTTTTTTCACATTCCATTACCCCTCCCCCTCCCCTCTCTGCTATCCTTAGGGGCTTCCACATTTTCACCCAATCCCCCCTTACTCACGGACTCCTCATGGCCCGCCAATCCCCATCCGACACCCCCCCCGCCCCCCCCATCCACTCCGTCGCCTTCGTCTCCCTCGGCTGCCCCAAAAACCTCGTCGACTCCGAAAAAATGCTCGGCCTCCTCGCCGAAGACGGCATCGCCATCACCCCAGACCACGACGAAGCCGACGCCATCATCATCAACACCTGCGGCTTCCTCGAAGCCTCCAAAACCGAATCCCTCGACGTCATCCGCGAAGCCATTGACGCAAAGAAGCGAGCAATCGAAGAAGGCACTGGCAAACGCGTCATCGTCGCCGGCTGCCTCGTCCAACGCCACAAAGCCCAACTCCTCAGCGAAGTCCCCGAAGTCGACGCCCTCGTCGGCGTCTTCGACCGCGAAAACATCGTCAAAGCCGTGCGCGGAAACCAGTTCGAACACCTCCCCGAAGCCGGCAAAGACATGGGTCAATACCACGCCGTCACCAGCTTCATCCACAAACCCACCAAGGCCGACATCGGCAAAGGCTACCTCGAATCCGATCGCGCCCGCCTCCGCCTCACCCCCCGCCATTACGCCTACCTCCGCGTCTCCGAAGGCTGCAACCAGGGCTGCACCTTCTGCACCATCCCCAGCATCCGCGGCCGCATGCGCTCCAAGCCCCTCACCGACATCCTCGCCGAAGCCGAAGAACTCCTCGCCGACGGCGCCGTCGAACTCAATCTCATCGGTCAGGACACCACCTCCTACGGCGAAGATATCGGCTACAACTCTGCCGGCGAAGGATTAAGCGGCATGCTCAAATCCCTCGACAAGCTCGTCGCCAAAAAAGCCCCAGGTGCCTGGCTCAGATTGATGTACGCCTACCCAAGCTGCTTCACCGACGACATGATCAAAACCCTCGCCGACTCACCCCACGTCGTCAAATACATCGACATGCCCCTCCAGCACATCAACGACCAGCTCCTCCACACCATGCGCCGCAAAGTCTCCCGGGCCCAGATCGAAACCCTCCTCGGCAAACTCCGCAAATGGGTCCCCGGCATCGCCCTTCGCACCACCTTCATTTCCGGCTTCCCCACCGAAACCGACGCCCACCACCACGAACTCCTCGCCTTCATCAAAGACTTCCAGTTCGAAAACGTCGGCGTCTTCGAATTCTCCCCCGAGCCCGGCACCCCCGCCGGCCGCCTCCACAACGAGCCCGGCAACGCCGTCGCTCCTGAACTCGCCGCGAAGCGCAAAGAAGAACTCATGCTCGCCCAGCAGAAAATCGTCCTTCAGAAAAGCGCCGCCTTCCTCGACCAGCACATCAAAGTCCTCATCGACTCCGTGGACCCGCGCAAAAAAACCGCCGTCGCCCGCCACCCCGGCCAGGCCCCCGACATCGACGGCCGCGTCCTGCTCAAAAAAGCCGCAGGCCCGGGCGGGGTTTCCCCCGGCGAACTCGTCACCGTCAAGGTCGAAGACTACAACTATTACGATCTGATCGCCGTCCCCACCGGCGCGGCCGCCAAGCCCAAACCTCGAAACGCGAACCCCGAGACTAGAAACAAACTCAGCCTCCCCGTCGTCGGCGCCGTCAGCGTCGAAACCCGCAGCAAGCGCGGTTGATCTCCAGACGCCACCACCCATCCTTGCGGAGCAACGATGGCCAGAACCTCCACCAACTCCCACGCCAAATCCACCGGCGCACCCCGTTCCACGCCCCTGCGCCCGCCCGCCGTCCCGCTTCTTCCCCTCGATCCCTACTTCTCCCTCTGGTCCGCCGCCGACCGCCTCACCGATGAATTCCCCAAACACTGGACCGGCCCCAACCACTCCCTCACCGGCATGATCCGCGTCGATGGCGAGACCTTCCGCTTCATCGGCCCCCAGCCCGAAGACCTCCCCGCCGCCAGACAAATCGCACGCCAGGTCTGGCCCACACGCACCGTCTACGTCTTCCACGCCGCCGGCGCCCAGCTCACCGTCACCTTCATGACCCCCGCACTCCCCGCCAACCTGCATACGTTGTCCTGGCCCGTCGGATACATCACGTTTGATGTGATTTCCATCGATCGCCATAAGCACCGCGTCGAACTATATCTCGACCTCTGCGCCGAATTCTGCGTCGATACCCCGGATCAGCCCGTCACCGGCTCCCGCCTGCGCTGCGATGGCACCACCGTCCTCTCCTTCGGAACCGTCGCCCAGAAAATCCTCGGCGCCGCCGGGGACGACCGCCGCATCGACTGGGGTTACGTCTACCTCGTCCTGCCCGACCAGGAAGGCGACGCCCGAAACGCCCCCGTCCCCACCTCCATCTCCCCCAAGCACGCCGTTCAGGACCATTTCGCCAGCACCGGCGAAATCCCTGATTGCGACGACCTCGACATGCCCCGCGCCGTCTCCGACGGCTGGCCCGCCCTCATCTCCCGCTTCGCTTTCACCCTCGCCGCCAACCAGCCCCAGCAGCGCCACGCCCTCATCGTTTACGACGACCTCTTCTCCGTCGAATACCTCCACCGCAAGCTGCGCCCCTTCTGGAACCGCAACAACATGGGCGTCGGCACGCTCATCCAGGCCGCCGTCCGCGAATATCCCGCCCTCCGGCGCAAGTGCGAAACCTTCGACGCCGACCTCATGCGCGACCTCACAATAGCCGGCGGTGAAAAGTATGCACACCTCTGCGCGCTCGCCTACCGCCAGACTCTCGCCGCTCACAAGTTGTGCGCCGATGTCGACGGTTCCCCTCTCTACTTCTCCAAGGAAAACTTCTCCAACGGCTGCATCGCCACCGTCGACGTCACCTACCCCTCCGCACCCTTCTTCCTGCTCTTCAACCCCGTCCTCCTCGAAGCCCAGCTCACGCCCATCTTCCAATACGCCTCCACCCCGCGATGGAAATTCCCCTACGCCCCACACGACCTGGGAACCTATCCCCTCGCCAACGGTCAAACCTACGGCGGCGGCGAACGCTCCGACTGGATGCAGATGCCCGTCGAAGAGTGCGGCAACATGATCCTCCTCACCGCCGCCCTCGCCAAAGCCCACGGCCATCTCGAGTACGTCTGGAAATGGTGGAGTCTCCTCACCAAGTGGGCCCTCTTCCTCAGCGAAAAAGGCTTCGATCCCGAGAAGCAACTCTGCACCGACGACTTCGCCGGACGCCTCGCCCACAACACCAATCTCTCCATCAAAGCCATCCTCGCGCTCGGTGCTTATTCCGATCTTTGCGGAAAGCTCGGTTTGGCCATCGAAGCAGCGAAATACCGAAAGCTTGCAGAAGCAATGGTCCAAAGCTGGCTCAAAGCCGCCAAGGATCGCGTCGGCCACTACCGCCTCAGCTTCGATCGCTCCGGCACCTGGTCTATAAAATATAACCTCGTCTGGGACATGCTTCTCGATCTCCGCCTCTTTCCGTCCGAAGTCATTCGGCGCGAACTCGCCCTTTATCTCAAGAAGCAGGATCGCTATGGCCTCCCGCTCGACAACCGCAAAGCGTACGCCAAGCTCGATTGGATCGGCTGGATCGCCGCCATGGGCACAAAGCGCGAATGGGACGCCCTCTTCAAACCGATTTACAAATGGGTCAACGAAACCCCCACGCGCGTGCCCCTGGCCGATCACTACTGGGCCGACTCCGGCGAACAGGTCGTCCACCTCAAATCCCGAAACATCGGCTTCCAGGCCCGCAGCGTCGTCGGCGGCATCTTCGTCCAGCTCCTCAAGCACCCCGATCTCTGCCGAAAATACCGCGACGCCGCACGCATGGAATCCGCCGCACACCACCTCCCCCGCTGATCTCCCTGCCCTCCCCCACGCCCTGCCCTCGCCTCCCGCTCCGGATCTCCGCCCGATCATTGGCACCCCAGCCCCCGCCGCTCATATACTGCCCCTTTCACCTGATGCGGGGCCCCTTGTATCGCCACATCCCCAACCTCATCACCATCGCCCGGCTCGTGCTCACGGTCGTCTTCTTCGCCGTCCTCAACGTCAACGAGCGCGACACCTTCACCCGCCAGATGTGGACCGGCTTCGTCGTCTTCCTCATCGCCGTCGGCACCGATTTTCTCGACGGCTACCTCGCCCGCGCCTGGAAAGTCGAATCCGCCTTCGGCCGCGTCGTCGATCCCTTCGTCGACAAAATCCTCATCTGCGGCGCCTTCATCTTCTTCTCCTCCAACCACTTCATCAGCGTCGCCGCCAAGGACCTGTTCCCGAACATCGAAGCGCACGAGCGCAGCGGACAGGCGCTCGGAATCGTCACCGGCGTGCTGCCCTGGATGGCCGTCGTGCTCATCGGCCGCGAGTTCCTCATCACCTCGATCCGCGGCATGGCCGAATCGCGCGGCATCGACTTTCGCGCCGATTGGGCCGGCAAGATCAAAATGTTCACCCAGAGCTTCGCCGTCGGCGCGGTGATGGTGGACCTCGCGCTGATCCAGAAAGTCGCGTGGGTCCATCTGGTGCGCGACATTTTCATCTGGGTGACGATCGTGGTCACGGTGCTCTCGGCGACCACCTACATCATCCGCGCGCGCAAGATGCTGACGGAGTAAGCGTTGGGCCACAAATCTAATCAGGAACTGGCCCAGCGGGTGGCTTCCCTCGAAACGCCGCGCCACAAGTGGCCGCGGTGGATCGTCTCCGGCGGCGGACCCGGATTCCTGCGGCCGGCGCCGGGCTCCTGGGGAACCGCCGCGCCCGCCGCCGTCATGTGGATCATGATGGCCTGCGGCGCCCGCCAGATCGCCTGGACCATCGTCCTGCTGACCATCGGCGCTGCCGCTTCCGTCCTGCTGGTCATTTTCGGCAAGTGGGCCGCCGCCTACTATCACGAGCCCGATCCCGGCACCGTCATCCTCGATGAATACGCAGGCTTCGCCATCACCGTGCTGCTCGTGCCCGTGCCCGCCTGGTGCGCGGCCCACGGAACCTTCGGCGCATTTGTGTACGTCGCCGGCCTCTACATTCTTTTTCGCGCCACCGACACTTTGAAACTCCCACCCGCCAATTGGCTTGAACGCCTCCCCTGGGGCTGGGGCGTCCTGTGCGATGATCTGGCCGCCGGCGTGCAGGCCAACGTAATCGCCCAATTGATCGTGCGATTGCTCGTGCGCTAAGGGCGTCTCCGCCCCGCATTCATACCGGCTTCATCCGCAAAAAGCATGGGCCGCCGCCCGCCGAGCCGATAGACCCCCTTTGGGCTTTCGAGTACCTTCCCGCCTGCTTTCCCGGAGTTTTCCCCTTGCACGCTTACCTTCTCTCGCTGTTCCTGGGCATCATCGAAGGCATCACGGAGTTCCTGCCCGTCTCCTCCACGGCCCACCTCCGCATTGCCGAGGCATTCGCGCATATCGATTTTGAATCCGGCTACTGGCAGATGTATTCGATCGTGATCCAGCTCGGCGCGATTCTCTCCGTGCCGCTGCTTTTCCGCGACCGCATCGCCAAGTTTCTGCGCACCTTTCCCACAGGCGAAGCCGGCAACAAGACCTGGTGGAATCATCCCGTGTCCCTGGTGATCATCGGATTCCTCGTGACCGCCGGTCCCTGCTATCTCGCCGACAAGCTGATCGCGAAGAACCTCAACAGCCTCACCGTGATGGCCGGCGCCTTGATCGTCGGCGGCGTGATCATGTGGCTGGTCGATGCGCTGTTCACCCGCCCCACAGTGCAGCGCGTTGAGGAAATGAGCGTCATCGATGCCGTCTGGATCGGGGCCGTGCAGATTCTCTCGGCGGTATTCCCCGGCACCTCCCGCAGCATGTCCACCATCGCCGCCGGCCAGGTCTTCGGTCTCTCGCGCTCGGCCGCGCTGGAATATTCCTTCTTCCTCGCGATCCCCACCATGCTCGCCGCCACCGGTTACAAGTTCCTTCAGGCCCTTCTGCATCGGCCCAAAACCGCCGAGCAGATCGCGGCGTACCATGCGCCCGCGCACCAGTGGGTGGTGCTGGCGATTGGTTTCATCGTGTCCTTCTTTGTCGCATGGGCGGTCAATGCCTGGTTCGTCGCCTGGGTGCGGCGCCGCGGCTTCGTCCCCTTCGCCGTCTATCGCATTCTCTTCGGCATCGGCGTATTCATCTGGATCGCCGCCGCCAAGCCTCAATGACCCGCCGATGAATCCGCCGCCGCCGCCTCGACCGTCGCCCGCGGCCGCTTCATGTGCAGCCAGAACCACGCGATCACGATCACCACCAGGCCCGCCGCCACCGTCACATCCAGCGGCGTGCGGTATTTCAGAATCGTGTCCCAGTGGCTTTCCAGCTTCCATCCCAGCCACAGCAAAAAGCTGTTCCACAGCGTGGCGCCCACCACCGTGTAAAGGATGAACTTCAGGATGTTCATCCGCGCCGTGCCCGCCGGGATCGAAATGAAGTGCCGAACCACGGGAATGAAGCGGCTGAGAAACACCGTGCCGCCCCCCCACCGATGGAACCACCGTTCCGTCAGGTCGAGATGGTGCTCGTTGAGGAAGACCCAGCGCCCGACCTTGAGCACCAGCGGTTTGCCCCCGAAATACCCGGCGTAATAAGAAATGAGCGACCCGACCAGGCTGCCCAGCGAGCTGATCGCGATCGCCGGGCCAAGCGCAAACCGTCCCTGGTGCACCAGCATCCCCATCGGCGGCATGACCAGCTCCGAGGGCACCGGCAAGATCATGCTCTCGAGCGCCATGAGCCCCCCGGCGCCGCTGTAGCCGAAGTGATCGATGGTCCACAGCGCCAGATCGCGCAGAAGTTCAACAGCCATAGACGCCCTCGCTTCGCAGAACTGTCACTATAGCAACAGCGCCGGGCGATTACAGGGCCGCCGGACGGTTGATCGGACGATCGGTGGAAATACGGGCCGGATTGCCAACCCCGCGGGCCCCTTTACAATTCCAGCGATTCCCTCTCTGGACGCCATTTTGCGGAGGGCCCTTCATGGGCAAACGCGTGCTGATTCTGTCCGCATCCGCCGGCGCCGGCCACGTGCGCGCGGCTGAGGCGTTGCTCAAGGATTTCCAGCGCCATCCGGCTGTGGACGACGTCCAGCATTGGGACATTTTGAAATACACCAACGCCGTCTTCCGCACCATTTATTCGCGCGTGTATCTGGACCTCGTGAATCGCGCCCCGTGGCTCCTGGGAATGGTCTACAAGCACACCGACAAGCCCTGGAAGGAAGGCGCGGCCCAGGCTTTTGAGAAGTTCAACGCACGGCCCTTCATCAAGGCGCTCACGCAATACCAGCCGGATGTGGTGGCCTGCACGCATTTCACCCCGCCGAACATCATTTCCTGGCTCAACGCGCGCAAGAAGCTCAAGCTCGATCCGGCGATCGTCGTCACCGACCTTGACTGCCACGCCATGTGGCTCACGCGCTCCTATTCGCATTACTTCGTGTCCCTGCCGGAAACGCAGATGTATTTGCAGCGCATGGGCATTGATCCGGCGAAAACGTCGGTCAGCGGGATTCCCGTCGATCCGGTCTTTCGCGAGGTGAAGGACAAAACGGCGACGCGCCGCGCCCTTGGCCTGCGCGACGGGGTGTTCACGGTGCTGGTCTCCGCCGGCGGCTTTGGCGTTGGACCGGTCGAGATTCTGATTCACGAGTTGCTGGCGATGAAGCTGCCGGCGCAGGTGGTCGCGATCGCCGGACGCAGCGAGGAGCTCAAGGGCAAGCTCGAGCGTCTGGCCAAAAAGGCCGACCCGAACGCGCGCGTCACCATCCATCCCGTCGGCTTCACCAAGCAGATGGACGAGTACATGGCCGCCTCGGACATCCTGATCTCCAAGCCCGGCGGCCTGACCACCAGCGAGGCGATGGCGCGCGGCCTGCCGATGTGCGTCGTCAACCCCATCCCCGGACAGGAAGAGCGCAACAGCGATCATCTGCTGGAAGCCGGCGTTGCGATCAAGTGCAACAATCCCCCGACCCTGGCCTGGAAGCTCGAACGCCTCGCCCTGGACACGGAGCGGGTCCACGAGATGCGGCGCCGCGCGGCGGCGTTCGGCCGGCCACGCGCGGGTGAGGAAATCGTCGCGCGCCTGCTGGGAAGGGCCTGACGGTTCCTCGGACATCCCCGGTGTCCCCTCGTCCCCGCCGCTCTGCCCTGCCGTAGAACAGCGGCGGCCACGCTTTTGCACAGGAGGTTCCCCATGGGCCGGTTCATCATGCGACAGGTCAGCGAGACGGCGCTGGAGATGCAGGGCGGCGATGCGGCCACGCCGTGGACCGTGCGGCTGGACGTTCCGGAAGAGGGCGGCGTCGCGAGCGGACCAACCCCCACGCAGCTTTTCGCATTTGCGCTAGCCGGATGCAAAGCGATTGCGGCATTGCGCTATGCGGCACGTAAACATGCGAAGCTGCGTGGCGTGATTGCAGAAGTATCTTACGAATATGCTGACAATCCCCGGCGCGTTTCAACAATCAATATTCGATTCCAGGGCATTAAAGAGCAAATGGATAATGAAACGCTCAAACGCGTCACCGCCGCCATGGAAGCATGTACGATTGCCAATACCCTCAAACATCCACCCGTTGTGCAGATTTTTGTGGAATAACCGGAGATTTTGTTTGAAAGCCCCTGCAGGGCCGCGGTAAGGTGGGCGATAACCAGATCGAGGGGGGGCCATTTCTTTGATCTGGTGACGCACAACCTGGAGGACCTATGCAGCCGCGAGCGTTGCTGTATGGCGTATGCCTGATGGCGTTTTCCGTGTCGGCTCTTGCCGGCTGTGGGAAGACTCTCTCGCGATCTCCACAAGTCCGATTCGGCACCGAGCAGAATGACGCACGGCGGCATCTCGGCCTGCCGCTCGTCGATCCCCACTGGATCGCCGTCACCGTCGATGGCAGCGTCCTCTGGAGCATGCCCGAAGAACCGGGCGGCGCTCCCCCCAGCCATTTCAGCAAGCTCGTCACCTACGATGGGCCCCGCCTGATCGAAGAAGTCGATTTTTATTCCAACGGCAAGCGCTTCGAAGTCCGCACGCCCGGCTGCGCGCCGGAGGTTCGCACCGTCAACCTCGTGATTCATTTCAATTACGAACGCGCCGCCGCCGGTCGCTCGCCCTGGAGCTGCGCCCTGTGCGACTGCGCCACCGACAAGGAAATCAGCCTCGATCGCGCGGAACAGATTCTCGCTTCCTGGGGGCTCAAGCGCGTGAACTACTGAGCCGCATGCGCCAGCCCGGATCCCGCTCCCACTTCATCCCCCGCCTCCTCCATCGCCGCCGCACTGCCGGTGTTGCGCAGTTCCTTGCATCGGCACTGCCACGCGGCCGCCAGCACCAGGTGCCGCAGGCGCTCCGTCTCGCAGGTTTGCAGGAAGCTTTCGGAAAAATCGAGCGGGAATCCCGGGTGCAGTTCCCCCAGCCGCCGCAGCAACTCCTCCCGCCCCAGCGGCGCCAGCTCCACGATCAGGGCTTCGTAAACCTCAGCGGTGCTCACGGCCGGCGCCTCACGAGGGTCGGCGCCGCTTGCCCCGCGCGATGCCCGCGCTATCCCAGGTGATTCAAAGCGCCCGACCACAAGGAGCTATCGGCGAATTGCGGCACGCGCTTGGCTCCCGCCTTCCCGTTCCGCGTTATCGGCCGATACGACCAGTGAAACGCCGCCGGCGCCAACGACACCTCCCGCCGGTTCCCTTCCCGCCGGCCATCGCCCATCGGCGGCAAGGGCCGATAGCGCCCCGACCCCGGAGCGTCCGACGACGCGCTGCCGCTGGTTTCCACATGGCGCGACCGCGAGAGCACCCGCGCGAATTGCAGCGCCGTCATCGCTGTGTTGACACCGTCGATCGCCATGGCGGATATTCCTCCACCAGGCGGCATTGCAAACTTCATGGCAGTTGCGGCGGCTGAAAAAAATCGCGCGCAACTCGCCCCTCTATCATGTCTTGCCGCTCATCGCCGAACGCACTGCCTGTAACGGTTGTAACGATGTCCGAAAAAATCAGACCCTTCGTCAGAGCCCGCCGTCGTCTGGCTTCGACAGCCGCTACAGACCTCCCGTCCGGCGCACGTCGCACCACTGCTGCCGCCGGCCCTCCCCGCTGCACGCATCCTCCGCGAGGCGGCCGCCGATGCGCATGAGCGAGCTCGATTATCACCTGCCGCCGGAGCGCATCGCGGCGCATCCCGTCGAGCCGCGCGATCAGAGCCGCCTGATGGTGTTGCACCGCGTCGCCGATCGCCTCGAGCATCGCCGCTTCGCCGATCTGCCCGAGTACCTGCTGCCCACCGATCTGCTCGTCGTCAACGACACCCGCGTGCTCCCCGCCAGGCTCGAGCTCCGCAAGGCCACCGGCGCCGCGATCCCCGGACTCTTCGTCCACGAACTCCGCCCCGGCCAGTGGCAGGTGCTCCTGCGCTCGCGCGGAAAAGTCCGCCCCGGCGACCAGCTCTTTCCCGTCACCCAGGGTGGGCCCGGCATTTCACCCCCCTACCGATTCACCTTGCAGGAACGCCTTCCCGACCAGAAAGGCATGTGGCTCGTCTCCGTGTCGCCGACCGAGCCCGCGCGCGACGTGCTCGCCCGGATCGGCCACGTCCCGCTGCCGCCCTACATCGAAAAAATGCGCCGCGACACCCACCATGATGAAGCGCTCGACCGCGAACACTACCAGACCGTCTACGCCCGCCACGGAGCCAGCGTCGCCGCTCCCACCGCCGGCCTCCACTTCACACCACAACTGCTTGCACGCATCGACGCCCTCGGCATTCGCCGCGCTTCGGTCGAACTCGACGTCGGCCTCGGCACCTTTCTCCCGGTCGAGGCCGACACCATGGAAGCCCACCGCATGCACACCGAAACCTACGCCGTGCCCGCCGACACCATCCATGCCCTGCGCCGCCAGCGCGCCGCCGGCCACCGCATCGTCGTCGTCGGCACCACCGCCGTGCGCACCCTCGAAACCACCGCCCCCCAGATCCTGTCCTCCGACGCCCCGCCCGCGAACCTCCACGGCGCCACCGACCTCAAAATCATCCCCGGCTTCCATTTCCGCCTCACCGATGCGCTCATCACCAACTTCCATCTCCCGCGCAGCACCCTCATGGCCCTCGTCGCCGCCCTCATCGGCCTCGACCGCCTCCACGCCCTCTACGCCCTGGCCATCCGTGAAAATTACCGCTTCTATTCCTACGGCGACGCCATGCTCATCCTGCCCTGAAACCCCCACGCACATGCATGTTTTCCCACGCCCGGGCGTTTATCCCTCACACCTCTCCACTCTTTTCAACAGGAGCCCCGCCGCATGAAAACGTCGCACACCTTGTCCCTCCTCCTCGCCGCCGCCGCTTTCCTCGCCGCCGCTCCCGCCCGCGCCGCCGATCCCGTCCAGCTCACCATGAACGGCCAGCCCGCCAAGACCGGCGATTACACATGCGACGACATCAAGTCCCTCGTCATCTCCAACGGCCTGGTCTCGCTTACCTTCGGCAAGGATTCCCTCGGCGATTTCAGCGCCACCTCCGTCAAAAAAGGCGATGAGGAACTCGGCCACAATCTCAACGGCGTCAACCCGCGCGATGTCGATCGCCTCCGCACCTTCTACTACGAATACGGCGCCAGCCGGGGACGCCTCTGGGCCACCCAGATCAAAATCATCAAGGCCGCTCCCGACTTCGTTCACTTCGCCGTCATCGACGACGGAAAAGGCAACGGCGGCTACTCCGACAAGCCCGCCGACGCCCCCGGGCTCCAGGCCGGCGCACGCGGCCGCCTCGCTCTCGAAGAGCACTTCGTCATGCTCCCCGGCGTCAGCGGCATCTACTCCTACGCCATCGTCAACACCCCCAACGCCGGCGGCGAGATGCGCACCATGTACCGCTTCGACCGCTCCATCCTCGATCACGCCTGGACCGTCGAGCACGTCGGCGTCCAGCCCACCTACGCCGCCCTCGAAAAAATGCCCAAGCTCCAGGATGAAACCTGGCAGCTTCCCGACGGCGCCATCTACCAGAAATATGACTACGTCGATTATTTCAGCGAATCTCCCATGTGGGGTCACTTCGGCCACGGCTACGGCGCGTGGTTCATCCCCGTCTCCACCGAATACTACGCCGGCGGACCCTACCGCGAGGAACTCATCGTCCACCAGGACGCCCTCATCCTCAATTACCTCGGCGGCGGTCATTTCGGCGGCGGCGGCGCGGCCACGACCGGCAAACCTAAAATGTTCGGCCCCTGGCTCGTCTACCTCAACAACGCCCCCTCCCAGGACGCCCTCGTCGCCGACGCCAAACGCCAGGCCGCCGACGAACAAGCCAAGTGGCCCTACCAGTGGGTCGATGAACCGCTCTATCCCACCCAGCGCACCACCGTCACCGGAAAGCTCCACCTCACCGATCCCGGCGAACATCAGACCGCCGCCAACGCCTGGGTCTGCCTCGCCAAGCCCGGCGATGATGTCTACCGCCAGAGCGGCGATTTCATCTTCTACACCAAGGCCGACGAAAACGGGAACTTCACCCTCCCCCACGTCCGCGCCGGCAGCTACGCCCTCTACGCCTGGCCGCGCGAAGGTTCCATCACCGACGCACTCGAAAAAGACGGCATCACCGTCAAGGACGGCCAAGGCACGATGGACCTCGGCGCCGTCGACTGGAAAACCACCAAACACAACCAGTTCCTCTGGCAGATCGGAAAATCCGACCGCCTCGCCCAGGAATTCAAGTTCGGCGACCAGCCCCGCAACGTCAAATGGATCGAACAAGTCCCCGCCGACCTCACCTTCACCATCGGCAAAAGCAAAGACGACGACGACTGGTACTTCGCCCAGGGCAAGGTCGGCCATTGGGACATCAACTTCGACCTCGCCAAACCCGTCGGCGCCAACGCCTACCTCACTATCGCCATTGCCGGCGGCGGCGGCGGACCACGCATGCAGCCCGAAGTCAACGGCCAGAAAGTCGGCCAGCCCATCGCCCCGCCCAACGACTCCGCCACCTACCGCTCCTCCAACCGCTCCGGCGTCTACCACCTCCAGACCATCACCTTCCCCGGAAACCTCCTCAAGCAAGGCCAGAACACCGTCCGCCTCGACATGACCCAGAACGGCGGCCGCTGGCACGGCCTCATGTACGACACCATCATCCTCGAAGCAGACTGAAAACCATTGCCCATTGCCAAATTGCTCCTTGCCAATTGAGGGGACGCACCCTTCTCAATGGGCAATGGGCAATGGGCAATCGGCAATCGGCAATTCTCAATTCCCCCTGAACGTCCCCATCACCTGCCCTGTCAAGCTCACCGTCCGGTTCATGCGCGAACGCGGATCGCTCCCCCCGTTCTCCAAAGCGTGCCGCAACTCCGCCACGCGCTGCATCGCCGCTTCCTGCTTCGGATAGCGCACATCGCGGAACCCCGTCACCGGCTCCGGCGATTTGAAAATCTCCAGCCACAGCGAATACTTCTGCGCATCGTGCGGCGCATGCAGATCGCACGCATCCACCAGCCCCGTGTACCACTCCCGAAACGTCTTCTCCTTCGCATGCCACGACGGCAAAATCGCACGCAGCCACCGGCAGTGCCGCAGCACCCGCACCTGCCAGTCCCGGCTCTTCCAGTGGAACTTCACGTGCTTCCCGCCCAGCACGAACTCCGGACGGTTCAAATGCACATACGTGATCTTGTCCCCGTTCGCCGGGTTCACGTTGAACCGCCGCCGGTCCCGCTTGTACTTCTCCGGGCTGGTGTACAGCATCGACACGTACACTTCATCCTTGATCATCATCACCTTCGCCAGGTTCCAGATGACCGCCCGCGTCACCGCGAAATTCCGCTCCGGCGTGTCCTGCGCATAGGTCTTCACGATCCGCGACGCATACTGCCGCCCGTATTTCAGCGTCCCCCACTGCACCGCGTCGAACAGCCGGATCACGTAATCACGCCGCGATCCTTCATCCAGCCCCGGCATCTGCGTCAGCGTCTCCCGGCAAATCTTCTTGTACTCCTCCGCGTTCTTCTTCCCCCAGATGCTGCTCACCTTCAAAATGTTCGCCTTCCGCTCCAGCGCCTGCTCCGCGGATTCCACTTCCTTGCGCATCCCCACGCCGAACAAATCCGGCCGCAGCACGATCTTCCGCCCGATGTTGAACGCGCGATAGTTCCGCTCGAACTCCCGCCCCACCGCATGCCGGATCGCCAGCGTCAAACTCTTGTACGACAGCGGAATGAACCCCAACTGATACGCCACCCCCAGCATCATGATGTTCGCATACAGCTTCGAATCCAGCAGCCGCTCGCACAAATCCCCCACGTTGAACGAGAAAAACTGCCCCGGCTTGCATTGGCTCTTGATGATCCCCGCTAGCTCCTCCGGCTCAAAATCGTCGCGCCCCATCAGCGTCAGAATCGTCGGCGTCTTGCCCGTGTTCACCACCGCGTGCGTGAACTTCGGACTCGCCACCCGCAGCACATCCGTCGGCGAGCACGCACGCGCCGCCTCCAGCGCATCCACGCCGATCAGCAGATCCGCCTTGCCCCACGGCATCACCGGCGAGCCCGCGATCGGATGCTTGCTCAACTGAATCTGCGAGAATACACCCCCGTTCCGGATCGCCAGCCCCTTCTTGTCGATGAATCCCACGTACAGCCCGTCCTTGTGCGCCGCCCGCACCAGGATGTCCCCCGCCACCCCGATCCCCATGCCCCCCACCCCCGCCATGTAGCACCGCCACACGTCGTTCTTCGCCCACACATCCCCCATCACCGACGGCGGCTCGGGCATCCCCTGCAAATCCACCACTTCATCCGGCAAGCGCGGCGGCCTCTTGCGCGTCACGATCACCTGCTCAAAGCTCGGACATGCGTCGATCCGCGCGCACGCCCCGTCGTTCACGCATGCCGTGAAGTCCGTCTGCATCTTCTTGCCGTAATCCGTCTCCACGTGCTTCAGCCCCGGGCACCCCGTCTGGTTCGTGCACTCCAGGCAGTATTCGCACACCTCCTCCGACACGTTCATATACGTCTTTTCCCGCACGAACCCCACTTCCTTCTTCTCCGCCTGCTCCGCACGCCGCCGGCGCCGATGGAACGTGATCCCGCACTCCTTGTCGGCAATCACGATCTTGACCCCGTCCTCCAGAATCACCTTCTCCAGCATGTTCTTGTAATCGTCCCGGCTCGCCGGGTTCATCCGGATCACCCGCGCCCGCGGCACTTCCTTCGTCTCCCGCGCGTTCATTCCCAGCGGCCCCGCCGCGTCCGGAATCAGGCTCCGCACGATCCGCTCAATATCGTGCGACAAAATCTTGTTCCCCATGATGTCTTCTTCCAGCGTCGGGTTCGGCTGGTGACCCGTCATCGCCGTCGTCCGGTTCTCCAGAATGATGAACGTGATGTCCTGCTGCTGCGTGATCGCGTTGGCGATCGCCACCTGCCCCGAATGGAAAAATGTCCCATCCCCCATGAACACGATTTGCTTGTTGGTAATAAACGGATCCGCCCCCGCCCCCGTCGCCCCGCCCAGCCCCATCCCGCTGTAATTATGCATCAGCGGCTTGTTGGGCTCGAACATCATCATCGTGTAGCAGCCCGTATCCCCGTGCGCCACCAGATCCGTCGGCGACTTCCCGTACGTCGTCTGCATGTACTGCGGATCCAGCAGCTTCTGCCGGATTTCCAGCAGCGCGCTCGACGAATCCCGGTGCGGACAGCCCGGGCAATACGCCGGCGTTCGCACCGGCACCACCATCCCGAACCGCCCCGCCTTCTCGATCGTGTCCAGCTCCTCCGACAGCCGCCCATTCGCCAGTTCGTGCGGCATCCCCGGCGTGTCGCGCAGCAGCTCCGTCAATTTTTGAATCAAAAGCGACGGATGCAGCCCGCGCGTGCTCGGTATTCCCGGACGCCCACCCGGAAACTGCTTGCCCCACAACTGCGTCTCCGCGCTCCCGTTCTGCTGCCCCCCGTTCTGCCGCAGCAATCCCAGGTGCTCCGCGATCTGCTTCTCGATAAAGCTCCGCCGCTCCTCCACCACCACCAGCCGCTCGCACATCCCCCCGATCTCATCCACCAGCCCCATATCCACTGGATACGACAACGCCAGCTTCAACATCGGAAATTCCCCCAGCAGCCCCATCTCCCGCAACGCATCGCACAGCATCGCAAACGATGGCCCGCTCGACACAAAACCGATCGGCGCACGCTGGCAACGCCCCCCGCGCCAACTCCGCTCGATCGGATACAAAATCCGGTTCAGCCCCAGATCCCGGCACCGCTTCAACAACAGCTTGAACCGGTCCTCAAACGTCAATTCCTGCTTCCACGTCCGCGGCGGCAGCAGCACCGTCTGCTCCACCGGAATCTTCGTCGTGTCCACCGCCACCTGCTGCTTCGTCGATATCGCCGGCCACTGGTTCGGCCGGCACTCCACCGTCCCCCCGCCATCCGCCAGCATCACCGTCACCCCCAGCCCCACATACAGCTTCGCATGCACGCTCAAATCAAACGCATGCCCCACCCAGTCCTTCAACTCCTGCGAATTGCTCGGCTCCAGCACCGGCACCCGCATGTGCTCGAACAAAAACCGCGAGTCCGCAGGCACCTGCGTCGATTCGCTCCACGGATCGTCTCCGCTCACGATCACCGCACCGCCCGTCTCAAACGGCACCCCCGCCAGGTTCCCCAGCGACAGCGCATCCGCCGCCACATGCAGCCCCACGCTCTTGAACACCGCGATCCCCTTCACCCCCACCATCTGCGCGCCGTTGATCATCGCCACCGACAGCGCCTCGTTGTTCGCCATCTTCGCCGCAACGCCCTTCTCCGCCAGCAGCCCCGCAATGTCGTGGCACGCATCGAAAAATCCCGCCACCGGGCTCCCCGGATACCCCGTCAACAACCCCACCCCCCCGGGCGTCTCCAGGCACCCCTTCAGCAGCAACTCCGCCCCGGTGTAAATTTCCGAGCCGCTCTCAACCAGAAATCGAGGATCAATGCGCATTCGCGTTCCAGGAAATAATGCAAAGTGAGGTCCGCTATTTTACCAAACCCGTTCCCCAAAAACGACTGATAACCTCCAAACCCCCTTTCCCGCAACTCTAATTTCTTACGACCCCTTGTGCTCTGCACAGCCGCTCTCCCCCACCCCAAGCACACCCCATCCATTATCCCGTCATCGCGAAAACTCCCTTGAGCCTCCAGATTCCCGCGGTATGCTTCTCTATCTATGCTCAAAAAACTCCTCATCCCCGGCACCTCCCTCCGTGTCTCCGAATTCGCCCTCGGCACCGCCCCCTGGGGCAGCCGCACCCCCCAACCCACCGTCACCCAACTCTACGACCTCTACCGCGCCGCCGGCGGAAACGTCCTCGACACCGCCCACGTCTACGCCTCCTGGCTTCCCAACGGCAACGGCGCCAGCGAACGCTCCATCGCCCAGCTCCTCGCCGCGCGCAACGACCGCCGCCAGATCGTCCTCGTCTCCAAGGGCGGCCACCCCACCTTTGAAGGCTATTCCCGCCCCGACCGCTACATGGATCCCGCCCTCGTCCGCCAGGACCTCCGCGAAAGCCTCCAGCGCCTCGCCGTCGACACCATCGATCTCTACTTTCTCCACCGCGACGACCCGCGCGTCCCCGTTGCCGAAATCATCGACGCCCTCAACGACGCCGTCGCCGACGGACAAATCCGCTACTTCGGCGCCAGCAACTGGTCCACCGCTCGCATGGACGAAGCCAACCGCTACGCCGCCGGCCTGTCCCACCCCGGCGCCGAAAAAATGGGCTTCGTCGCTTCCCAGCCCGAATTCAGCCTCGCCCATCCCAACGCCCCCGAGCCCACCTCCGAACCCGCCAATCGTTTCCTTCGCGACGCCGATCTCGCCTGGCACCAGCACACCGGCATGCCCGCTTTCTGCTACACCCCCGCCGCCCAGGGCTACTTCGCCTCCAACGGCCAGAAAGGCGCCAAAGCCTTCGACAACCCCACCTCCCGCGCCCGCCTCGCACGCGCCAAGGAACTCGCCGGAAAGCTCCGCGTCACCCCCGCCCAAATCGCCCTCGCCTTCGTCCGCAACCAACCCTTCCCCGCCATCCCCATCCTCGGCAACGAAACCCCCCAGCACCTCCAGGAATCCCTCGACGCCGCCGCCATCACCCTCACCCCCGACCAACTCACCTGGCTCACCAACGGCTGACCACGGAACCATCCACAAATCCACACAAATCCCCACAAATGCGCCGCGCCCAATCCACCTCCCCACCGGTAAAGATCAACCCCATCTCTCAAAAAAAAGATCGCCGCATTCCCCGCCCGCCCGCATGAAAGCCCAAATTATTTGTGAACATTTGTGTAAATTTGTGGATACTTCCCGTCGTCCTTTCGTGGCCTTCGTGTTCTTCGTGGCCATTTATTCGCACCATTCCCGCCACAGCCCCCGATACGCCCCCTCAATATCCCGCGCAAACGCCCCCACATCCGTCAACGCCGACCCCCGCATCCGCTCCCGCAGCGTCCGCCGCTCCTCGGCCAGCCCCGCCAGATCCCCCGCCAGCCGCACCGCAATCTCCACATACTCCTCCGCCCTGCGCGCCACCCACTGCTCCCGCCCCAGCACCCGCAAAATGCTCCAT
>DASZZD010000076.1:0-2562 GCA_035545015.1 Phycisphaerae bacterium
GGAATCAGGTTTTGGGGGAGTTGCGGGAGGCGGTGTTTGGGGGGGAGGATCCGGGGATGGGGTGGGTGCGGTTGGATGCGGGGCCGGGGGGGGCGTTGGGGAGTGGGGCGATGGCGGTGATATTGGATGAGGTGCGTACGCCGTCGATGTTTGCGCCGAAGAAGGTGGTGGTGGTGGATGGGGCGGATGCGTTGTTTAAGAAGGGGGAGGGGGAGGAGGATGATGGGCGGATGACGCCGCGGGAGATGCTGGAGGGGTATTTGGAATCGCCGGTGGAGGGGTCGACGCTGGTGCTGGTGGTGAATAGCTGGTTGAAGACGACGCGGCTGCACAAGGCGTTGGACAAGATGGGGTGGGTGAAGTGGGCGGAGCCGATCAAGGAGTATCAGGCGGCGGGGTGGGCGGTGAAGCGGGCGAAGGAGGCGTATGGGAAGGGGATGGAGCCGCGGGCGGCGGAGCGGCTGGCGGAGCTGATTGGGGGGGATTTGCAGCGGCTGGACAATGAATTGGCGAAGCTGTCGCTGTATGAGCCGGAGGCGGGGGTGATCGGGGTGAAGGCGGTGGAGGCGTTGGTGGGGTTTCAGCATGAGCAGCAGATTTGGGATTTGGTGAATGCGCTTGGGGCGCGGGATGCGGGGGGGGCGCTGAAAAAAATTGATGAATTGTGGTCAATGGATCCGAAGATTGAATACACGGCGACGGGGGCGGTGTTTTCGTGGGTGAACCAGGTGCTGCGGGCGCGGGAGCTCGTGGAGAAGCGTTTGCCGGACGCGGTGATTGGGAAAGAGCTGCGGTTGTGGCCGCCGGAAAGGGCGCAGAAGGTGTTGAGTTTGGCGCGGGAGTGGGGGTTGGGAGGCGCGGCGCGGTGGAGCGAAGCGATGTTGCGGATGGATTTGGCGAACAAGTCGAGTCTTGGGGAGCCGCGGCGGAATTTGGAAAAATTCGTAGTGGAACTGTGCGCGGGGGGCGTGGCGGGCGAGTAATAGGTAGAGCGTAGAGGCCCAGGATGGGCGAGAGGGCTGTGAGAGGCCCGAGAGACTCCAGGAAGGAGCGGACGCGATGGAAGCCGGGCATAAGAGAGATGAGGATGGGGCGCGGGGTGCGGGCGCGCGGGGGCAAGTGGTCGCGCGGAAGGCGTTGGTGCCGCCGGCGTTGCCCAAGACGGCGGGGGGTTTCAGCCGGTTTGGGAGGCGTGTGTTGCCGGTGGCGGGGACAGCGGCGGCGATCGGGCTGGGAGGCTGCGCGGTGGGGGGGCAGAAGCCGGCGGTGGGGGCGCATTCGGAGACGCAGGTACAGCAGCAGGTGCAGCAGTTTGCGGATTCGCTGCCGGATGGCGGGGGGAAGGGTCCGAAGATTATCAAGGCGGGGTCGGCGGAGGATCCGAACGTGCGGGCGGCGGGGCCGGTGGCGGTGGCGGTGGAGCGGCGTCGGGGGGCGCCGGCGGAGCTGGTGCCGGAGGGGGTGGTGATGCGTTGGCCGGCGGTGGGTGTGGAGGGAGGCGCGGAGGCGTTGGCGGAATTGTCGCGGCTGGCGGCGCTGGCGGGGGGGGGGCCCGGGATGCCCGGTGCGGAAGAAGCGGTGGGAGGGATTGTGGGATTGAAAGCGGGTCGGGCGGCGCAGGCTGGCGGAGGGGAAGAGGTGCGCGGGGCGGGGATGGAGTGGTCGCGGCCGGCGGGGGAGACGGTGGGAGCGGCGGCGGCGCCGGCGGCGGCGGTGGAGCCGACGTATGAGCAGGCGTTGGCGGTGGTGAGGAAGCGCGCGGCGGGTCGGGGCATTGAGGGGGCGTTGGCGATGGCGTTGTTGGATGGGCCACAGGGGGCGGCGGACCTGTCGGGTCTGGAGGCGACGGATCAGGAGGTGGTGGGGGATTTGCTGGGGGCGTTGGACAAGATGGCGGACATTGCGCCGGGTGCGACGCTGGCGGATCGCGCGGGGCCCTTGATCGAGGCGGCGAAGAAGTGGGCGAGCACGGCGGATTTGTCGTTACCGAAGCTGGTGCTGGCGAGCCGGGTGGATTCGTTCGGGGTGTATACGAAAGTGGAGCCGAAGTTTGAGGCGGGGCGGAGGCATTCGGTGATTATTTATTGTGAAGTAGCGAATTTTGCGTCGGAGAAGGACAAGGATGGGTGGTATGAGACGCGGCTGGCGCAGCAGGAATCGCTGATCACCGAAGACGGGCTGCTGGTGTGGCGTCCGAGCGCCGAAGAAGTGGAAGATCGGTCGCTGAACCAGCGGAAGGATTTTTACATGGTGAAGAAGTTGACGCTGCCGGAGACGCTGGCGGCGGGGCATTACATTTTGCGGATGAGCGTGACGGATCGGACGAGCGACAAGCGGGCGATGGTGAAGTTGCCGGTGGAGATCACGGAGAATTGAGGGCCGTGGCCACGAAAGGCACGGCGCGGCGAAGCGGGAATCAAAAAACCACAGAGATGGGGATGAAAGCCGGCGATGGCGTTTTCCCCCCCCCCCATAGGGCGAGACGCTCCCTGCCCGAGGGTCCTCTTGCCTTTTGGGAGAAAACAGGAAGCCGGTTGCGCGGGATAATAGCCCAGCACGTGT
>DASZZD010000077.1:0-6878 GCA_035545015.1 Phycisphaerae bacterium
CCCCCCAACCCCACCCCCTGATCCCCACCCTCAACCCCCGCCTCGTCGTCGTCTCTGTGCCCTCTGTGTCCTCTGTGATTACAAACAATCACTCCGAAATATCTAAAACCGTCCTTGACATCCAACCCGCCGCGAAGTCCCAATTACTCAATTACCAATTACCAATTACCAATTACTCACTCCCCCGCCGCCCGCCTCACCAGCTCCCTCACCCTCCCCTCCACCTCCGCATTCCACTCCACGATCGCAAAACTCGTCGCCCACATCGCCCCCTCATCCAGCTTCGCCTTGTCGCTGAACCCCAGCGTCGAATACCGCGCCTTGAACTTCCCCGCATTCTGAAAAAAGCACACCACGTTCCCATCCCGCGAATACGCCGGCATCCCATACCACGTCCGCGGCACAAGCCCCGGCGCCGCCGCACGCACCACCGCATGCACCCGCTCCGCCATCTGCCGATCCCCCTCCGCCATCCCCGCAATCTTCGCCAACACGTCCGCCTCCCCATCCCCCTTCGATCCGCCCCTCTTCTCCCGCAGATATTCCTTCATCGCCGCCTTCTCCTCCGCCGAAAACCCCGCCGCGCCCCCACCCTTCTTCGCCCCACCCGCCTTACCCGCCGCCTTCTTCGCCGCCATCACTATCTCCTTGTCAAAAAACCGCACACACCGCAATGACCACTTATCATTTACTATTCACTATCCACCATTCACTATTTGATCTCTTCCATCACCATCATCGCCATCTTCATCGCATCCGCATACTCCGAATTCGTCATCAACGCCACCCCCTTCTTTGCCTCCGGATCCAAGAGCAACGCCGTCTTCGCCCGCTGCTGGCTCCCATCATGCCCCACCAGCGTCCTCCCGTCCGGCATATGCACGATGAAAAACCCGTACCCATACGGATCCGCACCCGCCGGATCCTTCGGCTTATTCACCGTCCACATCTCCCGCTCCGTCTCCGCGGACACCAGCTTCCCCCCCAGCAGCCCCACCCCAAACCGCGCCAAATCCATCGCCGGAGACGTATACCCGCCCGCCCCCAGCTTCCACGTCACATCATCCTCGTTCGTCCGCCGCTCCACCTTCCCCTCCACCCGCATATACCCCGCCGCCCGGTGCGCGATCTCCACCCACTCGTAATCCGGCCGAAAATCCGCCATCCCTAGCGGCGCCGCAATCCGCTCCTCCACCTGGTCCGCATACCGCTCCTTCCCCGCCCGCTGCACCACCGCGCTCAGCAGCACATACCCCGGCGTCGAATAAAAATACCTCGTCCCCGGCACGTCCACCAGCGGCGACTCTTTGAACATGTCCAACGCCGTCACCACATCCGCAAATGGGTGCGGCTCCACGTACGTCTTCTCCGTCCGCACGATCTTCCCCCCGTTTGTCCCCGTGTGCGGTATCCCCCCCTGATGACACAACAACTCCCGCGCCGTGATCTTCACCCCCTTCTCCGGAAACTCCGGCACATACTTCCTTACATCCGCATCCAAATCCAACGCCCCCTTCTCCACCAACTGCATCGCCGCCACCGCCGTCACCGATTTGCAAATTGACGCCCACCGAAACTGCGTCACCGCTGGATCCACTGCCACCTGTTTCTCCCGATCCTCAAACCCGTATCCCTTGCTCCACGCAATCTTCCCCCCATCAATCACCACCACCGCCATCCCTACCACCTCCTGCCGTTGAATCTCCCCCCGCACTACCGCATCCACCCGCTCCGCCCGCGCATAACCCGGCTCCTGCGCAAATACCCGCCCCGCTCCCAAGACCCCCACAACCACTAAAGCCAACCCCCACCGGGCCCCAACGATACGTTTCCAACCACCACCCTCAATCTTCCGACGCGCCATTCGCATCTCCTCAACAACAAACAACACGCCACCGCATTGTACATAAACCCCATGCCATGGGCGCCACGCCATGTCGGCCCGCAGGCATCCTGATCATCACGCTCAATAGCGATCTTCCTCAGGCCGCCCATTAGCCATACGCGTCACCCCAACCATAACAACCGCCCCGCACCACCGCTTAGCCGCCTGCCCTCGGCAGGCGCGTTTTCGGAAGGGATCCAACACCCCTTCCGAAAAATGGGGACCAACCCATCATTCCACCATGGATCTCCCACCAGTTCATCGGCATCTCCCGCCCGCGACGCACATCCCCGATGTCGTCCCCCAACGGCGGCTCATTGCGACCGCCCATCACTTGTCCGACCAGACCGCCAACTCATTTCCGCTCGGATCCGTGAAATGGAACCGCCGTCCACCGGGAAATGCGAACGCCGGACGCACCACTCGCCCGCCCGCCGCCGTGATCCGCTCCTCCATCTCCATCAGGTCCTTTGCGTACAGCACGACCAGCGCCCCGCCCCGCTGCACCGCATCAGCTTTGGCGAACCCGCCAGTGAGATTGCCGCAACTGAAGGCCGCGTAGCCCTCACCATAATCTTCGAACGTCCAGCCGAAGGCACCCCCGTAAAAGCGCTTGGCAGCTTGGACGTCCGTCACCGAAAACTCCACGTAATCAATCCGGATTGCCGCCGACGGCTCCGCAATTCCATGTTCCATAAATCCTCCAACCTAACCCCGTATCGCGCTGATTCTCTCGCGCCGCCGCCCGAAAAATAACCCCCGCCTGCGCCGCACCCGCTAAATTATCCTCACCTCGCCCCCTCCACCAGCAAATTCCCCCGCCCGCCTTGTCGCAACGCGCCGCCTCAAACGGCGTTGTCAAACAAAAAGGACCTTCCGCCCGGCGGTCCTTTGCAGCGAGTGGTTATCCGCCGCACCCAGCCGCTCTTTCCCCATCAACAAACGACCCCACCAGTAACCGAAACGACTCCGCCACCATCCAGGTCTCACCCACGCGCTCATTGCACAACACCGATTCATGTTCCACGCGCACGACGCGACAATCCCCCTCGCCAACGCGGCCGCTAAGGTCAAAACACAGCGGATCATAGCTCCCGCCCGCCCTGCCGAAGGGGACCAGTCCAAGCGGAAACAGCACATTCCTCAAAACGGGATCGGCCGCCATGTTCTCCGCAAGCCCGCCAAGCCCCGCCCCCGGCGGATTCGCCAGCAGCCTCACATCATCGTCCAGGTACACTTCTAGCCAGCGATAACTCAAAGCGAGCTTCTCGAACAACGCCGGCAAAGGCCCCGGAATCCTCGCGTAAAACCCTTCCAAAGCCCCCACCTCCGTCCTGACCGCAACAGGCTTCCACCGCCGATAGCCGTCCCCGGGATCCGGACCACCATCCAACTCCGCCGGCGCCGACTCCAGCGCCAGCAACTCCTCGAACCTTCCGAACGATTCGACAAACCGCGCCAATAGACATTCGTCGGACATCGCCGCTCCCAAACGACGAACGGATCAACGTTCAATGACCGGCACCGCACCGACCGACTTTCAGTTTACCAGAACCTCCGACGCGGTCCCGGTCCAGTGCGGGGTTTGGTTATACGACACTCGTCCGCCGCACAAGCTTCGCGATCCAGAGCACCGCGAACCACGCTAGCGACGCGAGAAACAGACACGCGCCGGCACCCATTCCCCAACCCGAAATGCTTGCCGCGCCAGCTTCCACGGCGGCAAGCGCAGGCGTCGGATCCTGCGTGGGCACTCCCACCATAACGACCCCGTACGCCAATCCGGCAACGAAAAATCCAACAGACACCGCGAACAAAATGACCGGGTACCGCCAACGCATCGGATCGCCCCGCGCACAACTCTGATTCTCCTGCGCCGCTACCCGGAGAACATCTCCTTCCCGCGCCGCACGCCATCCATTATCCCTCGCACGCGCCTCCCCTTACTAGCAAACCCCACCATTTTCCTCCACCAGCCGCGCCCAAAACGGCACGCGCCGCGGAGTCTTTGTAATCGCATACGCCGCTCTCCCGAAATAATAGCCAAACTCATTGTGCAGATAGTCCATCAGATCCGCCCCATAGTAGATGATGTCCGTCTGATAAATTGAGAATATCGGATTCCCTTCCTCGCACGGCTCTACCGGAATGTACCGGTGGCCACAAATCGGAATTAGCACCGGTGCCGCACGTACCGCGCGCCGTGCCACATCGAAAGCAGCCTCTAGCTTCGACGGTCGCTCACCCCACTCCTGAAGCCAAAACCTGTTGTGCTCGATATCAAAACAAATGCCTTCCAACGGCCAGTCAAGCCGCCCGCGGATGGCCGCTTCATCGATCCTTCGCCAATCCACCCATCCACGCGACACCGGCAACCCTGCCGCGAGAAATGTCCGCAAGTCCGGCGGAAACCTGAACCCGAATTGTCGCTCCACACGCGAGAACTCCTCCTCCGTCATCCCCCTCTCAATCTCCGCACACCCTCCATCAACAAGGACGTGTTGCGCCTCTTCGAATGTCACGAGCACCACCAAGCAATGAGTGAATCAGTTCGATCGCCGCGCCGGCTGCCTTCACTTTACCAGGAAAGCGCAATACGGTCCTGTCCCGCACCGCCTGCGGCGATTCACCTCGCACCAAGCCTCAGCGCCCGCCAGTTTGATCCACCACATCGTCTTGCCTTCCTATCACATCTACCGTGGGATCCCACGCCACATCCGGCGAAAGACAGATGAATAGCAACCCGCCAAACACTCGCTCCCAATGCCCGCCAACCTCCTCAACATGGCGAAGCACTTTCTGAATCTTCTCGCTCTCGAACGAACCTCGTGCAAGAAGTAAATCAAACACACGCCAATTCGGCTTCTGGACTACACGTCGGAACCGAAGCTTCTTCTCGTCCACCCGGTCCGCCTCAATCAAATTGCGAAAACCCGCAGATTCGACCATCGGAACCGCTTCCAACCGATACAGATCCTCACCCACCCGCGTGACCAATGCGCTCGCCGTCACCCGTTCCGAGGGAAACTCGATCATCGTCTCGCCATCAAACGATACTTCAACATGAGCATCGACAGCCATGACGAAATTCCAAACGAGAGTTAAAAGGCACGGCACGACGCCCAGCCACAAGTGATTTATACGACCGCCTCCCTCCAACGCAACGGCGGCTGTCCGTGCCGCCGTCCAACTCCGGCGGCACCGACTCCAGCGTCAGCAACTCCTCGAACCTTCCGAACGATTCGACAAACCGCGCCAGTAGACATTCGTCGGACATCCCTGCTTCCAGACGACGAACAAATCTAATTCTGTGGCCGGCAACGCGACGCACGTGACAACCACTCGCACCACAAAATCGTTTTACCGCGATGCGGCCCGGTGCATAGTAGCGGGTGGTTGTGCCTGCTAGTTTCCGAACATGGCGGCGATCAACTTTTCAGCCGCTTCTTCGATCCGACCCACTTCTCCTTGAGGAAACAATCGTAGGGAAAGCTCAGAGATCACATGATTTACCGCCTCGCTTTCTCCGTGTTGGGCCAGGTCATCGCGACACGTGGCTCGCAAATGCCTCATCGCCGCCCACACGTGGTGCCACTCGTCCGTAACGCCGTTCGAAGGTGGCCATGACGGAAGTATGATTCGAAGTGGTCGAAGTGCGCGGCGATCACACCAACCATCGATGAGCCTTGAGACGTCGGCAGGGATGTCTATGATCATAAACGTAGGGCCCTTCACTGGCCGAGGCCGTCACCACAGTAGCCGCTCCGCGGCTGCCGTCCAGCGCAGCGGCGGATTTATGCCCACGCCTGCCCCGGCGGCACTCAAGCGCCCCCCATAACGCTCCGCACACTGAAGTCACGGTTGAGCGTCACACCCGTGAACCCACCCAGCGCCGGCACCTCATTCGGCCCGAACTCCCAGACCGTCAACGACCAGCCGTCTGCTGATTCGCTACACGAGAAGTGCAGCCGATCCGCCTCGCTCGCGCTCGGCTGATCCGTTCCAATGACCGCCTTCATCGCCGCGCGAATCGCGCGCCGCTGATCTTCCGACCATCGCGCATCATCCAGGCGAAAGACGACATCGCGCCAATCGGCGCTCGCTTGGCTGCCGGGGACCGCAGGACCCGATTCGCGGCGCGCGCCGCAGGACGACAACCCCAGCATTGCAACGGCCATCAGTATCGCAAGCCACCGCGTGGACATAACTCTGGCTCTCCTGCGCCGCTATCCGGAGAGCATTCCTCCCCGCGCCGCACGCCCTCCATTATCCCTCGCAAACGTCTCCTCTCACCAGCAAAACCTCTCCACTATTCCTCCCCCAAATCCTTGCGCAATCCGTTCCAGCACATCCCATGCCAAACAAAATCCAAACTTTTCCGGAACCCTCCCCCCCTCCCCTACGTTTACTCTTAGCCGATGCACCAACCGGGGAGGGAATCCAATGCCCACACGCGCCGCCAACCCCCAAAAATCCCCCACCCGCCCCCGCCGCCCCGCGCGCGCAAAAAACCATGAGCATCTTGCGCACCTCTCCCCCCAACACCCACAACCCACAAAACTCCAACCTCTTACAAAACTTTCGCACCCCCGAAAATTTGCGCACCTGCGCAAACCCCACCGCCAACGCGCCCCCATCACCCCCCGACTTGACGACTTAACGACTTCACGCCCCAACCCCCTCCCGCGCACCGCAAAACCCAATGAGCGCCTTGAGCACCTTGCCCTTCAGCAAGCCCAAACCCCCAAACAACCCCACCTTATGAAAACCAGCAAAAGTCAAAAAAATGAGCGCCTTGCCCCCCAACTTGAGCGCCTTGCCCTCGCCCCCACGCACCCTCGCCCTCCCATTCCCCAATTTCACCAATTGAACCAATCCCCCACTTGCACGAAAATCCTCCCTATGCCCGATCCCGCACGCCAGCTCCCCGATCCCGACCAGCCGCCAAAACCGGCCGACCCCCTCGCGCGCCTTCCCCACAACCCCCTGCCCC
>DASZZD010000078.1:0-84614 GCA_035545015.1 Phycisphaerae bacterium
ACAAAAACAGACCCCCCAATTCTCACCCCACCGCGCGCCCAAGTACCAATTACCAGTTACCAACTCCCCCCCTTCACTATTCCCCATTCACCACCAACTCCACTCGCACCCGCTCTGCAACCCCGCCCCCGCTCATCCCGCTCACCGTCGCCCGCTTCATCGATCCCTTGCTCACGACTCCCTCCCCGCCCGCCACCACAAACCGCACCCGCTGCCCCGCCTGAAACCGCGCCGTCGCCGGCAACTCCACACGCATGCCCGCCTCCCAGGCCGCCTCCAGCAGCCCCACGTGATACCGGTTCGTCAGCAAATCCAGCACCTTCACCGCATGTCCCGACTCCCGCGCCGCCTCGTGACCCTCGGCCGGAGCTACCATAGACAGTTCCTTCCATGAACGCCTTGGACCCGTGATTGCCGGCGGCTCCATGCCGCCTCCGCACACAATCACCTCCCCTCGTTATCGTCCCCCCCCACCCATTCTCATCAGTCCATATCCCCCAAATCCCCATACCCCTACAATCTTTACCGTTTTGCGACAATCCTCCTTCCCGCCCGTCCTCGTTTCTTGTTTCGTGTTTTGTGTTTTAGGTTTTATGCTTCAAGTTTTCCGCCAGAATGCGCACCGCATCCTCCATCCCCAACCCTCCCACCTCCAGCACCTCATCCGCCGCCCCCCGATACGCCTCCTCGCGCACCGCCAAGAGCGCCCGCACCTCTTCTAACCCCCCGGCAGCCGTGAGGTTAGGCCGCATCGCCGCCGTCGCCGCATCCGCGCAAATCCGCTCGTGGAGCACCTCCACCGGCGCCTTGAGCCACACCACCTTGCCTGTCGCCTTGAGCGCCGCCACATTCTCCGGCCGCAGCACCGCACCCCCTCCCGCCGCCACCACCAGCCCCCCTTCCTCCGGTCGCCCCGTCCCCCCCCGCCCCCCCCCCGCCGCCACATCCCGCACCACCGCCGATTCCCGATCGCGAAATCCCGCCTCTCCCTCCCGCTCAAAAATCTCCTTGATCGTCATGCCCGCCCGCCCCACGATCTCCACATCCGTATCCACAAACCCCCACCCCAGCCGCCGCGCCAGCGCCCGCCCGATCGTCGTCTTCCCGCTCCCACGATACCCGATCAACACAATATTCATTCCCCAACCATACCCGCCCCCAAGAACCGCGCAAAGCCCCGCGCGCTCATCGCGCGCAAATCCCCAGACCACCCAATTACCAATTACTAATTACTAATTACCAATTACCAGAGAGGCCCGCACCGCAGCACAGGCCTCCCGACTTCCCTCGTCAGTGCGTATTATTCGACGGCCCCCACGCCTGCCCATTCACGCTCGGGCTCTCCGGCGTAAACCGCCGAAATGTAAACGACCCGTAATCCTTGATTGAATTGTACGCAATCACGATTTTGTCCCCCTCCAAAAACCCGTCATACCGGGCCACCCCGTCGATCGGGTTCATCACCCGCTCTCCGTAGAAGGTGATCTTGTCACCCTCGGGGACCGCGCTCAGGTAAACCTTGAACTCCTCAGGGAATATGAAAAAGTGCCACAACTGAATGTGCGCCTCGTACCGCGTTGCCGTCACCCCCTCCTTCGTCTTCGACGTATCCACCGGAATGATGATCGCCTTGGCCAACCCCCAGTAATAGTCCGAATCGTCCGAATGCCACTCCCCCTGCCACTTGCCCGCCAGCGGCGTCGCCGTCACATCGGACGCCAATACCACCTTCGTGTCCTTCCAATGCTGGTCATACGCCGTCGTCGACGCACACCCTCCCACGCCCAACCCCGCCGCCGCCAGCACCCCCATCGCCGCCATCTTCAAACCCACGCCACGCACATGACCACGCATGCAGTTCTCCTCAATTCGCCGGCCAAAACCGGCCCCGCACAGTATACCCTTCCTCAACGCCCTCACCACGAAAACGTTGCACCACCCCTTCCCCCCATAGTTGCGCCATCCCCCCCTTTTCTTCCAAAATATTCTCCCTCGCTTAGCCGGCCCCTTCAGGGGCCGTGCCGCTGCGTTATCATGCGCCCCATGCCGCCCCCAATCCTCGCCTACCACGCCATCTTCACCGCCTATGGCTTCTGGCTCCCCAACGATCCCCGCAGTTCCTGGTCCCACTTCGTCGCCAGTTGGGAAATCCTCCTCCATGGCCGCCCCGTCGCCGCCAACACACGCTCCTCCCGCGCCCACGTCCCCCATGACGCCGCCGCGCGCCTCGCCGCCAAGTCCGCACTCAAATTTCCCCCCGTCTCCTTCAACGGTCTCCAGGCCCGCGCCGTCGCCCGAGGCTTCGCCGACGCCATCTCCGCCTCCGGCTACACCCTGCGCGCCTGCTCCATCTTGCCCGAGCACGTCCACGCCGTCGTCGCACGCCACCACCAGGACATCGAAATGATCGTCGGCCACCTCAAAGGAAAAGCCAGCCGCCGCCTCGACACCGAGGGCCTCCATCCTCATGCCGGCCTCCACCGCCCCGACGGAAAGCAGGTCTCCCCCTGGGCCGAAAATTGCTGGAAAGTCTTCCTCCACACCCCCCACGAAATCCGCCGCGCCATCGCCTACGTCGAAAACAACCCCCTCAAAGACGGCCACAAATCCCAACGCTGGTCCTTCATCACGCCGTACCCGCCCACGGCTCTCCTAAAGGAGCCGGCTAAGCCCACCCCCCGCTTAGCCGGCCCCTCCAGGGGCCGCGAACAACCCGCGGCAACCTCACGCACCTTCTTCCCGACCCCATTCACCACCTCCCTCCTCGCCCATTCAACTCGGTGCGCGTCCCAGTACGCATACATGTGCCAACACCCATACGTCGGTTCGCGATACACAAGATGCCAATCCCACTCTCAAGCACCAAGTCGAGCGCGACAATCCACGCTTTACGCTTTACCCGCCCCCTCTCACCCCTGCCATCTCCGCATGCATCCGCCTGCCATCACCATCTCCACGGCCGGCGCCACTTCATGAATAAAGCGCGCCAGTTCCTCAAATTCTCCTTCCCCCAGCGCATGGTCAATCGATAAAAGCCGCTTGATGCCCGATCCGTGAAGTTGGACCTGAAGTTGGTATCCGCGATAGACAAGCATGTATCGCGCAGCAATCAATGCCACTTCCCCCCACACAAACGCTTCCGCTCCATAAGAAATGCCCACATCGTCGACTTGCAAAACCTTCGGTTTCATCATCGGCTTTAGAAAAGCAAAAGCCAGAACCCCCCCGGCAACCACAACCACCACAACGGTCGCAACGGCATTCATCCCGCTACGCTGAACGCTCGGAGCCTCCAGCATCTTTACCGCGATAAACACATCAAAAACCGCGGCGATCGCCATCGCCACAAAATGGCCCGCACTGCGGCCACCATAACGTTCGCGCAATGCCACCTTTCTCCCGCCGACCTCCGTCGTACATCGAATGGATGCGATTTTCATACCTGTAAGGGCCTCGGATAAAGGTCGCGCACTCAAGCCTCCGCCGAATCCTCCGCAATCGCCCCTCCCGCCTCCCGCCTCCCCGTCACGCCACGACGCTCCTCCATTTGTCATTTGTCATTTATCATTCTCCATTCCCCCTCACTCCTTCCCCACAATTCCCTCCCCCGGCGTCACGCTCTTCTCCGGCGCATGCCCCTTCAACGTCCCCGCATCAAACTCCTTCACCACCTCCGCCGCCGTCAGCTTTCCATCCACCGGCACCCCCGCCTCCTTCAACGCCGCCAATACATCCGCCGGTTCCCCTTCCTGCCCGTTCTTCTGATTCAAATCCACGCGCCGCTCCGGCAAGTTCCCCACCGCGTCCACCAGCCCCACCACATCCACCGACGTCTTCAACCCGCCGCTCCCGGCCTCCAGCTTCAATTGCCCCCCAACCGCCGCCAGCGCCCGTATCTGATACAGTTTTTCCGCATTCTCCTCCGTCTCTTTCGCCCCAGTGCTCACCTCCCGCGCCCGCGCCACGCACGTCTCCACCAACTTCTTGAACCCCGCCGCATCCGTCGCCGACATCGGCACCGCCAGACTTACCACCGTCTTCTCCCGCGACAGCTTCAACGACCTGTCCGCCAACGCCCCCATCATCTGCTTGAGCGATCCCTCCTCCATCACCATCAACGGGTTGATCACCTCGGGGCCGCCGCCCTGCGTCGCCGCCCCGCCCGCACCCGCCGGCTGGCTCGCCGCCTCCTCCAGCGTGATGTCCTTTAACGTCTGCGCCCGCAGATCCGCCCACGTGTACACCTTCCCCCCATCCTTCCGCCGCAGCAATTCCTCATCAATCCCCTTGGTCAAATCCCCGCTCTGCGCCGCTGCCGAGAGCTCCGCCAGGGCCCCATCCACCACTTTCCCCGGCACGCGCAACGCCTGGTAATATCCCAGCGCCGGCTTCCTATCCGCCCCCGCCCCCCCCTGTCCGCCCGCCTCCACAAAAAATTCCCCCGGCACCACCTCCACCTGGCTCAAATCCACCCCCGTCTTCGTCCTGTCCACATTTGTCGGCCGCGATGCATACATGTTCAGCACGCTGAAATCATGGTCCCCCATCCGTATCAACGAATCCGCCAGCAGCCCCGTCACATATCCCCCCGGCACCACCGGCGCAATCCAGTGGTCCCGGTTCGCATACAGCGCCTTCAAATACGCCACATCCTCCGAATCCTTCGCCTGAATCCCGCGCAGCACCATCAACATCCGGAATTCATCCTTCCCCGCATCATATGTCACATAATCCCGCTCCACCGCCGTGATGCACGAACTCAACCCCGCCGCCAGCGCCGCCATCACCACCACCATCGCCGCCCGCGCCGCATCCGCACGTGTCACCGCTCGCATGCCATCACTCCCAATCAGTGCCGTTCCGTCTGCATAATTCAGCTTCCCCACCACCCCTGTACCGATATAGTCTACACATACATCTTCAAACGCCGCCCATATTTTCGCAACCCGCAACACACCGAGGCCCCCCATGCCCCTCCCCCGCACCTTGCTCTTCCTCCCCCTCCTCCTCGCCGCCTGCACCGCCGCCCCCAACCACCGCCCCACGTCAACCCGCGCCCCCTTCCCCACCGAAAAACCCGCCACGTTCCTCGCCACGCTCCTCACCGACGCCTACCACGGCAAAACCGATTCCGTCCTCGACCGCACCCACTTCGACAACAACAACCAGCGGGCCGTCTTCAAACGCCTCCTCACCATTGCCGCCGCCATGCAAACCATCCACGACGCCCTCGACAAAACCTTCCCCCCCAATCCCGCCCTCAACCCCGATCCCCTCGACGCCGCCCTCGAACCCCTCGCCACCGCCGTCGAGCGCCTCGAACCCCCCGCGACCGCGCGCATCGTCCCCGCCCCACCCGCGCAGCCCTACACCCTCATCGCCGAGAACCACCACTGGAAACTCGATTACCCGCGCACCCAGCCCGGCGCCAGCCAGCCCGTTTCCGAGGCCGACCTCAAAACCCTCGACGAAGCCGCCAGAAAATACCGCCAGCTCGCCGCCGACATCCGCGCCCGCAAATACGCATCCCTTCAAGCCGTCCTGGACGTCATGAACCCCAACGCCCATCACCCCGCCACCCAACCCGCCGCCTCCCAACCCACCCCCCTCCCCGGCCTCGAAACCCCCACACCCGTACCCGATTCCACCTCCCCCTGACCACCCAGCCGCCCGGAGTTCACGCTTCAGCGTGCGTCTTTCCTCCCCCACCCCGGGAACCCACCCCCGCCTTCGCGCATCCAACCCAGAAGCCCACTCCCCTTTCATCGGAGACCCCCATGCCCACCCGCCACGCATCGCTCCTCACCACCCTCGCCCTCCTCACCGCCGCCACGGCAACCTTCGCCCAGGCCCCCGCCACCCAACCGGCCCCCCTCCAGCCGGATGCCGGCCCCTCCCTCACCGTCTACTCCTCCGCCGACCCCGCCGGCTTCGATCCCCAGCAATTCATCCACCAGCAACGCCTCGGCTACAACAACATCGACCCCTCCCAGATCCCCGGCTTCGGCGTCGTCAAGGAAACCCGCGACCTCGCCCTCCACCCCGGCGAAAACAACGTCGCCGTCACCGACGTTGCCGAATACATCGATCCCACCACCGTCAGCTTCTCCGACCTCACCGATCCCCAAACCTCCGTCCTCCAGCAGCAGTTCAAGTTCGACCTCGTCAGCCCCGCCAAACTCCTCGAAAAATACGTCGATCAGCCCATCACCATCCTCGCCGCCCTCGGCAACAACAATGTCGAAACCGTCACCGGAACCCTCCTCTCCACCAACCAGGGCCAGCTCGTCGTCCAAACCACCAATGGCCTCCGCATGTTCGTCGCCTCCCAGGTGCAGGTCCAGCTCGGCAAGCTGCCCGAAGGCCTCATCACCCGCCCCACTCTCGACTGGCAAATCAACGCCGCCCAGGCCGGCCAGCACCGCGTCCGCACCACCTACCAGACCAGCGGCCTCACGTGGCGCGCCGATTACACCCTCGTCCTCAACGCCGACGACACTGCCGCTGACCTCGGCGCCTGGGTCACCCTCCTCAACCTCAGCGGCGCCAGCTACAACAACGCCCAACTCAAACTCATCGCCGGCGACGTCCAGCGCGTCCGGCCGCAACCCTATGGCGCCCGCGGCGGCTTCGCCTTCGACGCGGTAGCCAGCGGCCCAGCCGCCGGCTTCCAGGAAAAATCCTTCTACGAATACCACCTCTACACCCTCCCCCGCCGCACCGACATCAAAGACAATTCCACCCAGCAGATCGCCCTCTTCCCCACCGTCCACAACGTCTCCGTCGAAAAAGTCCTCGTCTATTACGGCCTGCCCGCCAATTTCTCCCAGTACCTGTTCGTCCCCAACCCCGTCCTCGACCGCGACATCGAAAATCAGTCCAACCACAAGGTCGACGCCTACATCCGCTTCAAAAATGCCGAGAATAACCACCTCGGCATCCCCCTCCCGCGCGGCAAGGTCCGCGTCTACAAACAGGACACCTCCGCCACCGGCGGCGACGGCTCCCTCGAATTCGTCGGCGAAGACCTCATCGACCATACCCCCAAAGACCGCACCCTCCTCATCAAAACCGGCCAGTCCTTCGACATCACCGGCGACCGCACCCAAACCGATTTCACCGTCGACAACAGCCGCCGCGAAATGACCGAATCCATCAAAATCGTCCTGCACAACCCGACAAAACAAGCGGTGAACGTGATCGTCAAGGAAAACCTCTTCCGCTGGGTGAATTGGGAAATCACCAACTCCAGCGACCCCTACGAAAAAATCGATTCCCGCACCATCCATTTCAACGAACAAGTCCCCGCCGACGGCGACACCACCGTCACCTACACCGTCAAATACACCTGGTGACGCCTACCGCGTCCCAAGGCGCTGCGCGGCCGTCCTCGCACCACCAAATCGCCATGAATCCAATTCCGCCGGGATTTCCTGCCACCGCAACCTTTCCTTCCCGTAAACTCTTCGCATGCCCCCCGCGCAAGATATTCCTCGCGCCCACGTCCTCAACTACGTCACCGCCGCCGATTCACCCACCCACGTCCGTCGCCTCGCCGCCGCCGCCACGGCCTGGATTTCCTGGGCTTACCTCCTCCTGCTGCTCCTTTCCCTCCAGGCGATCTTCAGCGATTTCACCACCGCTTTTCGCTCCTATTTTTCCTGGACCCAATACTGGCAAAAGCTCTACGACCGGGTCGTGGACTACAATCCCGCGCCCGTTGCCCTCTTCATCGCAGCCACGATCCTGCTGCTCCTTGTCTTTTCGGCCCTGCGCTACCGCCGCGCCCGCCTCTGGATCGCCCTCCTCGCCGCCTTCCCCGTCCTCGTTTCCCTCTTCGCCCTCATCACCGACGACACCTTCGCCCACTGGGAGGTCCCCATCCTCTATTCATGGAAGGACCTTCTCGGCGAAATCCATGACTACATCACCATCTCCGATCCCCCCGGGATGATTGCGCTGGCCATCCTCTTGCTCCTCTTTCTCCTCACTCGGGTCACTCCCTCCCCCATCCGCCGCGGACGCCCCTGGGCCGCCCTCGTCGCCACGTCCGCCCTCCTGCCCACCATCGCCCTCACGCTCCTCCTCGCCGCCATCACCGCCGCCTTTGCCTTCGCCGACGGTCTGGGCATCTTCCTCCACGCCGAAGCTCACCCGCGCTCTTTCCTCTGGCTCCTCATCGCCGCCCCCGCCGCCATCATCACCCTCCTTCTTCTCGACATCCTCCGCTTCCTCGCGTGGATCGCCCGCAACCCCCTCGCCGAAAAAACCGCCACCCCCTTCCTCCCCCGCCCCACTCCCCCCAATGAAATATGAACCCCGTTACATTCCCCCCCTCGCCTCTGTGCAATCCCCCCTCCAAACCGGCTTTGCTTTTCGCGGAAACCCTCCCCAACCCGCCGCCCCCCTCCCCATTCCCCCAGGCACCATCCATCCGACCATCCGCCGCATCACCAACCTCCCTGCACACAACCCCCCATCATCGGCCAATCCCCGCATCCCGCGTAAACAGGCGACCCAGTGTGAACCCGCGCGCCCCGCCAATCGTACATCCCCCATGAAACCCCGCGCGCCCGCCCTCGCCTTCACCACCCTCTCCATCGCCCTCTTGCTCCAGATCCCGCCTCTCCTCTTGCTCTGCTACTTCGTGCATTCCTGGAACGTCTGGCCCAGCGCCGCGCAGGCGCGCGACTATTTCTTCGCCATCACGCTCGCCGCACTCGCCGCAACCGTCGCCGCACTCGCCGCCATCCCCCTCGTCCTTTCCCCGCGCAGCGCATGCTCCTGGCCGCGCGCCGCCCTCCTCATCGCCGGCCTCGAACTCTTCGCCCTCGCCTCGCTCGCCAAAGCCATCGCCGCCGCGGACGCCGCCTCCATCCTTCACCACGTCATCCACCATGATTTCCTCCCGTACCTTTCCCCCAAACCGCTCCTCAACCCGCTCAACCCCGCCGCCCGACTCGCCAACTTCCTGCTCCTCCCGCTGCTCCTCCTGGCGGACCGCCCCCTCTCGCGCTGGATCATCACCGCCGACACCTCTCTCCCCCGCTACCGCCTCCACCGGGTGCTCGCCAATGCCGCCCTCATCGTCGTAACCCTCGGCGCCCTCCTCCAGCCCGCCGACCTCGTCACAAACCGCTTCTTCCTCCCCGCCGCCGGCGGAAACGACCGCGCCTGGTTCCTCCCCCTCCTCATCGCCATCGTCTATCTCGCCCTCGCCCTTTGGCTCCTGCCCACCCGTCTGCCCCCAGATATCCCAGCATCACCACAAGCCCCCACACGCAACGCCCCGCCGCCGCCCATCGCCAAACGCCTCATCCTCCCTCTCGTATTCCTCCTCGCCGCCCTCTGCGTGCTGATGCTCACGATCGCCCACATCAGCCACCCCATCGAACTCGCCGCCTGAGCCATCGCCCCATCCATCGGCTATAAATAAAGCGGAATCATCGGCGTCCACCCGCGGCTATCCCCCATCAAACCCCCGATCAAAAACCATTCCCCCTCGCCTTTCAAGTGTCATGTTTCGTGTTTCATGTTTCGTGTTTCATGTTTCATGTACCCCCTCACCCCCCCACTTGCGGCGCCACCCACGCCGCCTTGTCATCCACATGCCCAATGCTATACGCCGACGCCGATTTCCCCGGATCAAACACAAACAGCGTCCCCCATCCGCCCTCCGTCCACACCACCGCATGCGTATCGTCCACACGAAACCATTTCGCCGTGAACGGCCGCTGATCCGAACTCAAATAAATCCCATCCGGACGAAACGTGATCGTGCCATACTTTGGCGAATCAAACGATTTGCCCGCATACGGCGCCGCCGCCGCCGCGGCGCCACCCGCCCCCCCGCGCCCCCACTCCACCAGCAGCACCACCCCCGCTCCCACCGCAAGGCACACCACCATGCACACCACCGCCAGCCACACTTTCATAGCACGCTCCTCGCACCCCTCACCCGCCCCACATTCCCACGCGACCCGCCACCACCACGAAATGTCCCACCATTGCAACCCCCCCTCGCCACCCTGTCAACGCACACCCTGTCCCGCACGAAGCCCCACCCGCACCCAACGCCGTGACACACCGCAAGCCCACCCCCTCCGCGGGGTGGGTCCCCTGTGCGTCCATCCTTGTTCACCCCTCAACATCACCGATGCTTCCTCCACCGATTCTCACCACAGAATCCCCTCACCCGCGCCGGGCCGCTCGACCGGCCGTTAAACTGATGTATACCAGACTCCCGGAGGTATCCCCATGCACATCGCACGGCTTCCCTCGCTCCTCGCGGTTCTCCCCCTGTTGGCGGCATGCAACTCCTCTCCAATATCCATGCCCAGCCCCCACTACTTCAGGATCGCGATAAACCTGCTGCGTCAAGACTCCCACGATGCCGCGGGAGAGTCACAAGATACACTCCCTCTGAAGTTGTATCTGGACGGAAAGAAAATCGTCGAGGTGATGGCGATGTCCGGACCCTCAGGCGGAACAGAAATGGCATTCGCATGCCCGGACGGCAACCACACGCTGAGGATTTCTGTCGGCCATGCCACAAACATTCTCCATCTGAACGTCGATCGGAATAAGTTTGTCCTCCTCCACTACTTTGGCCATTTTTCCCTGCCGAAAACCCCCCGCGTCATTGCGCCACACCTGGAGTCCGACGTATCGGATTTCCCCCAGTCGATCTTTTAACCTCATCCCCGCCTCCCCCAAAATTCCGCCAACTTTCCGGGAACCATTCCCCACCCCCATCCGTTCTCTCCTATGCGACGCCACACATTTTAGCGGTTGGCCTTGGCCAACTTTGTTCTGTCGCACGGGAGAAGACCATGCCGAACATTCACCAAATTCACACCCCGCAACTTGCGCCAATTACCACCCACCCCCGGACTCCTCTGTCAAATTCCCGCAAAACCCTCATACACAAGCACAAAAACCCCACCTTTGCAAAAACACAACGGCAAAAACTCAACGTTTTTCAGCAAAACCCCCCGATACATCGAAGAAAACCGCAAACTTCTTCCCAAAATCCCCCCTTCGCCCCCACTCCTGCACATTTGTGGAAAATTCCCGTTCCCTCCCTCCTCCCGCTACAATTCCCCCTGCAACCACCCTCCACGGAAGGATCCGCCATGGCCAAAAATCCCTCCCCCCCCTCCTACACCCTCGAATTCGAAAAACCCATCCTCCAGCTCGAAAAAGAACTCGCCAACCTCGTCACCCTTCAGGAAACCAAGGACGCCGACTACGCCTCCGAAATCAACGGCCTGCGCACCCACCTCACCGCGCTGCTCAAAAAAACCTACCAGAACCTCTCCGCCTGGGAAACCGTCCAGGTCGCACGCCACCCCGCGCGCCCCCAAACCCGCGATTACATCGACATGATCGTCAAAGACTTCGACGAGGTCCACGGCGACCGCACCTTCGGCGATGACAAAACCATCGTCACCGGCATGGGACGCATCGGCGGACACAAATGCATGATCGTCGGCCACCACAAAGGCCGCGACACCAAGGAAAAAATCGCCTGCAACTTCGGCTGCGCCCACCCCGAAGGCTACCGCAAGGCACTCGCCAAAATGCAGTTCGCCGAAAAGTTCGGCCTCCCCATCGTCACCTTCATCGACACCCCCGGCGCTTACCCCGGCATCGGCTCCGAAGAACGCGGCGTCGCCGAGGCCATCGCCGTCAACCTCCGCGAAATGGCCCGCCTCAAAACCCCCATCGTCTGCATCGTCATCGGTGAGGGCGGCTCCGGCGGGGCGCTGGGCATCGGCGTCGGCGATCGCCTCGCCATGCTCCAATACGCCTGGTACTCCGTCATCTCCCCCGAAGGCTGCTCCGGCATCCTCTGGAAAGGCCCCGCCAACGCCGCCGATGCCGCCGAAGCCCTCAAACTCACCAGCAAATACCTCAAAGACCTCGGCATCATCGACGAAGTCATCGAAGAACCCCTCGGCGCCGCCCACCGCAACCCCCGCGCCGCCGCCGACAACATCGAAAAGTACATTGACAAAACCCTGCGCGAACTCAAACGCCTGCCCCTCGAAAAACTCGTCGACGCCCGCTACGACCGCCTCCGCAACCTCGGCACCGACGCCGTCGTCACCACCTGACCCCCCCCCACCGCCACGCACGAGCGCGCTGCGCCCGGAAGAATCAGGATGGAATAACCAAGGGAGAAGGAAAATGTCACGGCTGCTTCTTCTTGTTCTCCAGCATCTGCTGCCACGCCGGATCCCCCGTCCCCACCGCCTTCACGTGGTACTTGTCCTCAAAGCGCCCCACCAGCGATTTCTCCAGCTCCATCGCATAACGCGGATCCGCCGCCGATTGCGATTGCCCGCCCGCCGCCGTCACCATCGTCTCGGGATAAATCGCCACGCGTGTCGAGCCCACGCCCGCGGCGCTGGTCGACACGCTCACCGCGCTGGTCGTCGTCGACAGCTCAAACTCCCCGCGCGTGTCGCTCGCCTCCTCCTTGGCCACCACCAGCTTCCATTCCTTCTCCAACTGCTGCACGTAGCCGTTCACATCCTTCACTTCCGCCGGGACGATGAGGATGGCGCCGTTCTCAGAAATATCCGTATCCGGCATCAGCGCATTTTCGGTACAGCCCGCCGCCAGGATCGCCAGCGCCGCCGCGACAATCCACCCGCCCCGGCCACATACGCCTGCGTTCATACATGCTTCCTTTGCCTGAAAACGCCGATTTTACGCGAAGCGCCGTCCCGCCCCCACTTAAGCATCCCAATTTGCCCCAAGCCCGGTAAAGACCCCCGCGCCGCCGGGTCGATAGCTTCCCTAGACGAGCGGCAGTGGCCCCGGCGCCCTGGTTCCTTCCTCCCGCATCCGCACGATCCCTGGAGGGCCCCGGCCCACTGCCCCTCTCCTTTTTCTCCCGGGAGCACCCATGGCCAAAACCACCGCGGTCGTTCTCTCCTCCGGAGGCCTGCGCTCCCTGGTCGCCGCCGGACTGGCCGCACGCGAGCACCGCATCGCGCTCCTGCACATTCAGGACGGCCGCCCCACCGCCGCCCAGGCCGCCATCGCCTTCGAAAAACAAATCGCCCACTTCCAGCCGGTCAAGGCCTGGACCGTTCCCGCGCCCGCACTGCGCCAGACCGCCCTGCCGGTGGAATCCGCCGGCGTCATCCACTCGACCAGTTCCGATCCGCACAGCCCGCTGATTCCCCTGCGCGACATCCACCTGCTGACAATCGCCGCCGCCTTCGCCCGGCAACTCCGCACCGACACCGTCATCTGGGGCGCCCAGTTCGATCAGAAGCAGCCCGATGCCGTCGCCCGCAATGTCGAATTCCTGCAGGTGCTCACCAGCCTGTTCGACCTCTACGCCCCCGAAGCGCCGGTCACCATCAAGACCCCGCTGATGGGCCTCGAAGATCAGCAGGTCATCGAACTGGGTTACCAGATCGGCACGCCCTTCAACGCGAGCTGGACCTGCCAGATGGCCATCGAAGCGCCCTGCATGTCCTGCCCCGCCTGCGCCCGCCGCACGCGCGCGTTCCGGGTCGCCCAGCTCGTGGACCCGCTGGTGTCGCGTCCGAAATCCAAGGTGGAATGAACCGCTTACGGGGAGGGATTCGCCGGCGTCCGCTCCCGTTCCTGAAACACTTCCCTGGCGATCATCAGCGCCGCGATCGCCGCCGGAAAACCGGCATACACGCCGATCTGCATCAGCGTCTCGACCAGCTCCTCGCGCGTCCACCCCAGGTTCATTGCCGCATGCAGGTGCGCCTTGAGCACCAGCGGATAATCGTTGCGCGCCGCCAGCGCCGCGACGGTGACGAGCTGCCGCGTTTTGAGATCGAGGCCGGGCCGGGCGTAAATCTCGCCAAAGGCGAAATCGCGCACCATCGCCACCAGGTCCGGCGCCACTTCCGCGAGCGGCCCGAGAACTTGCGGACCGCCGAAGCCGGCGTGCAACTGTGCCAGGATTTCCGCTCCGCGCTGGGCTCGATCGTCCGCCATGGGATGCTCCGTGGCATGGGCGTCCTCGCCCATCGCCGCGTGAAGAACACGGGCAGGATGCCCGTGCCACGTTTTCATGCCCGCTTATCCCGCGCGGGCGGGGACGGCGGCCTGGCCGAAGCGCGACTGGTACCAGGTCAGCCAGATTTTCGTATCGACGGGCATCTTCTGGCCGGTGATGGCCAGGAGGGATTCATGCGCCCAGTAAGCGACGGCGGCGTTGCGGTCGTCGAGGGCGTCGATGAGGGCGCGGATGGCGGTGGGCGTGCCAAAGTGGCGCAGCGCGTGGGCGCAGTTGATCTTCACCTGATCGTCGGCATCGTCGTGGAGATGCGTGCGCAGGGCCGCCTCCGCGGCGGGAGACCAGGTGCCATCGAGAGCGGCGGCGGCATCGGCGCGGACGGAGGCTTCGGGATCGTCGAGGCCCTTGACGAGGATCGGCACGATCGCCGGATCGCCGGAGGTGCCCAGCGCGCGGAGCGCCTGCCCGCGCACCTGCGGGTGCGGATCGGTGGCCAGGATGGTGTAAGCCTTCATGTAGGGCGGCCGGTGGCCATAGTTTTTGGTCTGCAGATAAGCGATCGCATCGCGCCGCTCGTCGGGGCTGGTGACGTTGAAAAGATTGGCGGCGGCGCGCTCGGGCGACTGGTTGCTGTTGACGGCGCCCATGAGGCGCGGGATCAGCTCGTTGAAATTGCGCGGACCGGCGCCGCCTCCGCCGCCGCAGGAAGCCAGCAGGATCGGCAGCAGACATAGCGCGGCATGCTGAAGGAGTCGTCGGGAGTGGTGCATTCGTCGTTCCTGCGAGGTTGCGGGCCTGGGGAGGGCATTGTATCGCAGGCAGCGCATGGGGCCAGCGCCGCGAGGCGGAAGCTGGATGCTCGGCGTAGGATAGCTATCGGCATGGCATCAGGCAGAAGTGAGGAAACCGCGATGATTCGCATGAAGCGGGCAATCGGAATCGGAGTGCTGTCGATGGCGGGAGCGGCGATGGCGCAGGCAGCGCAACCGGCCACGCAACCTGCGGCGACGTGGTCGGCTGCGAATGGGGCGGTGGGCCTCGACGCGCACGGCATGATCGTATCGATCGCGCTGACCGACGATCCGCTGCACATGAACTGGGTGCGAAATGACGGGCCGGGAGGGGCGTGGGGCATGCCGCTGTCGAAGGATGCCGGGAAACTGACGCCTTGGTCGCCGCCGGAGATTGCATCGAGCGGCGAGCGTGGCAACGAGCTGCGATTCACGCATGGACCGCTGGCGCTGACGTTGAAGCAGACACTGGCTGCCGATTCGCAGTTGGAACAGCGGTACACATTGACGAACACGTCGGCGGCGCCGGTGGCGCTGGCGGAAGGCGACTTTGGCATTTGCGTGCCCTTGCCCGACAACTACCCCGACGCACAGACCGCCCTCACGCAGCGCTGCGACACGCATCTGTGGGTGGGCGGGAGCGCCGCCTGGATCAACGCGATTCGCATGAACGGAACGGCGCCGGAGTTGGGGCTGGTGCTCGAGGAGGGATCGCTGACGGCCTATTCGATTACGGATCGGCCGTGGAACTCGAACGATCGCGGCATTTTCGTGGTGCATCCGGCGGCGCGGACGCTTGCCGCCGGCGAATCGATGACGCTGGCGTGGCGGATCTTCTGGCATCAGGACTGGGACGATTTTTTCGCCGCGGCCCAGCGCGTGCCGGGATTCGTGCGCCTGCAGGCAGATCGCTACACGGTATTCCCCGGCGAGGTAGTGCACATCACAGCGCAAGGCGGCGGACCGCTGGCGGGGGCGACGTTGACCCTCAACGGCAAACCGCTGGCGGCGCAGATTCAAGGGGATCATCTCACCGCGGACTTCACGCCGGCGGGGCCGGGGGATCAGCGGGTGGAGCTGACGCAGGGAGGAACGGGGGGCAAGACGGCGTGGATGCGGGCGTATGCCTCACCGGATCCGATGGCGCTCATTGCGGCGCGCTGCCGGTTCATCATCGATCACCAGCAGAAGCACGCGCCAGGGGAGGCGATCGACGGGGCACTTTTGGCGTACGACAACCAGACGAAGGAACTGGTGCTGGAAAAATCCAACGATCGCAACGCGGGGCGCGAGCGCGTGGGGATGGGGGTGCTGCTGGCGCTCTATCTGCCGCGATGCACGGATGCGGCGCTCAAAGGGCGGATCACCGAAGCGCTCGATGCGTACTGGAAATTTGTGAGCACGCACCTGCAAGGCAAGGATGGCACGGTGTACAACAACACCGACGATCCCAAGCAGCGGCTCTACAACTATCCATGGGTGGCGCAGTTTCATCTGGCGATGTTTGAGACGACGGGGGACGCGAAATACCTGGATGCGTATGTACGGACGGTGCGGTCGTTCTATGCGCACGGCGGGGCGAAGATGTATCCCATCGATCTGCCGATCCGCGGCGGGTTGGCGGCGTTGGCGAAGGCCGGGCGAACGCAGGAGCGCGACGAGCTGCTCGGGCTGTTCCGCGGGCATGCGGATCGGATCATCCAGGTCGGGATGGCGATGCCCAAGAGCGAGGTGAATTACGAGCAGTCGATCGTGGCGCCGGCGTGCGATGTGCTGTTGCAGGTGGCGGAGGCGACGGGCGAGACAAAGTATCGCGAGGCGGCGAAGCCGTTTGTGCAGGCGCTGCTGGCGTTCAATGGGCAGCAGCCGGACCACCATCTCAACGATCTGGGCATTCGGCACTGGGATGATTACTGGTTCGGCAAGGGGAAGCTCTACGGCGACACGTTCCCGCATTACTGGAGCACGCTCACCGGGATGGTGCTGGCGGATGAAGCGCGGCTGGACCCTGCGCAGGCGGACGCGCTGCGGCGGCGGGCGATGGCGATCGTGGCGAATAGCTTCTCGCTGTTCTCGGCGGACGGAGCGGCATCGTGCGCGTATGTGTATCCGCTGACGGTGAACGATCGACCGGGGCAGTTTTATGATGCGTGGGCGAATGACCAGGACTGGGCGCTGGTGCATTACCTGCTGCTGACGCAGTGACGACGTAAATGGCCACGAAAAACACGAAAGGCACGAAAGAGGATTTTGTTTGGGGCCGGGGACGCTGAACTACAGCTTACGACGCTTCGGCGAGTTCGAGCATTTCAGGCGTGACCCATACCGGCTGGCCGACCGGGGCGCCCAGGAAGCGCGAGGCGAGGCGTTCGAAGCGCTGGCCCTGGTCGGTGACGTAGCAAGTGAGCCGGCCGTCGTGGGGGCTGGTGGAGCGGGCGTTCATGGCATCGAGCTGGGCCTGCACGCAGAGGGCGGTTTGGCGGGCGGAGTCGATGAGGGTGACGCCTTCGCCGAGGGTTTCGGCGATCGCGCCGGCGAACAGGGGATAGTGGGTGCAGCCGAGGATGAGGGCGGAGACGTTCATGTCGAGGAAGGGCTCGAGGTATTCGCGCAGGGCGAGGCCGACGATGAGGTCGCCGGGTTCCCGGCCTTCTTCGATCAGCGGGACCAGCAGCGGGCAGGCGCGGCCGATGACCTGGAGCGCGGGATCGAGAGCGCGCATGGCGGCGGGATAAGCGCCCGAGGCGATGGTGGCTTCGGTGGCGATCAAACCGATGCGTCCGCCTTTTTTGCCGGCGGCATGAGCGACGTCGACGGCCGCTTGAGCGCCGGGTTCGAGCACGCCGATGACGGGGACGGAGAAATCATCGCGGAGCTTGTCGAGCGCCAAGGCGGAGGCGGTGTTGCAGGCGACGACGAGGAGTTTCGGGTGCAGGCCCATGAGGAAGCCGAGGCATTGGCGGGTGAAGCGGTGGACGGTGGCGGGGCTTTTGGTGCCGTAGGGCAGGCGTGCGGTATCGCCGAAGTAAGCGATGGATTCGGCGGGGAGGAGCTGGCGGAGGGCCTTGGCGACGGTGAGGCCGCCGAGACCGGAATCAAAAACGCCGATGGGAGCGCCGTTGGCGGGCATGAAGGTCTCCGTCCGTGGAGTTCAGGGCTGGGTATCCGGTTGCGGATCGCCGGCGGAATCGTCGCGCGTGTCGCCGGCTTCGGCGGCGGCGACTTCGGAAGGCAGCGGTCCTTCGCGGGCCAGCACGCCGAGCTCTTCGAGGGCGTTCTGCGCGGCCTTCTGCTCGGCCTGTTTTTTCGCCGATCCCCAGGCGCTGCCGAAGGCCTGCGCGCCGATGACCACGCGCACCTCGAAGCACTTGGAATGGTCCGGACCTTTTTCATCCAGCAATTCGTACATCGGCGTGGCGGCCATGTTTTTCTGAGCATGCTGCTGGAGGAGGCTCTTGAAATTCTGCTGGTGGGTGGTGGCGGCGAATTGCTCGATGTAGGGGTCCATGTGGGTAAGGATGAAGCGGCTGACCGCGGTGAAACCGCCATCGAGATAAATCGCGGCGATGATCGATTCGAGCACGCCGGCGGCCAGCGAGCTGGGCATCTCGGCGCCGCTGCCGGGGGAACCGACGCCGTTGCCGCCGGCCTTCCGGCCCATCATGCCCTTGCCCACGAAGATCAGGTCGGTCAGGCCGATCGCATTGGCCACGGCGGCGCAGGTGTTGCGGCTGACGACGGCGGATTTGAGCTTGGTCAGATCGCCTTCGAGATAATCGGGAAACAGCTCGAACAGGCGGTGGCAGACGACCAGGCCCAGGACCGAATCGCCGAGGAATTCGAGCCGCTCGTTGGAGAGGCGGCGGTCGTCGGCGATGGAGGCGTGGGTGAGGGCTTCCTTGAGCAGCGTGTGGTTGTTGAAGCGATGGCCAAGGATGGCCTGGCAGCGCGCGACGATGTCGTCAAACGGAGGTTCGAGGGGCAGGGCATCGGGGTCCATCGGGCACCTGGGAGCAGCACGCGGATGTCACCAGCGGACCGATGGAGGGGATGCAGCGGGATGGCGCGAACGGCTGGAGCGGTCGATATCCGGCCGGTGGGCGATAGCGGCGGCGGAATCGGCAGGTCCAGCGATTGGCGACAGCGACAAGCGCCTCAACCGGCGTGGCGACGCTACTTTAGCGGTGGCGGCGGGGGGAAGCAATCGCGGGCTTTTTGGCGACTTGGCGAGGCGGAGCGCTTGCATTACGATGCGCGACGCGACATTGTCGCCATGCTTATCTCCCACGAGGAACCTGCGCCATGAAATTACTCGTCAACCGCGCCGCCCTGGTCGAAGCTCTGGGACTTGCCTCGTCCGTTGTGCTCGCCCGCACGCCCAAGCCCGTGCTGACCTGCGTGAAGCTGGTGGCCAACAACACGGGCAGCGGGCCCAAGACGTTGACGGTCGTCGCTACGGACATGGAGCTGGCGCTCCAGTACACCCTGACGCAGGTGGACATTGCGACGCCGGGGGTGGCATTGATACCGGCTGGGAAGCTGTCTGAGATCGTGAACAATTCGCCGGACGATACGCTGACGCTGGAGACCAACGCGGACACCACGGTGATCAAGGGCTCGGACGCGCATTACAAGGTGTTCGGCTACAACCCGGAAGAGTTTCCGCCGGTGTCGAGCTTTGATGGAGAGCCGGACTTTTCGCTCTCGGCGGGAAGCCTGCGGACGCTTTTGGATCGGACGCGGTTTGCGGCGGCGCGGGAAATGACGCGCTATGCGATCAACGGCGTCCTGTTCGAGAAGAAGGGCAAGAAGCTGCTACTGGTGGCGACGGACGGGCACCGGCTGGCGCAGACCAGGGATGACACCATCGGCGAAGAGGGCGGCAAGGATGTCTCGGCGGTGGTGCCGATCAAAGCAATCAACCTGATCGAGCGGCTGCTGACGGATCCCGAGCAGACGGTGTCGCTGCAGTTCAAGGAAAACAAGCTGTTCGTGCAGGTTGGTGGGGGATCAACGGACGCCGGCGGCGGGGTGACGGCGACGATGTCGACGAGCCTGGTCGAGGGCACGTTCCCGCCGTACGGGGATGTGATTCCCAAGGATTCGGACAAGAAGGTGACGCTGAATCGGGACCGGTTCTTCTCGGCGGTGCGGCGCGCGGCGCTGCTGACGAACGAGGAATCGAAGGGCGTGCGGCTGGCGTTTTCCGGCGGGACGTTGTCGATTTCATCGCGGGCGCCGGAGATGGGCGAGGCGAAGATCGATTTGCCGGTGGAATATGGCGGGGAGGCGCTGGAGATCGGGTTCAATCCGACGTATTTGCTCGATGCGCTGAAGGTGGCGGATCAGGAGACGGTGACGTTTGAGATGAAGACGCCCAACAAGCCGGGGCTGCTGCGGAGCGGGCCTGGGTTTTTGTATGTGGTGATGCCGGTGAATTTGAGCTGAGCGCGGACCAGGGAAGGTCGCGGCAGCCGGGATGAAATCGGGCGGGGAGGGGATGAGGGAGCGTCATCATGCCGGCGGGTCCGCGCAAGAAGAAGGGTCGGCCGGCGGGGGATGCGGGGGCACCAGCGGAGGGAGGAATCTCCAACCTGGAGATGGCGGGGGATCGGCTGAAGATTTATTCGCTGCAGAACCTGCTGACCAACAAGCGGAGTCCGGAGACGCGCGATGTGGCCCGGCTGGGGGATGTGCTGCTGCCGTGGTTCGAAAAGTCGATAAGCAAGCCGGGGGAGAAGCTTGATGGGGTGCGGGAACTGTGGGAGCGGTTGGTGCCCGCGGCGGTGCTGGGGCAGACGCGCTTGTTGGGCTTGCATCGGGGATCGCTCCAGGTGGCGCTGGATTCGGCGACGGCGCGGGCGGAGCTGGATGGGCTGCTGCGGGGGGGGTTGCTGCGGGAACTGCAAGAGGAATCGCGGGGGGTGATCTATCGGGTGAAGACCAGCGTGCAGGGGCTGCGGCGGGAAGCATCGTGAGAGGCAGAAGTTAGGGCATCAGGGGGCGGTCATCCCCTCAAACAGGGGGATGTGGCGACAAGTTATCCACAATGCGTCTTACGCCATCCGAGGAGGGTGGGCAGGGGGTTCCTGGCGGGGGGAGGGGGGTGGTCACGCTTCTCTTTAAAAGAGAGTATATCCATCGTAGTAAGGCCTGTCGGCATGTGGAGTGTTTTGGCGGGTGGCGTTTAAGTGTCTGCGTCGGCGTGAGTTGTGGTTATCCACACGGGGCGTGGGAAGGTGCATAAGCTGTCGCGCCCCTGTCGCGCGGGAAGCCGGATGGAAAGATGGGCAGGTTGTGAAAAGGCGGCAACTGTCAAGGGGCGTCGTGGGAAAACAGGTGCGGGCGCGGCGCAGGCGGGTGTCGGAAGAGCTTTTCCACACATCATACACAAGCGGCGCGACAGGTTGGCGGGGTTATCGCCGGCGGCGGCGAAGGAGCAGGACGCCGGCAGCGCCCAGGAGGGTCAGTGAGGCCGGCTCGGGCGCGGGGGCGACGGTCAATTCGTCGCCATTGACGTTGAAGTGATCGACGTAGAGGGTTTGGCTCTGAAAAGCACCGGCATCGAGGTCGATCGAGGCGAAGGAGATCGAGGTGCCGCGGAGCACGCCGAGGGCCTCGGCATAGGTAAGGGTGGCGGCGTCAGGGGCGTCGGAGAGTTCGTGGAGGTCCCAGATGGGGGCGTTGGAGTTGGGGTCGATCAGGTTGCCGGTGGTGGTCCACTGGTTGAGGACATCGGGGGTGAGGGTGATGAAAATATGCTTGAGGCCGGAGCCGTCGAGGGCGACGTGGTAAAGGGTGATGCGGGGGCTTTGAGCGACTTCGACGCCGGCGGTCATATCGAGGTCAGTGCTGAGGGTGCTGAGCTGGTTGAAGGCGATGGCTGTCGGAGAGACCTCGTAGAGCACCGTGCCGAAAGAGGTGGCGTCGGTGCTGGTAAGGCGGATGGCATCGGGGAAGGGAGCGGGCGCGTCGTGGACCTCGGTGGCGGTGCCCAGGAGACTGAAAGTGCCTGCAAACGCGGGGGCGGAGAAAACGGCGACAGCGAGAGCGGGAAGGAGAAAACGGATCATGCAAAGCTCCTTGCAGCGGTTGGGCAGGTCAGGTGTGTGCGGCGGCAGCGGCAGGCGATGGGGTTTGCGCCGGATGAGGGAGCGCCAGGAGGTGCGCGCGCACGGACTGCGACAAGCGACCGCTGCTTTTCCGCCAAGATAGAGATACCACGGAACCGTCGTGAAGCAAGCGTCCGATAAGCGGAATTGGAAAAATCGATGGGTTTCAGCGGGGGATGCAGGGGGGTTCGGCGCCCGCGTGGGGTTACTCGGGGACGACTTGTTGGGTGCTGGGGACCGCATCGATAACGCGGCCGGGGCGGGCGCCGGGCGCGGGGGGCTTGCCGGGAGAAGGTTTGGCGGCATCCCTGGGCGGCGGCGGCGCGGTGGCGTAATCGTTGGGGTGGGCGCGCATCCAGGTCTGGAGCTTGCGGATGAGGGCGTTTTCCTCGGGCTGGCCGCCCTTGAGCAGCCAGCGGTCGCCGAAGTTGGAGTATTTGTGGATGTTGTAGTCATCGGGGTCCTGGCCGATGGCTTTGAGGAGGAGGGCGGCGGCATCGATGCGGGAGGAGTAGCGGACCTTTTCGGTGTTGTTGACGGTGGTGTCGTAGCCGTCGGTGGGGGCCATGTCGAGCACTTTGACCAGGAAGGGGATGGCTTCCCTGGGCTTGTAGGCCTCCATGAGGCGGGAGATCGCCCGGCCGCCTTCGCCGTAGCTGGGGGAGATGACGCGCCAGCGGTAATCGTTGCTGGTCATGGAGGCGGCCATTTCCTTGAACATGGCGTTGAGCCGGTCGGTGACTTTGTCGGATTTCATGCTGATGAGGATGTCGACGGCGAGGTCTGCGTCCTGGGCGGCGTAGGGGTTCTGGTTCTGGTTGTAGAGCACAATGCTGCGGCCGCGGATATTGATGGTGCGCTGGGGGACGGATTGCTGGCGGAACTGGTTCATGGCAAAGCCGACGGCGTGGTCCCAGAGGGCGTCGAGGATGGGCGGGGAGATGGGGCGGTCGGCGACGGCGTCGGTGGCGGTGAGGGAAACTTCGCGGTCGTTGTCGTTGAGAAGCTGGACGAGCAGCCAGTCGGCCTGGGGACCGGCGAGCTTGGCGATCTCGCGCGAGGCCTTGGCGCGGACCTGGGGATCGCGGTTGTAGGCGCGGGCGATGAGGGGGAGATTTTCGTCGCGGATGCCCCACTGGAGGATGCTTTCGCGCTGGTCCTGGGGCAGGGCCATGACGTCGACGGCCCAGCGGGAGACGGCGCTGTTGAATTCCATGAGGCCCGCGACGCGGGTTTGGGAATCGCCGGCGGCGCCCTGGGTCATCTGCGAGAGCTGATCGGACAGGCCCTGCTGGACGCGGAGGAGCAAGTCCTGCACCTGGACCATCTGCCGGAACTGGCGGGCCATGGCCAGCTCGAGGTCGTTGACGGCTTTGACGCGGGTCTGGAAGTCCTCGGCGGACATGCGCTTGAGGGCGTCGAGAAGCTCGGGGGGGACGGTGGAGGCCTTGGGATCGAGCGGGGGCAGGACAATGGTGGCGCCGGGGGGAATGGCGGAAGAGACTGCGGTGGGATCCGCGGGAGCGGTCGTGGGCGAGGGAGTCGAGGCGCGGCGGGTGTCGGTGGGTTGTGGCGGGGCGGGGCGGGAGGGGGTGGACTGGCAGGCCGCGGAGACGGCGGCGAGGGTGAGGGCGAGGCCAACAAGAGGACGGCGAGGCATGGCTTCTCCGAGCTAAACCTGGTGAGCGCGGGTGTGGATGCATGGTACCACGGGAACCCCTTGGACGCGCAAGGGGCGGCGGGGTTCCGGAGGGAAATGGAGGGGCGGGCGTTACTTGCGCCAGGCGATGAAAAAAGCCATGATCGTACCGGCGATGATGTTCAGCCAGGCGAAGGAATTGACGCGACCGAGGTGCGTGAGGAAGAAAAGGAGGGAAGGGTCCTCGGGCTGGGGAAGGCTGATCATCCATTGGGCGTAGATACTTGCGCAGGTGGCGATGGCCGCGGCCATGAGAGCGAGGATCCAGTCGCTTTTGCGGGTCACAAAGCTGCTGACGGCCCATGCGCCGGCGCCGGTCAAAGGTCCGACCGCGATGAGGGCGTAAATGCCGGCATGCAGGGCAATCACCGCCACCACGCATCCGACAACGGCGCCGACAATCGCGCCGATGCAGGCGAGCGGATAGGCGAGGGCTTCGCCCCAGGTGCCGGCGCCGGGTTGGGGGGCGGCGTTGTGTTCGGACATGGCAGCGCTCCGGAGGGGTTACCTGAGACCCATATGGATGTGCGGCCCCTTGGCGTGGGCCTGGGCCTCGCGCTCGAGTTCATCGGGCGGCGGCGGGCCGAGCTCGCGTCTGGCGAAGGGGTCGTCCTGATCGTCGGCGTCGTCCATTTGCGGCGGCTGGTCGGGGGGCTTGGCGCCGTAGTCTGAGGCATGGACGCGCCACCAGTCGTAGAATTTCATGACGGGGCGGGCGTCGGTGTCGTTGTCGGTTTTCCAGGCGTAGCTGTCGTCGGAGGGGGAGAGATCGAAGGTTTCGGGGTCAAGGCCGAGGATGGTGCAGGCGGCGCCGATGGCGCTGGTGCGGTTGGTGGCCATGGTGTGGTTGCCTTCGGAGCGGCCGCGGACGTCGCCGAAGGCATCGCGGGCAAGCAGGGGGAGGGCTTGCTTGAGTTTGTAGGTTTCGGCAAGGCGGTGAACGGTGGTGTCGTCATTGTCTGATTGTTTCTTGAGGCGTTGGGCGATGATGGCTTTGACTTTGTCGGCGACCAGCGGGGACTGCATGTGGCGCAGGACGAGCAGCGCGAGTTCCTGATCGTCAGAGTCATCCTCCTCGGCGGGCACTTCGATGGGGTCATGCTCGGGGAATTGGATTTTGAGCGTGGGCTGATCGTCGGAGGCGTCGGCGTTGTCATCGGGGGGAATGGCGCGGCGCCAGAGCAGGTCGACGATCTCGGCGGTGGGCGGGCGGTCCCAGAGAGCGGCCATGGCGGCGTCGCGGACCCAGGATTGGCGGGCGGCGAGGAGGCGGGCGAGGGTCCAATCGGCGAAGGGTCCGGGGACTTTTCCGAGTGCGGCGATGCCGGCGACGCGCTGGGCGGGATCGGTGCTGTAGGCTTTGGCAAGGATGGGGGCGTTGTTCTTGGAGAGGCCCCAGTCGAGGAGGGCAGGGCGCTTGTCGGCGGATGCGCCCATCGCCTGGGCGGTCCACTGGGCGAGGCTGGCTTCGGTGGCCAGGAGCCCATCGACGCGCTGGCGGGCCTCTTCATCGGTGACCATGCCGAGGGAGCGGATTTCGCCGGCGAGTTCCCGCTGGAGATCGTCGAGGAGGGCCTGGGTCTGGGCGCGGTCTTTGAGCTGCTGGCGGAGCAATTCGTCGATGCGTGCGGCGGCATGCTGGCGCTGGGAGAAATCCGCGGAGGAAAGGTCGTGGACCGCGGCATTCATGTCTGAGGCGGCGGGCTGCGTGGCGGGAGGTTGGGCGGCGGCACGGGCGGTGCACAGCGCAATGGCGATTGCTCCCCAGACCTGCGGCCGGATGTCCATACGTCAGCTCCTGATTGGTAGAGGCAGCCACCGTACTCTTCGGCTGGCACGCAGGTCAAACAAAAAAGAACCTGCGGCCTGTTAGAGAGCGCGGAGCGGGCCACACGGTATCGTGGTTGCACAGTGATCAAGATGCAGCATTCCGTCGCGGGGAAAGTGTATGTTGTCTTTTCCGCTGGTTCACCCGGCAATGCTCTCGCCACGTGACACGACGGAGCTGCATCCGGCGGTGGCGCCGCTGGGGTTGCGCGGGAATGTGGTAGCGCACCATCTGACCGACCGGCAGAGCGGGTATGTGGCGGGTATGCGGCGGGAAGAAGCATCGGGCGGGATAGGCAGGATGTTGTGGGGATGGCAACCACAAGAGCAAGGAGCACTGTGATGCGTACCAGGAAACCAGCAGCGCGGAAGCCGGAGCCGGAGACACGTGCGGCGAACCCGGCGGAATTCTGCAAGAAGACGACGGCGGTGCGCGAGCGGATGGCCAGGGCGTTGAAGGAAACGCCGCCGGAGGAGCGGATCAAGCGCAGCGGGTAAGCGCGGCTTTCGCGAGACATGCGTCGTTGGGAGGGCGGGACCTGTGCGCGATTTCGGCGTTGCGTTTTCCATGGGGCGGATGCCGGCGCTGATGTTCACGCGTCCAGGTGGAGTTCGACCGGCGTGGTGCTGGTGAGCGCATCGGAGGCGGGCCTGGTGAAGACGAAGCCGAAGCGGGAGTAGAAGGCGCGCCACTCGGGGCACCAGCCGGGGATGTCGGCCTGGACGGTGCGGATGGAGAGGGAGCGGGCGTGGTCGAGCACGGCGCGCATGAGTTTGGAGCCCAGGCCGTGGCCGCGGAAGGCGGGGAGGATGACGAAGTGATCGATGTGGAGATCGCCTTTTTCGGCGGGCGAAGCGCGATACGCCAGGGCGGCGCAGCCGGCGGGCTCGTCGTTGATGGTGGCCAGGAGCAGCGCGCCCTGGAGGCCGGCGTAGCGCTGGAGGTTGTCGAAGAGGGGCGCGAGGGTGAAGTTTTCCGGCGTGAGGGCGTTGACTTCGCCGGCGGTGAGCTGGCGGATGTGGGCGGCAGTGTCGGTGGTCATGCGGCGCTCCTTCGTTGAAGGATTGTAGCGCGGGGGCGGGGGGCGGGGAGATGGTCAGTGAGCGTGGCGCAGCTCGTCGACGACGCGGCTGCGTGTGTAGCCATCGCGCAGGACGACCGGTTCGAAGGGATGTGTGGGGGAGAAGATCGCCAGCACGGGGATGGACTTTCCGCCGAGCTTGGCGTTGAGGGCGGAGGCGGGGGGATTGTCGCGGCTGAGGTCGGCTTTGAGCAGAATGGCGTTGCTGGCGGCGAATTCGGTGCGGACATCGGCGCTGGAAAGCACGAGCGCTTCGAGGGCGTGGCAGTTGATGCACCAGTCGGCGGTCCAGTCGATGACGACGGGGCGGCCGGATTTGAGGCCGGCGTCGAGGGCTTCGACGGAGAAGGGTTGCCAGAGGTTGCTGTCGGCGGCGCTGGCGGCGCGGGCGCCGAGCACCCAGAGGCCGGCGCCCAGGACCACGCCCAGCGCGACCGCCACGGTGCGGATCGACCAGATCTTGGCCAGCGACATCGAGAGCGACGGAATCTGCCCCCACGCCCAGCAGACCATTCCGACGACCACCGCGCCCAGCATCGCCCACGGCCAGAGCGCGACGTTGGGCAGCAGCGTGATCAGATAGACCGCGACGCCGAGCATCACGATGCCCAAGCCCTGCTTGAGCAGTTCGGACCAGCGGCCGGCGCGGGGGACTTTGGCGAGCAGCTTTGGAAACGCGGCGAGGATCAGATAGGGGAGGCTCATGCCGACGCCGACCCATCCGAGGGCGAGGGCGGTGACCCACATGGGTCGTCCGAAGGCCCACGCGAGAACGCCGCCGAGGTAGGGGGCGGAGCAGGGCGTGGCCAGGAGCGTGGCCATGAGGCCGTTGGTGAAGGAGGCGAGGTGGGAGGAGTGCTGAGGACTGAGTGCTGAGGACTGAGCGGGGCCTGGCGATTGATTGGGAAGGTGCTCGACGGGGAAGGCGGGGGTGAGCGTGTAGAGGGCTTGCGGAGGGTTGATGGTCCAGACGCCGAGCATGGAGAGGCCGAGGGCGACGACGAGGAGGGCCATGGTGAGGAGGAATGCGGGGGACTGGAACTGCTGTCCGTAGAAGAGTCCGAAGGCTTTGAGCACGACGGCGAGGGCGATGAAGAGGGTGATGACGCCGGCGGAAAAAGAGAGGCCGTGGAGGAGGGCGAGGCGGCGGTCGCCGTGGGCTTGCTGGACGAGGCCGAGGACTTTGAGGGGGATGACCGGCAGGACGCAGGGCATGATGTTAAGGATGGCGCCGCCGACGAGGCCGAGGAGGATGAGCCAGCCGATGGAGTAGGTTTGTTCCTGCGAGTTGCCGGGGCGATAGTCGCGGGCGTTGATGAGCGCAAGCTGCTGGTCGGCGGCGGCGGCGCTGATGGGCGCGGGCGGCGCGGGTTCGGCGCCGGAGGGGGCGGCGGGGGCGGCGGGGGCTGGGGGGGGGCTTTGCGTGGCGGCCGTGGCGTACGGCTGCTGGTTGGCGGCGGCGATCAGGGTGTGATCGGTTTGCTCCGTGGCGGCGCCGGCGGCGGCGATGGTGAGCGGGATCTTGACGACGGTCGTATCCGGCGGCAAACACATCTTGTCGGTGCAGGCTTGCGATTGCACCGAGACTTCCAGCGTCCGCGCGCCCAGCGCCGCATCGGCGGCGACGGTCACGGGCACCTTCAGATAGACCGTGCCCCGATAGGCCGCGATCGTCGGCGGACCCGGAAGACCGGCGGGCACGGGCAATTCCGCGGCGACGGGGAATTGTGGCTGGCCGAACGTGAGGCCGGCGGCGGGCGCGATCGAGACGGTGGTGGGAATCAACGAGGGATCATGCGGGGCGGCGCTTTGGATGTGATATTCGGGATCGATGGCGAGTTGGAGGATGATGTCGGCGGAGGCGCCGCGCGGAACGGGCGTCGTGCTGATGACGCCGCGGATGGAGACGGGGCCGTCATCGGCGCGGGCGGCGCGCGGCAAGGCGGTCAGGGCGAGCAGCCAGAGACAGGCGCACAGGATCCAGTGTTTGGCCATAAGGGCTTCCGAGGAAAACAGCGGCGCTGGTGTTGTTGCCATCCATGATAGCGGCGTTGCGGCCGATTTGCCGGGGATGATGCCGCGGGGCCGGCCGGCGTGCTCGCGGGGGCCGGGCGCGTCGGAAGGGCTATTGACCCGCGCGGGGCTGATCGATAGGCTGGACCGCTCAAGGAGAGATGGCCGAGCGGCTGAAGGCGTCGGTTTGCTAAACCGATGTACGGGTTACAACCTGTACCACGGGTTCGAATCCCGTTCTCTCCGTTACACACCCTGTCTGAATCGACGTGCTCCCCGGATGGAGGCTTGCGCCATCGCGCCGGCGCACGACACCTTACGCGCCACGGCTCATTTGCCCCTTATTTGCCCATGTTCATGCCGCCCATGCCGCCGGCTGGGTTGGTGGCGGCTGGTTTCGTGGCGGGAGCGAGGCAGCAACTGCCTCCCATGGAGCAGCTCACCGCTCCCGTGCCGTCGGCCGTGCAGCAAGTCGCGCCCATGTTCCTGCAGGCGGTTCCACAGCAGGCGGGCAGGGCGGGTTCGCTGGCCGGTTGCGTATCCGCCGCGTAGACGAGGCCGGCGATTCCCATGCCGAGGCCTGCCAGAAGAACACCGATGCGCTTCATAGAATCTCCGTGAGCAAGGGGTGAACGAGGGGTGAGCAACGGAATCAGGGAGCGGGCGAGAATTTGAACCCGCTGGAAAGATCCATCAGTTTTTCCGGGGACAGTGCGCCGATCAGGCAGATCCAGTGTTGCCGGCGATTGAACATCACCATGTTGAGATTGTCGAAGGATTGGACGTAATAGAGCTGGCCATCGTGCGTGATGGGGGCCGTCGAGGGGGTCCGCACGTCCTGGGTTCTGGCGACGGTCATGGTGACGGGGGTGGCGCCGTCGTTGAGCAGGACGCAGGCCACCTGTTTATTGCCGACGTTGCGCATGCAACAGGCCATGGTGTGGGTTTCGGGGGGTTCGGAAAGCTGCGGGAAGTTGCCGACCATGGCGGCGATGGCTTTATTGGCTTCGCCAATGGAATCGACCTTCATGGTGGCGATGCGGCCGGAGACCATGTCGCGGTGCATCTGGATCATGTCGGCGGCGGACGCGAGGGCGGGCCGGCTGCTGAACAACAGAGCGGAGGCGGCGATGAGAACGATGAGTGCGGCGGCGACGGCGGTCAGCGGACGCGCGACACGGCGCCAGCGCGAGTCAGCGGAGGGAATCCCGGCCCGGATCTTTTTATCGAGCCGGGTCGTATCCACGGGGCGCGACGCGAGGCGGCTGAGGCGCTGGGCGATCAGGTCATCCACGGGGTCCGGGTAATCATTCGTTCCCATGATCAACCTCCATCCGATTGATGCTTTTGAGGCGTCCTGGTTCCCAGCAGCTTGTCGCGGAGCATCTGGCGCCCGCGATGGGCGCGCGACTTCACGGTGCCCACCGGCACGCCCATGATGGCCGCCGCCTGCGCGTGATCGAGTTGTTCGACGTTCACGAGCAGGAGCGTCCAGCGGATATCGTCCGGCAGGTCGCGCAGGGCGTCGATGATCTGCTCGTCGCTGAGGCGGTCCAGAAGGGCGGCCACGTCAGCGAGATCGACCGGGGACGTGCGATCGCTCCTGTCCTGCGCGCCGTGGGCAAAGGCATCAAGACTGACATCGCCGGATTCGCGGCGATTGGCGCGGGCGCGGTCGATGCGGGTGTTGCGCAAAATGGCCGTGAGCCACGCGGTTGCCTGCGTGGAGACATCAAAGGTCGCGATCGAGCGATACGCCTTCAAGAGCGTCTCCTGCGCCAAATCTTCCGCCTCGGCGGCGTCGCGCGTCAGATAGCGGGCGGTGCGAAGCACCAGCGCCCGCAGCGGCCAGACGTGCCGATAAAAGAGTTGCTTCGCTTCTTCCGGGTTCATGTCGCTCCGAACAGGCGGCGGCCGCTGTAAAGTTCCAAACGTAAATGAGGGCGCCAAAGGTTCAATCGGTTCGGCTCGGGAAGATTTTTCGCAAATCAGCAATTCCGGAACTCATTGAACCTTTAGGGCCGCGGCTCTCGTTGGAACACGTGACCGCCGGAGCCGCCCCATGCGCAAATTCTGGATCATCAGTTCCATCAGCCTCGCTATTTTACTCGCGGCGGGGCTCGGGGTGTCGATGGGCGCGGCCTATCGGGACGATATTGTCGCGGCGATAGGATTCGGGCCGGGGCATCGAAAAGCCGCGACGACCGGCGCCGCGGACCATTCCCAGGCGACCGCCTCCAGCGGCGACCACTCGCGCACGTCCGCCAAGGGCAAGGTGTTTTACCAGTGCGGAATGCATCCGTGGATTATCCAGGATCATCCCGGGCTGTGCCCCATTTGCCAGATGCCGCTCTCGCCCATGAAAGCCGGCACCGCCCCCATCGAGATGGGAACCGGCGGACCGGCGGTGACGATTGATCCGGCGGTGGTTCAGAACATGGGCGTCCAGACGGCGACAGTGACGCGGGGGAACCTGACGAAGACCGTTCGCACCGTCGGCTCGCTCGAGGTGCCCGAAACGGGGCTTTATGACATCACCCTGAAGTTCAATGGCTATATCGACAAGCTCGATGCCGACACGACCGGCATGCATATTCACAAGGGCGAGCCGCTGTTTGATGTGTACAGCCCCGAACTCGTCGCGGCGGAGGAGGAATTGATCGCGGCGCGCAAGTCGGTCGATGCGACCGCCGCCGCCGGGCCAGAGGCGAAGACACAAGCGGCGGAATTGCTCGCGGCGGCCCGACGAAAACTGGAACTCTGGGACATTCCCGACGACCAGATCGATGCCGTCGCAACGCTGGATCAGGCGCCCAAAGACATGACCTTCCGTTCCCCCGCCACGGGACATCTGGCGGACAAGATGATCGTCCAGGGCTCGGCGGTGCAGGCGGGGATGAAGCTGCTGCGCATCGAGGACCATCGGACTCTGTGGCTGGAGGCGAAGGTCTTCGAGGAGCAACTTCCCGTCGTGGCGGTGGGTGAAACCGCGGACGCCACGTTCGATGCGGCTCCGGGACAGACTTTCAGCGGGAAGATCGTTTTCATCAATCCGCATCTGGACCACATGAACCGCACCACGGCCGTGCGCGTGGTGCTGGATAACGCCGATTTCCACCTGAAGCCGGGCATGTATGCGACGGTGAAGATTCACACCACGCCGCAAGAGAACGTGATCCTCGTGCCCGACGCCGCGGTGATCGACACCGGCACGCGCAAGGTTGTCTTCGTGCGGGAAGCGGCGGGCCATTTCTCGCCGCGCCTGGTGACGACCGGGATTTCCGGCGACCACGACGAGGTGGAAGTGCTGTCGGGTCTTTCCGCAGGGGAGACCGTCGTGACCAGCGGGCAGTTCCTGATGGATGTCGAGAGCCGGATGCCAAAACCAGGAGTGACGACCGAGCCTCCCGCGGCGCCGCCATCGACGGGCCAATCGCCCGCAACCACATCGGCTGCAGCCACGCGGGAAACGGCGCGCCTCGCGCCCGCGCCCACCGATGATGTGGTTCAGGCGTATCTCGCGACCGCCCGCTATCTGCAGCAAGACCACGCGGACAGGAAAGCCGCGGATGTTCGCGCGCTGATTGAGGCCAGTGACGCTCTCGCCACAAGCGGCGCCGCTGACATCCGGCCGCTGGCCCGCGCGGTGAAGGCCGCCGCCGCCGCGATGGATGGCCAGGCGCTCGATGCGCAGCACAAATCGTTTGAGAAACTCGGCGCCGCGATGGTGGCGCTGATTCAAAAAGCCCCGCCGTCGTCGCAGGTGGCGCCGACGCTCTACGTCGTGAATTGTCCCATGGAAAAGGCCGATTGGCTCCAGACGGAGCCCACGGTGCAAAACCCCTTCCTCACCGACATGCGCACCTGCGGGTCGGTCACCAAAACGCTCACCCTCGTTCCCGCCAGATAAACCCCGAAAGGCATCCCGTTGATCGCGCGCATCATCGAATTTTCGATCCGCAACAAGCTGATCGTCGTCATGCTGACGCTGGCGCTCGTTGTCGCGGCGATCTGGGCCGCCGCCACTATCAGCCTCGACGCCGTGCCCGACCTCTCCGACGCGCAGGTGATCATCATCACCGATTATCCCGGCCAGGCCCCGGCGGTCGTCGAGCAGCAGGTGACCTATCCGCTGACGACCGCCCTGATGGGATTGCCCAACGCCAGGGTCGTGCGCGGAACCTCCATGTTCGAAACTTCGATGATCTACGTCGTGTTCAAGGACGGCACCGACCTGTACTGGGCCCGCAGCCGGGTGCTGGAATACCTGAACTTCGTGAAGGATCGCCTGCCGGAGGGCGTGGAGCCCAAGCTCGGCCCGGATGCGACCGGCGTGGGCTGGGTGTATCAATACATGCTCTATCCGGGCTATTACGATGCCGACCATCCTCAGGGGCTGTGGCACGACGTTGCGAGCAACCGCTGGTATGCGGCGGCCGACGACGCGCCGCCGGCGCGGCGCAATCATCTGACGAAGGTGCGTGCGTTTGATGGTCCGGGCGCCAGCCCGCTGACCGGAAAGCCGCTGATTTCATGCAACCAGAACCTTGCGGACCTGCGCTCGCTTCAGGATTGGTACCTCCGCTATCAACTGACTTCCGTGGAGGGAGTCTCCGAGGTTGCCTCCATCGGCGGCTTCGTCAAGGAATATCAAATTGTCCTCAAACCCGAAAAACTGCTCGCCTATAACATCCCCATCAAAGACATCATGATGGCGGTGCGGCGCTCGAACAACGATGTCGGCGGATCGGTGGTGGAGAAGGGCGAGAATGAGTACATGGTGCGCAGCCGGGCCTATCTGCATGGCCTTGACGATCTGGCCAAGGTGCCGGTGGGAATGGCGAAAAATGGCGTCTCCGTGCGGCTGGGCGATGTGGCGACGCTGCAGATTGCGGGCGAGGAACGGCGGGGCATCGGGGAGTGGAATGGCCGGGGCGAGGCGGTGGGCGGAGTCGTCATCGCGCGCTTCGGCGCCAATGCGTTCGATGTGATTCGCCGCGCCAAGGCGAAGCTGGCGGAGTTGGAAAACGGTCTGCCGCCGGGGGTGACGATCAAGACGGCGTACGACCGTTCCGATTTGATCGAGCGCTCGCTGCACACGCTGCGCCACACGCTGCTGGAAGAAATCGCCATTGTGTCGCTCGTGTGCATCCTGTTTCTGCTGCACGGGCGCAGCGCCCTCGTCGCCATTTTCGTCCTTCCCACCAGCGTGCTCGCCAGCCTGCTGGTCATGCACCTGCTGGGCATCAGCGCCAACATCATGAGCCTCGGCGGGATCGCGATCGCCATCGGCGTGGTCGTGGATAGCGCCATCATCATGGTGGAAAACGCCCACAAACATGTGAATCTCGAGCAGGAGCGCGTGGCCGCCGGCGCCGCGCCGCGGCCGCGCGCCGAGGTCATTCTGGATGCCGCCAGGGAAGTGGGCCCGTCGCTGTTCTTCTCGCTGCTGATCATCACCGTCAGCTTCCTGCCGGTGTTTGCCTTTGGCGGGGAGTCGGGGCGTCTCTTCCGGCCGCTGGCCTTCACCAAGACGTTCGCCATGGCCGCCGCCTCCATCCTTTCGATCACGATCATCCCGGTGTTGATGGACTGGTTCATCCGCGATCGTCCGCTGCCCAGGCGCTTCGGCCGCGTGGCCAACACGATCGTCATCCTGCTGGCGATCGCGCTCCCCGCCGCCGTGTGCTGGTATTTGCCCGGGGACTATCCCGCGCTCCTCCCTTACCGCTGGTGGATGGTCGCCGGCTGGATCATTTTCGCCGGCCTCCTGTTGGTCCCGCAGAACATCATCCACGAGGACCGCAGCCCGATCAGCCGGACGTTGCAATGGTTCTACAACCCGGCGTTTCGGCTCGCGATCAAGGGCCGCTGGATTATCATTCCCCTCGCGATTCTCTTCATCGCCAGCGCCATCTGGCCGTACCGGCGCCTCGGCTCGGAATTCATGCCGCCGCTGGATGAGGGCGACCTGCTCTACATGCCCACCGCCGATCCCTCCATCAGCCTCACCAAGGCGCGGCAGGTTCTCCAGCAGACCGACAAACTGATCAAGACCTTTCCCGAAGTGGTAAGCGTGTACGGCAAAATCGGCCGCGCGGAAACCGCCACCGATCCCGCCCCGCTCAACATGATCGAAAGCATCCTCCGCCTCAAAACAGATCCCAGCGCCTGGCCCAAGCGCAAAATGAGCTATTTTTTCAGCGCATGGCCCGGCTGGGCGCAGTGGCCATTCCGCAACACCTTCTGGCCCGACAACCGCACGATCACCCTGAACGAACTGACCTATGGCTGGACTGACGCCGATGGCGCCCATCATGACGGACTTGATACGGTCGTCCATTTGCCCGGCCTCCCGAACCTCTGGACCATGCCCATCGCCAATCGCCTCAACATGCTTTCCACCGGCATCAAATCGAACGTCGGCCTGAAGATCTCGGGGCCCGATCTGAAGACCCTTTCCGATCTCTCCCGGCAGGCCATCAGCATCCTCAAGTCCGTCCCCTACACCACGTCCGCCTCCACCGATCCCGCCTTTGGCGGACTTTACCTCGACATTGACGTTGACCGCGAAACGGCCGGCCGCTATGGCCTCACCACCGGCGATGTGCAGGATGTCATCAGCACCGTCATGGGCGGCATGAAAGTCTCCACCGCCGTCGAAGGCCTCGAACGCTATCCCATCAACATCCGCTACGCGCGCGACCTGCGCGATGATGCCGACGCCGTGAAAAATATCCTCGTCCCCACGCCCTCCGGCGCGCAGATTCCCCTGGGCCAGTTGGCGTCCATCGCGATCAATCCCGGCCCGGCGATGATTCGCAGCGACAACGGCCGGCAGAACGAATACGTCTACGTCGCTTACGACGACGCGCACCGCGACATGGGCTCCTACGTCGCCGACGCGCAGCAGGCAATCGCTCGCAACCTGCGCCTGCCCCCGGGATACGCCGTCGGCTGGTCGGGCGAATTCGAGCAGCAGCAGGAAGACCTCGCCCGGCTGAAAATCGCCTTGCCTGCCACCCTGGTCATCATCGTCCTGCTTCTCTATTTCGCGACGCGCAGCATCTTCCGCGTCATCGTCGTGATGCTCGCCGTGCCCTTCAGCCTTGTCGGCGCCGTCTGGTTGCTGTGGCTGCTGGGGTATCACCTTTCCGGCGCCGTGTGGGTGGGCATGATCGCGCTCGCCGGGCTCGATGCCGAAACCGGGCTCATCATGCTGCTCTATCTCGACAACAGCTTTGAGCGTTTTAAGCGCGAAGGCCGGCTTCATTCGATGACAGACCTTTACGCCTCCGTCCACGAAGGCGCCGTCAAACGCATCCGCCCCAAAACCATGACCGTCGCGGCCGCCTTCATCGGGTTGCTGCCCCTGCTGTGGGCCACCGGCGCCGGCTCCGATGTCATGCGCCGGCTCGCCGCGCCGCTTCTTGGCGGCCTCTTCACCAGCTTCCTCATGGAACTTCTCATCTACCCCGCCATCTTTTACGTCGCCAAAAGCTTCGTGCTCAAGCACGCGTGGCGCGCCGCACGAGCGCGCCGTTCCACCCGCGACACCGCCGCCCACCTCGCTCTTCCTTCCGACGCTCCGCGATGAGGCCCAACGCCATGCCACATGCCGCCCTTCGATCGACCGTCATCTCCGGCATCCTCGCCGCCACGCTCGCCTCATGCACCGTTCATCCGCCCGGCGAAGCGCGGGAACGCGCCCTCAGCGACAGGGCCGGCATGATCTACCAGCAGCCGATCGACCATCGACAACTGCCGCCGCTCTCGAAAGAGGCCACCCCCGATCAGCTTGTCACCTACGCGCTGCTCGCCAACGCCGACGTCGAGCAGGCCTACTGGCAATGGCGCAGCGCCCTCGAGCGGGTGCCGCAGGAGGGCACGCAAAAATCCAACCTCATGCTCACCTACTCCGGCATGATCGCCGACGGAACCACGGCCGCCTCCATGAACACCCTCGGCGCCGGCAGCGACCCGATGAACAACATCGTGCTGCCCGGCAAGCTCCGCACCTCCGCCGAAGCCGCGCTGGAAAACGCGCGCGCCGCCGGCATTCGCTTCGACAAGGCCCGCTTCGAGCTGCGCAACAAAGTGCTCGACGCCTGCGACGACTATGCTTTGACCGCGGAATTCATCCGCCTCGACCGCGAAAATATCGATCTGCTGCGCGTCATCGATCGCGTGACGCACTCCCGCCTGGCCACCGGCGGGACCACGCAGCAGGATGCGCTCCGGTCCGCCGACGAACTCGATCTCGCGGAAAATGATCTGGCCGCGGAACAGGCCGCGCTGCCCCGGGAGCTTGCCGCCTTAAACGCGCTGCTCGATCGCGCCCCCGATGCCCCGCTCGATCCGCCCGCGCACCTGCCGCCCCCGCGCGCTATCCCCGGCGACGGCGCGGACCTGCTTGCCCTCGCGGCGCGCAACAACCCCGAGCTCCACGCGCTGGCCGAAGACGCCGCCGCCAAAGCCGTCGCGGTCCGCCGCGCCAAGCAGGAATACTGGCCCGATCTCAGCGTCAACGTAACCGCCGATCTCGGCGGCGCCGCCCAGTTGCTCATGGCCGCCGTCATGCTGCCCCTCGTGCGATACCAGGCCATCGACGCGGGCATCCGCCAGGCCCGGGCCGATCTGCGCGCCGCCGAAGCGGTGCGCCGCCAGGCCTCGCACGATCTCGCCACGCGCGTGGTCGCCGACCTTTCCCTCTTGCATGACGCCCAGCGACAAATCGATCTCTTTGAAAACACGCTCCTGCCGCGCGCCAGCGACATCGTCTCCGCAACGCAGCGCACCTACGCGGCCGGACAAAGTTCCATGCTCGATCTCCTCGACGCCCAGCGATCGCTGCTCTCCCTGCGGCGCATGCTTGCCCAGCTCAAGATCACCCGGGAACGCCAGATCGCCGACCTCGAAGCCGCCGCCGGCATGGGGCTTACGCCCTCGCTTTAGAAACGCCGCCCGGGCCGGAAAACGGCGAAAATCACGTCAGAACTTCAACTGGAACTGCACCCGCCACGCCAGATCGCTCGCGTTCTGCAGTTGCATCGCCGCCGTATCCGTATACGGCGATTCCGGCGAATAAGTGATGTCCGACTGCACCTTCATGTTGTGGCCATAGAAATAGTAATTCGCGCCCAGCGTGTAAAACTCCCCGACGTTCGGATAGCCCTCCGTGAACAGCCCGCCGATGCGCCCCAGCACCTCGAATTTTTGCGGAATAACGAAGTACCCGATCTGGCCGTAGTAGGCGTGCTGGAAAAAGGAGGTATCCGAGCTGCCGAACGGCCCGGCGGCGATCGACGTGGAGGTGCTCGACGTATTCCCCCCGTTCGCGTTGACCTGCTGAAAGTAAGCCGCCGTCAGAAAACTCCAGCCGCGCCATTTGGCCGACCAATCGAGCGTCGCGCGGAACAGGTCCCCGTTGAGCGTGTAATTGGTGAAACCCGGACCGTCCCCATTCGACAGCCCCTGAACCACCGCCGTGGTCTGCGGGGCCGGATAAGCGTTGTTTGTCGCGTTCTGCGATTCGTAACCCACCGCGCCGCCTAGCAGCCAGATGAACTGATCGTTGTCCCCGGCCGAACGAAGATCGGATTCGTCGCCGAACTGACTCACCTTCCCGGCGCCCGCCCATTGCACCCGGCCATAAAACCCCAGCCGGTTGTCCAGGTTCGCCGTGTTGCCGGTGGTGTCCACCTGGCGCAGCGTGTTGTCGCGGCTGCCGTCGTTGATCGCTACTTCGTAATTCGCCGTGTCATGAACGATGTCGCCAAAGAGGCTCACCCCCAGCGAACGCACGGGATCGAACGGCGAAAGCACTTCCGCCCGCTCGGCAAAAGAGGTGTTGGGATCGGGCGTCAGTTCCGCCTTGGCGAAAGGCACCTTGTAGGAACCCACGCGCAGCCGAAAATTATCCGTGAACCGATACGCCACGAACGCGTCGGTAAGGCCGAACGTCCCTCCGCTGCCCCCCTCAAAGTCGCCCTCCAGCTTGAACGTCAGGTCCGGCGTCAGCAGGTTGCCCGAAAAGTTGAGCCGCGCCCGCCGGATATCGAAACCGCTGGCGTTCCCCGGGTCGCTCGGCGTCACGCGCGGCGCTGCGCCGCCCGTGCCCAGCGTCCGGCTCGCAAGCGTTCGGTTGTTGTAGGCGTTCTGAAACGCATATTCATAACGGAACTGCGCATAGCCGCCGACGACGAGTTTGAACCGATCGTCGTCAGATTGGATGTAGAATCCATCCTTGTATCCAAAGGAGGCGCCGTCAGCCTGCTGCTTGCGGGCGTTCACATCGGCGAGGACATCTTCGACGATCGCGCGGATCTGCTGGGTGCGTTCCTGGGTCATCCAGTTTTGATCTTCTTTGGCCTCGAGCTCTGCGAGGCGTTGTTTGACGGCGGCAAACTCCGCGTCGGAGACTTCCGCCCGGGCTGTCCTGATGGCCGAGGCGAGTATCACGCCTGTGGCCAAGACCCGATGAACCGTTCTCATCCATGGCTCCCTATAGAAGCACTTCGTGGCCAAGGCCAATGCGAGCCCCTTTGGAAGTAAATCGGTAGAAATAGTAGTTAATTGTTGCCAAGACTGCAACGGATTTGCGAAAACAATATAAACTCTTTTAAAATTGTATTTATATGTATGAGCCGACAAATCGCTGGCATGATTACCTATCGCGCGGCCCAAAGAAAAAGGCCCGGTATTGCCGGGCCTTTGAGCGTTTTTTCGTCTGAAATCCAAGGTTCGCCGGTGCGTCGCGGCTTTAGAACTTCAACTGCAACTGGAGCCGGAAGATCAGGTCCTGCGTGTTGGCGGAGGTCGACGCCGTCGAGCTGCTGAACGCCGCCTCGTTGGGCACGTACACCGCTTCGCCCTGAATCTTCGCGTTTTGGCCGAACAGGTAGTAATTCAAACCGCCGGCGTATTCTTCCATCCGGTTGGGGCCGCCTTCGGTGAGCAACTGTCCAAACCGTCCATAGGCTTCCCACTTGGGCGCGAACATGTAGCCGAGCTGTCCGAAGTAACCCATCTCGAAGAGGCTCGTGTCGCGGATGGATGAAGGCGCCGAGACGCCCGAGTTCTGGTTGACCTGCTGGAGGAACAGCGCGCTGTTGAAGGCGAAGCCGTGATATTTGGCCGCGAAGTCCACGGTACCGCGATAAAGATCGCCATTGTAGGTGTAACTGGTGAAGCCCGGGGAATCGATCGTTGAGAAGCCGGGCAGGCTGGTGTTGGCCTGGGTCCCCGGGAACGCCGAGCTGCTGGAGTTGGCCGACTCCCAGCCGGCGGCCGCGCCCAACATCCAGGCAAGCGAACTGGTGTCTTTGCGCAGGTCCGGCTCGTCGTTGAAATCGGCGATGGCGCCCGCGCCGGCGAATTGCACGCGGCTGTAAAAGGCCAGGCGGTTGTCGTTCTTGCCGCCGATTTCCGCGGCGCGGCCCGCGGTGTTGGACTTCTGCCCGTTGTTCACATTCACCTCATAGGTGAGCTTGTCCTTGATGGGCGTGCCGTAAACGCTCACGCCCAGCGTCCGCACCGGGTCGAAGGGATTGAAGATCACCGGAAAGTCCGTCCCTTCGAGGCCCGAGGAAATGTATTCCAGCCGCGAATAGGGGGTGAGGAACGATCCGGCGCGGATGGCGAAAAGGTCGTTGAACTTGTAAGCCATGTAGATGTCGAGAGTCTGAAAATCGTTGTTGTTGCTGGAGTCGCCGGCAAAGTCGCCGGAGAGCATGTAGGTGAGGTTCGGGTTGAACGCATAGCCGGAGAAGATGAGGCGTGCGCGTCGGAAATCGAAGCCGCTGACGTCGCCCGCTTTTTGGGCGCCGGACGAGAAGGCCTGCTGGTTGTGCGCTTCATCGTGAGAATAGGTGTAGCGGAACTGCAGATAACCGTTCGCCTGGAAGCGGAACATCTGGTTGTCCGTCTGCACGAAGAAGCCGTTGTTGTAGCCAAAGTTCGGCCCATCGGCGAACTGGCCGCGCGTCTTGGCGTCGTTGAGCACATCCTCCACGATCGCCTTGATCTGGTCGGTGCGCTCCTGCGTGAGCCAGTTCTCTTCCTGCGTGGCCTTCACCTGGGCAAGCTGCGCCTTGAGGTCCGCCACCTGGTTGGCCAGGTCGGCCACGCTCTGGGAATCATCCGCCCGCGCGATCGACTGCATGCCCGTCCACGCCACCGCCGCCGCCACTACCGTTCCTTGAATCCACCGCTTGCGTTGCATCCGTCGCTCCCGTGAAGGTTCAGAAAACATTGGCCGCGTCCCGGCCATGGATCTCACGACCCGGGCCGCGCGCCACGAAGGGCTGGGATGCTAATCCTCGATTGTGAAGGAACGATAAGGGTCACCCCCCATGATTCGTGAAGAACGTTTCCGGCCCCCCCGCAGTCTCCCCCCTCCCTCGCCGTTGCACCTTTCCGCCCCTCTTCCACCTTTCGTCTTTCTTCTTTACCATCCCCGCATGCTCTCCATCATCATCCCTTCCCGCTCCCCCGACAGGCTCGCCGCCATCTCCGCGCACTACCACGCACTCTTCCCCCACCATCCCCACGAAATCATCCCCATCCTCAATCCCCCCTCCATCTGCGACGCCTACAACCGCGGCCTCGACCTCTCCACCGGAGACCCCGTCCTCTTCTCCCACGACGACATCGAATTCCTCGATCCCCCCACCTTCGCCCCGCGGCTCCTCCGCCACCTCGAGTCCTGCGACGTCCTCGGTCTCGCCGGCACCTCCCTCCTCATGAACGCCTCCTGGGCCCTCGCCGGCGTCCCCCATATCTTCGGCCAGGTCCTCCACCCCCTCCCGCCGCCTTACCTGCCCTACATCCTCTCCATCTACGGAACCCCGCGCCGCCTCGTCCGCAACATCCAGGCCATGGACGGCCTCTTCCTCGCCTTCCGCCGCGACTGCATCGCACAACTCCGCTGGGATGCCGACACCTTCGACGCCTTCCACATCTACGACGTCGACGTCACCTTCCGCGCCCATCTCGCCGGCTACAAACTCGCCGTCGCCTGCGACCTCCCCGTTCTGCATTCTTCCCATGGCGCCTTCGACGACCGCTGGAAAACCTACGCCCAACGCTTCTTCAACAAACATCACACCCGCCTCGCCCCCATCTTCCTCCGCAAACACGAGTTCGGAACCCTCCAACTCCCCTCCCGCCAGCACGCCCTCCTCCGCATGTCTCCGCCCCACTGGCCCCCCGACGTATAATCCCGCACATGCTCTCCATCGTCACCTGCTCCCACCGCCCCGACCGCCTCGCCGCGTTCCACCACCACCTGCGCCCCCTCCTCGCCGACATCCCCCACGAACTCATCGCCATCACCGACGCCACCGGCCTCTGCGAAGGCTACACCCGCGCCCTCCACCGCTCCTCCGGCAACCTCCTGCTCTTCTGCCACGACGACATCCGCTTCCTCTCCCCAAACCCCTTCCCCACCCTCCTCCGCCACATGCAATCCTTCGACCTCCTCGGCGTCGCAGGCACCTCCCGCCTCCTCGGCCCCCACTGGGGTCTCGCACGCCCCGACTTCCTCTTCGGCCAGGTCGCCCACCCCGGCAAAATCAGCCCCTTTGAAGTCGCCATCTACAACGCCCCCGCTCGCATCATCCCCAACATCCAGGCCCTCGACGGCCTCTTCCTCTGCTTCCGACGTGCCTGCATCCAAAGCATCGGCTGGGACGCCGCCACCTTCCCCGGCTTCCATCTCTACGACCTCGACGCCTCCTACCGCGCCTACCTCGCCGGCTGCAAACTCGCCGTCGCCTGCGACATCCCCCTCCTCCACCACTCCGCCGGCGCCTACGATGACCGCTGGGAACACGCCGGCGCCGCCTTCATCCGCAAGCACCGCACCTCGCCCGTCCTCAAGCAACCCTACCTCGTCCCCTGTGGCGGCGTCGCCGTCCACACCCCCGAAGAAGCCCTCGAAGTCATGACGCCCCCCTACTGGCCCGCCGAACCGATTGTCTCGCCGGAGCGCACCGCCGTCCCATGCTGAGCATCGTTTTCCACACCGACGACGACGTGCGCCCCGCCGCTCAGCACTTCGCCGACCGCCGACGGACCGTCCCCCTCCAGTTCATCCGCGTCCGCGGCCCCAGCCGCGCCGCCGCCTACAACCACGCCCTCGATCTAGCCGTCTATCCCGCCCTCCTCTTCGCACGCCCCGATGCCCAGCTCCTCTCCCCCGATTTCCTCCCCCATCTCCTCGCCCATCTCCAACGCACCGATCTCCTCGGCATCACCGGCACCCTCCGCGTCTCCGGCGCCGACTGGTTCCGCTCCGCACACCCTTACCTCCTCGGCCAATACCTCTACGGCCTGCCCGACGGCCGCATCGCCCATGTCGTCTTCAACGTCCCCGCACCCTTCGTCCCCAATGCCCAGGCCCTCGATGGCCCCCTGATCGCCTGCCCTCTCGCCCTCGCCAAATCCCTCCGCTTCGACGAAACCTTCACCGGCCTCAACTACGCCGAGATGGATTTCTCCTTCCGCGCCCACCTCGCCGGCCACCGCCTCGCCGTCGCCTGCGACCTCCCCGTCTATCTCCCCACGCCCCCGCCCCACGCCCCCGACTGGCAATCCCAGGCCGCCCGCTTCGACCAGAAGCACCACCACCGCTGGCAACCCCTCCCCGAACGTCGCTTCGACCTCCGCCTCATCTCCCTCCCCTCGCTCGACGCCGCCCTCCCCTACCTCACCCCCGCCTATTGGACCACCACGTAAGTTCCGCCCGCCCCCGCCGTTCTTCTTCCATACTTCGCTCTCCGGAGAACCCGTATGCGCCCCGCCCCTGCTACCCTCCTCGCCCTCGCCACCCTCTTCACCCTCCCCTCTTTCTCCCGCGCCCAAACTCCGCCCCAAGCCTCCGCCATACAAACGCAAACCCTCTACCTCTCCGGCCACGACAAAGACGACGCCGTTCCCTGGGATTTCACCGTCTCCGCCGGCGACAACGCCAACAAACCCTCCACCATCAAGGTCCCCTCCAACTGGGAACTCCAGGGCTTTGGAACCCTCACCTACGGCAACGAAGTCAAACGCTCCGGCGTGCCCCAGATCACCGGCCATTACAAACACACCTTCTCCGTCCCCCAAAACTGGCAGGGCCAGCGCGTCTTCCTCGTCTTCGATGGCTCCATGACCGACACCACCGCGCTCGTCAACGGCACTCAGGCGGGTCCGACGCACCAGGGCGGCTACTACCGCTTCAAATACGATGTCTCCAAGCTCGTCAAATACGGCCAGGACAACCTCCTCGAAGTCAACGTCGACCAGGAATCCGCCGACCCCACCGTCAACAACGCCGAACGCCGCGCCGACTACTGGAACTACGCCGGCATCTTCCGCCCCGTCTACCTCGAAGCGATGCCCCAGGACTGCATCGATCACGTCGCCATCAATGCCACCGCCGACGGAAAACTCACGGCCAACGTCTCCGGATTCGAATCCTCCCCGGGCGCCTTCCAAAACCTTCGCCTCGAAGGACAAATCCTCGACGCCGACGGCCACCCCGTCGGCACAGCTGTCGGCGTCATGGACGCCAACGTCCACGAGGATGGTGACTCCTGGTCGCTCCAGCCTCTCGTCGGCTCCCTCCCCAACCCCAAAACCTGGTCCGCCGAAACCCCCAACCTCTACACCCTCCAACTCTCCCTCAAAGACCCATCCGGAAAAACCATCCACACCGTCAAGCAACCCTTCGGCTTCCGCACCATCGAAATCCGCTCCGGCGAAGGCGTCGCCAACCCCGGCCTCTTCGTCAACGGCCAACGCATCATCCTCAAAGGCGCCGACCGCCATTCCTTCTGGCCCGATTCCGGCCGCTGCCTTTCCTTTGCCAACATGAAGGAAGACATCGCCCTGATGAAGCAGATGAACATGAACGCCGTCCGCTGCTCCCACTATCCCCCCGACGCCGCCTTCCTCGATTTCTGCGACCAGCAAGGCATGTACGTCCTCGATGAACTCGGCGGCTGGCACCAGCATTACGGCGATGCCGTCGGACACAAGCTCGTCAAGGAAATGGTCGACCGCGACGTCAACCACCCCTCCGTTCTCTTCTGGGACAACGGCAACGAAGGCGGCTGGAACAACAACCTCAACGACGACTTCGACCAATACGATCCGCAGAACCGCCACGTCCTCCACCCCTGGGAACTCTTCCGCGGCGTCGATACCAAGCACTATCCCTCCTTCGCACTCCACGAACGAAAACTCGCCGGCCCCAATATCTACTTCCCCACCGAAATGATCCACGGCCTCTTCGACGGCGGTGCCGGCGCCGACCTCGAGGAATACTGGAACGCCACCATGAAGTCCCCCTACGGCGCCGGCGGCTTCATCTGGGCGCTCGTCGATGAAGGCGTCAAACGCCCCGATACAGGCCAAATCGATACCCGCGGCAACCAGGCCCCCGATGGCATCCTCGGACCCTACCGCCAGAAGGAAGGCTCCTTCTACACCATCAAACAACTCTGGTCCCCCCTCATGCTCTCCGTCAAATCCAGCGAAGTCCTCCCCGAGCCCGGCACCCTCCCCGACACTTTCGACGGCACCCTCCACCTCGAAAACCGCTACTCTTTCACCAACACTTCCCAATGCTCCTTCCAATGGGAACTCCGCTCCTTCAAAAACCTCGAAGCCACCGGCCCCAGCGACGCCGGCTATACCATCACCGCGAAAGGCGCCGCCAGCGCCGACGTCAAACCGCTCTCCACCGGCGCGCTCCACATCGATCTTCCCGCGAATTGGCAAAAAGCCGACGCCCTCGCCGTGCGCGCCAACGACCCCTCCGGCAACGAACTCTGGACCTTCGTCTGGCCCACCGCCAACGTCAACGAATACCGCAACCTCATCCTCAGCCCCACGCTTACCGACAATGGCCCGCCTTCCCACGAGGACGTCCACGAAACCGACGACACCCTCACCATCTCCAACCGCATCGCCACCTTCACCTTCGATAAAAAAACCGGCCGCCTCGCCTCCATCCAATCCCTCACCGGCGACAAAGCCACCTTCCCTCTGACCAACGGCCCGCGTGTCGTCGCCCTTCCCCATCCCCCCGCGCCCCCGCGCGCCGCGCGCGGCGCTGCCGCCGCCGAGCAACCCCCAGCCCCAACCCCTGTCCCCGATGCCACCCTCGCCTCCTTCTCCCACAAATCGAACGGCGCAACCGAAACCATCACCGCCACCTACACCAACGGCCCCCTCAAAACCGTCACCTGGACTATCCTCTACATGGGCGAACTCGACCTCGACGCCTCCTACTCCCTTACCGGCCCCCACGATTACTTCGGCCTCGGCTTCGACCTCAAAGACAACTCCCCCGGTAAAACCGACAACATCCAATCCTTCCGCTGGCTCGGCAACGGCCCCTACCGCGCCTACGCCAACCGCCTCTCCGGCGGCTCCCTCAATGTCTGGCAAACCGCTTACAACGACACCATCACCGGTTTCCGCGACTGGATCTACCCCGAATTCAAAGGCTACTACGCCAACGTCAAATGGGCCCAGATCCACACCGCCGCCGGCCCCATCATCATCTCCCTCAACCAGGACGACCTCTACCTCCAGCTCCTCACCCCGTCGCTCCCCCCGCCACCGCCCCACAACATCTCCGGCCACGCCTACGTCAACTACCCCAACGCCGGCCTCTCCATCCTCAACGCCATCCCCCCCATCGGCTCCAAATTCAACGGCCCCGAATCCGGCGGCGAACTCGGCAAACCTCCGGTCGCCACCGGCGACTACCACATCTCCGCTAAATTCCTTTTCGGAAAGCTGTAAATGGCCACGAAAAACACGAGGCACAAAAGATGGCGGAAAGTGTCCACAAATAAACACCAATGATCACAAATGGCTGGTGCGCGCAGCAGCACCCCCCGTTGATCACCCGGTGTAAAAAGAAAAAACAAAATTCCCTTGCCAAGGCATCGCCAGCCTCCAAGCCATGCTCCCACCCCCATCCATTTGTGAACATTTGTGCAAATTTGTGGATAATTTCCGTCGTCTCTTTCGTGCCCTTCGTGTTTTTCGTGGCCATTTACGTTTTTCGCCCGCTCTCTGAACCTTTCCTCCGCGCGATGCGTCCTTTCCTGTACCCCGCAAGAACTACAGGAACAACTCGTGTCCGCCGACCTCCGCATCCTTCAATCCGCCCTCCTCGTCACCCGCCACCAGCGCGGCGACGCCGCCGCCTTCACCGAGCTCGTCCACCTTTGGGAACGCCCCCTCTTCTACTACCTCCGCGGCCTCGCCGCCTCCAGCAACCCCGCCTCCACCTTCGACCTCCTCTTCGTCCTCACCTTCGCCATCGTCTGCACCGCCTGGTCCCTCGCCAGCCGCATCACCGCCGCCGAACTCGCCGCCCGCGAAAACTTCCTCCGCCTCGAACTCCGCCTCGCCACCCTCGCCGCCTCCCTCAACAAATAACCCTCCCAGCCGCGGCAATTCCCCGACACCCATCGTCCCCCAAGCCTCCCTCCTCACTTCACCAGCATCACGCCGCGCGCATGCATATATCCCCGCGCCTCAATCCGTACATCCATAATCTCCAGATCCTTCGGCACCGTCACCTCCGCCGACGCCCCACTCGCAATCTCCCCCAGCATCACCCGATGAACGCCATTGATCACCACCACCGACTCGTCCGACACCCCCCCTCCCGCAATGTAAATGGCCGATCCTTGCACCGGCTCGACCATCCGCAGCGCCAGCGGCCCCTTCATCCAGGTATATATCCGTTTCGTCATGGTGTTCCCCGAAAATAGCCCCTCAAATCCTCCCGCCTTCTTCCCATGTGACGTCAAAATTCCCGTCAGCGGCTCCGTCACCAGCCCGGCCTGTAACGCCGCCACCTCCGCCGGCGCCACCACCCGGCCCTGCAACGCCACCGCCGCCGCCGACCCCAGCTTCTTCCCCAGCGCCGCCTCGCGATCCAGCGCCGTCCGCCGCGCCTCATCCAGCGCACGCAGCGTCACCCCATTCCCCTCCAACGCCCCCTTCGCATTCACCCGCTCAAACACCACCGTCTCCCCCGACAACGACGTCGTCATCTTCAGCGTCACCGCGCCCCCATCCGCCCCCAACGTCCCGGTAAACGTAAACTCCGCAAACGGCATCTTCCGCATGTCCAGGCCCTTCCCTGTCACCGTCCCCCCCGCCTCATCCACCACCATATCCGTCAGCAGCATCCCCACCTCATCCCCCGCGCCATTCCCAATCACATCCCCCTCCTTCCCCTCCAGCACGTCAAACCACGGCTTCAACACCCCTGCCTTCGCCGGGTCCATTTGCCCCACCACCTTCACCGCCAGCTGCCGCGGGCCCGCATCCGCCGGCATCTGCATTACCGGCCCCTCTTTCCGCAGTTGCTCCGCGGTCATCACGAGCGCCCCCAACCTCCGCCCTTCCTCCGAATCCTCCTCCACCGCGTCGCTGATCGTCGACACCGCTTCCAGCGGAAATCCGCTCGCCCCCGTCCCCCGGGCCACGACGCGCCTCCCGCCTCCGCTTTCCCACACCGTATATTCCGCCGACATCCCCAGCGCGTTCCTGTACGACGCCCACGCATCCTGGTTCGGCAACGAATACACCCACCCGCTCGCCCCCTGCTCCGTCGCCACCACACCCGACAACTTCACCACCGCTCCCCCCTTCGCCGCCACCCGCACCACGTTCTTTCCATCCACCCCCGTCACGATGTACCCATAATCCTCCGGCATCGTCACCGCTGCCTGCCACAGCGCCAACAGATGCTTCCCATCCGCCTGCTGCACATCCTTCTCCCAAGGACCAATGTTCACCGAAATCCCCAACGTATCCCCGCCATGCCCATCATGATCCCTGAGCGCCGCCCGCACCGTTTGCGTCGCCCCCGTCACGCCGGGCGAATTCCCACACCCGCACATGACCCCTGCCGCAACAACCACCGCCGCCCACACGCTTGCCCGCATCCCGTCTCGCATGGAATTCTCCCAATTCATCCGCCGCGGCCTGCATACTCCCTCCTCATGTCGACAAATGCTAACCCCTCCATCCCTCCGCCGCCACGATCATTTCCTCCCCACCCATTTGCCATGCCACGGTCCCACTGCCTACCATGCGCTTTCATGCCCACCCCCCTCGAAACTCTCCACGCCTACATCTCCCAACACGCCATCCCCTTCTCCCCCGAAGACCCCGCCTCCCTCGCCACCCTCTCCGACCGCCTCCTCGCCGCCTGCGATCCCCACCTCCAGATCCTCGCCCTCGGCGAACCCACCCACCTCGTCAACGACTACCTCCTCCTCCGCAACCGCTTCTTCCAAACCCTCGCCCAACGCCACCATTTCTCCGCCATCGCCATCGAAAGCAGCTTCACCCGCTCCCACCTCGCCAACGATTTCATCCTCGGCCGCACCGATTCCCTCGACGACGCCCTCGCCCAGGGCATCACCCACAACATGCACCACCTCCCCGCCCAACGCGAACTCCTCCAATGGATGCGCGACTACAACGTTTCCCATCCCACCCCGCTCCACTTCTACGGCTTCGACAGCCCCACCGAAATGTCCCACGCCGATTCCCCCCGCTCCCTCCTCACCACCACCCTCGACTACCTCGCCACCCTCGATCCCTCCGCCGCCCAACACCAGCGCCAGCAAATCGACCCCCTCCTCGCCCCCGACAACGACTGGCAAAATCCCGCCGCCATGATGGACCCCGCCCACTCCATCGGCCGCTCCCCAAACGCCAACGCCCTCCGCCTCGCCACCGAAGACCTCATCACCCACCTCACCACCCTCGAACCCCAGGCCCCCGACCCCCGCGCTTTCCGCCACGCCCTCCACCACGCCGCCCTCGCCCGCCAGCTCCTCACCTACCACGCCGCCATGGCCTCCACCTCCCCCACCCGCTTCGCCGACCTCCTTGCCCTCCGCGACCGCATCATGGCCGACAACCTCCTCCACATCGCCGCCCACGAACAACCCCGCGGCAAACTCCTCGCCTTCGCCCACAACACCCACCTCCAACGCACCCAGGCCACCTGGACATGGGGGCCCCAAAAACTGACCTGGTACCCCGCCGGCGCCCACCTCGCCGCCGCCCTCCGCACGCAATACGCCACCATCACCACCGCCGCCGCCACCTCCACCACCAACCACCTCCCTCCCCCCACCCCCGAAACCCTCGAATCCCTCCTCACCATCTCCCCCGCCCCCGCCCACCTCCTCCCCACCCAAAACGCCCCCACCCTCCCCCCAGGCACAGTGCCCACCCGCCCCACCGACCCCCGCTATTCCCCCCTGACCCAATCCTCCCTCACCAACGCCAACTTTCTCCTCCTCCTCAAAACCGCCGATTAACCCCCCCGAACGTTCCCATCAAGCCCACCCCCTCCGCGGGGTGGGTCCAATGTGCGTCCAAAGGCACCCTCCCTCCCGGTGGAGAAAGGCGGGACGATGAGGAATGCAAATGGGCCCAGCCCCCCCAATCGGCGCACACTCTTCCCCTCAAAGATTCCGGGAACTTTCCCACCCCCGCCTCCGTTCTCTCTATGCGGGCTCCAAACCCCCGCACTGGAGAAGGACCATGGCACCCACCGAAACCCGACGCGCGCATCCCGCCGCCCTCCCCACCCCGCGCGCAAAAACCATGAGCATCTTGCGCACCTGTCCCCCCCACCGCCATAACCCCCGCCCTCACAACCCCCTGCAACTCATCCGCAAAAGCAACAATTTGCGCACCTGCGCAACACCTCATCGCCCGGCCCCCCGTCCCGCGCTCGAGGCCGCCGCCCCCGCCAACGCCTGTGCAAAAACAAATGAGCGCCTTGAGCGCCTTGCCCTTCACCGCGCCCAACCACCGCAACCGCACCACCTTATGAAAATCACCAAAAGTCAAAAAAATGAGCGCCTTGCCACCGCCATGAGCGCCTTGCCCAACCTCCCCAACACGACGACTTCACGACTTGACGATTTAACTACACCCCTCCCCCCTCCTGACAACTTGGGCAACCACCACCCGCCCTCTCGCCCCCGCCAACCCCTCTCCCTCGCCCCGCCGTCCGCAAAAACCCCCCGCCACTCCCCCCATTCGCACCTGCGACACATAACTTCCCGCCCCCTGCCCTCAAAGTTCCTCCGCCTAACCTCCGATGTTCTTTCCTATCACCAAGCCTTCTCGACTCCGTTCGACCCCTTCGAGGCACCCATGAACGCCCAGCTCCTCGAGCGCATCAAATCCTCCGCCTCCCTCCCCTCCCTCCCCGTCATCGCCCTGCGCACGCTCGAACTCGCCCGCAAAGAAGATGTCACCATCGACGAACTCGCCGAGCTCATCTCCCACGATCCCGCCCTCTCCTCCAAAATCCTCAAAACCGCCAACTCTCCCCTCTACGCCGCCTCCGAACCCGTCTCCACCCTCTCCCGCGCCCTGATCGTCCTGGGACTTCAGGCCGTCAAAACCCTCGCCGTCTCCTTCTCCCTCATCCCCACCCTCAAAAAAACCCCCGCCAACGCCGGCGACGGCTTCGACCACATGCAGCTCTGGAAACGCTCCATCTACGCCGGCGTCGCCGCACGCATCCTCGCCAAAAAGCTCCGCATCCGCCACGAAGAAGAAGCCTTCCTCGCCGGTCTCCTCGCCCACATCGGCATCCTCGCCATGCAACGCGTCCTCCGCCGCGACTTCGATGTCGTCTACGCCCAATCCGGCGGCAACCACAACACCCTCCTCCAGCTCCTCCGCCAACGATTCGACCTCCTCCACCCCGACGTCGGCGAAGCCCTCGCCACCCAGTGGCAGCTTCCCCCCGTCCTCCGCGCCCCGATCGCCCGCCACCACGATCCCGCCTCTGAAACCGACGCCTCCCTCAAACCGCTCGTCGAAGTCATCCATGTCGCCTGCGTCATCGGCGATCTCTTCGCCTCCGCGTCCCCCGGCCAATACATCATGCGCGCCCGCAACGAGCTCCTCACCCGCTTCAACTTCCCCGCCACCGATATCGAATCCCTCCTTGCCGAAATCGGCGCCCGCACCGGCGAAGCCGCCGAACTCTTCGAGCTCGACATCGGCGAAGACCGCACCTACAGCGACATCCTCGAAGAAGCCCAGCAAACGCTCATCCTCCTCTCCCTCCAGTCCGAACAGCAGGTCCGCGCCGTCAAAAAGGAAAACCAGGCCCTCTACCACCAGGCCACCACCGACGCCCTCACCGGCCTGGCCAATCGCGCCCGCTTCAACGACTTCTTCGCCGAGCAATTCGCCCGCGCCAACCGCCTCGCCAAACCCCTCGCCTGCCTCTTCATCGACGTCGACCACTTCAAGAAATTCAACGACACCCACGGCCATCAGGCCGGCGATGAAGTCCTCCGCCGCGTCGGCAAAGTTCTCAAGCTCGCCGCCCGCGGCGTCGATCTCGCCGCCCGCTACGGCGGCGAAGAATTCGCCCTCATCCTCACCGAAACCGACGCCACCACCGCCGCCCAGCTCGCCGAGGAAGTCCGCGCCGCCCTCGCCAACGAAAAAGTCATCTTCCAGGGCAAGCTGCTGAAAATCACCGCCTCCATCGGCGTCGCCGGCATCGATCGCGCCGGCATCTACCAGTCCGCCTCCCAGCTCACCGCCGCCGCCGACAAGGCCGTCTACGCCGCCAAAGCCGCCGGCCGCAACTGCGTCCGCCTCTTCCGCCCCACCCTCGGCGCCGCCCAACTCCGCGCCGCCAAATAACCCCCGCGCCCACGGTGGCTCCGCGCGGCCGAAGATGCCATGACGATGCCAGACAAGGCCACCCGCCATGATCTTGGGATAATCATTGGACATTGTTGGGACACTCTTTGGATACTGTTCCCATGCCTGTTTTGTGGCCATTACCCGTGGCATTGGCGTCCCCGCCAATGGCGGCCCGCAGGCCGCTGCGTCCGGAAGAAACTTCCGCGCTTCCGCAGCGCATCGGCCTTCTGCCGAAGATCGGCGGGACGCCGGTGCCACAAATGATGGCCAAGCCCGTGAGGATGCGCGGCGCCGCGGGGGCTGGCGGCAAAGCTGTTGCCGCGGTGTAATGGCGGCGTATTGCTCGGGGAGTTGCCGATGGTTGGGCGGATCGTTGCCTGTGCGATGATGACATGTGCCGCCGTGGCGCTGGCGCAGTCGTCGCGGCCGGGGAATCTTTTGCGTGATGGCGATTTTGAAGCCGCGCCGGCGGCGGGAGAGATCGCGGGCATGTGGAGCGAGGTGCGGGAGGGCGGTGCGGCGGGCGCGGTGACGCTGGATGCGAGCCATCCCCTGAATGACCACTCGCCGCACGCGCTGAAGTTCGCCGTTACACGCACCGGCGATCGCCTCGGGGCGGCGACCGGCGGGCTCGATATCCGCGGCGATCAGTGGTATCAGGTCACGCTCTCGGCGTGCACGGAGAATAACTTTCATGTCGGCCTGGTGTTTTCGCTGGAATCGGCGGACGGGCGAACGGTGGCGGCGCGGGTGACGCTGCCGGAGATCGGCGGGGCGTGGAAAACCTATGGCCTCACGCTGCACGCGGATGCGCCGCTGCCCAATGGCCGGCTGGTGATTTCGCCGATCGAGCCGGGGACGATCTGGATCGACGAGCTTTCGTTGGCGCCGCGGGAAGCGGTGCATGAATAGATCGATTGCTACTTTGGCGAGGGCCGCGGAATGGTGCGGCCGACGTGTGTTGTTGGAAATAAGCAGGATTGCGTAACCTGGGGATTGCCGCATGTTGAAAGTCACGCTTGCCGCCGTTGCCGCCGTTCTTGCGACCGTCACGCTGAGCGCTGTCGCCCAGCAGACGGCGCCGGCGATGAATCCGGCCGCCGCGCAGGCGCGCGTGGCGGAGCTGGGCGCCACCGGGGCGCGAGTTCACGATCCCTCGACCATCGTGAAATGCGATGATGAGTACTGGTGCTTTTACACCAGCCGGGGGATTCAATCGTGGCATTCGACGGACCTGCTGCATTGGCAGGCGGGTCCGCGCACGTTCAACCAGGCGCCCGCATGGGTGCCCGAGGCGGTGCCCGGCCACTTTGGCAATGATTTCTGGGCCCCGGATGTGGCGCATGTGGGCGACAACTATTTTCTCTACTATGCGGCGTCGGCGTTTGGCAAGAATACCTCCGCCATCGGCATCGCCACCAATCCCACGCTGAACCCGAAAGACCCGCACTACAAATGGACCGACGGCGGCCTGGTGATCAAGTCCACCACGCAGGATGATTTCAACGCCATCGATCCGGCCATCTTCCAGGACACCGACAAATCGCTGTGGCTCGCGTTCGGCTCGTTCTGGTCGGGCATTCGCATGATTCAGCTCGATCCGGCCACCGGCAAGCGCATCGCGCCCGATTCGCCGGTCTATCTGCTCGCCCATTACAGCTCGATCGAGGCATCGTACATCTACAAACATGACGGGCACTATTATCTGTTCGTCAACTGGGGGTTGTGCTGCCGGGGGGCGCGCTCGACGTACAACATTCGTGTCGGCCGTAGCGACAAGGTCACGGGGCCTTATCTCGACAAAGAGGGCAAGGACATGAAAGTGGGCGGCGGAACGCTGGTCGCGGAGACCGACGGCGATTTTGTCGGCCCGGGCCACGCGGGCATCATCACCAAGGATGGACACGAATACATGTCGATGCACTTCTACAACGCCAGCCTGCCGCGGGCGCCCAGCGAGCTGGCGATCCGCCCCGTGACATGGACCGCCGACGGCTGGCCGACGCTCGGCGGCGCGGCCGGCAAATGACGGAGAACGCTCGGTGCAATTGCGACGGTCATTTTTCAAAAACCACGGAGAACACGGAGGACACGGAGTTTCCCTGGAGCCTTTCCCTGCGTCGTCTCCGTACTACAGTCGCGCCACTTCTTCGCGCCGCAACAACATTCCCAGATTGCAACTTTCGTGTCTTTGGTGCCTTTCGTGGCCCATTTACGTCGTCGTCGGTGAAGGGGGTCGTCGTCGTCCCTCCGTGCACTCCGTGTGCTCCATGGTTTTCTGGTTGCGGCTTCGCAGCGCTATGCTCTTCGTGAACTCCGCGGTGAAATCCGCGTCGCAGGTCATTTGGCGGAGAAGCTGTAGATCGTGGTGCTGGTGAACGTCTCGCCGGGGCGGAGGATGGTGTTGGGGAAGTTGGGGTGATGGACGGCGTCGGGAAAGTGCTGCGTTTCCAGGCAGAGGCCTGGGTGGCGGGCGTCGCCGGTATAAAGTTGCAGGCCGGGCTGGTCGGTGCGGACTTCCATGGTGCGGCCGGAGGCGGGGTCGGTGAGGCGGGCGACGAGGCGGAGGGGCTGGCCGGCGGGAGCGGGATTGAGCACGAAGCTGTTGTCGTAAGTGGTCATGGGTTTGAGGGCATCGAGGCGGGCGCCGATGGCGGTGGGCGTGGTGAAATCGAGCGGCGTGCCTTTGACGGGGGCGATCTCGCCGGTGGGAATGAGGGCGGCGTCGGTGGGGGTGTAGCGGTCGGCGTCGATCCAGAGGACATGCTTGAGAATGGCGCCGCTGCCGGCGCCGCCGAGATTGAAGAAAGCGTGGCTGGTGAGATTGACGGGGGTGGGTTTGTCGGTGGTGGCGGTGTAGGCGAGCAGAAGGCGGTTGTCGTCGGTAAGCGTGTAGGTGACGGTGGCGGTGAGATTGCCGGGGAAACCTTCTTCGCCGTCCTGGGAGTGGTAGGTGAAGCGGACGCTCGCGGCGTGGACGTCGGGCGGCGGCGGGAGGATTTCGCCCTGCCAGTTGACGGCGTTGAAGCCTTTGCGCCCGCCGTGGAGGGTGTGGGGGCCGTTGTTGGCGTTGAGCCGGTAGGTGTGGCCGTCGAGGTCGAAGGAGGCGTTGGCGATGCGGTTGGCGACGCGGCCTTCAATGGGGCCGGCGGTGGCGAGGCCGCGCTGGTAGCGGGCGAAGGTGTCGGCGCCGAGGACGACGTTGGCGAGGCTGCCCTTGGCGTCGGGGACGTCGAGGGCGGTGATGGTGGCGCCGTAGGTCATGACGCGGAGGGTCATGCCGTGGGCGTTTTTGAGGGTGAAGCGTTGGACGGTCTGGCCGTCGGCGGTTTTGCCCCAATCTTCGCTGGTGACGGTGGGAGCGGAAGTGGCGGGGGAAGTGGCGGCGGGCTGGGCGCGGGCGGCGAGGGTGGCGACGGAGAGGAGGAGGGCGGCGGCGGTTTTCGCGATGGGCATGGTTCCCCCCGGGATTTACATGGGTTTTTTGTCGACGGTGCGATCGTAAATGCCCAGCAGCTTTTCCTTGTCGAAGATCATTTCCTGCCGCGTGAGGCCGACGATGTCGTATTCGTAAGTGAGTTCGATGGCGTCGACGGGGCAGGCCTCTTCGCACATGCCGCAGTAAATGCAGCGGAGTTCGTCGATGTCGAACTTGGCGGGATATTTTTCGCGATCGGCCCAGGGCGCTTCTTCGCCGACGATGTGGATGCAGTGGGCCGGGCAGGCGGTGGCGCACATGTAGCAGGCGACGCATTTGACGCGCCCCTGTTCATCGCGATTGAGGCGATGCACGCCGCGATAGCGTTGGATGTCCATGCCGCCGTGGAGGACGTCTTTGTTCTCGCGCCGCTCTTCGGGATATTGCAGCGTGCGGTGCCCGCCGGTCATGGATTTGCCCAGGTGGCGGATGGTGGTGCCCAGCCCCTTGAGCACCGCGGGGATAAACATGGTTTCAAACGGCCGAAGCTTCAGCTCATTCAACTCAATGACGTCTTCGGGTTTCATCGTGCACTCTCTGGCAAAGGGATTCCCCTGAGTATATCGCAAATAGCCCGCTTCTCGTGCCTGTTTCGGGCTGCCGACAACTTTACCCTTCGCCGGAAGACATCGCGTAGAGCTTGCCCAGATCGACGGTGATCGTGCCGCCGGGGCCAGGTTGGGTTCCTTCGGCGGGGAGGGGTTTTTTGGCCGGGCCTTTGATGACGCGGCCGAGCATGTCGAAGCGGCTGCCGTGGCAGGGGCAGTCGAATTCCTGATGGTCATCATCCCATTTGGCGAGGCAGCCGTTGTGGGTGCATTTGGGGCGGATGGCGACGACCACGCCGGACTGGTTCACCACGACGATGCCATACTGCTGCATCCATTTGGTGGTGGCGGAGCCGGCGGGGTAATCGGCGGCGGGGCCGAGGTTGACCACGCCGGTGGTGATCATCGCTTCCTGGTGATGCTGGCTGCTGCAACCGCAGAGGGCCAGTCCCACGCACGCACCGCCCGCCGCCAATGCCTCGCGCCGCGACACCATCGCATCCATGCCACGCTCCTTGTGGGGTCAAAACAGCGGCAACCGTCGGCGCCGCGGTGCGCACGGGCAATTCCCGTGACGCACCGGTGTCGATCTTACTCCCGGCGGAGGCTGGCGCTAAGGGCGCGTCAGGTGGCGTTTTTGAGGGTGACGATGGTATCGGCGCCCTGGCCGTCGACGGGGGCGGAGGAATTCACCTCGATCAGGCCGTCCTTATTGAGGCGCAGGGCATAGCGCGCCAGCGGCCTGAGCGTCGGCGCCGCGCCGTTGGGACCTTTGACATCCGCGCCTGTGAGCGAAAAGTGCGACTGGTGGCAGGGGCAGACCAGCTCCGGATCCTTGCCCGGAGGCACCGCATTGGCGGGCTGGGGCTTGACGGCGCAGCCCTTGTGGGTGCATCTGGTGGAGAGCGCGTAGAGCTGGTCGCCTTTGCGGGCGAGCACGATGGGCTGATCGGAGATGGGGCGGAAGGTGTTGTCGGCGATTTCGGCGGGTTTGACGGTGGCGAGCCAGCCATCGGCGCCGGCCACGGTTTTGCCGGTGACGGGGGTTGCTTCGGGCGCTCCCGCGCCGGGGGCGCCTCTTCCCGTGCGTGGCGCCGCCGCGTGGAGGGTCAAGGGCGCCAGGGTCGCTCCCGCCACGCCGGCAGCGGCGACTGCGAGGATGTCCCGCCGGCTGAGATCATGCCCATCGTTCCCATCGTTCATTGAGTGCTCCTGTGTAATTCGCCCTCCCACTATATCGTTGAAACAGGCAATTTCTTGCGTGCTTCCGCCCCCTCCCATTCGACGTCCCCAACCCCGGCGGTTTTATTCGCCAGGCGGGCCCAGGTGAACAGCAGGTCGCTGAGGCGGTTGAGGTAGATCAGCGCGTGCGCCAGGCTGTTTTCGGCCCCCGGGGTCTGGCGCATCAGCTCGACGAGGCGGCGTTCGGCCCGGCGACAGACGGTGCGGGCGACATGGAGGCGGGCGGCGGTCATGCTGCCGCCGGGCAGCACAAACCGTTGCAGCGGCGGCAGTTGCGCGGTGGCTTCGTCGATCATCCGCTCGAGCCGGTCGATGTCCGCCGGGCCGATGCGGGTCACGCGGGCTTCGTTCCTGGAGCCTGGGGGCGTGGCCAGGTCTGATCCGAGCACGAACAATTCACGTTGCAGCGCGATCAACCGTTCGTGAAGGTTTTTGCCTTCTTCGGCGGCGGCGATTCCCTCCGGGGCCATGCCGGCGATGGCGACGCCGAGGGAGCTGTTCAGTTCGTCGACGGTGCCATAGGTATCGATGCGCGGATCGTCCTTGCCCACGCGTTGGCCGTCGAAGAGGGCGGTTTCGCCACGGTCGCCGAATTTCGTATAAATCTTCACACCGCACTCCCGGGATTGCCGTTAAGAAAGTCGCATGGGTCGATTATCCCGCGCCGCCAGGGGCCGTCCATATGAATGCCATTGCCGCCCGCTCACGAGTGTTGCTGATGGTGTTCGCGATTTTGGTCGTGGCCGTGATTGTCGTGGTTGGGGTTGGCCATTCGCAAATGCGTGGGCGGGCGGTTGCGCTTTCGGGGCCACAGGTGTATCTGTGGCAGCGCTCCTGGTCGCCGGCGGTGAAGTCGGCGTTGACCGGGGAGGCGCCGTCGTTTTCGCGCGTTGTGGTTCTGGCGGCGCAGATTGACTGGGCGCAGGATCAGCCGCGGACCGTTCGGATGGGAGTCGACTGGGGTCTGTTGGGGACGCTTGGGCCCGGGACGGAAGTTGCGGCGGCGGTGCGCGTTTCGACGTTTCACGGCGCCGCGCAGGAGTTGCCCACGGCCGCCATTGTCGGGGCGGTCACCGGGGTTTTGAGCGCCGCGCACGCCGCCGGCGTGAGGCTGGCCGAGATTCAGCTTGACGTTGACGCGCCGACGTCGCAGCTTCCGGCGTATCGGAGCTGGCTGGCGGCGGCGCGGGGCGCGGCGGCGCCGACGCCGGTCACTTTCACCGCCCTGCCGACCTGGCTGAATTCGCCCGCCTTTGCGGGATTGGCGCGTGATGCCGGGTCCTTCGTTCTGCAACTTCATTCGCTCGAGCGCCCCGCGCGGCTGCCCGATGACCGCCATCCGCTGACGCTGTGCGACCTCTCCGCGGCGCGCGCCGCCATCGCCAAAGCGGATCGCCTGGGCGTCCCGTTCCGCATCGCCCTGCCCACGTACAGCTACCTCGCCGCGTTCAATCCGGACGGATCCTTCGCCGCCCTCTCGGCCGAAAATGCGCCACCCGGCTGGGGCGAGGGAAAGACGGTTCGCACGGTGGAAGCCGATCCGGTGCAGTTGGCCAACTTCGTTCATGAGATCAGCGCGCGGCCGCCGAACAATCTCGAGGCGATCATCTGGTACCGCCTGCCGGTGGCGGACGATCGTTTGAATTGGTCCTGGCCGACGCTCCGCTCGGTGATGGCGGGGCGCGTTCCCGCAGCGGGCCGGCTGGAAGTATCGCTTGTCTCCTCCGCGCCGGCCCTTTACGACATTCGCCTGACCAACGCCGGAGAGACCGCCATCGATCCCGCCGCCGCGATCACGCTTTCCTGGTCCGGCGCCGCGTACGTCGCCGCCGACACGCTCGCGGATGCTTCCCTCCTCGCCCACAGCGATTCCTCGCTGGCGCTCCTCGCCGGTTCCACGCCGCAGTCTCGACTTCAACCCGGCCAGTTCCGTACGATCGGATGGCTGCGTCTGAGCAGGGAGGCTCACGTTCATGCCGCACTTCACGCTTCGCAATCTGATTCCGCTGGCAATCCTGGTTCCAATCCTGGTGCCGCGCCCTGATGCGCGCGCGTGCATGCCCGAAGTCGACACCCCCGCGCTTCAGGGGGACGCAGAGTTGCTGGCCGCGCCGGTCGCCGATTTCCAGCAGGAATTGCGTTCGCTGGTGCCCAGGGCCGACCCTTTGATTTCGTTCATCGCTCCTCCCGAAGCGCGCTACGATGAGGACCGCCAGGCCATTGAAACCGATGCCGCCGACGCCGCCGACGTGCTTGCCGTCACGCACGATGCGGAGCTGGCCGAGAAGCTCACGCAGTGGCGCGCCGACCTGCGGGTGAAAAAATCATCTGCCGTGCCTGCGGGGCTTCCCGTGGAATTCGCGCTCTACGAAAGCGGCGCCGCCGCGTATCACGCTGGCGATCTTGCCGCCGCGCGCACCGAATGGCAAAAGCTCCTCGCGCTCCCCATCAACCAGCGCGCGCACCGCACACTCTGGGCCACTTATATGATCGGCCGCTCGCTTGTCGATATCGATCCCGCCCAGGCTATCCCGCTCTTCGAAAAGGTCCGCGCCCTTGCCCGCCAGAAGGCGCTCGATCCTTTGGGCCTCGCCGCCGCGAGCCTGGGATGGGAAGCGCGCGCCCAGTGGCAGCTCCATCATGTCCAGGCCGCGCTCCGTCTCTATCTTCAGCAGGATGCCGCCGGCGATCCGACCGCTCCCTGGTCCTTGCGCGATTGCGCCGCCCAATTGATCAAAGGCAGCGACACCGCCCTCAAGCAAGCCGCCGCGCTGCCGGAAGTGCAAACCATCATTACCGCGTACATCCTCGCCCACGGCGGGCCGTTCGGATACGTGGAGCCGTCGAAGCCCGGGCTGGCCGACCGCTGGCTGGGCATCATGCAATCGCTCGCCGTCAAAAACATGCCCGGCGCCGACCGCCTCGCGTGGACCGCTTACGACGCCGGCGATTACCAGGCGGCCGACCGCTGGCTGACCCTGGGCGGCGCCAATGGCCGGGGCACGCCGCTTGGCCAGTGGATTCAGGCCAAACTTTTTCTGCGCCAGGGCGACACCGCCAAAGCCATGACCTGCCTCGCCAACGCCTCCAAAGCGTTCCCCACGCTCGAATACTGGTCGCAGCCCGATCAGGACTTCGTCATGTATCCCGCACGCACCACGGCCGGCGAGCTCGCGGAACTCACGCTCGCCCGCCGGCACTACGTTGAAGCCTTCGATTTGCTTTACACCAATGGTTTCCTGCCGGATGCCGACTATGTGGGCGAACGCGTGCTCACCGTCGATGAACTCAAAGCCTACATCGACAAGCACATCCCCCCCACCAAGGCTGCGCCAGAAGATCTCACGCATCCCGACGGCCCGGACGATCGCGCGCCGCTTCCCGCGCTGTTCACGCAGGACAAGATCGCCATGCGCGAACTGCTGGCGCGCCGCCTCACGCGCGGGGGCCGCTGGAAGGAAGCCCGTCGCTACTTCACGCCCGAGCACCAGAAACTTCTCGATCAATACATCGGCGCCGTTCGCGACGGCCACGATGCCGGGCGCTCCGCCGCCCAGCGCGCCGAATCGCTCTGGACCGCCGCCGTGATTGCGCGCACGCAAGGCGATGTTCTCCTGGGCACGGCGGTCGATGGCGGACCGACCGATCACGACAGCGACGAGATGCCCGTCCTGCGCACCGACTCGAAGATCGCACCGATTTCCGCCGACGAAAAAGACCGCGTCGATGCGGCCGCGCCCGTCCCCGACAAACGCTGGCATTACCGCTACATCGCCGCCGATCACGCCTGGCAGGCCGTGCAGTTGATGCCCAACAACACCGACCTGCTCGCCCGCCGCCTGATCGAGGCGGCTTCCTGGATCAAGGCGCAGGACCCCAAGGCCGCCGACCGGTTTTACAAGGCCCTCGTCACGCGCTGCGCCGGCACGCCTCTGGGTCAGGCCGCCGATAAACTCCATTGGTTCCCGCCGCTGCCGCCCGATCCCGCCGGCGCGACGCCCGCGCCGTGATTTCCGTATACTGACCGGCATGAATGCTCCCCGTTCGCCCCAGCATCTGCTCCTCTACGGCGGCACGTTTGACCCGATCCATCACGGCCACCTCATTCCCGCGCAGCGCGCCCGCGAATTGCTCGATGCCGATCGCATCCTCCTGCTGCCCGCCAATCGCTCGCCGCACAAACTCAAGCAGGACCCCGGCGCCTCGGCGGCGCAGCGCCTGGAGATGCTGCGCCTCGCCATCGCGCACGCCCCGCATTTTGCCATCGATCCGCGCGAGCTCGATCGCCCCGGCCCCAGTTATACGATCGACACGCTCGAACAACTGCACAGCCAGCATCCCCACGCGCGCTTGACGCTGCTGCTGGGCGTCGACCAGCTTTCCATGCTGCACGCCTGGCATCGCGTTCGTGAGATCCTCGCGCGCGCCACGATCGCGCTGCTCCCGCGGCCGGGCATTCCCTTGCCGGACTTCTCCGCCATTGCCGGCCATCTGGGAAACACCGTCGCCGAATCCATGGAGCGCGCGATTCTCGACACGCCGCTGATCAACCTTTCCGCCACCGGCATCCGCGCCCGCGCCCGCGCCGGCCTGCCGCTGACCTTCCTCGTCCCGCCGGCCGTGGAAACCTACATCCGCGAGACCAGCCTCTATCGATGACGACGGACTGGTCCACAAATGCACACAAATTTACACAAATAGATAGGGCAAGACCCCACGAACCGGCCGCACCGCGTGCCGTTTCGGAATGCACAATTTCAGGGTTCCCTGTCTGGGCCGGGCGCCGACCACGAGAACTATTTGTGCCGATTTGTGCGCATTTGTGGACCGTCCCCCCGTCGCCGCTTCTGACTACTGACTACTGACTACTGACTACTGACTACTGACTACTGAATTCTGACTTCTCGCTTACGACACCAGCCCCAGGTGCAGCACCACCGCCCCGTCCTCCATGTCGATCACGATCACGCCCGGCTCCACGCGCATGCGCGCGACATCGCGCGGCGAAAGGAGCCCCGGCTGGGTCGAGAGAAACGCGCCGATGAGCGCGTTGCGCTGGGCCGGCGTGGCGACGTGCGACACATAGCAGGTCACCTGCCGGGCCGCATCGCCGGTGGCTTCATCGGAGATGGTCTTGACCATGACCAGCGAGAGGCCGTCGAGCGTCTGGCCGCCCCATGACCCGCTCATCACCTGCCAGGCCATGACGCTCTGGCGGGCGCTGGCGCCGGGCACGCGGGCGTTATCGATGCGGAATTGCCGGGCGTCAATGCTGTTGTTGCCCTCGATGGCCAGGGCGCCGCTTTCGCCGAGGCCGGCCTGAGCACGCGCCACCGGCGCCGCCAGCGCAGCAACCACCACACTCATCACGATCAACCAAACACGCATGGCACAACCCCCTCGATACGTCGCCTTCGTTCTCCCGCCGGCGCTCCTCTCCAGCGCAGGCACAACTGGCAGATGCTACCGCCTCGCAATGGCCGCCGCCAGTAAAAATTTCGCAAAAGTTGTGGTTTGCGACGACCCCCTCCCTCTCCCCGCCGTCCGAGCAGGTACAATGCCTCCATGCGCCGGCTCCCGCATATCCTGCTCCTTTGGGCCGCGATGGTTTTTCTGGCCCGCACTTCCCGTGCCGCCTTTACGCCCGAATCCCTCACCGCCGTCTCCCCGACCATCATCCGCGGCACGCTAACCGCCACCGTTGAAACTTCCTCAGACAGCTTCGCCAAGCCGGTACCCCACACGGTCTTCACCATCATCCCCAAGGAAACCCTCCGCGCCCCGGCCAATTTCCCACCCACAGGCCCCATTCGCCTCGATGAAAACCCGGCCCCTGACGGCCTCCCCCCCGGCACCCCGCTTTTGGTCTGCATCGACGCCTACCAACGCCCGATCCTGCTCATTCCCCTCGCCGGTCCCGACGCCCTCAATACCGTGGGCGACGAGTTCCCCGACCTCATTGTCTCCCTCGACCTGCAGCCACTCTCGGCTCCCCAGCTTCTCGATGCCCTCCGCGCCCTCGCGCATCGCCCCACGGCGCCGATCACCGCCGTCAGCTCTCCCGCCTTTATTTTCGATCCGCCGATCCACTCCATCTACATCCCCGTCGACGATACCCTGCTGCCCACCCTTCATCGCTGGCTTGCCTCCTCCAACCCCAACGCCCGCCTCTTGGCCGTGGACCTGCTCGGCCAACACGAGGCCACCTCTCCCCCGCGCGGCCTGTTTGGCCGGAGCCTCATTTCTTTGCCCTCGAACGCCCCTGCCGCCCCCATCACCATCCCCGACCGCGACGCCCTTCTGCGCTACCTCCTTTCCGATCCCTACCTCGTCAACCCCAGCAACGACGTCAACCCTTTCACCCCAGCCCGCTACATCATCCGCGAAGCGGCGCTCGACAGCCTGCTCACGCCTCAGCCAACGGTGTTCAGCACCCCCAGCGGGCCCAGTCTTTTCTCCCCGGTGACCGCCGCCGCTCCCCCGCCTCTTCCCCCCGAGCTCGCGGCCCTGCGCGAGTCTACCGTTCTCACCGCCCCCAACAGCCGGTATCACCGCTTTCCCTTCGCCTGGCCGTTGGTTTTGGTGATCGCCTTCTCGATCGGAGTTTATGTTTTCGCGCGCCGCCGGCGGTGGCGCCTCCGCTTCGCCCTTCTCTTGCTGCCAACGTACGCGGTGCTCCTGCTGCTCGCCTATCGCAGCACGTTCATCGCCGACGACTTCCTCTGGGCACGCAAACCCTTCTGCCTCTCCCTCACCAGCTATGACGGCGGCATCCAACTCGTCGCCTCTACGCATTTCCCCGGCTCCACGCCCCTCGCCCACACCGCCATCGTTCCCGTGCCCACCGTTGGCGACGCCATGTCTTATTCCGATCTCTACCTCTGGCACCACTTCGGCACCTTTTTCCAATGGTCCGAGCGTGCCACCACTCCGGTTCGCCGCCTCTCCTTCGGCGCGCGCGACATGACCGACCCCACCGCCGCCAACGGCATCAGCGAGCCCACCGCCATCCTTTCCAATGTCCCTTACCTCCTGCTCCCCTATTCCGACCTGCTCTACGGCGCCAGCCTGCTGCTGCTTTTGTCGCTGATCCCTCTTCTCCCGGAGCGCCTGCGCCGGCGCCGCACGTCGCCAGCGCCCAGCGCACCGGCGCTTGGATGAACCCACGGCTTCCCGGTCGGGCCTGCGGCCAACGCGCGAGGGGCGGTTACACTCTTCCCATGCGCCTCCCCCTCATCCTGCTCGCTTGGATCGCTCTGGTCCTATGTTGCCCGAAGGCTCGCGCCGCCTATACCGCTGAAGGGCTGGCCGCCGGATCCAACATCATCGTTCGCGGGACTTCAATGAGGGAGCCCGTCGCCCTCAACGGCGGTGACGTTTCGTTCAATATCGCATGCGAGGAAACCCTGCGCGGGCCGCCAACCGGCGCCGGGCCGGTTTCCATCGGCGTGACGGCGGTCGTTGAGGCTGGTGCGATCCACGCGGGCACGCCGGTGATCCTCTGCCTCGATCCCTTTGATCGCGTGGTGGCCATCGTCCCCCTCGCCGGTCCGGACGCCGTTTGCAATGTGGGGAGTGACTCTTCTGAAGACGGCGAGCCGGTGGTGTCCGCCGACCTCCAGCCCCTGCCGGCCGCACAGTTCCTCGACGCACTACGCCGGGAAGCGCTGCGACCGCAGGCCCCAACGCTGACCCTCACCAATGGCGACCCACCCGCAAATCTACAGCCGGATCTTCTGGTGGTTCCCCTGGACGACCGGCTGCCGGCGCTGGCCACGCGCTGGGCCGAGTCGCCCAATCCCAACGCCCGCCTTTTTGCGGCCGACCTGCTGGGCGAAAAAGTTTCCGACGCCGTGGGCCTCGACGGCTTGTCTCTCAAAAACACCGACCCGCTGTTGAACCGTGCCGAGCGCGTGGCGTTGGCCCGGCCCCTGCTGGTTGACCCCTGGCTAAGCGACGCCGCGAACAACACCAGTCCGTTCACGCCGCGCGTGTATTGGGTGCGGATGATGGCTCGCGATGCGCTGCTTGCAGGAACACCGGCCGCTCAATTGAAGCCAGCCTCGAAGATCGCCGCGCTGCTTGCGTCCGCGGTGATCAATGCCCCCAACACGCAGTACCGGCGCTTTCCGTTTCTGTGGCCGGTGCTCGTCCTGATCGCCTTGTCCGGCGGCATCTACGCATTCGCCCGCCGCCGCCGCTGGCCGTTGCGCCTCGCTCCGGCGCTGCTGCCGGCGTGCGGACTGCTGCTCCTGGGCGCCTGGCGGAACACTTTCATCGCCGACGATTTCTTCTGGTCCGTCAGGCCTTTCTGCATCTCGCTTACCAGCTACGCCGGCGGCATCCAGCTCCTCTGGTTCGATAAGTTCCCCGCCTCCATGCCCCTCGCGCACACGACCCTCCTCCCCGAGCCATCCGTCGGCGATGGAATCGTTCCCAACGAAACGTACTTCTGGCACCGCTTTGGCACCAACCTGGAATCGGCGGCGACGGAGGACTACCCCGTCACGGCGATCACCTTCCGACGGCGCGATCTGCCGGACCCCACGTCTGTCACAAGCACGGGCGGGACCGTCGCGGCGCTGACCGATGTGCCCTCCCTTGATGTTCCCTACCACGATCTGCTCCTCGCCGCCGCCGCGATTCTGCTCGTCACCTGCGCCCCGGCGGTCCCGGCCATCCGGCGGCGCGTCCGGGCGCGCAACGCCGGCCTCTGCCCGCGCTGCGGCTTCGACGTGCGCATCCAGCGCGCCGCTCCCAGCCCCCGTTGCCCGGAATGCGGGACCGCCCTCCCAGCCATGCCCACCCCTCCCCTCTAGGCGAAACCCCGTCTCGCCGCATACACTTTCAGCATGACGCAGACGGCTTTTGGCTTCCTGGACGCTCCGCGCCTCTTCACCTTTATCGACCACGAGCTCGAACTCGTCGAACCCTCGGCCGTCTGGGTCAACGACCTGCTCGCCGCCTGCCAGCATCCGCTGACGCGACGCGACATGCCCGCGATGGCCAAGACGACCAGGGACACGCTGCTGACGTTTCTCTCGCAGAATCCCGCCGGCCACACGGCGCCCGACAGCGCCCGGGGCATCGTGCCGGGATACACCTTCTGGATGCGCGTGCGCCGCGCGGTGCCGCTGGACATCCGCCAGGCGCCGCCGCCGATCATGATCGCCGGCTCCATTTCCCTGCGTCTGGGGCACGATGAGAATCTCGATCATTATCTGGGCCACATCGGCTATCACGTGCTTCCGCCCGCACGCGGGCGGAGTTTTGCGCGCCGCGCCGCCGCGATGCTGCTGCCACTGGCCCGCGCCCACGGGCAGGACACGTTGTGGATCACCTGCAACCCGGAAAACGCGCCCTCTCGCCGCACCTGCGAACGCCTGGGCGCTCAGTACGTGGACACCCTGCCGGTCCCCAGCACCAACGCGCTCTATACGCAGGGCGACCGGCAGAAGTGCCGGTATCGGATTGATCTGTGAGTGGTAACTGGTAACTGGTAATTGGCGGCCATTCGTCTGGTGGGTTCGCCGACGCGCCAGCGAATTACCATTTACCATTTACCATTTGCCACCCCGTTCACTTTCCGGCCAGCAGCGTCTCCACTTCCGCCCGTGTCGGCATCGCCGGCAGCGCCCCGGGCTTCGTGCACGCCAGCGCTCCGGCGGCGTTGGCGAGGCGCACGGCTTCGTACAGTCCCATTCCTTCGGCCAATCCGACGGCGAGCGCGGCGTTGAAAGCATCGCCGGCGGCGGTGGTGTCGACGACCGGCACGCGAAAGCCCGAGACGTGGCGGACCTGGATCGCGGTGCCGGAGGGAACCGCCGGGCGCGCGCCGGCGGCTGCCTCCTCGGCGCGCTGCACGATCACCGCCCCCTGCGAGCCCATCTTCACGATCACGATGCGCGTGCCGCGCAGCAGGAACCGCTCCGCCGCACGCCGCGCATCATCGATCGTGCGCACGGGGACGCCGGTGAGAAGCTGCGCCTCGACCTGGTTGGGCGTGAGGATGTCGACATGGAACAGCGATTCAGGCAGGCCTTCCAGCGGCGCCGGGGCGGGATCGAGGATGGTGAGCACGTTGGAGCGCTTGGCGAGGGCGAGCGCGCAGGCCACGGTGTCGTAGGGGATTTCGAGTTGCAGCGTGAGCACCACGGCGGATTCGATCGTGCGTCGCTCCGCCAGCAGGTCCGAGGCGGTGAGCAGGCGATTCGCTCCGCCGGCGACGACGATGGCGTTTTCGCCGTGGCGGTCCACGACGATCATCGCGGTGCCCGTGGGCGTGTGGCGCGTGCGCAGGATGGATTCGGTGTCCACCTTGGCGCGCCCGAGGGCCGTGAGAATCTGGTCGGCGAAAAGATCGTCGCCCACGCGGCCGATCATCCGGCTGCCGGCGCCGCGCTTCTGCCACAGACGCCCCGCCGCCGCCGCCTGGTTCGCGCCCTTGCCCCCCGGCGATTGCGAGAGGTCCTGCCCCAGCACCGTCTGCCCCGGCGCGGGCATCACTTCGGTGCGCGTGATCAAATCCATGTTCAACGACCCCACCACCACGATCCCGGTCTTCGGGCCCGCGCTCGATGCCCGGCCCGGCGCCGTCGAGGAGATCGCCTCGAGCCGCTTTTCCTTGACGCCCGCGCCCGCCGGGCCTGCGGCGGCCACCGCTTTGCGGCCTGGGGCGTGCAGCGTGCCCGCGACCGCCGCCTGCGGCAAGCCTTTCCCTCCCCCGCCGCCGCGCTTCGCTGCCTGAGACCCTGCTTTCCTGGGCATTGACCCGATGCTCCTGCTGCCCCCTCCGCGGCCGCGCTTTTCGCCAGCCGCTCCGCGCCTCCGATTGTAAGCCCCGCCGCCCCCGCCGTCACTTCAATAACAAAATGACATATCTACATACATTAGTTAAATCGCTCGACGATGCGGTCGAATTCATCCAGCGAAAAATACTGGATGACAATCTTGCCCGTGTTCTTCTTCTGGCTGGGAAAGATCCGTAGCTTGGTCCCGAGCTTCCGCGACAAGTCCTGCTCCAGTTCCACCACATGGGCGCTCTTGGCGGCAATCGACCGCGTGTGGCCGGCGACCTCGGTCGTCGCGCCGGCAAGAGGGGGGCCCTCCGCATTCGCCGCCTCCTCCAGCTTGCGGACGCTCAAGCCCTCGGTGACCGCCTGGTTGGCCAGCCGGTCCTGCCGGGCGGGATCGGTGATGCCCGCCAGCACTTTGGCATGTCCGGCCGACAGGAGCCCGCGTGCGATCAAGTCCTGCACGCCGGGGTTCAAGTCCAGCAGCCGCAGGAAGTTGGAGATGGTCGCCCGATCCTCGCCGAGCCGTTCCGCCGCCTGGGCGTGGGTGAGAGAAAAGGCGTCGACATACCGCCGGTAGGCCTTGGCACGTTCAATGGGATTGAGGTCTTGGCGCTGGATGTTTTCGATCAGCGCCCATTCGGCCTGGCGTTCGTCGGTGGAATCGTGGCGGACGACGGCGGGAACCGCCGGCAGGCCCGCCAGCTTCGCGGCCTCCGTCCGCCGATGGCCGGCCACCAGTTGATACCGCCCATTGTCCATCGGCCGGAGAATCACCGGCTGCAAAACACCTGACACCCGAATGGAGGCGGTCAGCTCCTGAAGGGCAATCGTATCCATCGCGCCGCGCGGCTGGTGGGGATTGGGATCAATCAAGCCCACCTCCACCATGCGAAGACGCTCGCCCGGCGGTGCTTCGTTGGTCGGCGGTGGGGGGGCGGTCTCCGGACTCGTGCCCGGGGGATGCTGGACGGTGACAGGCTGGGCAATGATGGCCTTGAGTCCCCTCCCCAGCCGTGGCCTATCCTTGGTCGTCATGCGAGCCTCCGTACTCAAAAGTTCTACGTGGAACGTGCAGAGGCGACCTTACTCCGCAGCGCCCGAGTCGTCAATGGCCAACCCGGAAGTTCCACGTGGAACCGCCGCTTTCGCCCCCGCAGCGACCAATCCGTGCCCGCCTCGACCCCGAAATTACGATTGAACGCCCCCCCCTCGCCGCCCTACCCCGTCAGCCACACCCGCGCCAACCGTCCCATCGGCATCCACCCCGCGCCCTGATACAGCCGCAGCGCCGGGCCGTTCTCCACATCCACCTGCAACATCGGCAACTTCTTCGTCGCCCGAATCCGGCACGCAAGGTCCGCCACCAGCCGCGAACCATAACCCCGCTGCCGATGATCCGGAAAGGTGTATACCCCCCCAATCTCCACCAGCTCCGGCAACTCCACGTCCAGCTTCGCCACTGCCACCACCTGCCCCCCCGCCTCGTACACAAACACCTTCCCCGTCGCCACCCACGCATCCAAGTCGGCATCGAACAAAATGCCCCGCTCTTCCCGATACGCCCGACGCCACCGGTTCAAAATCGGAACGTCCGCCTCCCGCGCAACCCGCACCTCCGCCGCCGCTTCACAGGCGGCCTCCGCCGGCAACTGCATCACCACGTTCACCATCTGCCGCGCTGGGCTCTTGCGATGCACCGCCTTCAACAACGGCGGCACCAGCCAGCCGATGCCCTCCGCGTCCCCGGTCAAAAAATCGATCGCCACCCGCTGCCCCGCCGGCAGGGGGGACCCATCAATCGCGATCCTCTCCGGGCCGCCCGCCCCGCCGCCGGATGGCCCGGCGCCTGCCGAGCAATCAATCACTTCCACCTGACGGTCCGCCGCCGGGGCAGTGTACCCCCCCGTCCCCCCGGCTCCCTGATCCGCCACGGTATCCCCTTCGGCGCTTGCCCCCTTGGCGCCCGTGCCCGGCGTTTCGGCGACCCCATTGTTCCGTTTGACTCCCTCCACCGGCCCCCCCCCGGCCGCTCCTCCGGAAGTTCCTCCCCCGGCATCGCTGCCCCGATGCATGATATAGGCCGCGAACCCCTCCGCCGCCCCCGCATCCGCCGCCATCACATCCGCGCGATGCGCCTTGGGCACATAGAGCATCGCACCCCGGACGCCCTCGTGGAACGAATTATTCGATATATCTAAATCACGAGATGCTTCCACAGCCAGCACCAGGTGCAGGTCCTGCCGCTGCAGCGGCGGCGTCGCCGCCAGCCGCTCCCAGAAATGCGCAATCAGGTCCATCACCCCCCGCGACCGTGTCCGCAAAAACGCCACCGCCGCTCCGGGCTTCTCCGCCGGAATCCTCACCAGCCGCGGACGCGCCGCCTCCTGGCTTCCCTGGATCTCCGCGCCGTTCACCCCGCCGGGCTCCTTGATACCCCGGCCATGCGCCGGGTCCGCTTCCTCTCCCGCAACCGCACGCCCGCGCGCACGACGCGCCCCCATTGTATCCGGCCGCGCCCCCGAACCAACTTCCGCGCGCACATTTCCCCTCCCCGCGCGCCCTTTCCCCCGCGCTGCGATACCATGGTTCCGGTGACTCATGCATAACCCCCTCCCGCGCTGGCGTGGATTTAATCTTCTCGATATGTACATCTATGAACCTGAACGGGAGAAAATCCGCGCCGGCGACGCCACCGGGCCCGGAGGCTATGGCGGCGGCGAAGGCGACTTCCGCGAATCCGACTTCGACGCCACCGCCGCCTGGGGGTTCGACTTCCTGCGCCTGCCCCTCGATTACCGCTACTGGACGCAACAGGCGCCGCCGGCGCCCCAGCATCCCACCGGCTGGACCCCGCGCGAAGAAGTGCTGCAGCGCCTCGATCGCGCCCTGCGCCTCGCGGTGGAACGCCGCATCCACCTGAGCATCAGCCTCCACCGCGCCCCCGGCTACTGCGTCAATCCCCCCGCCGAGCCCGCCAGCCTCTGGACCGACCCGCTCCAGCAGCAGCGTTTCATCGAACACTGGCAACTCTTCGCCGCGCGCTACCGCGGCGTCCCGCCCGGGCAGCTCAGCTTCGACCTGCTCAACGAGCCGCCCGCCGTTGGGCTCGGCGGAATCCTCACCGGCTCGGGCGCCTCGCGCGCCAGCCACGAACGCGTCATCCGCCGCGCCGTGGGCGCGATTGCCGCCATCGATCCCGCGCGCCAGGTCCTCGCCAACGGCCTCAACTACGGCAACGAGCCCATGCCCGAATTCGCCGACCTCGCCCCGCGCCTCGCCCAGTCCTGCCGCGCGTATCTCCCCTTCGGCGTCACGCATTACAAGGCCCACTGGGTGCATTATCCCTGGCTGCGCAAGCCCCGCTGGCCCGGCGGCGATCACTTCGGCCGCCGCTTCGACCTCCATGATCTCGAATCCCACTACGCCCGCTGGACCGCGCTCTTCGCCCGCGGCATCGGCGTCCACTGCGGCGAAGGCGGCGTCTTCAACCAAACCCCCCACGACGTCGCCCTCGCCTGGATGCGCGACACCCTCGGCCTGCTCAAACGCCTCGGCATCGGCTGGGCGCTCTGGAACCTCCGCGGCGACTTCGGCCCCCTCGACAACCGCCGCCCCGACACCCCCACCGAACCCCACCACGGCTCCCAACTCGACCGTGCCATGCTCGAAATCCTGCAGAACTCCTGACGAACGACGACGGGACGATCCACAAATCCACACAAATGATCACCAATGCGCCATGTCGGCGGCTTTCAACCAGCAGCAATGATACATTATAAAGTATGCAAAACTAAATATAAAAATATATAACGCGCATCCATACGGTGCGAAAACCGCTCACAAAAAAATATTCGTGTCCATTTGTGGGCATTTGTGGATCGTCCCCCCCGTCGCAACCCTGTGCCCGGCCGAAACCGCCCCGCCAGCGCCTGACCGCCGCTCAGTGATGATGATGCCCCCCCGGCCCATGCACGTGCCCATGCGCCAGCTCCTCCTGCGTCGCCGCACGCACCTCCTTGATCGCCACCTCAAAATTTAGCGGCATCCCCGCCAGCGGATGATTCCCATCCACCGTCACCGTCTCCCCCTCCATCTTCGTCACCGTGTACACCTTCGGCCCCTGCGGCGAATCCGCGCGAAACTGCTGCCCCACCGAAATGTCCGGCGACTGAAACGCCGACTTGGGCGCCGTCTGCACCAGCTTCTCATCCCGCATCCCATACGCCTCCTCCGGCGGTACCGTCACCTGCACCGTCTCCCCCGCGCTCTTGCCCTCCAGCGCCTTTTCCAGCCCCGGAATCAAATTCCCCGTCCCGTGCAAATACGGCAATGCCTGTTTCCCCACCGACGTATCAATCACCTGCCCATCCGGCCCCTTCAACGTGTAATCAATCGTCACCACACTGTTCTTGCCGATCTGCATGGCCGTCGTCGCTCCTGTCAAAACCCCGCCGCCCGCCACCTTCGATACTAGCCGCTCCTGTGAAAAAAATCCCCGTCTATGCCCGGCTTGCACGATATACTTCAAGCAGGAGCCAATCCCCTCCCATTCCCGTCGACAAGAGCCATATCACCCGCACCCCCGGCATCTGCGGCGGCAAACCCTGCGTCGCGGGCACACGCATCCGCGTCCAGGACATCTACATCTGGCACGAACGCCAGGGCCTGTCACCCGACGAAATCCTTCATCAATTCCCCTCACTCACGCTGGCAGACGTCTACGCCGCCCTGGCCTATTTCTGGAACAACCGTGACGCCGTCTTGCAGGATATGGCGAACGAAGAAGCGGTCGTGAAGAATTATCGCCGCAACGATCCTTCGTTGCGCCACGAATTTCTGCCGCAGCGACGCTGACCCCGCGCCACGCTTCCTCGCGCCGCAACAAAATTTCTACATCCAACTTTCGTGCGTTTCGTGCCTTTCGTGGCCACTTTACGCCGTCGTCGGTGGGGGGGGAGGTCGTCGCCCCCTCCGTGCGCTCCGTGTTCTCCGTGGTTTTCTTGGTCGTCGGTTCGCCGCGCCGCGTTTTTGTGGCCCTGCACCCTGCAGCGCCCTCACCACATCAAGTCCCGCGCATCAAACACCGGCCCATCCGTGCACGTCAGCTTGTACTTCCATTCCCCCTCCGGCCATTCCTCCGCCTTCCCATCGTGCGGCCGATAGCGCACCACGCAGCTTTGGCACGTCCCCATCCCGCACGCCATCGGCTGCTCCAAACTCACCTGGCATGGCACCCCGAACGCCGCCGCCACCCGCGCCGTCGCTTTCATCATCGGCGTCGGTCCGCAGCAATACACCATCGTGTTCGTCACCCGCCCCTGCTGCACTTGCCGCTCTTCCAGAAACGCACGCAACGCCTCCGTCACATACCCCTTCATCCCCACCGACCCATCATCCGTCGTGATCACCGCCGGATACCCATACTCCTTAAACTCCTTCACGTTCATCAGCGGATCCCCCTCCCGGCTCGGCTCGGGCGCCTCCGGCGGCGAAATCAACGTCACCGGCAGCAAATCCTCCCGCTGCGCCCCGATGAACCCCACCACCCCCTTCACCCACGCCTGCTGCAACGCCTTCGCCATGTACAGCATCGGCGGCACCCCCACGCCGCCCCCCACCAGGCACACCACCTCCACCCCCGGCGGCAGCGTAAACCCCCGCCCCAGCGGCCCGATCAGCGACACCGTCTGCCCCGGCAGCAACTGCGCCAGCAGCAGCGTCCCGCGCCCCACCACCCGATGCAGAATGTCCACCTCCGTGTACCCGTCCGGCCACACCCGGTGATCCGCCAGCGAAAACGCCCGCCGCAAATACGCCAAAGGTGCGTTGAAATCCGGATCCGACGGGCAGGGCCGCGGAAGCGCCACCGGCGAGTCCCCCTTGAACCGCTCCGGCGGCGGCCAGTCGAACGCACGGGGCCCCAGCTCATGGTCCGCCGACGGCTGGAACCGCGGATCCCGGCAATCCACCTCCACAAACTGCCCCGGCACGCTCCGCGGAAACCGCGGCAGGCTCAGCACCAACCTGTAATGATCCGTGCATATGCGAATGTTTTCCTTCACCGTCGCGACAAAACGCCCCCGCGGGCTGTTTGCTCCCGGCCGAATCCGGTTCTCCCCCGCTCCCGCCGCCTGCGCTGTCAACTTCGATCGTGGTGGCATGCCGCTCCCTTGTCCTGTTTCATACCTTATTAGAAGGACTCCGGCCCCCCCGCGAAATCCTCCAAAGTCTAGCATCCCCCGCCACGGGCTGCGAATCCAGGCAATTCAGGCAATCTTCCCTATCTGCCCCAGACTGTTCGGATTCTGTTTATAGGTCCTGCCAACCCTCACGGTTTTCTCATCGCCCCTCTATCTGCCGCGTCCGCCAATACCTACATTCGTTGCCATATCACAACCTTTTTTCTGGGAACTTCCCGTTTTCCTCATGCGCGCGACTGCCCCCGTACGATATATAGGGCATGGACGTTTGTCCTGCCAGCCTTTGGACGGGCCCTCCGGGATCCCGGGGCAGAACAGCGATCCAGAGTTTTATGGGCCGCGTGAGAGGTTTGCCATGAGCATCTCCCCGATTGGGTCAAACACCCCAATCACGCGCCTGCAAGGAAGCAAGGCGACCAGTGAGATTCAGGGTTCGCAGGATGCGGACACCGGCAGCGCGTCAGATACCGTCGAAATCAGTGATGTCGCTCGCTACCTGAATGAACTCAAAAAACTCCCCGACGTTCGCGAGGCCAAAGTCAACGACGCACGACAGGCTATCGCCAACGGCACCTTCGAATCCCCACAACGCATCGACGGCACCGTCGATCGCCTGATGGCCGAACTCACCTGAGTGACTCACTCCCATCAGTCTCCCCCAAGGCCGCCCCATGGCGGCCTTTTTTATTTTTAGGGCGGGGACAGGCCCGGCCCCGCACCCGCCGCCCCCGCACGCTCCCTGAAAATGCTCCCCAGCAGATAACGCGTCTTCACCGGCCGATCCGTCACCGCCTCCACCTGCCCCAGCAAGAGCTCCAGCGCCGCGCCCAGCGCCTCCACATCCGCCGGCCGGCCACCCAATACGCCAAGCCCCGTCGGCGCCGGCAATCGCGACAACGCCACCACCAGCCGCCCCGCCACCGCGATCCCCCGGCCACGCACAACCTCCCCGCCGCACTCCTCCCCGCACACAAATCCCCCCGCCTCCGCCACAAACCGCACGCGCCGATCCGACACCAGCGCCTTCCCGCACCGCAAGCAGCTCTCCAACTGCGGACCATACCCCGCCGCCACCAGCGCCGCCTTCACATACGCCACCACCGTCCGCGCCCGTTCCCCTTTGCCGCCCTCCCCCGCCAGCATCCCCAGCGCCGCCTCCAGCTCTCCGAACAACCCCTCATGCGGATCGTACGGCTGCACCAGCAGCGTCGTCACCTCCGCGCACACCATCGCCGCGTTCAATGCCGCCAGATCTTTTCGCAATCCCGTCCGATGGTCCACCAGCTCCCACGCCGCCAGCGTCCCGAGCTCCCCGCCGATCGCCGCCCCGCTTGCCGCCGCGCCCCCGCGCATCGCTTTCGCCGGCACATACACCACCTCCCCCGCCGTCAGCAAATCCAGCGGCCCGCTCACCACCCCCTTCTTGTTCTCCCGCTTGATCCCCTTGGCAATCAGCGGCACCAACCCATGCCCGCGCGTAAACACCCCCACAATCTGCGACGTCTCCGAAAAATCCCGCACCCGCAGACAAATCCCATCATCACTCACATAGTTCGCCATGCGATCATTATAGAACGCCTGGCTCATTGCCGATTGTCAATTGCCCATTGCCAATTGGAGCGGAGCGGACTTCCATCGGCAATCGGCAACCGCCAATCCCCCCTCACTTCCTCTTCCGCACCACCGCCTGAAAATACACCAGCGCATTATTCGATATCCCCACGCACAGCCCCCCCTGCGGTTCCCACCCCTCCTTGATGTGCTTGTTCACCGCCGTCTCCAGCAGATACAACGCCTGGTTCGAAATCAGGTGATACTCCATCGACGCCGGCTGCTCCGCCCCCTGCGTCACCTGCCCGTCATACGTGTGCACCGAATCCGCCGGACTCTGCGCGTTCAAAATGATCTTCCCCGCGTTGCTGTTGGGCTTCGGAAACTCCGGCAACTTCTCCGGCAGCGGCGGATCCGGCAGGCGATTCAATGCGTCCGGCAATGGCGTGATCGCCGCCACCAGAATCCCCCGGCCCACCGCCTGAAACTCCGCCTCCTCCTGCGTGTTCGCCGACAGCGTCACCTCGACGTCGTTCCCCGATTCCTTGTCCGCCCCGATCACCGTGTAGCGCATGGCCCGTCCTCCTGCTGATCTGTTCGCACGCATCCGCCGCCGTGGTAGGGGGGGGCAGCAGCTCAAGCGACGTTCGACAACACCGCGGACCACCCACCCGGCGACCCCGGCTTCCTGAGAAATGTCATCCCAGTATATCAGATCGGCCATTCTCCACCCCCGCCATCACCCCCTTCCCCCTTTGAGCGGGTGTGGCCATCTTTTGTGGTATCGGCGTCCCGCCGATCTTCGGCCCATGGCCGATGCGCCCAGGGCGCGCGGATCTTTATTCCGGACACAGCGGCCTGCGGGCCGCCATTGACGGAGACGCCAATGCCACGATTGACTGCCACAAAAGATCGCCGCGCCCCTTTGATCGCCGCCGTGGTTCCCCCTCACTCCTTTGAATACAACCGCAACACCCGCTCCGCCCGGTCCGCTCCGCCTTCCCGCAAAATCCCCAGCGCTCCCTCGACAAACGCCAGCCGCGCATCCCCCGCCGCGCCCCCCGCCCGCTCCACGCGGTCCAGCACCGCCGCAATCTCCAACAGCTTCCCGCGCACCTCCAGAAAATACGCATCCAATACCGCCCCGCCCGCATCCATCCTGCCCGTCGCCGCCATCACGCACCTCCATCACAACACGCCCCATTGCACCGCTTCGCGACGCCCCCTGTCAATCCGGGCGTGCCAGTTGGGAAGGATTCGATGAAAGAGCAGGGAACCGGTGACGTCCATCACGTAAGGGGACCAGTGGACAGGTGATTTATGCGTGTACGGATGTGCGTCGCGGTGGCGCTGATCGGGGCAGGGGGATTCTTGAGCGGAGGGCTCCAGGGAGCGGCGTGGGCCCAGGACACGCGGCCGGCGGAGGCGACATTGCCGCCGGGGGTGCGGGCGGGCGATGCGCGGGGATTGTTCATGGCGGTGGTGCGGGGGCTCGCGGGGGCCAGGACGGTGACGATCGAGGGGCGGCGGGAAGAGCGCAGCGCGGCGACCCAGGAGGTGAAGATTGCGCGGCATCAAGCGGATACCGATTATGTGCGGACGACCGCAATGGCCATCTCGCTGGTGCGGCAAGGCACGCTGAAGGCGGAGCAGAAGTACCAGGTGGATTCGGGACACTGGCAGACCGGTTCTTTTTCGCTGTTTGACAAGGGAGTGCTGACGACCGGGTCCTATCGGGAAAAAATCGGATGGCGGGGGAGGACCGGGGTGTTCACTCGGGCGACCGTGGATGATGTGCTGCGGAGCACGAGCAGTCTGGTGTGGATGAAGAGTCCGGAGTTGACGGAGCTGCTGGATAACGAGGGCGAACAGCGGTTTTTCAAGTTTGCCACCGGCTGGCAATGGGGCGGCGAGGCCAGCGACGAGGATCGCAAAGTCTGGCGCGTGTCGTTCATCGCGCCGTCGGAGGATCATTGGCGGTGGGAGGCGTGGGTGACGGAGGGGGCGCAGCCGCGGTTGACGCGGTTGATCGTGAGCGGGAACAGTACCACCGGGGTCGCGGAGGTGGATCCAGGCAAGACATTCAACGGGATGCTGGATGATTCGAATTCGAAGTCGTGGACATACAAGGTGGCGGTGCGCTACGAAACGGTGTTTACGAAGTGGGAGGCGGGGGGAGTCATCCCGGCGCAGGCATTTTCGCGCCCGGCGGGGGCTTTTCAGGAAAAGGTGTGGGCGGAGAATGGGGTGCCGCGGGAGGGGGATGCAGTGGCGGCGCCGCGGTTGGCGGATGTGACCGGGACGGCCGTGGATATGACGGCGCGCAACGATCCCATCGTGTTGGATTTCTGGTTTGCGGCCTGTGCGCCCTGCATGGAGTGGACGCCGAAGGTAGAGGCGGTGGTGAAGGGGTTTGGGGGGAAGGTGAAGATGTATGGGATCGACGGCACGGATGCGCCGCAGGTCATCGCGGCGACCGCGGCGAAGCAGGGATGGCACGGCATCGTCAACCTGGTGGATGTGGGAAGCACGTATGGCGACTCGCTCAAGGTAAACGCGTGGCCCACGGTGATGGTGATCGGGACCGATGGAAAGTTGCTGTATCGGGATTCGCCCGGCGAACCCGCGGCGCTCGGGCGGTTGAAGGATGTCCTCGAGCGCGCGACGCGCCCGGTGGATTGAATCGCCGCAGGTGGCCTGGGCGTCCCGCCCATGACGGCCCGCAGGCCGCAACGCTCACAAAAAAATGCCGCTCCCGCTGATCCCGCACCCATCGGTTGGGATGCCGATGCCACGACGCCCCCTCGCTCAATCCTGCTCGATCGCAAACTGCGAATGCCGCTCCGCCGCCCGTTCCGGCGATGCCGCGCCCGGCCGGCGCGCCGGCAACAGGCGATACAGCACCGGATAAATCCCCGTCACCTGCTCCAGCGGCACCGTCCACTCCTGATGCGCCGGATTCAGCGGCACCAGCCGCAACCCCGTCGGCGCGGCGTCCGGTTCCGCTGCCCCGTCCCGCACGAAGTAAATCCGCTTGAACGTGGTCGCATAATTTTCCTCATCCGCGAAGCGCACCACGCAATCGTCGCCATCGCGCGGCGCTACCGCCCCGGCGCCGCCATCCCATCCCGGACCCACCAGCAAAATCTCCCCTTCGCGATACTCCGGGCTCATCGAATCGCCGATCACCCGCAACGCAAACGCGCAGGCCATCGCCTCCGGCGGAGCGTCGGACTCCTCCCCGCCGGGGCCTCCGGCGCCCTCTCCGCCCCCCGCCACCGGCGCCGGCAGGTAGCGATCCGCAAACCCCGCCGGATAGCCAAGATCCGTAAACTCCGCCGGCTGACCCGCCGCCACGCGGTTGATCAGGGGCACCGGGCGGACGGGCATGGTCCCTTCGACATCCGCCGCACCGGGCCGGGTGTTCCCCTCCGCGCGTGCGGACCGTCCCCCCTGGCCGGATTTGCCCCTGAGGCCCTGGTTCCGCATCAGCGCATCGAGGTCGATCGTCCCATCGGGGCGGCGGGGCATGCCGCCGGGAGGGTCGGCGGGGGAGTCTGTAAGTCCGGTCTCCTCCGAAGTTAACGGCGTTTCCTGTGTGCCGCCCACCCGCCCGGCATGGGGGGGCGTGCCTGCCCCGCCCACCAGTTGCCGGATCGCCGCGGGGGTCCGCAGCCAATCCGCCGCCAGGAGCACTGCCTCCGCCGGCAGGCCCAGGCTTGCCGCGATGAGCCGGAGCTTTTCCTCGGCCGGCGGCCCCGGCGTTCGGCCGGTCTCTATATTGGATAGATAAGGCTTCGAGATACCCGTGGAGCCGGCCAATTGATCGAGCGTTATCCCCATATTTTTCCGGCACTTGCGCAGCGCCGCCCCAAACACAGCCAGAGATCCCGGCCGCTGCGGGAACCGGGCCCCGCCTGCCTTGTCCATGCGTTTCGCCACCGATACCTCCGATCCACCTGCCGCCGCAAACGTGCGAACCACCGCCAAGAAGCCCGCACCAAAAAGTTCGCACAATGTTCGGGATTCTTCTTGCGTTGTATGTTTGTTTGATTATAATCATACAAGAGGCGGCAATGCAAGGAGCGACGAAACACGGGCGGAAATAGGGGGCGGGTAAGCATGGAGCTGACGGGGCAGTTGTGGGATGGCGGTTGGTGGTCGTGCGAGGAGTGCTGGCATGTTCTGCAGTCCGGACGGGGATGCGGGCGGGGAGGGCGGGGAGGCGGGAGTCGCTCTGGCGGAAGCTCCCGCGGTGGGCGCCGGGACCGATGGGAACGCCCATGGGCCAAAAGCGGCGGTCCCACAAGCGCACGCCAAAAAAAGCCGGCGCGCGACGAATGGCGAAGACGGCCCGGCGGTCGGCAGCGCCCGCTCGCCGATCGATCGCCGCCGGCGCCGCCTGGCCGTGGATGTGCTCGTCGAGCGCGCCAAGTACCTGCCCCCCGCCGCCAAGGCCCTGGCGATCGGCTATTGGGCGCTGGGCCTGGACCCGCGCGAACTGGCGTATCTCCATGGCCTCACCGCGCGCCAGTGCCGGCGGCGCATCGCCAACATCCGCGAGACCCTCGAAGACCCGGCATTCGTGCTCACCGCGCGCTATGCCGACGATCTGCCCAAGGAACTGCGCGCCCTGGCGCGGGCGTATTGGGTGGATGGCTCGCCGCTGCGCGCGCTGGCGGCGGCGCGCGGGCGCACGATCTATTGGGTGCGCCGGCGTCTGGGCGAGGCGCGCTCGTTGCTGTTGCTGCAGCATCGCGGGGAAAAAGCGATTCCCACCTATGCCGCCGAACGGGCCCTCGCCCGCCGCAACCGTTCGCCGCGCACGCCTTGTTCGCCCTGCACGCCCGCCTCGCCCGCCGGCGATGCGTCGCACCATGCGGATGAGGCCGGGCCAATAGAATCCCACGAACATGAGGACCCTCCGCAGGTGCGCGACCGGCAGGCCCCCGATCAACAGCCGCCGGCGTCCGCAGGTTGTACCGGCGCCGAACACATGGCAGATCGCGATCGATCCCGGCGGGAGCGGCCGTGCCGCATGGATGATGTGGAACCGCTCAACGGCCCCGTAAGGAGCCGGCCAAATCGTATTCGGGGCAGCGGGCGGTGAGGAGGCGTGTGCGCAGGTTGTACTCGCAGAGGGCGCAGGGGAGGTCGGTGATGACGGCGAGGAAATCGGCGGCGGGTGTTTCGGGCGGCAAAGACGTGTCTCCACAGGGGATATGCATGCCCAAACAAAAGCCGAATTTTTTGGGAACCTTTTAGCCCGGCGGTACGTTCTCAAGGATGAAGCGGCGGAGGGTCTGGCGCTGGCCCGGGGTCATCCGGGTCTGGCGGCGGGGTTTGCGGGAGGCGGCGTTGTGGGAAGGATTTTTTGGGTTGAGGGACGGGCGCGCGGCGGCGCGCGAGGTGGCGGCGGCGGGTGCGGCGGGCGCGAGCACCAGCGCGGCGCCGGCGTCATCGATGGGCCAGTCGAAGCGGATGCGATAAATCGTGCGGCCATTGATGCGCGGGCCATAGATGCGGGTGATTTCCGCGCGCAGGTCGCGCAAAGAAGCGAAGCCGTCGGCGCGGGCGTCCGCTTCGGTGAGAGCCGCCAGCGAGGGAAGAATGTCCACGGCGGTGATGCGCATGCGGCCCAGGCCCGGCGTGTAGGAAATCTGCCCCGGACGCAGCAGCGGGCGCGTCCAGAGGCGCACGGTCTGGCGTTTTTTGCCTTCGCGGACGAGCGTGACCAGGTGGCGTTTGAGCAGGAGCATCGGCAGGAGTGTCGCGCGGCGGGCGCGCGGCGTCAATCGGGAAATGCTGGCGGCATTTTGCGGGAGAAACAGGATGGAGCGTGTGATGGTGGAGGTCGAGGGGCGCGTGCCGGCGGGGGCGGTGCGGGTGACATCGCGGGTGGCGGCGGTGGCGGCGCTGTTTGGGATCGAGGTGATGCCGGGTGCGGCGGCGGAGCGGGTGCTCTTTGAGCGCCGCGCGGTGGCGATCGGGCCGGGGGAGGTGGTGCTGATCACCGGGCCCTCGGGCGCGGGCAAGAGCACGCTGCTGCGGGCGCTCGAGGCGGGGCTGCGGGAGAAGGGGCGGCGTGTGGCGCGGCTGGAGGACATGGAAGTGCCGGGGGATTGTGCGGCGGTGGATGCGTTTGCCTGTCCGCTGGAGGAGGCGCTGGGGCACCTGGCGCGGGCGGGGCTGTCGGAGGCGCACCTGCTGGTGCGGGCGCCGGCGGAATTTTCCGAGGGGCAGCAATTCCGCTTTCGGCTGGCGCGATTCTTCGCATCGGAGGCGGAGGTGCTGATCGCCGATGAATTCGGCGCGACGCTCGATCGCGTGACGGCGCGCGTCGTGGCGTGGCAACTCGGCAAGTTCATGCGGCGCACGGGAAGGGCGGCGGTGCTGGCGACGACGCACGAGGACCTGGCGGAGGAACTGCGGCCGACGCTGCACCTGTGGAAGGGACTGGGTGCGCAGATTGCCGATTGCCCGTTGCCCATCGCCCATTGACGGCATGCGGCGAGCACAACCAATCGGCAATAAGCAATCGACAATCGACAATATGAATCGGGGTGTGTGATGGCGGTGGTGGATGCGATTGAGATCGAGCGCGGAAGTTTCGCGGATTATGCGGCGATGGCGGCTTTTCATTACCGGGGCGGGAAGCCGGCGGGCGTGATGCGGGTGCTGGTGGCGCACTATCGGGGGCCGGGGCTCGGCGGGCCGGAGGCGGCGGGGGGAATGCGTGCGGGGGTGATCGTCGAGACGCTGCCGCCGCTGGGCTGCGCGTTGCGGACGGCGGCGCTTCCGGGGCGATTCGCGTGCGCGGACCGGTCGCTTGCGGCGGCGAAGTTGAACCGGGAGATGCGGACGATCGCGCGCGTGGTGGTGCATCCGGTGTTTCGTTCGGCGGGCGTGGCGGTGCGATTGGTGCGGGCGCTGCTGGCCGCGGCGCAGACGCCGTATGTCGAGGCGCTGGCGGCGATGGGGCGGGTGAATCCGTTTTTCGAGCGTGCGGGCATGCGCGCGTACGATCGGCCGGCGCTGCCGGATGCGGTGCGTCTGACCGCGGCGCTGGCGGCGGAGGGATGGGGCGTGATGGACCTGGCGGCGCCGCGGGAAGAGCGTGTGTCGGCGTTTCTGGGGCGGGAATTGCTGCGCTTCTCGCGCACCGCGGAAACCGTGGCGGAAGCATTGGCCGAAGCGCGCCGGCGGCTGTTGTCGCAGCCGGTGTATTACCTGTGGACGAAGGAGGATGGCGATGGGCAAGGACGAGGGCATCGTGCGGATCGAGCTGGCGAAACTGCGGGCGCATCCCAAGAACGCGAACGTGACGCCGCCGGCGGTGATGGAAAAATTGCACCGGCACATCGGGCGCACGGGGTGCTATGAGCCGCTGGTGGTGCGGCCGCATCCGTGCGAAGCGGGCGCGTACGAGCTGATCAACGGGCATCACCGCAAGGAGATTCTGGAATCGCTGGGGCACACGCACGCGGCCTGCGTGGTGTGGGAGCTTTCGGATGCCGAAACGCTGCTGCTGCTGGCCACGGTGAATCGGCTGGGCGGCGAGGATGCTCCCGGCAAGCGGCTGGAATTACTCGAGGCGCTGGCGGCGGAGACGGCGAAATCGGCGAAGGAGCTGGCGAAGCTGCTGCCGGAGGAGGAAGCGACGTTGTCGCGGCTGCTGGAGGAGGCGTCGGTGCAGATGCCTCTGGCGCCGCCGGTGATCGGCGAGATGCCGGAGGCGTTCACGGTGTTCCTGAAAGCGGCGGACAAGGTGCGGCTGGTGCGGGCGCTCCAGGCGACGCACGCGGATTGTGCGACGGCGCTGCTGCAATGGGCGGCCGAACATGGCGCGTGATGCCACATGTCGACAGGCCAAATGGAACCACGGAGCACACGGAGGTCACGGAGAAAAGCGCGGAATTCAAGGGAAAAGCTCCGTGCTCTCCGTGTCCTCCGTGGTTTTCCAAAGAAGGTTCGAACGGATGTGCATGGGATTTTTTGGGAGAGGCTTATGAGCACGGTGGAAGTGATTGTGTCGCGGCTGGCGGATTCCGGCGATTTGCAGAGCGTGCTGGCGGATGCGGGGCTCTCGGCGGCGGAGCTGGAAAAACTGCTGGATACGGCGGATGGCAAGGACATGCTGCGGGCGCGGCGGCGGCTGGGACGGATGCACACGAAGCTGCTGGCCCGGCGCTACGGCGCGTATGCGATCCTGCGGCTGGTGCAGTTGCTCGAGGATGAGAAGCCGGAGGTGCGCTTGAAAGGGGCGCAGGCGATTCTGGAAGCGTCGGGCCTGGATCGCGCGGCGCAAGTGGCGGCGGCGCGGGCGGCGGTCAAAGGGGCGGCGGCCGGGCAGCCCGAGGGTGCCATGCCGGCGCTTGAGGGAACCGCGACGGCGGAGTTGCTCGAGGCGCTGGCGGCGGTGCTGGCGCAGCGGCGAAAGGCGGAGGAAGGTGATTGAACCGGCAAGGCATGCGGCGGACAATGGATGGACCAGGAGTGGAAGTCATGCGGACGCGAAAGGTGAGCAG
>DASZZD010000079.1:0-65814 GCA_035545015.1 Phycisphaerae bacterium
GGGCGGCGCGCCGGGCCGGGGGGCGTTTGGCGGGCGTGGCGCGCGTGCGGGCGGGCGGGGGTTTGGCGGGGGTCGCGGTCCAGCGGCTGCGCCGGCGCGTGCGACGCCGTGGACGGTGGAGTTCGAGTTGCCGACGGCTCCGCATGGGAAGGCGACGTTGCGTCTGGCGATAGCGACGGCGAACACGCGGCAGATATCGCTGGCGGTGAATGACCAGCCGGCGGGGGAGCTGGATAATTTGCCGACGGATTCGTCAATTGGGCGGAATGGGATTCAGGGGATCTGGTATGAGAAGGAGATTCCGTTTGATGCGAGCATGCTGAAGCAGGGTGCGAATACGGTGACGCTGACGATTCCGCCGGGGGGTCTGACGAGCGGGATTATTTATGATTACATTCGGCTGGAGCTGGATGACGGGACGACGGCGGAGCCGGCGCGGTGAGGGGGGGGGGGCTGGGCAAAAGCTGGGGCGGAGTATTGCTTGGTGGCGAAAGGGATGGTGGATGGGCGATTGAGAGGAGCGGGCTAAAAGGTGTGAGGATCGATGAGAGATATGGGGTACTTGGCAAAATGACGGGTATTGTAGGTCATGAAGTCGGTCAGGCGATGGCATTGCATGAGGGCTACGTATCGAGCGTCGTGGACTTGGAATCCTGTCACGCTGTAGGTTGCAATGAGGGCCAACCAGTGATCCAGGAGTGATGGGGGTTCTGGGAGGAGGTCAAAGAGTTGGCGATATCGGCTGATCCAGCGGGACATGCGGGGGCGATCCATGTCCAAGCCATTCGCGGACTTTGCGCGAGTCGCGACCGCACAGAACTCATACAGGGATTGATGGGCAATCACGAGTTTGGTGGCGGTGCGAGCTTTGAAGACGGCATCGAGGGCGGTTTTGTAGTTGGGGTCGCTACTGTCGGTCATGCGGAGAAGAATATTTGCATCCAGCAGAATCATTCCCCAGGCATCCGGGTGTACATGGCTTCGCGGGAGTCATCCATGTGTCCGACGGAGACGGCGTCGGCAGCGCCCTCGGCCATGATCCGGGCGAAGTCGGCGTCCGAAAGGGGTTTGGCTGGCGAAGAACCTTCGACGATGACCAAAGCGTTGGCGCTTCCCTGGATATGTGCCAGTTCAGCGTCCAGGGCGCGGGTGATCTGGTCGCGGATTTCCTGAGGCGTGCCAGTGACTTGAAGAATCACGGAGGCTCCTTAATTCTCATTGCTATTATAGCGACGTGTTTCAAGGATGATATTTGAGCGTCGCCCTTGCGACCCCTGCGGAATCCGTAATTGAAAGCAGCAGATCAGGGTTCGGGGGGTGACGGGGCGAGGGGGAGTTCGAGGATGAAGAGGGCGCCTTGGCCGGGGGAGCCTTCTTCGCGGATGGCGCCTCCTGCGGCGGTGATGAGTTCCTGGCAGATGGTGAGGCCGAGGCCTGTTCCGCCGCGGGGGACGGTGTCTTCGGGGTCTGTGGGGGCGGCGGGGGTGGCGGCGTCGGGGCGTTTGGTGGAGAAGAAGGGGTCGAACATGCGTTCGCGGACGTGGGGGGGGATACCGGGGCCGGTGTCGGCGATGCGGATTTCGGCGATTTTGCCGCGCTTGATGATTTTGCCGGAGATGGAGAGGCGTTTGATGGCGCGGCGTGGAGGACCGGTGGGGGCGGCGGGGGGCGGGGCGAGGAGGGCGGAGCGGGCGTTGACGACGAGGTTCATGAGGACCTGCTGGAGCTGGCCGGCGTTCATGGCGACGCAGAGGCCGGGTTGAATTTCGACGGTGAGGGTGATGCCGTCTTTACCGAGATCGCGCGAGAGGCAGGCGAGTGTTTCGGCGACGGCGGCGGCGACATCGGCGGCGGTGGATTCGTCGCCGCGGGCGAAACCGAGGAGGCTCTTGGAGATGTTGGCGAGGCGTTCGGCGCCGGTGAGGGCTTTGTTGAGGGCCTTGGTGCGGAGGGGCTCATCGCCTTTGTCGGAGAGGGCGAAGCGGGTGTAGGAGATCATCGGGGTGAGGATGTTGTTGAATTCGTGGGCGAGGACGGCGGTGACCATGCCGAGGGTGGCGAGTTTGTTCTGCTGGGCGAGGTTTTGCTGGAGCTGGTCGATGCGGGTTTGGAGGGCGTCGAGGGCGAGCTCGATGGAGGAGGCGTCGAGCAGGCCGAGGGTGGCGAGGGGGTTGGCGGGGGCGAGGGGTGAGGAATCCTGAAAGGAAGCGGGGGAGGAGGGCGGAGGGATGCGGCGGGGTCGGTTGTGGGAGCCGCGGGGATCGGGCGAGGCCGGGGAGGGGGAGGGTTCAGGAGGTGGGGGAGCCACGGGGTTCCTCTCGGTGAGACTTGGGCACAGCAGGCGGGTGTTGGCCCGGCACAGCGGTAGGGTGTGTATCGTCAGGGGTGGGAGGCGCGCTTCATTGCGGGGCAGTTAAAACGACCGAGAGAAATGGGGGATTTTGGTATTTTGCGGCAAATTGGCACCCTTATCGCGTGTATAGGGAGCGAGGGGTGCGCCGATCCCGTGCGGGACCGTTAAGTTGGAGAATCTGGAGCGTTTGTAGGGGTAGGAAGCTCAGCGGTTTATTTTTCGGACCCGCGTTTGGCCGAAATAAGTGTCTGGAGTGTGGGGGTTTTGATGCGAGGAGGATTGCGTCATGGTCGGCAAGATTTCAGCAACGGTTGTGTTGGCAAGCATTTGCGCATTTTCGGGGGGAGCGTTTGGACAAACTGCCCCGCAGCAGGCGCGGGTGCTGGTGTTTCCATTGCGGCCGATTCACCTGACGCAGGATACGGACTGGGTGCCGAAATCCGTGAATGAGAATGTGGTGGACGCGCTGGATCGGTCGGAGCAGTATGTGGCGATACCGTACGGGGGGGAGCTGGTGGTTCAGGACAACAATCAGGCGGCGCGCAATGCGCGACAGTCGAACTTTCCGCTGGCGGTGCGCGGGACGATTCAGGTGGTGGACACGCAGGTGCGGCTGACGGCGCAACTGGTGGATGCGCATGACGGCAGCGCGGTGCGGACGGCGATGGCGACGGGGGCGATGTCGGATCTGCTGAAGGTGGAAGATGATCTGGCGGCGCAGTTGCTGGGGGAGAAATCGGCGACGACCGGGAATGCGAGCACGGCGTCGGCGCCGGCGACGAATCCGGCGCAACCGCCGATTCAGATTGTGATTCAGAACACGCCGCCCGCGCCGGAGGTGCCGAATTATAACTATGCGGGGTATCCGTATTCGGCGTATCCGTATCCGGGGTATCCGGTGGATTACTTTGGGGGGATTGGGTATCCGGGGGTGATCATCACGACGCCGGGGAACGGGGGTGGCCATCATCACGGGCACGATCATGACCATGGGCATGATGGGCACGGCGGGGATGGGCATGGGGGTGGGCCGATTTACTTTACGCCGGGGACGCCGGAGGTGGGGCGGAATACGCCGGGAGGGCCGGCGTTTGAGCCTGGGGTGATAGGGGAGCCGGCGAATCCGTTGCCGCGGAGCAGCCCGGCGCCGGTGACGCCGGTGACGACGCCTGGGCCGGTGGCCTCGCCGTTTCATGCGTTGTCGGTGGGTCAGCCGGGGGTGACGGCGGGGGGGTCGCGGGATGGGAATGGGCATCGGTGAGGGGTGCGCGATGTGGGTGAAGCGGCGCGTGTGATGCGGGAACACGGGCGGGACGCCCGTGCGACGGGGGGCTCGTGCTACGGAGTCATTTGCCTTTGACGAAGAAGGATTTGATGGATTCGTAGATGTCTTCCTTGGCGTTGACGCGGTTGGTGATGAGGTTGTCGCGGCCGGGGAGGAGGTCGTGGAGGACGTTGATGAAGTTGCCGGAGCCATAGGCGCTGGCGACCTGGCAGTAGCCGAAGAGATTGGCGGAGGGGAGGATGTGTTCCTGAAGGAAGCGGCAGCATTCGCGGGAGTCGGATTCGGAGCAGTTGTCGCCGTCGGAGAAGTGGAAGAGGTAGATGTTCCACTCGTTGGGATCGTAGTGGGCGTCGAGAAGCTGGCGGGCGCATTTGAAGGCGGAGGAGATTTTGGTGCCGCCATCTTCGCGCAGGTGGTAGAAGGTTTGTTTGTCGACTTCGCGGGCCTGGACATCGTGGACGATGTAGCGGGACTCGATGCCTTTGTAATTGCGGCGGAGCCAGGTGTCGATCCAGAAGGCTTCGATGCGGACGAGTTCTTTTTGCTCGTCACCCATGGAGCCGGAGACGTCCATCATGTAGACGATGACGGCGTTGGATTGGGGGGCGAGGACTTCTTTCCAGGAGCGGAAGCGTTTGTCGTTTTTCACCGGGACGATAACGGGGTTGGTGGGGTTGTAGAGGCCGAGCATGATCTGGCGTTTGAGGGCTTCGCGGTAGGTGCGTTTGAAGTGTTTGAGGGACTCGGGGCCGACGCGGCGGATGCCGGAGTATTTGTCGCGGACGGTGGTGATTTGTTTGCGGCCCTTGGGTTCGATGCGGGGGAGATGGAGCTCTTCGCCGAGGATATCGGCGAGTTCTTCGAGGGAGACGTCGACTTCCATGAGGTGCTGTCCGGGCTGATCGCCGCCCTGTTTGCCATTGCCCTGGCCGACGGTCTGACCTTCTTCGCCGTCGCCGGCGCCGACACCGCCGGAGTTATCGCCGTAGCGGAAGGTGGGGATTTCGATGCCGTGGACGGGGATGGAGATGAGGTGCTTGCCCTCTTTGCCGATGAGTTCGCCGCGGGTGAGGAATTTGCGGAGGTCGCCGCGGATGCGGCCTTTGACGATTTGTCGGAAGCGTTGGTGGTCTTGGTCGATCATGAGGGAACTCTTAAGTTGGCTCAATACGTTCAGTACGACCGGTTCGGGCGTCGGTAAATTCTATGAAGCTTCCGGCCGCAAGTTGTGTGGAAATACCACGAGTGTTCGCTTCGTGGGCATTTTGGCCGAAATCGTTTGGAAGCCTTCGAGATCGGGAATGCTGGATAGCGCCTGTCCAAGTTCCTGGGTAGGAGAAGTTCCGACAGGTTGGCTTACAGAATCGAACGGCTGACGGGCGTAGTTCGCTCTCCAGTCACCCGTCATTTCCTGAGCGGTAGTCCGAAGCAGCGCGAGTTGCGAGGGTCTGGTGATGTCCGCAATGCTCTGGAGTTGAACGCGAATAGGCAGAATGGACCAAGGACTCGCGGGATTGGAGATCAAGAAGGGTGGTTGGCCTGATAAGGAGAGCGGTGACCCAAGAATTGCGCCGACCTCCAGAAGCGCGACCTGGTGATCTTCCGCAAGATACAGGACCTCGAATTGAGGAAGGGCGGTGGCCCCTTCGTTGTAGCGGGAAGCAGCCAGCGCGGTATGTGAAGTTGCGAGTGGTGTTGACAGAAATGACGGGTGAAAAGCCCGGTACCACATACCTGTCAATGGCCCTCGCAGCAGAGAGGGGCACCCTCCAAGATTCATGTGAACATTCCGTAACGAATGGAGCGAAGAACCAGCCGAACGAAGTCTTCACGTCCTTCTTCGAGCAATTCCTTGGCGGATTTTCCGTAGAAAACTGTATTGGGGGTGTCGAACCACAGGTCGGCATCCTGGATTAGTTCGCGGGCGTCGTCACGAACATCGGCGTGTTCTCCGGGGAGAAGTTTAGGTACTACAGCTTGCTGAGACATCGATTACTCTCCTTTCGAATCGCCGCGGGCGAAGATGCTGGCGACGTAGTTGAGGACGTCGGTGGCGGAGACTTCATTGTAGCCGAAGTATTTGATGAGGCGTTGCTTGACGACGTCGATCTTCTTCTGGGTTTCGTCGTCGACGACGCTGCTGACGAGGTTTTTGAGCTTGATGGTGTCTTTCTGGTCTTCGAAGAGCTTGAGTTCGAGGGCCTTGAGGAGGCGGGCGTTGGTGTTGTATTCGAACTTGCGGCCTTCGATGGCCAGGGCGCCGATGTAGTTCATGATTTCCTGGCGGAAGTCGTCTTTGCGGGAGTCGGGTATGTCGATTTTTTCCTCGATGGAGCGCATGAGGCGTTCATCGGGTTCTTCATCGCGGCCGGTGTATTTGTTGCGGACGCGCTGCTTCTGGGTGTAGGCCTTGACGTTTTCGATGTAGTTGGCGGCGAGGCGTTTGATGGCGTCTTCGTCGGCGGAGATGGCGCGCTGGACTTCGCCTTTGAGGATGTCTTCGTATTCCTCGCGGACGATGCCTAGCAGTTCTTTGTAACGCTTCTTGGTTTCCTCGTCGTTGATGAGGGAGTGGTGGTCGAGGCCGATCTCGATTTCGTTCAAGACCATAAAGGGGTTGACGGTTTTTTCGTCCTGGGCCTGATGGGAGACCATGGCGTTGGAGAGTTTGTCCTGGATGTAGCGGGGGGAGATGCCCTGCATGCCTTCGCGGTGGTTTTCTTCCATGAGCTCGCGGACGGAGTCCTCAGTGTAGCCGGGGACGGATTTGCCGTTGTAGAGTTTGAGTTTCTGGATGAGCGAGAGGCCGGCTTTTTTGGGTTCGCTCAGGCGCGTGAGGACGCCCCACATGGCAGCGACTTCGATGGTGTGGGGGGCGATGTGGATGCCTTTGACGCGCTCGGGGCCGAAGTCCTTGAGGTAGATTTTGATTTCATCGTCGAGACGGTTGTTGTAGGGGACGTCGATTTTGAGGGTGCGGTCGCGGAAGGCTTCCATGAGCTCGTTGTTCTGGAGCTTGCGATATTCGGGCTCGTTGGTGTGGCCGATGATGACTTCGTCGATGTTGGTCTGGGCGAATTTTTTGGGTTTGATGGCGTGTTCCTGGGAAGCGCCGAGGAGGTCGTAGAGGAAGGCGACGTCGAGCTTGAGGACTTCGATAAATTCGACGATGCCGCGGTTGGCGATGTTGAGTTCGCCGTCGAAGTTGAAGGCGCGGGGGTCGGAGTCGGAGCCGTAGAGGGCGATTTTGCGGTAGTTGATGTCGCCGGTGAGTTCGGTGGAGTCCTGGTTCTTTTCGTCCTTGGGCTGGAACGTGCCGATGCCGCGGCGATCTTTTTCGGAGAGGATGAGGCGGCGGACCTTGACGTGGTCCATGACTTTGAGCCAGTCGCCGGAGTAGCGGAGGAGAAGGTCGTCAAAAGTTTTGCGGCAGAAGGGGCAGATGTCGCCGTAGAGACGGATGCGGCGATCTTCGGGGAGATTTTTGTTGAGTTCGGAGATGACATCGCGGCGCGCTTCGACGGGGATGAGGAGCAGGGGGTCTTCGTGCATGGGGCAGGGGACGTACTCGAGCGATTCGCCTTCTTCGCCGTAGCGTTCATTTTTCCAGGCGAAGGTGTAGAGGGCGCCGGCGTCGGTGCGGGAGTAGTGTTCGAGGCCTTTTTTGAGGAGGCGTGCGATGGTGGATTTGGCGCTGCCGACGGGACCGTGGAGGAGGAGGATGCGTTTTTCGGTGCCGAGGCCCTGAGCGGCGGATTTGAAGAGATCGACGAGGCGTTCGAGGGCTTTGTCGAGACCGAAGACGGCATCGGCGCCGTTGTCGATGGGGTCGGCGAAGAAGTTGTACTTGATGATGTCCTGTTTGAACTGGGTGTATTTTTCGAAGCCGTAGGAGAGGATCATGTCGTAGACGCGCTGGAAGGAATTGCGCGCGACCTTGGGGTTTTTGGCGACGATGTCGAGGTAATCGTGGAAGGAGCCTTCCCAGTGCTGCTGGCGGAATTTCTCCTGGTCGAGGCGGGCGGTGACGAGACGGAGTAGCGAAGCGGATTCAGGCATTTTGAGATTCTCCGTAAGGGGCCGGCCGGTGGGAACGGCGGGCCGGGTGTGGGGCGAGCGGGGCCCGCCCGTGGTGCAGAAGAAGGCGCGGGCGCGGGAGGCGTAGAGGGCGCGCGGGAATGGGGGGAGCGGAACGACCCCAAGGGGTAGTATCGTCCGGCGGGGGTGAATTCGGCCTTCTTTTGCGATTGTCAAAACAGAGGCGGGTTGCCCGGGCGGGCACGTCTGACGGCCGGTGGACTCGGGCCACGTCGCCGCGATGGCGGCCGACCTGGCGGCTGGGCGGGGGATATCCCCGCTGAAGTCAGTATAGCTTAACGCCACGGGGGGATGGGGAGAAAAAATACGGATGGTGCGGATTCGCGGACGGGCGGTAAATGGGCCACGAAAAACACGAAAGGCACGAAAGTTTTTTGGGGGGATTGAGCGGAGAGATCCATGCTTTTGGCGGGACGGAACACGGGCGGGACGCCCGTGGCACGGTCAGGAGGCGAGTCCCATCCATTTGGGGTTGCGGGCGGTGCCGTCGAAGCGGTCGGTGGTTTTGAAGAGTTCGAATCGGCCCTCAGCGGCGGCGTCTTTGGTTTTGGCGAGGAGGGCGGCGAGTTGGTCTTTGGTCATGGGCTGGAAGGTTTTGGCGGCGGCGAGTGCCTGGTCGAGGATTTTGTCGCTGTCCATGCCGCAGATGACGGTGGCGACGGGGAGGTTCATGGCGTACTGGATGCATTGGGTGGCGGAGAGGGTGTTGGAGCGGAGGAGGATGCCGCCGCCGAGGGTTTTCATAGCGAGGGGCGCGGTGCCGACTTTGAGGAGTTCGGGGACGACGAGGTGGGCGAAGGAGCGGAAGTGGGCGTCCATGACGTTGAGGGGCATCTGGCAGGTGTCGAAGTGGAAGTTATGCTGTTTGGCGACGGCAAGCATGCGGAGGTGGATGGCGGGATCTTTGTGGCCGGTGTAGCCGATGAAGCGAATTTTTCCGGCTTTTTTGGCGTCTTCGAAGGCTTCGACGGCGCCGCCTTTGGCGAAGAAACGGTCGGGGTCGTCCATGCGGATGTTTTCGTGGAACTGGAGGAGATCGATGACGTCGGTCTGAAGGCGTTTGAGGGATTCGTCGAGTTGCTTGGCGGCGGCGTCTTTGGTGCGGCCGTCGACTTTGGTCATAAGGAAGACTTTTTTGCGGTAGCCGTCCTTGAGGGCTTTTCCCATGCGGACTTCGCAATCGCCGTCGTAATAGTCCCAGCAGTTGTCCATGAAGGTGATGCCGGAGTCGATGGCGCGGCGCATGATTTTGATGGCGGTGTCTTCGGCGGGGCCGCCGATGTGGGCGCCGCCGAGGCCGACGAGGGAGACGGTTTCGCCGGTGTTACCGAGCTTGCGGTAGAGCATGTCGCCTTTACGGGTGGATTCGGGGGTGGGGATATCGAGGACGGGATCGTGGACGGCGGGGTCTGGGCCGGAGGGGGTGGCGATGGGGGAGCTGGCCTGGGCGCGTGCAAGGGAAGCGGAGGCGGCCAGGGCGGCGGAGGCGGTGAGGAAATCGCGGCGGGAGGTGGGGGTCATGGGCGTCTCCGTGTGGGAGGGAGGCGGAAGAGGGGATTGTGTCATCAGTGACGGGCGGGGGCAATGGGGTGCAAAGGGCGGGCCCTGCGCGGATGAGCGTGTACAGGCTGTACGTTCGCCGAATGTGGCAAATGGACAATCGTTGCAACATATTGTTATTCCTCACGTAAGAATTGTTTGAAACTGACGATAAGATGTCGCGTTTGGATAACTATGCGTCTATTTTGAGGCAGGGCAGAGTTGATATCGCGGTGGATTCGGATCGTGTCGGCCGGGGTGGTGTGCTTGGTGCTGCTGGGGACGAGGATTGCGCGCTCGCATGTGGAGGCGCGCTGGCGCACGGCGGGGTTTTCGGCGACGATGTTGGCGAACCGGGTGCGGCGGCCGGACATGCAGGTGGCGGTGCCGGAGCTGATCAACGGACATTTTGCGCCGCCGGTGGGAGCGACATCGTGTCAGATTTGGACGGGGCGGGACAGTGGCGGGTGCGCGGAAACGGTGGGGGGGTATGATTGTTTTGAGTCGGTGAATTATCTGATCACGGGGGATGCGAGCCGGTGCGTGTATCGGAATTGGGCGCGGGAGGAATTGGCGCAACCGGAATCGGCTGCGGCGTGGAATGCGTTCGAGCAGAAGCTGCGGGTGGGGGATGTGGTGGAGTTTGTGGCGACGGTGCGGTCGCCGGGGGGCGTGGTGACGACGAATCCGTTTCATGCGCAATTGTGCATCGGTGCGGGTGGCGTGATGTATGGGGCGAACAACACGCCGGCGTTTGAGGTGGTGCGTGGGGTGCCGACGATCGTGCGGCATTGGGATGTGTGCCGGCCGGAGGATTATTACTACGCGCTGCGGTCGATGGATGGGGCGTGGGCGATGTGCGGGTATCAGCAGACGTATCGGGTGGTGGTGTATCGGCGGCCGTGATGCCACGCCGGGGGGGTTATTCGACGTTTTGGACTTGTTCTTTGATGCGGTCGATGGCGGATTTGATGTTGACGGTAAGGCGGGCGATGGCGGCGTCGTTGGCTTTGGAGGCGATGGTGTTGGCTTCGCGGAGCATTTCCTGGGCGATGAAGTCGAGTTTGCGACCGGCACCTCCGGCGTCGGGGTCGTCTTTCTCGCAGACGTGGTAGAACTGTTCGAGGTGGCCGCTGAGGCGGGAGATTTCCTCGGAGATGTCGGCGCGGTCGGCGAAGAGTGCGACTTCCTTGAGGAGGTCGGAATCGGAGAGGGAGAGCTTGGCGTCGTTGACCATCTGGTTGACGCGGGTCTTGAGTTTTTCGTGGTAGGCGCGGACGACCTGGGGGGCCTGGGCGGCGACTTTTTCGAGGGCGTCGCGGATGACGGCGAGGTGCTTCTGGAGATCGGTCCAGAGGGCGGCGCCTTCTTTTTGGCGCATGGCGTCGAGGCGAGCGAGGGCTTCGCGGACGAGGCGGAGAACGAGGGCCTGGTGGGTGGCGAGGTATTCGGCGGAATCTTCGCCGGCTTCGACGACGCCGGGGAGGGTGAGGAGGTGGGCGAGATCGACGCGGGTGGGGCGGGTGATTTTCTGGGCGAGGGTTTCGATTTGTTCGAGGTAGGTGGCCAGGACGGTTTGATTGATGGCGATGGAGGTGGTGGAGAGGTGGTCTTTGACGGAGACGGCGAGGACGAGGGATCCGCGGCCGATGGTATCGCGGAGGAGGCGGTCGATGTCGGGTTCGAGGTTGGCGAGCCTGTCGGGGAGCTTGATGACGGCTTTGAAGAAGCGGTTGTTGACGGAGCGGATTTCGACGGTGCAGGAGATGCCGTGCTCATCGGCGGCGATGGAGCCGAAGCCGGTCATGCTTTTAATCATCGTGGGCTCCGGGAGGGGCGCGGGGGATCAATGGGCGGCTGGTGCGGAAGCGGAAGCGGGGCCGGGCTGGAGTGCGGTGGCGGGGAGGGGTTGCTGAGATTGCGCGGGGGCAGCGGCGCCAGCGCCTGCGGCGGGGAGTGTGGCGTTGGCGGTGGCGGGGGGCGCGACGCCGGAGATAGTTTCGCGGTAGCCCTTGAAGGCGAAATTGAGGCCGATGGAGAGGAGCATGAAGACGACGAAGAGGACGACGGTGATGGTGGTGAAGACGTCGCCGGTTTTGGTGCCGAAGGCGGAACCGCCCCCGCCGCCGGAGCCGAAGGCGCCGGAGAGACCCCCGCCGCGGCCGCGCTGCACGAGCACGACGAGGATGAGGAGGATGGAGACGGCCATGAAGAGGAGGGTGAGTGCGGTGATCATTGGGGCCCAGGAGTCAGTAGTCAGGAGTCAATAGTCAGAAGTCAGTAGTCAGGGGTTAGTAGTCAGGCGTTAGTGGGGTTTGGCGGCGGTGATGATGGCGAGGAATTCGTCGGCTTTGAGGGAAGCGCCGCCGACGAGGGCACCGTCGATATCGGGTTGGGAGAGGAGTTCGGCGGCGTTGGAGGCTTTGACGGAGCCGCCATATTGTATGCGGATGGAGTCGGCGGTGGGGTGGTCGAAGATTTTGGCGAGCTGTGCGCGGACGAAGGCGTGGACTTCCTGGGCCTGGTCCTTGGTGGCGGTGAGGCCGGTGCCGATGGCCCAGACGGGTTCGTAAGCGATGACCAATTGATTGGCCTTGGATTTGTCGAGGTTTTTGAGGCCTTCGGTGAGCTGGGTTTTGCAGATGTGGAAGGTTTTGTTGGCCTGGCGTTCTTCTATTTTTTCACCGATGCAGAGGATGGCGGTGAGACCACCGTTGATGGCGGCATGGAGTTTCCTGTTGCAGAGGGCGTCGGATTCGCCGAGGACGTGGCGGCGTTCGGAGTGGCCGATGAGGACATATTTGCAGCCGACGTCGGTGAGCATGGAGGCGGAGATTTCGCCGGTGAAGGCGCCGTTTTTCTCGAAGTAGACGTCCTGGGCGCCGAGCTGGATGGGGGCGTTCTGGATGGCCCACTTGACCTGGCCGAGGTAGACGAAGGGGGGGATGACGGCGACGTCGGTGTCGCCGAATTGTGCGGATTTGGCGGCGAGGGCCTGGATGAGGGCGAAGGCCTCAGCGGCGGTGAGGTTCATTTTCCAGTTGCCGGCGACGAAGGGCTTGCGCATGAGGGGGGACTCGCTGTTGGGGAGTGAAGCAAAGACGGGCGATTATGGAGGAATGGGGGGCAAAATGGAAGGGGGCGGGGTTGTGAGAAAGGAACGGGGTTGGGAACGTGGTGGCGGGCGGCGGGGGGTGTCGCGACCCTTTCGTGGGATTGGCGTCGTCACTGCGGCCTCTGGGCCGCCATGGGCGGGGACGCACATGCCACGGGTGACAATCTTCTTTGCGAACCTTGCTGGCGAGGGCGGGAACCGCTAGAGTGAACCGCTTGGCCAGACGCAGGCGGGCTGCCCCGGTTGGTGCTTATAGCGCCTGCGTGCAAGAGTTCACAGGAGTTGCAGTCATGGCGAAGTTGCGTGTTGGGATTAACGGGTTTGGTCGTATCGGTCGGCTGGTGTTCCGGGCGGGGGTTGGGGATCCGAATATTGAGTTTGTGGGGATCAACGACCTGGTGCCGCCGGAGAATCTGGCGTATCTGTTGAAGCATGATTCGACGCACGGGCGTTACAAGGGGAAGGTGGAAGCGTCGGCGGAGGGGATCACGGTGGACGGGCATTTTGTGAAGTGCACGGCGATCAAGGATCCGGCGACGCTGCCGTGGAAGGATTTGAAGGTCGATTACGTGGTGGAATCGACGGGGTTGTTCACGGATCGGGAGGGGGCGAGCAAGCACCTGACGGCGGGGGCGAAGCGGGTGGTGATTTCGGCGCCGGCGAAGGACAAGGAGACGCCGACGTTCGTGCTGGGCGTGAACGAGAGCAAGTTCAATAAGGAAACGGACACGATCGTGTCGAACGCGAGCTGCACGACGAACTGCCTGGCGCCGCTGGCGAAGGTGATCAACGACAGCTTCGGGATTGAAGAAGCGCTGATGACGACGGTGCATGCGGCGACGGCGACGCAGCCGACGGTGGACGGTCCTTCGAAGAAGGATTGGCGCGGCGGGCGCGGCGCGGGTCAGAACGTGATTCCGGCGGCGACGGGCGCTGCGAAGGCGGCGACGCTGGTGATTCCGGAATTGAAGGGGAAGATCACGGGCATGGCGTTCCGGGTTCCGACGCCGGACGTGTCGGTGGTGGATTTGACGGTGAAGGTGAAGAAGCCGACGTCGATGGCGGAGATCAACGCGGCGATCAAGGCGGCATCGGAAGGGGCGATGAAGGGAATTTTGGGGTACACCGAAGAGCAGGTCGTTTCGACGGACTTCGTGCACGATCCGCGGTCGTCGATTTATGACGCCACGGCGGGCATCGAGCTGAATCCGACGTTCTTCAAGCTGGTGTCGTGGTATGACAACGAGTGGGGTTATTCCAACCGCGTCGTGGATCTCTTGAAGTTCATGGGCAAGAAGGATGGGTTGCTGTAAGCGAGGGCTGGGGCAGTGATGCGTTGAATGAAGCCCGTGCGATTTTTCGCGCGGGCTTTTTTTGTGGCGGCGCTTTGCGGAGCGGGGACATTGCTGGGGTTTCGCGGGGCTGGTACTATTTCCGGCTTGCGCGGGGGCGCGGGGGTTTCATCGTGTGAGGAGATTTCATCGCATGCGCATCTTGTTGACGACGGCAAGTTTTCAGGAGACTCCGGGGCGGCACCATGAGGTGCTGGCGCAGTCAGGGTTTGAGGTAGCGCGGGCGAAGGGGCCGCTGTCGGAGCAGCAGATGCTGGAGCTGGTGACGAAGGATGGGGGATTTGATGGGTTTTTGAATGGGGACGATCAGATCACGGCGAAGGTGATTGACGCGGCGCTGCCACGGTTGAAGGTGATAGCGAAGTATGGGATCGGGCTGGATTCGATCGACGTGAAGCATGCGACGAGCAAGAAGCTGCCGGTGCTGTTTACGCCGGGGGTGAATCATACGACGGTGGCGGAGCATACGTTTGGGCTGATGATTGCGCTGGCGAAGCATTTCTGGCCGAGCCTGCGGAGCACGAAGTCGGGCGGATGGAAGCGGATCACGGGGAGCGAGCTGGCGGGGAAGACGATTTCGGTGTTGGGCGTGGGACGCATCGGGAAGGAAGTGATCAAGCGGGCGAAGGCGTTCGACATGAACGCGATCGGTTATGACCAGTATTGGGATGAAGCGTTTGCCAAGCAATATGATGTGAAGCGCGCGGGCACGATCGAAGAGGCGGTGACGCAGGCGGATATCGTGTCGCTGCACATGAACCTGGATGAATCGAATCGCGGGTTCATCAACAAGGGGCTGATCAGCAAGATGCGCAAGGGGTCTTACATCATCAATACCGCGCGCGGCGGGTTGGTGGTGGAAAACGACATTGCGGAGGCGTGCAGGAGCGGGCACCTGGGCGGCTACGGCACGGACGTGCTCAACGAGGAGCCGCCGGCGAAGGATCATCCGTTCACGCAGATCGACAACATTCTGGTGACGCCGCACATTGGGAGCCGGACGTTCGAGAGCGTGGAGCGACAGGCGTTGCGGGCGGTGCAGAATATCGTGGAGTTTTTGAAGGGCGGGAAAGATTACATTCAGGCGAACAAGTTCTGAAGCATGGCAAACCTGGGCGAAAATGACTATCGGAGCGGGGCGTACGAGCGGCTGCTGGAAGCGCAGAATCTTCAGCGAAGCAGATTGTTTGCGGGCGCGATTTACCTGGCAGGACGGGGTGTGGAGGGGATGCTGCGAGCGGTCATATGGAAGGGAGACGTACACATCAAAGCTGGGCGGAAGTCGCTGGAAACGGGTCATGACCTGCGTGATCTGCTGACGGAGATCGCGAATCTGGGTCTGCTACGGCGTGACGACCGGGACGAACGGTTTCGGGTGAACGTACACAGGGTAGCCCGGTTATGGTTCAACGACATGCGTTTTGTGCCGTCGAGGTACGTAGAAAGGCGTTGGCGGAGAATCGGGGCCATTTCCGGCCGGGGGAATTTCAGCCAAGCCGCCGTCGAGTATCATGGCTGGTGTCTGGAAGTTGCCAAGCGCTGTGAGGCATTATGCGACCAGTGAGCAAGAAACGGCTAGAGGGACTGTTGACGAAGGAGCTGAAGCTAGCGGATGCGAGCTTTCGGCTGCAGCGGAATGGTTCGCGTTGGAGCGGGTCGATCATTTCGCGGTCGTTTCGCGGGCGTGATGACCTGAAGCGTCAGCGGCAGATCTGGGACGCACTGGAAAATGCTTTTGGAGAGGATTCACGGCAGGTGGTGGGGATGTTGTTTGCATACACGCCTGATGAATGGGATATGGATTTGGAAGGTTTGCCGGCGCGTCCGCAACGGGCTCGCCGGCCATCGTCAAACTGAATGCACTTTGGAGCTTGAAATGGATAAGACGGCTGTTGCGGATGTCGGATTGATCGGTTTGGCGGTGATGGGCGAGAATTTGGCGCTCAACATGGCTGACCATGGGTATAAAGTGGCGGTGTATAACCGGACGACGGAGGTGATGAAGAAGTTCATCGCGCGGGAGAATCCGCCGGGCGGGCTGGTGGGGTGCGAGACGCTGAAGGAACTGGTGGCGGCGATCAAGAAGCCGCGGAAGATCATTATTCTGGTGAAGGCGGGGCCGGCGGTGGATGCGGTGGTGAAGCAGCTTTTCGAGGCGGGGGTGGAGCCGGACGATATCGTGGCGGACTGCGGGAACTCGCTGTTTACGGACACGATTCGGCGGGAGAAGGAGTATGCGGCGAAGTGCAAGTTTTTCGGTTCGGGGGTTTCGGGCGGGGAGGTGGGGGCGCGGTTTGGGCCCTCGATGATGCCTGGGGGCGATCCGGATTCGTGGAAGCATTTGAAGCCGATCTGGGAGGCGGTGGCGGCGAAGGTGGATGCGAAGACGGGCAAGCCGCTGGAGGATTACGCGCCGGGGAAACCGGTGGTGGGCGGGGTTCCATGCACGGCATACCTGGGGCCGAACGGGGCGGGGCATTATGTGAAGATGGTGCACAACGGGATCGAATACATCGACATGCAGTTGATCTCGGAAGCGTACACGCTGATGTCGAATCTGCTGGGGATGAAGGCGCCGGAAATTGGCAAGGTGTTCGAGCAGTGGAACACGGGCGAGCTGGACAGCTATCTGATCCAGATCACGGCGGACATCCTGCAGCAACATGATCCGGTGCACAAGGAGGGATACCTCGTCGATTACATCCTGGACGCGGCGGGGCAGAAGGGCACGGGGAAGTGGACGAGCACGAACGCGCTGGACATGGGCATTCCGGCGAACGCGATCGCGGAGGCGGTCTTTGCGCGGTGCCTGTCGGCGTTGAAGGATGAGCGCGTGGAGGCGAGCAAGGTACTGAAGGGCCCGGCCAATGCGGCGAGCGCGGAGCAGGCGGCGCAGTGGTTCGGTGGGAAGCGCGAAGATTTGATCGCGGCGATCCGAGATGCGCTGTATTGCTCGAAGATTTGTGCGTATGCGCAGGGATTCCAGCTCATGCGGGAGGCGCAGAAGGAATACAAGTGGAAGCTGAATTTCGCGGAGATCGCGGCGATTTTCCGCGGCGGGTGCATCATCCGGGCGCGGTTCCTGCAGAAAATCACCGACGCTTACACCAAGAATGCGAACCTGGTGAATCTGCTGCTCGATCCTTATTTCAACGAGCAGATTCAGAAGGGGCAGGGGAATTGGCGCAAGGTGGTGGCGCTGGCGGCGACCAACGGGGTGGCGGCGCCGGCGTTCATGTCGGCGCTGGCGTATTACGATGGGTATCGGTCGGCGCGACTGCCGGCGAATTTGCTGCAGGGGCAGCGGGATTACTTCGGGGCGCATACGTATGAGCGCGTGGATGCGCCGCGCGGGAAGTTTTTCCATACGGATTGGCCGGAGAAGGGGCGGCCGCAGATTGATATCGTGCCGGGGAGCGGGGGCGGGCACTGAGACCGGGTGTGACAGGCTCTAGGTCAGGCGTGTGGTCTTCGATATAATTTCACCGAGGAGACTCACCGTGACCACGATGGTGCCGAGCCATGACCGCCGAAATGATCCGGCGGTGGGTGCGCGCCTTTATTTGTTTACGGTGGACGAATACTTTGCGCTTGGCGAGACGGGTATTCTGCCGGAAGACGACCCTGTCGAATTGATAGAGGGCCTTCTCGCGATTAAGAGCGACATCGTGCCGCCGTATGGTGTTCCGGTGGGCATACCGCCACGGGAGATCTGGCCTGAGGGGGCGGCATGGACGAACCATCCGCTACGTCGTCTGACGGTCAGGGAATATGCAAAGATCGTTCGTGCGGGTATTCTCGATCCCACGAAGCGTCACGAACTGATCGAAGGCTGGATCGTTGAAAAAATGAGTCGCAATCCCCCGCACGACTATGTGCTTTCGTCGATTCAGGACCTTTTGGGTGCGGCGCTTCCCGCAGACTGGTACTTGCGTGTGCAGATGGGGGTAACGCTGGATGAAAGCACGCCGGAGCCAGATCTCGCGGTGGTGATATGGCCGCGCACTTACTTTCAGGAGCGGCATCCGACGCCGGGAGAAATCGGCTTGATCGTGGAGGTGGCCGATACGACCCTGCCGCTGGATCTGGGGCCGAAGCGCCGCTCCTACGCACGGAACGGGGTATCGCAATATTGGGTTGCTGATTTGCCGAATCGGCAACTTCACGTATTCAGCGATCCCAGCGGTCCGACGGATGTGCCGGCATTTGGCCAGCACCGGACACTCACGCTCAATGACCAGGTGTCGCTAAACATCCTGGACAAGCTGGTCGCCGGCTTTGCTGTGCGCGATTTATTCGGCTTACAAAGCTGAAATGCTTGCTACTTTTGCCAAGGAATCTTTTGTGCCCACGAATTACATTCTTCCGACCAATGTTCATAACGCTCTTGTCGAGGCGGCTTATCGTCATCGCGGCTACACCGAGGACGAGGCGGCGGCGGGGGCGAAGTTTTCGGAGTTGACGGCGTGGCACGGCATCAAGACGCATAACGCGATCAAGGCGCTGCATCTGGATGAGTTGTTCGGGTCGAAGGCGGGCGGGTGCAAACCGGGGGCGCAGATCACGAAGATTCCGTCGAAGTACAAGGCGGTGGAGAAGTGGGATGCGAACCGGAAGCTGGGGCAGGCGACGGCGTTTGCGGCGATGGACCGGTGCATGCAACTGGCGGACGAGTATGGGACGGGGATCGTCGCGGTGGACAATGCGTTTCATTATTTGTGGGGCGGCGGGTATGTGATCGATGCGGCGAAGAAGGGGTACGTCGCGTACACGGCGTGCACGGCGGCGCTGGCGGAAGTTGTGCCGTTTGGCGGGCGGTATCCGACGCTGGGGACGAACCCGCACTCGTGGGGATTTCCGACGACGGAGGAGATTGGGTTTCCGATCTGCATCGATTGGGCGACATCGGTGGTGGCGATGGGAAGGATTCAGCAGTTCATTCGTGAGGGGAAGGCGGTGCCGGAGGGATGGGGCGTGGATGAGGCGGGGAATCCGACAACGGATCCGAATAAGGTGAAGGCGCTGTTTCCGTTCGGGCAGCACAAGGGATATGGGCTGTCGCTGATCGACGAGTTGTATGCGGCGTATATTGGCGGCTCGACGCCGACGATTCGGAATCGCTGGGACAAGGTGCCGGCGGGGGAGAAGGGGACGTGCTGCTTTTATTTTCAGTGCACGCGGCCGGATGCGATCGCGGTGGATTTCGTGAAAGGGCGGACGCAGAAGGACAACGTGAAGGCGGTGATTTCCGATATTCTGGGGCACGGGAATGAGAAGGCGATTTTGCCCGGGCAACTGGAGGCGAACGCGGCGGCGCTGTCGGCGAAGCATGGGGGGCTGCTGTTTACAAAGGCGGAGATCGAGGCGTTCGGGGAGATCGCGAAGGAGGCGGGGTTCAGGTTTGATGCGGCGGGGCTGAAGACGATTGAAGCGTGAGTTCACATGGTCGTCAGAAGCCGCAGCCGTTTACGCGGGCCGTTGGGAGATGATTATCTTCGGCTTGTGCGTGCGCATCCTCTCAAGGCCATCCGCAGCGATACGGAGCTGCGCGCCGCGCACGGAGTGCTCGATACGCTTGCCGCGATCGACGAAGAAAGGCTTACTTCCGGCCAGGCCGACTATCTTCTGGCGCTCACCGATCTTGTCTGGGCGTATGAACAGCAGCATCACGCGGTGGATCTTGCGACGGGCGATCGTGCCGACGGCATCGATGTGCTTCGCGTGCTGCTCGACGAGAACAATCTGAATGCCAGCGACCTGGGCCGGCTGCTGGGGAAACGGCAACTTGGCTCCGCTATTTTGCGAGGTAAACGGCAACTTTCAAAGGCGCATGTCGTGCGGCTGGCGGATTATTTCGGCGTTTCCACGGACATTTTGCTCCGCACGAAATCTCGACGATAATCCACTTTCCTTCTCTCACTCTGCCTCAGAAAAGGATTCTTCATGCCTGACAACTTCTTCGATATTTCCGGAAAAGTCGTTCTTGTTACCGGCGGGACGTCCGGGATCGGGCGGGCGATTGCGCTGGGGTGCGCCAGGGCGGGGGCGAATGTCGTTGCGGGATCCAGCTCGCCGGACAAGGTGGCGGCGATCAAAGAGGAGCTGGATAACCTCGACAGCGGGCATGATGCGGTGGCGATCAACGTGACCGATGAGGGGTCGGTGAAGGCGGCGTTTGATCGGGCGATTCAGAAATACGGGCGCGTGGATGGCGTGGTGCATGCGGCGGGGGTGATCAAGCGGCAGCCGTCGCTGGAGATGCCGGCGGCGGAGTTTCGGCGTATCGTGGATGTGAACCTGACGGGGACGTTCATTGTGAACCAGGCGGCGGGGCGGGTGATGAAGGGGCAGAAGCCGGATGAGAAGACCGGGGAGCGCGGGTCGATCGTGAACATTGCGTCGCTGAATTCGTACATTTCGCTGACGGAAGTGATGGCGTACGCGGCGTCGAAGTCGGGGGTGCTGGGGATCATCCGGGGGCTGGCCAATGAGTGGGCGCAGCATGGGATTCGGGTGAACGGCATTGCGCCGGGAGTGTTTCCGACGGACCTGAATCGCAAGCTGATTGAGGGTACGCCGCGCGGGGAGTTTCTCAAGGCGCACACGCCGCAGGGTCGTTTCGGCATGGCGGAGGAACTGGTGGGCGCGGCGGTGTATCTGCTCTCGCCGGCGGCTTCGTATACGAATGGGCACACGATCATTGTGGACGGGGGATTCTTGACGCGCGGCGTGGGCGTGTGATGGCGCACCTTCGGCATGAGGCATGAATGACCTTTGAAGATCCGGTCCTCGGGTATGAGCCGCCAGAGGGGTACGAGAGTGCGCCGAAGCTGGTAAGGCTCGCGGGGACATTCAACATCATTGTTGCGGTGCTGGATATTCTCAGTGCGCTGGGCCTGGGGACGATGATCGTATTGCTGGCGACGGGCATTGTGCCGGAGGCGATGCTGGACAGCGAACCGGGCATGGCTCTTGGGGGAAGCCGGCCGCCTCTGGCATTGTTTCTGGTGACGTGGGGTTGTTGCGCGGCGCTCGAGATAGCGGTGGCGGTGGTGAAATTGGTGGGCGCAACCAAGCTGTTGCACACAAGCCGGAACGCGTGGGGATGGGGACTGGCCACGGGAATCGTCGGCTGCGGACAGTTCTGGTGCGGGCTTACGTGCGTTCTTCCGATGGCGGCGGGGATTTATACGATCGTGATTCTGTGCCGGGAGGATGTGCGGCGATATCTGCGGGATGCGGCGATGATGGAATAATGAGCGGCAGGCCACCTCCAAGGCAGCGGACGGGTTACCATTCGCGGGCTCAGGGAAAGCAAATGACCACTATCCATCAGCCACCGCCGTCGCTGGAGATTTTGGCGGTGGGGGTTTTCAGTCGGGTCGTGTTGTGCCTGGCGGATGTGGCGGCGGATCCGCGTGATCCTCATCCCGGTGGATTTTCGGGCGTGGCGCCAGGGCCCAGCGCAGGGCCGCCTCCAGGGTCGGGTGGGTGAAGGCGAAGTCTTTGGGGAGGCGCGTAGCGGCGACGCGCTGGGAGGCGAGGAGCGCTTCCTTGCCCATCGCGCCGAAGAGTGCTTTCACGGCAAAAGACGGCATGGGGAAGATCACCGGGCGATGCTGGATGTGGCCGAGTGTGCGCATGAAGGCGTTTTGGCGCGTGGCGCCGGCGACGACGTTGATCGGGCCGCGGAGGGTGGGATCGCTCAGCATGGCGGCGAGCATGGCGATGGCGTCGTGGAGGGAAATCCAGGAGAGGAATTGGCGGCCGGAGCCGATGGGCCCGGCGAGGCCGAGTTTGGTGGGGGTGCGAAGTTTGGCGAGTGCGCCGCCGTCTTTGGAGAGGACGACGCCGAGGCGGGCGTGGATCACGCGGATGCCCGCTTCTTCGGCGGGGCGGGTGGCGGCTTCCCAGGCGCGGCAGACATCGGCGAGGAAGGAGCGGCCCTCAGGAGGTAGTGGGGACTCTTCGGTGAGCAGTTCGTCGCCGCGGTCGCCGTAGATGGCGGTGGCGGAGGCGGAGATCAGCGTGTGCGGTCGCTGGTGCTGGGGAAGGCTTGCGAGGAAGGCGGCGAGCTTTTCCGTGGCGGTGACGCGCGAGCGCCAGATTTCGTCGCGGCGGCGGCGCGTCCAGCGCACGGCGATGTTGCGGCCGGCGAGATGGATAAGGGCATCGATGCGGGAGGGCGTCCGCACTTCGCCGGTGGTGACGTTCCAAGAGGGTTCACGTCCATCGCGGCGCAGCGGGATGACCATGTGGCCGTCGTGCAGGAGAAGCGTGGAAAGAGCGCGTCCGATGAGGCCGGAAGATCCGGTGATGGCGACGCGCATCAGACACCTGTTAAACGGAAAGATGGCGTGCGAGCGTCAAACTTCGACGAGTTCGTCGCTTGGGGTGATGAGGGGCTCAGGGGTCGTCGCAGGGGCCGGGCGTTTGACTTTGCGGTTGGGGCCCATGGGCAAGACGCTGGATTCGCCGAAGACCTGGCGGAGGGCGTCGACGCCGCCGTTTTGCATGTTGACGCCGCCGCCGAGTTGGAGTTGCACGCGCACGCCGCCCGAGGCCTGCGCGATGGGGAGGTCGCAGAGTTCGAGCTTCACGGGGGTGCTGCCTTTGTGGTCCTTGAGGACCTTGCCAATGGCGGCCATGGTCGGCGGGTCGAGTTTCATCGCCGTGGTGCGCACGAGGATTTCGCGAGTTTTCTTTTTCTGGACGGAGTCGAGGGTGTAAACCTCGCGCGCCTTGAAGCTGGGTTCCTCGCGCATTTTGTCGACCTGGCCCTCGAAGAAGAGGACGGTGTCGGGTTTGATTATTTCCTGGAAGCGCTGGTACTCGTTGGAATAGAGGACGACTTCGAGGGAGCCGACGAGATCTTCGATGAGGAGGATGGCCCAGCGGGAGCCGGCGTTGGGGCCGGTCTTGGTGGTCATGAGGCGGATTTTGGAGACGAGGCCGCCCATCATGGCGTTGGTTTTGTCGCCGGCGGCGCGGATGGATTGGGTGTCGAGGGTGATGTAGCTCTGGAAAAGCTGCTCGACATCGCGAAGGGGATGATTGGTGACGTAGAAGCCGAGGACGGATTTTTCGAGGGCCATTTTCTCGCCTTTGGGCCACTCGGGAATGCCGGGCACTTTGGGTTCGACGGCGAGCAGGGGATTGGCGGCGCCGGCGGAGGGGGCGCCGAAGAGGGATTCCTGGCCGGCGCGCTTGGCTTCCTGCGCCTGCTGGGCCATGCGGGAAGCGGATTCGACGGCGGTCATGGCGGCGGCGCGCACGGGGTGGAGGGAATCGAAGGCGCCGCATTTGATGAGCGATTCGATGACGGCTTTGTTGACGACGCGCAGATCGACGCGTTCGCAGAGGTCGAAGATAGACTTGTAGGGTTTGGGTTTCCGCTGGCCGCTTTCGGCATCGATTTCGTAGCGGCAGGCCATGATGGATTCGACGGCCTTGTCGCCAACCCCCTTGATGGCGGCGAGTCCGAAGCGAATGTTCTCGCCGACGACGGTGAAATCGGCGTCAGACTCATTGATGTCGGGGGGAAGAATTTCGATGCCGACCTTGCCGGAATTGGGAAGCATGAGATGGCGGCATTCGTCGATGTATTCGACGGTCTTGGCCTGGTCGATCATTTCAAATGTGAGCAGCGCGGCCATGTACTGGGCGGGAAAATAGGTTTTCAGCCAGGCGGTTTGATAGGCGACGAAGGCGTAGCGCGTGGAGTGGGATTTGTTGAAGCCATAGCCGGCGAATTTTTCGATGTCGGCGAAGATTTCGGTGGCCTGTTCCCTGGAAAGGCCGTTCTGCATGGCGCCTTCAATGAACGCCGCTTTTTCCTTGTTGATCACGTCGGCTTTTTTCTTGGAGATGGCCTTGATGATGTCGTAAGCGCGGCGAAGCGGAATGTTGCCCAGGCGATTGAAAATCCGCATCACCTGTTCCTGGTAGACCATCACACCGTAGGTCTCGGCGAGCACTTCGTCGGCGAGCGTGTGGAGGCTGGGGACCGCCTGCTTGCCGTGCTTGCGGGCGCAGTAATCGGGAATCAGGTCCATGGGGCCCGGGCGATAAAGTGCGTTGGCGGCGATGAGGTCTTCTAGGCGGTCGGGCTTCATTTTCATCAGGAGGTCTTTCATGCCTCCGGATTCAAACTGGAAGACGCCCTTCGTGCAGCCTTTCTGGAAGATGGTTTGATAGACGTGCTGGTCGGTGATGTCGATGCGTTCGATGTCGATGCGGCGGCCCTGTCCGCGATCTTTCAGGAAGGGGGGCGGATTGTCCTTGAGGCTGGCGGGGATTTTGACGGCGCCGCTGGTGAGGTCTTTGTCGATGAGGTCGAGGGCGCGTTCGAGGATGGTGAGGGTGCGCAGGCCGAGGAAGTCCATTTTGAGCAGGCCGACCTTTTCGCAGGTGGGGCCGTCCCACTGGGTCATGATGTCATCGCCGGATTTGTAGAGCGGGACGATTTCGTCGAGGGGTTTGTCGCAGACGATGACGCCGGCGGCGTGCATGCCGGCGTTGCGACAGAGGCCTTCGAGGCGCTGGGCGATGGCGAAGAGCTTTTGTACCTGGGGATTCTCATCAATCATCTTCTTGATGTCGGGCACTTTGACCACGTCATCGAGGCTCACATTAAGGCCGCCGGGGACGAGCTTGGTGAGTTTGTCGGTTTCGGCGATGGGCATGCCCAGCACGCGGCCGACGTCTTTAATGGCGGCCTTCGCGCCCAGGGTGTTGAAGGTGATGATCTGGCAGACGTTGCCGTACTTTTCGCGGACGTACTCGATGACTTTGCCGCGGCCTTCCTGGCAGATGTCGATGTCGATATCGGGCATGGCGGAGCGCGCGGGGTCCATGAAGCGCTCGAAGAGCAGATCGTATTTGACGGGATCGACGTTGCACAGCGAGAGCACGTAGCCGACGACGGTGCCGACGCCGGAGCCTCTCGCGCCGACCGGGATGCCGCTCTTTTTGGCGTAGTTGCAGAAATCCCAGACGATCAGGAAGTAGCTGGAGAAGCCTTTGGAGCAGATGACCTGGAGCTCGAAATCGAGGCGGTCCATGACGGTTTTGCGCTGCTCGGGAGAGAGGGAATCGCCATATTTTTCTTCGACGCCGGCGAGGCAAAGCTGACGGAGGTAGGCGTCGGGGTGAATGGCGGCGCCGTCGGCGGCCGGCGGGGGGCTGTACACCGGCGCGTGGCGGGCGTTGAAGTCGAGCTTGAGCTCGCATTGTTCGGCGATGCGCAGGGTGTTGTCGCAGGCCTCGGGAATCTCACGGAAAATCTGGCGCATTTCCGCGGGACTCTTGAGGTAGAGCTCGCGCGAATATTTCAGGCGCGTCTCGTCGGCAAGCGTGCGGCCCATGCTGATGCAGCAGAGAGCGTCGTGGGCGTCAAAATCGTCTTTGAGCAGATAGTGGTGGTCATTGGTGGCGACGACGGGGCAGGCGGCGCGCCTGGCGACTTCGATGAGCTTGGGGATCATCGCGACCTGTGCCGGGTCGAAATGGTTTTGCAGCTCGACGTAGAAATCGTCGCCGAAGATTTCTTTGTATTGTCCGGCACAGGCGACGGCGCCTTCCACGTCGCCTCTTTCGAGAAGGGCGGAGATTTCGGTGCCGAAGTGGCCATTCATGACGACCAGGCCTTCGTGATATTTGGCGAGGGTTTCCTTGTCGACGCGCGGGCGATAGTAGAAGCCTTCGGTGAAGGCGAGCGAGGCGAGTTTGAGGATATTTTTCCAGCCGGTTTCGTTTTTCACGACGACGGGCAGGTGATAGGCGGCTTCGGAGATGCCGTGGGAGTCTTTGTCGAAGCGCGAGGCGGGCGCGACGTAGAACTCGCAGCCGACGATGCCCTTGACATCAAATTTTTTGGCGGTGGAGTACCACTCGACAGCGCCGAAAAGATTGCCATGATCGGTGAGAGCGATCGCGGGCATGCCCAGTTCCCTGGTCTTTTCGAGCAACCCGTCAATGGTTGCCCCGCCGTCGAGCAGCGAGTAATGCGAGTGTCCGTGCAGGTGAACAAAGGAAGCTGGATCATAGGCCATGCGGGGGGATCCTCCGTGAACAGGCGCAGTATAAAAGAGGCGGGGCGAAAGACGAAAGACCCACGCGTGGGCGGGCAAAAAAGAAACACCGGCGAGGGCACGGTACCTCGTCGGTGTTTCTCAAAGCGGTCACGATGCTGCTGTGGCCGCTCCTTCAGGAACGCAATGAGCGACGTTTCCGCTCGGGCAAGCGCGCGTCAGGGCTGCGCCCCATGCTTGACGGCGGAATTCTGAATGGACTGCCCGGCAGACTGCATGTCTTCACCCGCGCCCTTGGTGGTGTTGCAGGCGACAAACGGAAGAGACATGCCGGCAAGCACCAGGGCGATCATCAACGTCTTGATCATGACGAGCTCCATTCCTTCTGGGAGAGGACTGCGCCGGCCCCACTGGCAGGCGGTACGGAAGTGAACGCAAAAGCCTTGCCAGTGGCTTTGCTGCCGTTGAGGTGCTCGGATTTGTGCAGCGAGACGATCAATCCGTCGCACTTGCGGACATTCTGGCACGCAGGTCACAAGGCAAGGGATGATCGGGAAACGCATCGGGGGGGAAATTGGCCAGCGGAGTCAGCCCAGGATGGTGCGGTAGGTTTCGACGCGCGGCGCTTCGGTAAGGAGGTCCTCAAACTCCGCGAGCATGGAAAGGGAGTGAGGTTGATAGAGATGCAGGTCGAACTGCTTCTCCGATGCGAAGCGCGAGAAGAGGAAGAAGAGGTGGTCGTCGGAGGTGGAACGATACAGGCGATAGTCGAGCGTACCAGCCTCGGTACGGGAGATGGGTACGCGGTTGCGAAGGGCGCGTTCCAGCTCCGCCGCTTTGCCGGGTTTGGCCCGCAAACCAATGGTGACAATGAAAGGCTCTTTTTCCATGCTCGCTTTCCCATGGGCGGTGGGGCGGGGTTCCGCGATTTCCACCCTTTCCATCGGCCGATAGCTCTGCGCCTCTCCACCCGATAGACTATAGTCCTGCAATTTACCGGGCCTGGGCGCCAGAAGGAACACGCATGGAAACGGTGACTGGAGACCTGTTCGTCAAGCCGGGGAATCGGTTCGCGCTGGTGGTGGCGGAGTTTAACAGTTTTATCACGATGCAGTTGGCAGAAGGGGCGGTGCAATGCCTGCTGCGGCACGGAGCGAAGGCCGAGCAGATCACCCAGATTCTCGTGCCCGGGGCGTTTGAGATTCCCACGGTTGCCAAGGCGGCGGCCAAGTCGAACAAGTATGCGGCGGTGATTTGCATTGCGTGCGTTATTCGTGGGGCGACAGACCATTACGATCATGTGGCGGGGCAGGTGGCGCGGGGCGTCGGGGCGATCGGGCCGGAAACTGGGGTGCCGACGGTGTTTGGCGTCATCACGGCGGACAACCAGGAGCAGGCGCTGGATCGGGCGGGGCTGAAAATGGGCAACGCCGGGTGGAATGCGGCGCTGGCGGCGATTTCCACGGCGTCGGTGCTGGCTAAAATCAAGGCGGCGGAATAACTTGGAATATCCTGGGGTTATCCGAGCGGCGAAAATCTGGCCGCCGTCGCGTGCTTTAACTCTGAAGAACCGAAGCAGTTATGATTCATGAACGTTCGACGGCCCGGCGGATCGCGTTGCAGGGGCTGTATCAATTAGATGTGCAGGGCGAGCCGTTCCTCATCGATGGGCTCCAGGCGTTTGTGTCGGAGGCGACGGACGATCCGCGAATCCGGGAGATCGCTTATTTCATGGCCAAATCGGCGTGGATGTATCATCCCACCGCGGATGAATGGATTGGGCGGATCGCGGCAAAATGGCCGGTGTATCGGATGGCGACGGTGGACCGGAACATCCTGCGGCTGGCGGCGTGGGAGCTGGTGAATTACACGCAGACGCCGCCGAAGGTGGTGCTGGATGAGGCGATCGACATGGGGAAGGAATTTTCGACCGCCGAGTCGGGGAACTTCATCAATGGGATACTTGACGCTATGCTGAAGGAACACGTGGCCCAGACGGGCCGGACGGTGTGAGGCAAAATCGGAGCGTGCGATGCGGTACATGGCGGCGTTGTTGGCGGTGGCGGGGATGAGCGCGGGAATGGCGGCATTTGCGGCGACGACGGCGGACGATGGATCGTGTCCGGCGTGCGATGCGGCGGCGGGGGAGACGGCGCCGGTGCTGCTGCTGACGGCGGCGGCGAGCGCTCCGGCGACACAGGCGGCGGTGGATGTGGGGAACACCAAGTGCATGGTGATGCCGGACGATGATGTCACGCCGGGCAAGACCGTGACCTATGACGGGAAAATTTATCATTTCTGCTGCGATGATTGCATCGCGGATTTCAAAAAGGATCCGGCGAAATACATCAAAGCGATGCAGGCGGACCCGAAAAAATACGGGGTGAAGTGAGCGGGGCGGGCACGGGGGGGGGGCGCCGGGCGGAGCGGACAGGCGCGGGAGGTGGGCTGCTTGACGGGCTGTGCGCTGACGATTAAGTAAGCCGTTTCGATTTTTTTCAAGAGTGTGCGGCGGCAGCGCGAGAGGATCAGCATGCGGTCGGTATCCCCTTCGGAAATCTGGTTCGTCACGGGCAGCCAGCATTTGTATGGCGAGGCGGCCCTCAGGCAGGTGGCGGCGAATGCGCAGCAGGTGGTGGCGGGGCTGAATGACGCGAAGACGGGGGGCGGGCTGCCGCTCAACGTGTTGTTCAAGCCGATCGTGACGACGCCGGAGGAGGTGCGGGCGCGGTGTCTGGATGCCAGCCACGATGCGAATTGCGCGGGGCTGATTTTGTGGATGCACACGTTTTCGCCGGCGAAGATGTGGATCGGGGGGCTGACGAACCTGCACAAGCCGTTTGCGCATCTGCATACGCAGTTCAACCGCGATCTGCCGTGGGGACAGATCGACATGGATTTCATGAACCTGAACCAGGCGGCGCACGGGGACCGGGAGGCGGGTTTCATGCACACGCGCCTGCGGCTGAATCGCAAGGTGATCGTGGGGCACTGGAGCGACCCGAACACGCAGGCGCGGCTGGCGGCGTGGATGCGCGCGGCGCGGGCGTGGCATGATTTGCAGGGCGCGAAGTTCGCGCGCTTCGGCGACAACATGCGCTATGTGGCGGTGACGGAGGGAGACAAGGTGGCGGCGGAGACGAAGCTGGGGATCAGCGTGAACGGCTATGGCGTGGGCGATCTGGTGCGGGCGATCAGCGAGGTGCTCGACGCGCAGGTGACGGAGCTTTGCGGGGAGTATGAGGATCAGTACAAGGTGGCGGCGGAGCTGCGGCGCGGCGGGGGGCGGCATGAGTCGCTGCGCGAGGGGGCGCGGATCGAGCTGGGGCTTCGGCGGTTTCTGGAGCATGGGCATTTCAAGGGATTCACGACGACGTTTGAGGATTTGCACGGGTTGCGGCAGTTGCCGGGGCTTGCGGTGCAGCGGTTGATGAAGGATGGGTATGGATTTGGCGCGGAGGGAGATTGGAAGACCTGTGCGCTGCTGCGGGCTATGAAGGTGATGGGCGACGGGCTGCAAGGGGGGACGAGCTTCATGGAGGATTATACGTATCATCTGGCGCCGGGGCACAATCTGGTGCTGGGGGCGCACATGCTGGAGGTGTGCGAGAGCATTGCGGCGAGCCGGCCGACGCTGGAGATTCATCCGCTAGGGATCGGCGGGAAGGAAGATCCAGTGCGGCTGGTGTTTGATACCCCGGCGGGCGAGGCGATCAATGCGTCGCTGATCGATCTGGGGAATCGGTTCCGGCTGCTGGTGCATGAGGTGGAGGTGGTGGCGCCGCCACAGCCGCTGCCGAAGCTGCCGGTGGCGCGGGCGGTGTGGAAGAACAAGCCGGATTTTGCGACAGGGTGTGCCGCGTGGATTTACGCGGGCGGGGCGCATCACACGGGGTTCAGCCAGGCGGTGAAGACGGAGCATGTGGAGGATTTTGCGCAGATCGCGGGGGTGGAGTTGGCGATCATCGATGCGAAGACGGAGCTGCGGCGGTTCCAGCAGGATTTGCGGAATAATGAGGTGTACTATCATTTCGCGCCGGGATTGGGGCGGCTGTGATAGTCAACGTAATTGGTAATTAGTAATTGGTAATTGGCGATGTGTCGGCGAAGAGCGCCTGGTGTGAAGGGGGGACACTGTGAGGTTGGCGGATATGGCGGCTTATACGATTGGGCTGGATTATGGCACGAACACGGTGCGGGCGCTGCTGGTGAACGTACAGACGGGGGCGGAGATTGCGACGGCGATTTTTGAGTATCCGCATGGGATGGCGGGGGTGGTGCTGGATCGGCGCGATCCGAATCTGGCGAGGCAACATCCGCAGGATTATCTGGATGGGGCGGAGGTGACGATTAAGAAGGTGCTGGCGGAGGGCACCAGCAAGGGAGTGAAGGCGTCGGAGGTGATTGGGATCGGGGTGGACACGACCGGCAGCACGCCGATGCCGGTGGATGCCGAGGGCCGGCCGGTGGCGTTTTTGTCGCAGTTTGTGACGGATCCGGCGGCACTGGCGTGGTTGTGGAAGGATCACACATCACACGCGGAGGCGGTGGAGATCACGCAGATCGCGGCGAAATTGCGGCCGCAGTATCTGGCGAAGTGCGGAGGGAAGTATTCGTCGGAGTGGTTCTGGGCGAAGATTCTGCATTGTGCGCGGGTGGCGCCGGCGGTGTTTGATGCGGCGGCGACGTGGGTGGAAATCGCGGATTGGATTCCCGCGGCGCTGTGCGGGACCACGGCGCCGGCGAAGATCAAGCGGGGCGTGTGCGCGGCGGGGCACAAGGCGTTTTATAACGAGGCGTGGGGCGGCTATCCGGATGAAGAGTTCTTGAAGGCGATCGATCCGTGGCTGGTGCGTATTGGAAAAACGCTGCCGGCGAAGGTGCACACGGTGGCGGATGCGGCGGGGTGGTTGAGCGAGGAGTGGGCGAAAAAGACCGGATTGAAGGCGGGAATACCGGTGGCGGTGGGGGCGTTTGATGTGCATTTGGGGGCCGTGGGATCGGGGATTCGGCCGGGGGTGCTGGTGAAGATCATGGGGACGTCGACGTGCGATTTGATGGTGTCGCCGCTGGGGGAGAAGCTGGCGGATGTGCCGGGGCTGTGCGGAATTGTGCCGGCATCGGTGATTCCCGGGTTTTATGGGATGGAGGCGGGGCAGTCGGCGGTGGGGGACATTTTCAACTGGTTCGTGCAGGTGATTCAGCCGGGCGGGAAGGAGAAGGGATCGCATGAGGCGCTGACGGAAGGCGCGGCGAAATTGAAGCCGGGCGAGAGCGGGCTGCTGGTGCTGGATTGGCACAATGGGAATCGGACGGTGCTGGTGGATCAGCGGCTGACCGGCACGATTTTCGGGTTGACGCTGCACACGACGCCGGCGGAGATTTACCGGGCGCTGATCGAGGCGACGGCGTTCGGGGCGCGCGTCATCATGGAGCGCTTCGAGGAATATCAAGTGCCGGTGAAACGGGTGGTGAGCGGCGGCGGGATTGCGTCGAAGAACCCGATGGCGATGCAGATTTATGCGAATGCGATGGGCCGGCCGGTGGCGATTTCGCACAGCGCGCAGACATGCGCGCTGGGGTCGGCGATCGCCGGGGCGGTGGCGGCGGGGACGGCGGTGGGGGGATACAGGGATTTCGGCACGGCGATCGGCGCGATGGCGACGAAGTCGGAACGGACGTTTACGCCCGAGCCCGCGGCGGCGGCGGTGTACGATCGGTTGTACAAGCTGTATCGGCGGCTGCACGATGCGTTCGGCGTCGCGGGGCATCAGGATTCGCTGGGGGATGTGATGAAGGAATTGCTGAACATTCGCGATGAAGCGCGGAAGCACGAATAGAAGCACGGATAAAGGAAACGCATGGCTTACGAAGCGCTCAAGGAAGAAGTGTATCGCGTCAACATGGCGCTGGTGGAGGCGGGGCTGGTGAAGCTGACCTGGGGGAATGCTTCGGGGGTGGATCGGGAAGCCGGAGTCATGGCGATCAAGCCAAGTGGTGTGCCGTATGCGCGGTTGTCGCCGACGGACATCGTCGTGTTGTCCATCGATACCGGTAAGACGTTGGAGGGGACGGCTCGTCCGAGTTCCGATACGCCGACGCATTTGCATCTTTATCGCGAGTTTCCCGGATTGGGTGGGATCGTGCATACCCATTCGGACTATGCAACGAGCTTTGCACAGGCGCAGACGAGCATCACGTGCCTGGGCACCACGCACGCGGATCATTTTTACGGCACGATTCCCTGTACGCGGCCGATGAAGAAGGAAGAAATCGTCACGGATTACGAGCTGAACACCGGGAAGATCATTGTCGATTGCTTTCGGTCGTTGAACCTGAACGCGGATCATGTGCCGGGGGTGCTGGTGGCGAGCCATGCGCCGTTCGCATGGGGGATTACGCCGGCCAAGGCGCTGGAGAATGCCATCGTGCTCGAGTACGTGGCCAAGATGCAGTTGCAAAGTTTAACGATCAATCCGACGGCGGTGCCTATCGCGCAGCCGCTGCTGGATAAGCATTTTTTGCGGAAGCACGGACCGGGGGCCTATTACGGGCAGGCGAAGGGGTGATCTTCAACCATTTCACGAGGATTGATGATGGCGGCGAAGAAAGCAGTGCGCGAGGCGGCGATGCCGGCGGAACTGTTGGGGGCGCTGAAGGGAAATGCGGAAGCGCGCGGGGTGTTTGAGGGGCTGAGCCCGAGCCACCGGCGGGAATACGTGAAGTGGGTCACGGAAGCGAAAAAGGCGGAGACGCGGCAGCGGCGCGCGGATGCTGCAGTGGCGCGGATGGTCGAAAACGATAAGGCGCGGCGTGCGAAAGCGTGACGAGGCGTCCGTGGTTATTCGACAAGACCGGGGATCGGATAGTCCCATGTATCGGTGCGGAAGGGCGAGGCGGGGAGGTTGTCTTTGTTGAAAAGGTTGGCGCCGTCGGGGAAGTTGTCCCAGGCGTAACGGACCGCGACGGGAGCGGGAACGTCGGGCGAGGTAAGGACGACAGTGTCCCCATTGATCTCCGCGACGGCGTCGTGGAATTTCTGATCGGCGCCGGCGACTTGAAACCATTTCAGCGGGCCACCCTTGGCGACAAGTTGGCCGTCCGTATGGGTGAATTTCACGATGGCTTTGTTGCCGTCGATTGTGAGCGAATCAAAGACGGGGCCGGAAGTTTCGATTTTCTGGCCGTAGGCGAGGGCGAGCGCGAGACGGTCGAGGCGTTCGCCGACCGGTTCCTTGTTTTTGGGGTGGACGTTTTTGGCTTCGCCGGTGTCGATGATGCAGGCGATGCCGGTGTTTTTGAGCTGCAGCACCTGATTCTGCTGTTCGCGGACGAGCGGGTTGTTGGAGATGTCCTGCTGGCCGGGGATTTGCACGATGAGAAAGGGGAAGTCGCCTTCGTGCCAGCGGGTGCGCCAGTCGGTGATGAGGGCGCTGGTGAGATGGCCGAAGGTGTTGAGTCCAGTTTTACCGCCGGTGAGCGATTCGCCCTGATACCAGATCGCGCCCTTGATGGCATAGGGGATGATGGGGTTGAGTTGCCCATTGAAGAGGACGGTGGCTTCGTGCTGGTCGTTGACGGGGTTGCCGAGACGGGCGGTGGGCGGCTGGCGTTTTTTGTTGATGGGGGTGGGCTTGGGGAATTCGGGGGGCAACTCGCCGAGGGTGACCTGCGGGTTTTTGTCGAAGGCGGCGAGGTTGGAATCGAAGGTGTCGAGATAACGTTTGAGCCTGGGATCGGCAGCGAGAGCCTCGCGCGAGGCCCAGGCCTCCGCGGTGGCGGCGCCGTAAGAGGTGTTGATGATGCCGACGGGCTGATGAATGTCGCGCTGCAGATCGCGGGCGAACAGGTATCCGACGGCGGAGAAGGCGGGAACTGTTTTCGGCGAGCAGACTTCCCACGCGCCGGAGAGCGTGGTCAGCGGCGTGCGCGATTTGGCCTGCTTGACGGTGAACATGCGGATTTTCGGGAAATCGGCCTTGGCGATCACCTCGTCCTCGTTGAGCATGCCGGCGAAGGATTTCACCTTTTTCGAGACGGTGAACTCCATGTTGGATTGGCCGGAGGCGAGCCACACTTCGCCGATGAGGACGTCATTGATGGTGATTTCGTTTTTGCCTTTGATGGTCAGCGTCGTTGCGGGAGCGTCGAGACCGGCGGCTTTTTGCGCGGGCAGGCGGACGAGCCACTTGCCGTCATTGTCGGCGGTGGCGGTTTGAGAATCTTTATTGAGCGTGACGGTGACGGATTCGCCCGGATCGGCGGTTCCCCAGACGGGAATATCCATGGCCTGCTGGAGCACGGCGTGATCGGAGAAAAGGGCGTTGGGATGGACATCGGCACGGGCGGCGGCGCCCAGGAGAAGCAGCGAGATGGCGGTGGAAAGAGCAAGCGTTTTGGGCACTGGGAAATCCTTTCTGAAACCGGCGGGCTGTATTGGCCGGGTGGTGGAACAACGCCTTTGGGGCGGGATTCTTTCGTGACAGGTGAGATGCCGTCGCGGCGGGCGGCCTGCTGTTTGGGGCTGCGTGAGGCAAGTTGATTCGCTGCGAATGCGATCCTAGTATCGATCGACATCGATACAAAGGAATTGACGATGAACGAATTGGAATATCTGGCGGATGAAGCGGGCCAGGGCGCACAGGAGTCGGGAGCGGTCGGCGGCGCGATGCCGGATGGGGCGCTGCTCGATGCGTACTCGCGGGCCGTGGTCGGGGCGGTCAACAAAGTTGGCCCTGCGGTGGTGCACATTCACGTGCGGATGTCGGAGAACGGCCGGAATCGCGGCGGCAGCGGCAGCGGCGTGGTGTTTACGCCCGATGGGTTCATTCTCACCAACTCGCACGTCGTGCATGGAGCATGGCAGATTCGCGTGGCTTTTGCGGATGGACGTGAGGCGGGGGCGACCCTCATCGGCGACGATCCGCACACGGACCTGGCGGTGCTGCGTGTGGATGCGCGGGATCTGCCGGTGGCGGAACTCGGCGATTCGGCGGCCTTAGCGCCGGGGCAATTGGTGATCGCGATCGGCAATCCGCTGGGATTCCAGGCGACGGTCACGGCAGGCGTCGTCAGCGCGGTGGGGCGGACGTTCCGCAGCCAGAGCGGCCGGCTCATCGACAACGTGATTCAGACGGACGCGGCGCTCAATCCCGGAAACTCCGGCGGCCCCCTGGTGGATTCGTCGGGGCGCGTCGTCGGGATCAACACCGCGGTGATCGCCATGGCGCAGGGCCTGTGCTTCGCGGTGCCGGTGAATACAGCCAAGGTGGTGGCGGCGGAGCTGATGGCGCACGGCAAAGTGAGCCGGAGCTTCATCGGCGTGATGGGCCAGACGGTACCGATTCCGCGGAAGCTGGTGCGTTTCTGGAAGCTGGAGCAGTCGAAGGGCGTGCTGGTGGCCGGTGTCGAGGAAGGCAGTCCGGCGGCGCGGGCAGGGCTGGAGGAGGGCGATGTGATCCTGTCGATTGCCGGGCAGGTGGTGGCGGATGTGGATGTGCTGCATCGGGTGTTGACGGCTGAGCGCATCGGCATCGCGACGGAGCTCGTGGTGCTGCGGCGGTATGAGCGTCTGGAGCTGGCGATCGTGCCGGCGGAGGCGTGACGTCAGCGCGTCGTGGCGGGTTCGAGCTTTGCGAGAGTTTCGTTGACTTTGGCGATGTCCTCGGGCGAGAGGCGTTTGGGTTCGTCGGGCGCGAGCTGGGCGTTGAAACGGAGGGCTTCGCGCAGGTAGCGGGCGCGCTCGGCGGGAGGCAGGTCGGAGGGCGGCAGCGCGAAGCGAAGCCGCACACGGGCGTTGGCGCGATCGAGCGTGAAAAGCCGGCGAATGTCATCGGCCACCGGCTGGCCGAGGCGCTGCTTCAGGAGGATGCGCTGATCGAGAAGGTCGGTGGCGCGAGGCGACCGGGCGAGCGCTTCATCGAGTGCGTGCAGGGCGCCGGCGTTGTCGCCGGACATCGCGGCGCGCAGGTAGGCGTATTCGGCGGGGGCGGGATCCCAGGGCATCGTGGCGTTGAGCGTGGGAATCCAGAGCGTGGCGGCAATGAAGATCGCAGCGGCGCCCAACGCAATCGGCGGCGCAACGCGCGGCAGCTTTGATCGCGCGCGCCGGCCCGGGGCGGCGGCGCCGGCGAATCCCAGCAGAAACCAGAAAAGCATCGCCGCCGCGCCGGTCAGCACCGCCATGTTGATCTGGTCGTAAACGAACATCCCCAGCGCCCCCATGAGCCCGCCGATCGCCAGCGAGGCGCTCCGCGGCGGCGCGGATTCCATCAGAATAAAGGCGCCGGCTCCCGCGCATGCGGCAAGCAGCGCATAGAGGATCGCGAGATAAAGAAAGTAAACGTCATACGGCCCCACGATTGCATAACGCAACATCCACCAGACGCCGCAAAACATCGCCGCGACCACCAGAACATTGGTGGACAGAATCGGCCGGGGCTCGGCGGTTTCATCAGGCAGAGCGAACGGTGCACGGGCGGCGGCGATCACGCTGCAGGCGATCAAGAGGGCCAGCAGCGCCGCCGCAGGAATTCCGAGTTCGGCCGCGGCGCGGACAAAATAGGAGTGCGGATCGCTGACATCCTCCGGAGCGGCGGGACGTTTGACGGACGTGTAATAGCTGCCGAAGTTATCCGGGCCGACGCCTGCGAGCGGATGATCGCGCACCAGCGTCGCGGCGGCCGTCCAATAGTACCAGCGGAAACGAAGGCTCTTGCCCGGCAGCGAATCATGCCGCACGCCATAGGCGACAACGGCCGCACCGCCAAGAAAAAACGCGCAGAACCCGGCAACGATCAGCACGCGGCGATAGCGGGCGAAAATCCCGTGCAGGCCGACGCCGGCGATCGTGGCCACGGTGCAGATCACGACCATGCCCATGCCGCCATTGCTTTGCGTGAGCACGAGCATCCACGTTCCCAGCGCAAAAAGAATTGCCGAGGTGCTTATGCCGATGATCGCGGCGATCGCGTTTTCAGTGCGCATCGCCGTGCGGAAGAACGAAACCGCCAGGCCGGCGGCCATCACCAGCAGCCCCACGAATGCCGCCGCCGTGACATTCGCCAGCGTGAGAAATCCTTCAAGCTCTCCGCCGTGGAGACGGGCTTCATACGCCGCCGCTTCCGGCGACCCCGGCGCAATGCCCTGGCTGCGGAGGATCTGATCGCGATTTTGCTCGAACGTGGCGATCGTCTCGGGCTGATCGACAAAGTGCTGGATCATCCCCTGCATGATCCAGGCGGCAAGAATGGCGATGAAGAGCGCCGTCAGAAACTGCCGCGAGCGCCGGCCCGTCAGCGCAGGATGGCACAGCAGGCTGACGGTCCAGCCGGCGGCGAGAATCGCGATGATGTCCGTCGAGCCGACCGCCGCCGCAAATCGATTGGCTGCGCGAAACGTGGAATTGAGCGCGCATCCGGCGATGGCCGCGATAATGAGCCACCGCAGGAAATGCTTCCACGTGATCAAATCAGCGGCGGCGGCAATCGCGGCGCCGGCGGCGGAGAGCAGCAGCGCGATCGTCGCGAAGCCCGTCGTGACGCCCGGGCCGACCTCCGGAAGCGCAAGATGGTGTTCAGGATCCGTCTGTGCGAGCAGCCGTTCCTGCTTTTGCGCCAGGCCTTCGCGCAGCGTCTCGGTCATCGTCAGACGCAGCGAGAGGACCAGCGCCAGCCCCGCGAGAACGACGAACGCCCAGGTGCGCAGCGGGCCGGTGATCGGCATGAATGTCGCAGGAGATTCCGGCGTCATCGGGTGTGCTCCCCGACGCGTTCAAGAACCGCGATGACCGTGAGCATCCCGAGGAGTTGCAGCGCCAGCAGCGCGGCCGACGTGGCGTCGCTGTGCAGCGCAAGCAGCGGCGCGGCGATGCCGGTCGCCAGCGTGACGCCATAAATGATCAACACCGCTGAGCGCGTCGAGAAACCGTGCCGCGTCAGGCGATGCGAGAAATGGTTGGTGTCGCCGGTCATCGGAGAGCGGCCCTTGAGCAGGCGAAGGACTGAAACGATCACCAGATCATAAAGCGGAACGGCCGTGACGAAGAGCGGCATCAGCACCGCGTAGGGCGCGCGCCCGGGTTGATAGTACGTCGTGCGGATCGTGAGCGCCGCGAGGATGAAGCCGAGGATCATCGAACCGCCGTCGCCCATGAAAATGGATGCGGGCGGAAAGTTGAAGCACAGAAATCCCAGAATGCTGCCCATCAACGTAAGGAGCAGGCCGGCGACGAACCATTGGCCGTTGATGCAGGCGGCGATCAGAAAAACCGCGGCGCAGATGAACGCCACGCCGGCGGAAAGGCCATCCATGTTATCGAGGAAATTGAAGGCGTTCGTGAGCGCGACGATCCACAGAACGGAACAGAGCACGGAGACGAAAAAGCCCGGCGTGGGAAAATTGCCGAGGAACGTGAGGACACGAAATGACCCGGCGCCGAATGATTCGCCGACAAAGACGAGCGCTGCGGCGATCGCGAGCTGCGCGAGGAGCTTGGGCCAGGGGTCGAGCGGCTTGCGATCATCGAGCAGGCCGAGGAGATGGATGCCGAATGTCGCCATGAGCAACAGCACGAGCAGCGGCGCATGGGCGCGCATGCCCGGAAGATGGAGAACGACATCGGGCAGATCGCGACCAAAAACCTGGAATCGCGCCAAGTCGTGGCCATGTGTGAGGACAACAATGGCAATCAGCGCGATGACCAGTGGAATCGCAAATCCCCAGAAAATGCCAATGCCCCCATTGCGCGGCGTCGCAACGGTGTGCACCTTGCGCTGTCCCGGCGCGTCCATGAGCCCCAGCCGCCGCGCATAGCGGCGCGCCAGGGCGGTGCCGATAAGGCTGAGAACAAAGGCCAGAACAAACAGGGCGGCGCCGCCGACGAGCATGGGGCGGAACCCTCCGATCAAAACTCAGCGGCCCGCGGTGATTCGCTGGAGCTGCTCAAGATAGGCCGTGCGCGCCCGAACGAAAAACGCCCCCGCCTCGCGCGTCTGGTAGTCGGCGTACGTCCACGGCCAGGGCGTCCAGGCGTTCTGCTGCCAGTGCAACGTGACCTCGCCGTAAATTCCCTCGGCAATGTACACCCGATGCGAATGATCCTTGGTGGTCGCCAGGATCACCTTGTAGCGGTGTACGTAACCGGGATCGATGTTGATCGGGCGGGCGACCGCTCCACCGCTGCGCGGCGCGGCGAACTGTCGCGCCAGCAGCGTCTCGGCCATGTTCGTTTCCAGCTTGCACTTCGCCAGGTGTTCGGGATTGAACAGCGCCTCGAAACGCACCCATTGCCGCAGCAGATGCGGCCCCATTTCCCCGGCGTAATAATCGGTGAAGGTGAATGGCAGAATTTCGGAGGCGTCATCGATCCGGCCATACCATTGCGCCAATTCCGCGCGCGCCGCGGCGAGCTGGTCTTCCGAACCGGCGAGCAGGCCGGCAAATCGGCACACGGGCATCGGGGACGTCGGGACGGCCATTGAACCTCCTGTCCGCCCTATGCTACGGGAGGCGCGCGCGGCGGGCTAGTCATCAAACAGCGCAAGTTGGCGCGGCGGAACGGCGGGGCTCGCCGAAACGCCGCGAGCCCGCAGGTGGCGCCCGAACTCGTTGACGAATCCGTGCGTCAGCAGAAAGTGCCGCGCGCCGCGCTCCCGCATCGCATCCACAAACGCATTGAGCTGGTCAAAATCGCAATGATCCGACAGCGGAAACGCTTCCGCCGCCTGATAGCGATAGGTGGCGCCCGAGTCGATCGCCCAACCCGTGACAACGAGGATATGGGCGTTTTTGATGCTGGCGATCATCCGCGAATTGCGAATGTGCGGCGGCGCGATCAGCACCGTGCCTTCGATGTTGCCCGCCTCATGGCGGCGCACCTCCCCGACACGCACGCCGTGCCGGTGATAAATCTCCGTGATCGCGTGCGCGGCGCCGTGCATGGCGATCGCAAAACCGTTTTCCGCGAGAATCCGCGCGACTTCCTGCGCCTTGCCCAGCGAATAGCACAAACACACCGGCTGCTTCCCCTCGGCAAACGCCGCCGCCACCGAATCGCACAGCCGCTCGATCACCTCGCCTCGCACCGGAAAGCGATAGCGCGGCAACCCATAGGTGCATTCCATCAGCACCACATCCGCGCCATCGGATGGCAGCGCGCAACCCGGAACGGTCAACGCGTCCCGCCCGGGCGCATAGCGGAAATCTCCCGTATACAGCAATCGGCCGCGCGCGGTCGTGATCCGCGGCATCGCACTCCCCAGCACATGCCCCGCCGGAAACAACTCGATCTCGAGGCCATCCTCCCGATGGATCGCCCCATGAGGCAACGGCGCCAACTGCGTCGTAGCGGCCAATTCCGGCGCTTCCCCCCCGCGCGCATCCGCGGGATCGCCGAGCCGGTGCGCCAGCAGGTCGCACGTGATCGGATGGGCGATCACCCTTCCGTGCCGCCCGAGATGATCGGAATGGGCATGCGAAACGATGGCGTGCGAGCGCGGAAAACGCGCATCGAGATGCCAGGGGGAGCCTCTAAAGCGCAGCTCGTCCGTGGCATCCAACAGGTCGCTGGCGACAAAATCCGCGGATCGGCAGGAGCTCAACATGCTTGCAATTCTATGGCGGATCGTGCGAAAAAAAGAAACCACTGGGCAGAAAGAACAGGCGGCGCAAAATTGCGCATTTACCCACAGCGAATCGCCACGCCCTCGCGTATACTAATGTTTCGCCCCGGGACATCGCTTCATCCGGGGGCTCTCTCGGCCGAACAGCGTTGCTTCGTGCGGCACAGCTTGACCGGGATCAAGGATGATGAACAGGCTCGCTTCCCACGCAACCGTTCGGAGGAATTTCAATGTCGGCAAACGCCAGGGCGGAGCGCGGCGGCGACGCTGCCGCTGCACACGTGAAATTGTCCCCACGCTTCACCGGACCGGACAAATTCATGAAAGAGTTGCGCCGCCGGGTGGACGCCTATTTCGAAACCACCGCCCGCCGCCGCCGCGATTGCCCCGGCATGTACTTCAAAACCGCCACCATCCTCACCTGGTTCTTCGGGGCCTACCTCTCCCTCCTGTTCTTTGTCCATAGCCCCTGGCTGATCGTCCTCCTGTCGGTGGTGCTTGGGCTCTCGCTCGCCGCCATCGGCTTCAACATCCAGCACGACGGCAGCCACAAGGGCTACTCCGACCGCCAGTGGATCAACAAAATGATGGCCATGACCCTGGACCTCATGGGCGGCAGCTCCTACCTCTGGGACTGGAAACACAACTCCATCCACCACACCTACACCAACATCGCCGGCGAGGACGATGACATCGATCTCGGCTGGCTCGGACGCCTCTCCCCCCATCAACGCCGCTTCTGGTTCCACCGCATGCAGTCCATCTACATGTGGGGCCTCTACGGCTTCCTCGCCATCAAGTGGCACTTCATCGACGATTTCTACCAGATCGCCCGCGGACGCATCGGCGAGAAAAAAATCCCCCGCCCCAAGGGCATGGACCTCGTCGTCTTCATCGGCGGAAAAGTGATCTTCTTCTCCCTCGCCTTCGTCGTGCCCATGCTGCTGCACCCCTGGTGGGCGGTCCTCGCAACCTACGCCATGGCGGCCTTCACCAGCGGCGTCGTCCTCAGCATCGTCTTCCAGCTTGCGCATTGCGTCGAAGGCGCGCAATTTCCGCAGCCCGTCGAGCAGGGCGCCGGCCAACGCTCCATGATGGAAACCGAATGGGCCATCCATCAGGTCCAAACCACCGTCAATTTTTCACGCCGCAACCCCGTCCTGAGCTGGTTTCTCGGCGGCCTGAATTTCCAGATCGAACACCACCTGTTTCACAAAATCAGCCACGTCCACTATCCCGCCCTGAGCCGCGTGGTCGAGGAAACCTGCCGGGAGTACGGCGTCAGCTACAAAGCCCACCGCTCCGTATTTTCCGCGGTGCGGTCGCACTACCGCTGGCTCGTCCTGATGGGCAGGCCAGTCGCGGCGTGAGCGGGCCTTCCATCAGCGCGGCGCCGGCCAGGGTTTCCCCAGCTCCAGCGGCCCCGCGCCGGCACGCGACAACAACGTAAGCGCCACCAACGTCGCCGCATAAGGCAGCATGTCGAACAGCCCGTGCGGAATCGCCACCGTCGCTCCCGGCAACGACGCCAGCGCCGATTGCAGCGCGTCAAGCGCCCCGAAAAGCACCGCCGCCGCCGCCAGCCCCGGCAATGACCAACGCGCAAAAATCACCAGCGCCAGCACCAGAAATCCCTGCCCCGCCGTCATGTTCAACTGGAACGAATGATTGCGCATGGTCGACAGATACGCCCCCGCCGCGCCGGCGCACGCCCCCGCGAAAAGCACCGCCAGCAGACGCCCCCCGCGCACGCGAATCCCCATCGCATCCGCGGCCTCCGGCGCATCGCCCAGCGCCGTCACCACCAGGCCCAGGCGCGTGAATCGCAGCAACACATCTACCACGCCCGCCAGGATCACCGCCGCATAAAACAAACCGTACTGCTGAAAAAGCACCGCCCCTATAAAAGGCATGCGCGACAACACCGGCACTGACACCTGTTCATACATCGCCGGCGGTGCATGTGTCGGCAACGCCCCCTGCAACATCCGCCACGCCGTCGTCGACATCCCAAATGCCAGCAGGTTCAACGCCGCCCCCGCCACAATCTGATCGGCACGCGCGTAAACGGTCACCAGCGCGAAGAGCCCCGCCAGCGCCACCCCCGCCGCTGCTGCCGCCGGCACCGCCCACGCAACCGAGCCCGTCAGCACCGCCGCGCCGTACGCCGCGATCGCTCCCACGATCATCAGCCCCTCGATCCCGATGTCGATCACCCCGGCACGCTCCGCCACCAGTTCCCCCGTGCCCGCCAGAAGCAGCGGCGTCGCCGACAGCAGCGCTTCGTGAAAAATGAAAGTGGCATCCATCAGGCCGCCCGACCTTCCGCCGCCGCGTCCGGCTTCGTCGTGACTTCCATCGCCGTTTCCGACGCAAGCACGCGCCGATTCGCCAGCAGGCTTGCGGAAGTCAACAGCGCCAGCGTGATCAGCCCCTTCAAAATGTCCGCCGTCTCGTGCGGCAGCGGTGTCGCCGAAGTCTCCAGCGTCGCCGCTCCCTGATCGAGCAATGCGAAAAACAGCGCCGCCGCCGCGATTCCCACCGGATGCAGCCTTCCCAGGAGCGCCACCGCAATCCCGGTGTACCCGTACGACTCCGGCGTCTGCGTGAGCACGTGTCCACCCACGCCCAGCGTCTGAATCGCCCCGGAAAGCCCCGCAAAACCGCCAGAAAACAGCAGCACAAACCCCTGCCGCGAAGCCGTGGGAATGCCCGAATAACGCGCCGCCGCGGGATTAAGCCCGGTCACCAGCAGCTCAAACCCCAGCGTCGTGCGCGACTGGACGCCCCACGCGATCAGCGCCGCCACCGCCGCAATCACCACCCCGGCGTGCACCACCAGCGATCCGCCGATCAGCGGCAATTGAAACGCCGCCGGCATCGGATCCGACTGTACCGCCTGCGTCAGGTGCGATTTCAGCGGGCCCTCCAACAGCACGTCCAGCAGTTGCAGCGCCACGAAATTCAAAAGAATCGTCGAGAGCACGACCGGCACGCCGCGCAACAGTTCCAGTCCCGCCGCCACTCCCGCAAAAAGCGCCCCCGCAACCACCGCCGCCGCCAGCGCCACCGTGATCGCCGCCGCCGATGCGTGCAGCCCGGGCAGCATGCGCGTCGCCACCGCCGCCGCCGCGATCGCGCCGAGAATCGATTGCCCCTCCGCGCCGATGTTCAGAACCCCCGCGCGAAACGCCACCCCAGCCGCCAATCCCGTCAGCAGCAGCGGGCAACTGTTCTTCAGCGCCACCTCGATATTGAACCGATCCGCCACCGCCGCCGTGAACCACTCCCGCAGCAGGCTCAGCGCCGGATACTTCGCGAGCGCCAGCCCGATCGCCAGGAGCGCGATCGACACCGCGACGGCAATCGCCGGCGGAACCAGCGGCAGGAAAATCCGACGCACCAAACGCATGGCGGAAGTGTACTGGCCGGCGCATTTTTCGTAAGCCGGAACCGCGGATTTTCACCAGCCTCGAAACGACGCTCCTACCCGCCAAGCCCCAGCATCAACGGCGCAATCGCTTCCTTCGTTCGCGCCGACGCCAGCGTGAGCGTCCCGTTGTAAAGCACCGCAACGCGATCCGCCACCCCCAGCAACTCCTCCAGATCCGCGTGAATCAATACGATCGCCGCGCCCCCGTCCGCACGATCCCGCGCCGCCCGGAGTTGCCGCATCACAAACGCCGTCGCCGCAATATCCAGCCCGCGCGTCGGATTGGCCGCCACCACGACCGGCTTCGCCGCCAACCCCAATTCCCGGGCCAGCACCACCTTCTGCTGATTCCCGCCGGAAAGGCGCGACAACGGCGTCGCCACCCCATCCGTGCGGATGTCAAACGTTCGCACCGCCCGCACCGCCGCCCCCTTCCACGCCCGCGGCCACAACACCCCCGCCCGTGAAAACGGCGCCCGCCGGTAATCCTTCATCAGCAGGTTCTCCGTCACCGACAGCGGCAGCACCGCCGCCAGCCGATGCCGATCGTCCGGAATCACCGCCATCTGTTTCAACCGCTCCCGAATCCGCGCACGCGTGCAATCGCGCCCCCGAATCTCCAGCTTCCCCTCCCGCAGCGGCAAATCCCCCACCAGCGCCGCCAGCAAATCCGCCTGCCCATTCCCATCCACCCCTGCAATCCCCAGGATTTCCCCGGCACGAACCTCCAGCGACACATCACGCAACATCCCCGCCGATGCATGCCGTAGCGCCAGCACCACCGGCCGCCCCTCATGCCGCTCCACAGCTTCGCGCCGCTCGACCGCCGCTACCGCCGCCTCCCCAATCATCCGCGCCGCAATCTCGCTCACCGAAATCCCCTCCCGCGGTCCCGCATGCACTACCCGGCCGCGCCGCAGAATCGCCACCTCATCGCACACGCTCTCCACCTCCGCCAGCTTGTGCGTGATGAAAATCACCGCCGCCCCACTTGCCTTCAACGACCGCATCGCCACAAAAAGCTCCCCCGCTTCCTGCGGCGTCAGCACCGCCGTCGGCTCATCCAGAATCAGCGTGCGCCCGCTCTTCGCCTGCGCCGTCCTGTCCGTCGTCAACAGCGCCTTCAATATCTCCGCCCGCTGCTGCTGCCCCACAGAAAGCCGCCCCGCCAGCGTTTGCAGCGGCAACTGCCAGCCCAGCCGCTCGAGCCACGCCTCCGCCCGCAACCCCACCTTTGCCGGCCGCTCCCGCATCGCCAGCGCCAGATTCTCCGCCGTCGTCAGCGTCGGCACCAGCTTGAAATGCTGATGCACCATCCCGATCCCCAGCGCCTGCGCCGCCCGCGGTGACCCAATCCGCACCGCCCGCCCATCCACCACAATCTCCCCGGAATCCGCCTGCAAAAGCCCGAACAAAATGTTCATCAACGTCGATTTCCCCGCCCCGTTCTCCCCCAGCAGCCCGTGAATTCGCCCCGGTGCAAACCCCAGCGACACATCCTCCAGCACCCGCAGCCGCCCGAACGATTTGAAAATGTGCCGCACTTCCAGCATCAGGACCGCCGATCAATGGTCACGAAAAACACGAACCGCACGAAGCAGACTTCACACGGTGCAGCCACAATCCCGCTTGCGTCAACCTCTCTCCGTGCTCTCCGTGTCCTCCGTGGTTATTCCGTCGAGCGTCAATCCCCGGCCGGAATCTTGATCTCCCCGCTCGTGATCTTCTTCGCCGCATCATCCAGCAGTGGCTGCACATCCTTCAGTACCGTCCCCGTCAATTTCGGATTCAGCACCGCCTCGCACACCCCATTCGCCAGATCCTCCTTCACCAGCCCCCCCTTGAACGTGCCGCCGCGCACCTGCTCGATCACCTGCGCAAACGCCTTATCCAGGTGAATCACCGCCGACCCCAATGTATAGTCCGAACAAATCGCATTCCCATTCTGATCCGCATTCGCTCCAAAAGTATAAACGATGCCATGCAAATCTGACTTGCGCTGCGTGTCGTGCTCCTTCACCGCCTCAAAAATCCCCGAGCTCGCCGCATCCGTGTTCTGCATGATCACATCGATCCCCGCGTCCATGAATGCCTCCGCCTGCGTCTTCGATTTCGCCGGATCGTCCCACCCCGTGTACTGCGTCGTCACCGTGATGCTCGGATCCACCGATTTCGCCCCCGCCTCAAACCCCCGCCGCATCACCGTCACCGTCGGAATCGCCTCCCCGCCGATGAACCCCAGCTTGTGCGTCTTCGTCACCTTCGCCGCCGCAATCCCCAACTGATAAGACGCCCCCGCAAGGTCATACGCCAGCGACTGAAAATTCGGCGAATCCACATCCCCGCCCGATACCGCGATCTTCTCCTTCACCGCGCTCCTCTTCGAAGGATCCGTCAGCTCTTTCACCGGCTCCAGATACTCATACCCATGCGCAATCACCAGCGAAAACCCCTGCGCGTCAAACTGCCGCAGCGCATCCGCCGCATTGTCCTTGCTCACGTTCTGCCGCGTGCGCACGTCCAGCGAATACTGCTTGCTCAGCGATTGCAGCGACGTCTCCGCCAATTGATTCCATCCCCCATCCGATGTCGACCCCGACACCATCAACCCCACCTTCATCGTCCCGCCACTCGCCGGCGCCGTCCCCGTCGCGGGACCCGAAGAGTTTCCCGAGCACGCCGCCACCGCCGCCGCCACTACCACCGCGACAAGAACCTTCCACATATCACGCTCCTCAAATCACCCGTTTACCAAAACCCCGCGCGCCGTCCGCCGCCGCGCGCACTCATCGCTTACGCCACGTCTCCAGTTGCCGGCTTCGCTGATAAATCCCAAACGACTGCATCATGCACAATGCGCCGATGATCAGCAGGATCATGTCCACGCCCTGACCCCCCAGTTGCAGATCTATCGGCGGCGGAATATGAACCGATTCCACCCCCAGCCCCAGCACCACAAACGAAAGCCCTGCCACCGTTCCCACCATCCCCGCGATCATCAGCGACTTCTGAAATCCCACCACCAGCCACAGCAATTCCTGCAGCATGCGCCCCCCATCCATCGGATACGCCGGAATCAAATTGAACAACAGCAGCAGCCGGTTGATCTGCCACATCCAATAACACGCAACGCCAAGGTATCGTTCCGCCCCCGTATGAAACCGATACCAGAAATACATGTCGCCCCCATCCAGTATGTTCAAATGCCGGCACGCCAGATAAAACACCGGCCACAGCACCGCGTTCACCAGCGGCCCGCACACCGTGCTGAACAGCCACGCCCACGGATTGTTCGGCGGCTGCACGAACGCGATCCCCCCCAGCGGCCAAAGCACAATGTGATCCGCCGTGCCCCCCACCGCCTTGCACGACAACGCATGCCCGAATTCATGCACCAACACCACCGCGAACAGCAGCCCCAGCGTCAACGCGTCAATGTCCAGCATCTTCGAACCGCTCAGTTCGAAAAACGCCCAGACCAAAAACGTCCAGTGCAGCACCACCGTAATCCCAAACCACCGCCCCAACGGAATACCCTGATTGAAAAAATTCATGCGACTCCAAATCGCTCATTGTCGGTCGTTATCAGTTTTCCGCCGGCACCACCAGCGCCCGCTTCAACACCTTCCCCGTCGCTGTCATCGGAAACTGCTCCACAAAATACACTTCCCGCGGCGCCTTATACGCCGCCAGCCGATCCCGCACGAACCCGCGCAATTCGCTCGCCGTTGGCTTCGCGACCGCCTCCGCCTCGCCCCCCGCCTTCAACTGCACAAACGCCACCGGCGCCTCCCCGCGCGATTCATCCTTCACCCCGATCACCGCCGCGATTAGCACCGCCGGATGCTCCTTCAGCACATCCTCGATCTCCCGCGGAAACACCTTTTCCCCCGCCATGATGATCATGTCCTTCTTACGCCCCGTAATGAACAAAAACCCCTCTTCATCAATCTTCGCAATGTCACCCGTCTTGAACCACCCCTCCGCCGTAATTACCTCCGCCGTCACCTCCGGCTTGTTGTAATACCCCTTCATCACCATCGGCCCGCGAATGTACAATTCCCCGCCATCCACCCCGCGCGCCAAATCCCGCCCCTCCTCATCCACCGTCTTCACCTCCACCGACGGAACCGTCTTCCCCACAGATCCCGCCTTGTGCGCCCATGGCAAATTGATCGCCACGATCGGCGACGTCTCCGTCAGCCCAAACCCCTCCATCAACGTAATTCCGAACGTGTTGCGAAACTGCTCGATCAGCGGCACCGGCAACGCCTCCCCGCCCGATATCGCCAGCTTCACCGTCGCCAGCGACTCCCGCTTCGCCGACTTCGCATGCGCCATCACCGCATACATCGTCGGCACCAGAATCAGCACCTCGATCGCATGCTGCTGCACCGCTTGAAACACCGCCGGCGGCGAAAACCTCGCCTGGTACACCGTCTTCGATCCCAGCATCAGCGGTATCAGAAAGCACCCCATCAGCCCCATCGTGTGAAACATCGGCAGCACGCCCAGAAAAATCGTCTTCTCCGTGAACCGCGCATGTTCGCACGAATGTATCGCGTCCGACTCCAGATTCCCGTTGGTCAGCATCACCCCCTTGGGCACGCCCGCCGTCCCCGACGTATACATGATCACCGCCACATCAGCCGGATTCCGCGCCGGTATCGGCCGCACCAGCTTCCTCAGCGCCCCCGCATCCACCGCCAGCGCCGCCATCGCCGCCAGCCCCGGCCGCTCGAACTTCAGCGACTCCATCGTGATCACTTTCAACTCCCCTCCCACCAGCGCCGCCACCCCTTCCGCCAGCGCCCGCAAATGCTCGATCGTAAAAATCACCTTCAACCCCGCATCCCGCACAATCCCCGCCAATTCCTCGGGCTTCAGCAGATAATTCAGCGGCAGCACGATCCGCCCATCCCACCGCGCCCCGCCGAACGCCACCGCAAACGCCGCGGTGGGGGGGATCAGCAGCCCCACCTTGTCGCCAAAAATCTCCCGCGGCACGAGCGTCTGCAAATGATCCACGAACACGTGCGACCCATACACCAGCTCCCGATACGTCAGTGTCCGCTGATCGTCCACGATCGCCACCGCGTTGGGGGTCCGAAGCGCATGCTCCAGCACTTTTTCCAGAATCATCGGGTGCTCCGCGGTTGACACGATTGCGCGAAACCCGCATGTTGCAGGCCGCTCTGTTTCGCCGTCGCCCGGCCACCTGAACTGTAACCCACCCGCGCGGCGCGCACAACGCGAATCACCCGCCGGCAGCCACGCGCCGGCGCCTGGAGCCGCTGATGAAAATCTCGCCCGTCGCACCGCTGATCCTCCTCGCCGCCGCCACGCTTGCGCTCTACGCCTGCACCGCCAGCGACGCCGACCGCCGCGCCCTCGCCCGGGGTTTTTCCGATTACCAGGCCCGACGCTTCGACGAAGCCGAAAACGCCGCCGCCGCCTACCTCGCCAAATATCCCACCGCCGAAAACGCCGACGAAGCCTACTATCTCCGCGGACTCGCCCGTCTCGCCAAAAGCGACACCGGCGGCGCCGCTCAGGACCTCTCCCTCGCCATCCAGAAATCCCGCCGCACCGATCTCAAATCCAAAGCCTGGCGCGCCCTCGGCGACATCGCCTTCGACGGCGTCCGCTTCGCCGAAGCCGCCGCCGATTATCAGAACAGCCTCGCTGCCGGCGGCCTCCCGCCCGCCGACGCCGGATACGTCAACTACCGCCTCGGCGAATGCCTCCAGAACCAGGGCCAATGGGATCGCGCACGCCCCTTCCTCGACAAAGCCGCCGCCTCCCCCGATCCCACCATCGCTCCACGCGCCAGGGAACGCGCCGCTCTCCGCTATTTCACCCTTCAATTTGGCGCTTTCCGCGACACCGCCAACGCCAACAACCTTGCCCGCGAACTCAAATCCGCCGGCCTCGCCGCCGGTGTCTTCACCGCATCCCACGACGGACAGACCCTCTACGCCGTCCGCGCCGGCGGTTACGCCACCTGGGCCGCCGCCGATCAGGCACGCGAAAAACTGCTGGCCAAATACCCGCTCCTCACGGTATACCCCTGACCGATCCTCCGGCACCTCGGGTGACGCTTGCCACTGCCCCGATTCTTTCACATGGAACCGGCCGCCAGCGCCGGCGCCTCCGCCCGGGTCTACATGCCCGCCGTCATGGTCTCGCGCGCCCTCGCCCTCATCCGCCTCCTCCTCGTCGCCCGCCTCCTCGGCGAAGCCCGCAAAGGCCAATACGGCGTCTATCAGCAAGCCCTCGTCCTCATGAACTGGCTCGTCCCTGTCGTCATGTTCGGCCTTGGTGATGTCGCCGAACGCTACGCCGCCCGCTTCGAACGCGAAGGCCGCCTCGCCTGGTGGGTCCGACGCCACGCCGTACGCCTCGCCGCCACCGGCCTCGCCGCCGCAACCCTTCTCATCGCCGCAACCCCTTGGGTCGGCCGCAACATCTTCCATCTCGATCCCTCCGCCGGCCGCGCCTGGATGCTCGATGCCACCTGCGCCGCCGCCATCATCTTCCTCGCCCTCTACCAATACGTCGCCGCCCTCCTCCGCGGCATGCGCGCCTACAACGCCGTCGCCGGCATGGAAGTCACCTCCGCCATCCTCCTCCTGATCCTCTCCACTCTCGCCGCAATCCACGGATCAGCCGTCGGCCTCGTTTACATGTACGCCGTTTCCGTCGGCGTGCCCATGCTCTTCTTCGCCGGCCTCGCCTGGTCGCGCATCAACGCCCCCACCACCGCCGCCGGCGCGCCCCGCTCCGTCCACCTCTCCCGCTTCGGCCGCTGGGCCCTCGTCCGCCTGCTCCTCATGATGAGCTTCGGATTCCTGAGCGTCTGGGGCGTCGGCTATCTCGCCGCCCAGGCCGGTTGGCCCTCAAGAGACGTCCAGGAAGCCCAGGCCGAATACGCCATTCCCTACCGCATGGCCGAGGTGCTCTCCTACATCGCCATCACCGCCTGGGCCTCCACCTACGGAATCGCCGCCAAATTCTGGGCCCATGGCCAGACCCGCCGCGCCCGCGCCGAGCTCTTCCGGATCGGGCGATTTGGCGCAGCCGCGCTCGCCCTCATGGCGGCCCTTGCGGTGATTTGTCGCAGCCCCATTGGCTGGCTCCTTCCGGCTTATGCCGACGTCGTCCGCACGCTGCTGCCCCCGATGGCCGGCGTCTTCATCTGGTATGGCCTCCTCGCTTTTTGCAGCACCTACGCCGATCTCCGCGAAACGCCCCACCGCGGCGCCTGGCTCTGGGGAGCTGCTGTCGCCGGACAGGCCGCCGTCATGCTGCTCACCCCCGGTGGCGCCGGAACACCCGCCGACGCCATCGGACCCCGCGAACGCGTCGTCGTCGCCTCCGCCGTCGGCGTCGGACTCGCCCTGCTCATCCTCGCCCCCTTAGTCCTCTGGCGACCCCTTCGTCTCACCGCAACCGCCGTCCCGCCCGCGCTGGTGGCCCTTTCCGCCCTCGCCCTCTTCGTTCCCGCCGATCTGGTCGGCTGGATCGCCCCGGTCGTCCTCATCGCCGTCCTGCTCCTGCTCCAGAGCATGGGCCTTCTCGTACGCCGTTCCGACCGCCGCCGCTGGCGTCGCTGGCGCAACGCCCGCGCTCCTGCCCCGCTCGCACCGATCGCTTGACACCAGCCGCCACGCGCTCCACATTCTCGGAAGCACTCCGCGCCGGAAACAGGTCAACTCCCCCCGCGGGACACCCGATGCTTTAGGGGCCGCCACCTGCCAGAAAGAGTGGCGAATCCTGACGGAAGAGTCCGATTTCCTATGAACGGCGCTGGGAAGTTCGAGCAGGCACAGTGCTTGCGTGGTAGTTCCGCGCTTCTTGAGGTGACCTCTATGAACTTCGTGCTCCACATCCTTGGACAAGTCCAGAAGAACGCACCGGCCTGGGGGGGACGCGGAAATCACCTTGCCGATGATAGCCTCGCCGCCGTACGACGCGCCCTGCTCGCCGGCCAATACACCCACGCCGCCGAACTCCTCGCCGACGCAACCGGCACGGACTCCAAAGAATCCCTCGGCACCACAGGCCTCACCTTCGCCCGCGGTCAGCTCAGCCTCATGGCCGGCGCCTACTCCGAAGCCGCCTGGTGCTTTGCCGAAGGCATGGAACGCGTCATGGGCGCCGCCGATGGCAGCCTCGAAGTAGGCGCCGGATCGATCCTCGAAAAAATGATCGGCGCCGGCGAAGACGCCCTCCGTTCGGGCAACTGCGGCCGCGCGGTAACCCTGCTCAGCACTGCCCGCGGCCTCGTCGACCAACTCCTGGGCGCTGAAGCCGGCCTTTGCGTCGCAGAAGCCCGCATCGCCGCCCACATGCGCGCCGGTCGCGTCGAACGCCTCGTGCCCCTCGCCCGTCTCGGGGACACCCTGCTCAAAGCCGAAGCTCGTGCCCGCCTCGCCGGCAGCGTCGGCGCCCTGAAAACCGGCGGCAACCGCGCCGATGTCGCCTGGGCCATCGGCGCCGGCCGCGTCACCGAACTGCTCGAAGGCGAATTCGAAACTCTTTCCCTCGCCAGCCGACGCCTCCGCGGCCACGCCGAAGTCCATCTGCGCCTGGGCCTCGTCGCTCGCACCCTCGGCCACCCCGACACCGCCGCCTGGGCATTGGGCGAAGTCCTCGCCGTTCATCCTCATCACGTCTCCACCGCCGCCCGCCTCGGAGCAACCCTCGTCGAGCGCGGCGCCGATAGCGCGAGCGTTCTGGGCATTCTCGCCGTCGCGTTCGCCGTCCCCACCGACGCCATCCGCCGTTACGCCGATCTCGCCGCCGCCGCCCACGACGCCGACTTCGACCAGCGCGTCGACCGCTTCGCCGCCGGCGGCGCCGGCCCCGTCGTCCGCGCCAATCTCGCCTTCGCCCTCGCCGAACTCGGACTCCTCGAAGGGCCCCGCGCCGCCTGGCGCGAACTCCACGGCCTGCAAAAGGCCTGACGCCCCCAGTCCATCCAGAATGCCATCGCTGAAACGCTCACAAGCGCAGCGGTCCGGCATCGATCCCCAGCAATTCCAACAGGATTTCGCCTCGGCCGTGCAATCGGTTCAGTCCGGTGGCAACGTTGACTTCGCATCGCTGTTCCAGAATTTCCCCGCGGGTTCGGCGGTCGACACTATGGCCTGATTTTCCGGAAGCCATTACCCCAGCGCGGCCACCGGGCGGAGGATGCGCCCGGTTGCCGCCGCTATTTTTGCACCGGCCAGCACGAGTGGCCAAAATCCACCGAACTCGCCGATGAAGCCTCCACATGGTGCGCTCGGGAGTCGGTCATGTCGCGAACGTTTGTCGAAGTCGCCATCCTGCTTGCCGCCGCCGGCTTCACGCGTGCTGCGCCCGCCCCGCCCACACGCATTCCCGATGCGCGGATCGTCAGCGTCCAATTCACCGATCAACATCGCGGCTGGGAGCGAACGGACCAGGGCCTCCTGCTCACGGACGATGGCGGCCACACCTGGCGCACGGTTCTCGCAAACGCACCCTGGAGCGGCGAGTGGGGATCAGGCTGGTACTTCAGCCACGATTGGCACGCGATCGATGCGCAGCATGCCTGGGTCGCCTTTGCCGCCGCTTCGGGGAAAGTTCACTTCCGCCGCACCACCGATGCGGGCAAACACTGGAGCGATGCGCTCGTCGCGACCGGGACGCAGGATACGCTCGCCGTCAACGTCTCGTTCGCCGATCCAAAGCATGGCTGGATCCTCGTGATCCCCGAGCACGCCATGAATTCCTCGCCCGGCGTCCTGTATCGCACGCTCGACGGAGGCACGCACTGGCGCGAAATCGGCTCGGTGGAATCGCCGGGATCGCCTCCCAAGGGCCTGCCGCGCGGCGGAAACATCGCGTTCCTCGACGCCCACACCGGCTGGCTCGTGGGCTCCGATACCTCCACCACTCCCTCCACAATGGCCGTCACTCACGACGGCGGCGCCACCTGGCGGTCCGTCCCTCTCAAACCCCCCGCTGGCGTGACCGGTGACCTCGACGTCCTCGCCCCTCCGGTCTTCCTGAATCCCACCGAAGGCCGCCTCGGCGTGCGCATCGGCGCCGCCCACGTGATCTACGCAACCCACGATGCCGGCAAACACTGGCAAGCCCTCACCGTCACCCGCTCCACCGGCCAATTCGATTTTCTCACCCCCCGCGACGCCTGGATCTGGCGCAACGCCGCCCCCCTTTACAACATCCCCAACGGCGCCCTCCTTCACACCACCGACGCCGGCCATTCCTGGCAACCCCTTCGCGGCCCACAAAGCCTCGAACACATCGTGCAAAAGAACGAAACCGTCACCGAACTGACCTTCATCGACCCCCACCACGGCTGGGCCTGCATCCAAAACAACACCACCACACGCCTCGTCCACACCACCGACGGCGGGCAAACCTGGACGGAAGAATAGGTATGAAATCGCGTCACACATAACCTTCTCCCTTCTCGAGCACCTGGGGGTCAGGTTCAGCAAGGTGGGGCAGGAGGGTGTCGAGAAAATTGGCGGGGGTGTGGAATTGGTGAACGAGGGTGTGCGCGTTGGTGGCGAGTTGGGCGGCGCGGGCGGGGTCGGACAGGAGTTGCTGGATGGCTTCGCGCAGGGCGATGGGATGTTGCGGCGGGACGGTGACGGCGGCGCCGGGGGAGAGGCGCGAGGCGAGGCCGGTGGTGCGGGTGATGATGACGGGTTTGCGGCACGCGGCGGCTTCGAGGTAGGCGGTGAGGCCGGCGCAGTAGGGATTCTCGAATAGGGGAACGATGATGACGGCGGCCTGGTGATACAGATCGCGGAGGGCGGACCAGTCGTAGAACTGGCGGGTCATGTTGGGGGGGAGCGGATCGGGAAGGGAATCGCGGAGCGTGCGGGCGTCTTTGGAGTAGGCGGAAATTTTCACCTGAACGGGCAAGTCACAGGTGGCGGCGGCGAGGGTTTTGTAGTCGCGCTGCTCGAGGCCAACAGAGACCAGAAGAGGACTGAGTGCTGAGGACTGAGGACTGAGAGCGGGGCGGAAGAAGTGGGTGTCGGTTTGTTCGGGGAGGAGGATGGTGCGGCCTTTGGGGAGGGCGAGGGCTGTTCGCAGGAAGGCGAGTTGGGGGTCGGCGTTGGTGAAGAAGTTGTGGATGGCGGGGAGGGGGCGGAAGAGGCGAAGGGCGGCTTTGGCGCGGGGGCGGTTGAGGTTGTGGACGAACATACTGATGCGCGGGCGGCGGGGGGGGGTGAGTTTGCGGGCGAGGGTGGCCAGGGGGATGCCGATGTCTTCGCCGGTGGCGTAAATGGTGTCGCTGGGGGAGGTTTGCCGGAGGATTTTGCGGGCGTGGGCCCAGAGGGTGGCGGTGGGGAAGATTTTGGCGCGAAGCGTGTCGGCGGCGGTGGGGGCGAGGCCGGGCGTGGGGAGATGGAAGGTGGTGGGGGTGCGCTGGTCGAGGTCGAGCAGGACGTGGCCGGGGGCGCGATCGGCGGCGGCGTCCTGCCGGATCTTGTCGAGGTCGAGAGGTTTGGAGAAAGCGATGTGCAGCATGTTCACTTTTCGATTTTCAACGTCCAATTTTTTCGGCGAGGAGCGTGTTGAGGGTTTTTTCGAGTTTGGTGGTGGCGTCCTGCCAGGTGTAACTCGTGGCGGTGTGGTGGGCGGTGGTGGAGAGGGATTGCCATTGGTCGTTAGGCATCCGTGCGATGGTGAGGATGGCGTTGGCCATGGATTGGGGGTCTTCTTGTGGGACGAGGATTCCCCCGCTCCCAGTGCCGTTGGCGAGGAGTTCGGGGGCGGCGCCGGCGGGGGCGGCGATCACGGGGGTGCGGCAGGCCATCGCTTCCAGGAGAGGGAGGCCGAAGCCTTCGATGCGCGAGGGGAAGAGCCAGGCGTCGCAGGCGGCGTAGATTTTCGGAAGCTCGGCGTCGGGAACGCGGAAGCGGAAATCGGTGTCGGGCGGCAGCGGGAGAGTGGGGGTGGGCTGCATGGAGCCGAAGGAGAGGACGCGCAGGGTGGGCAGTTGTTGGCGGGCGATGTGGATCGCCTGAATGGCGATGTCGGCGCCCTTGTTGTGCATCGGGGTATAGGTGAAGCCGATGGCGGGAGTGGGATTCTTGGAGCGCTGCGGGGCGTTGAAGAGCGTGGTGTCGACGGCGTTGGGGATGCGGGCGATGGGGGCTTGGTGGAACTTGGTTTGCAGCAGATCGGCGACCCATTGGGCGATGACGATTTTGGGGATGGGCAGGCGGCAAGTGGCGTCGACGCGACCGACGTGGCCGGCCCAGGTTTCGTAGTCCTGCATGAAGTGAACTTTTTTGCCTTTGGAGGCAGGGAGGGCCTGGAGCCATTCGACGGTTTCCCACCAGGTGGCAATGGCGATGTCGGCATCGGGGACGTCTTGGGCGGTGATCGGGGCGGTGTGGGGGAGCTTAAGACGCTGGAAGGAGCCGGGGGGGAGCGGGGCGGGAAGGTTGTCGAAATAGGAGGGGCCGGCGTCTGGGGGTTTGGGGAGGTGACGGGTGTGGCGGAGCGAGCGTAAGGTTTGGCGGAGAGAGGGTTTGGGGTGTTGAGGTTGGAGGACGGTGACAGCGTGGCCACGAAGCGCGAGGGCGTGGGCGTAGGTGGCCAGGACGCGGATGCCGCCGTAGAGGCCGTCGGGGGGGAGGAGGAAGGTGATGCGCATGGTGTGGGTGGTACGGGGGAGGGGGGTGGGGGGATGGGGGACGGGCGGAGAAATGAGGGGTAGCGGGTGGGAAGCGGGGGGAATCGGCGGCGGAAGTGTGGGGGTTTGCACGGTGATTTCCGGGGCGGCGCGAGGGGGTGTTTTTTCATGTTCTTCTCCCGTATGCGACAGGGAACATTGTCGGCCAAGGCCGACCGCTAAAAAAGGACGCGGGGGTGCATAAAAGAGAACGGATGGGGCGGCGGAAAGGTTCCCGAGATGGGAGTCGGGAGCGGGGTCGCGTGGGGGACGGTATGATTGGGGTGTCGCTGTGGGATTTGGAAGGAGTGCTGAGATGGCGGGAACTGTGCGGCTTCATCGGGTGTTGCGTGCGCCGGCGGAGCGGGTGTATCGGGCGTTTTTGGATGCGGATGCGAAGGCGAAGTGGTTGCCGCCGAATGGGTTTGTGGGGAAGGTGCATGCGTCGGATGCGCGGGTGGGGGGGAGTTACAAGATGTCGTTTACGAATTTTGGCACGGGGAAGAGTCATGGGTTTGGGGGGACGTACACGGAGTTGGTGCCGGGGGAGCGGATTCGGTATACGGATCGGTTTGATGATCCGGGGTTGCCGGGGGAGATGCATGTGACGGTGACGCTGAAGGCGACGACGGTGGGGACGGAGTTGAGCATCGTTCAGGAGGGGATACCGGAAATGATTCCGGTGGAGGCGTGTTATCTGGGGTGGCAGGAGTCGTTGATTTTGCTGCGGAAATTGGTGGAGGCGGAGATTCCGGGGTGAGGGGGATGCCTGGGAGTTCCAGGCTCAGGGGGGGATCAGTTGGAGGAGGTTTGCTGGTCGAAGAGGGCGCGGTCGGGGGTGGACCAGAGGGCGAGGTTCCAGCGCCAGAGGGAGAGGAGGGCGGGGTTGGCGTGGTCGGCGTCGGCGGCACGGTAGGCGAGGAGCTGGGCGCGGTGGATGAGGGCTTCGGCTCCGGGTTTGGACCAGGAGGTAGCGGCGGTTTGCCAGAGGGTTTGTGCGGCTTTTGCGCGGTCGGTGGGCAGTTGGATTTTGGCGAGGTCGACGGCGGGAGGATCGGCGTCGAATTTGTAGTCGGCGTGGGGGAACTTGGTGATGTCGGGGCCGAGGCGGTCGACGAAGATGCCAAAGAGTTTGGTGACGAAGGAGTGGTTGCGGTTGATTTTGATCCAATAGAGGCCGGGCTTGCGGGCGAGGAATTGTTCGTAGAAGCCGGGGAACATGTCGGAGGCGCGGGCGTGGGCGATGACGGGGAGTTTTTCGAGATCGAGGCGTGCTTGCTGGGAGAGGGTGGAGGCTTCGTCGGTGTCCCTGGCGGCCCGGCCGAGGGGGAGGCGGGTGTCGTAGCGGAGATCGAGGATGAAATCGCGAAGGGAGTTGCGGGAGGTTTGGCCATCGGGGTTGAGGAGATAGATGGAGATGCGGGCACGGGGGGCGGGGATGTTGACTTTGACCCAGAGGTCGGGGCCCTGGACGGCGGGGGAGGCGACGTTGTCGGAGAAGCCCTGGTCGTTGAGTTCGGACTGGACGCGGGAGTTATTGTAGGGATTGAAGAGGCCACGGCGGGGGAGATCGGGGTCGGTGGGGAAGGTGGTGGAGTTGACCTCCATGTCGTAATGGCCGCCGGTGACGACGGAGGCGTTGTAACCGTCGGCGGCGAAGGAGGGGCCTGCGCCGAGGCGAGCGAATTGGCGGCCGATGTGGCCGATCCAGTCGCCGGCGGTGGTCCAGTCTTCGCCGAGGTAGGCGCCGGCGGGGGTGGATTTGTCGGGGGCGGGGAGGGCGGCGATTTGTTTTTGAAGGTTCTGGAGTTCTTCGAGGGTGGGCGGGGCGGCGGGTTTGGGGAGCGCGGCGGGCGGGGTGGGGATGGCCTGGGGGACGGGTTTGGTCTCGGCGATGTTGAGGATCGTGGGAGGCACGAGGTAGCGGGCGATGAGGGGGAGGCCGTTGGGGGTGGTGGCGATTCCGCGGACGTAGTTGACGCAGGGTTTGCCGGTGTCGAGCATGGGGGAATCGGTTTGGGAGGCGGTGATGGTGTTGGTGTCGGGGTCGAAGCGTTCGACGCCGGTGGTGCGGTGGGAGATCCAGAGTTTTTGCTGGGCGTTGAGGGAGAGGGCGGTGATCCAGTCTTCGGAGAGGAGGCCGTCGTCGGAGGGTTGGAAATTTTCGGGGGGTCCGGCGTAGCGGCGTTGGACTTTTTCGATCCAGTCCTTGCCGCGGAAGAAGGAGAAGGATTTGCCGTTGTCGGAGGAGATGGCGAGGCCGGTGGTGGTGCCGAGGAAAATGCGGCCTGTGGAATCGATGGCGAGGGCGGTGCCTTCGGGGGAGGGGAGGCCTTTGCCGGAGGGGGTGATGGGTTCGTCGGAGGGATCGGGGCCGGGGAGGTGGTCCCAGTGATGGAAGTTGTCGGCGGGATGTCCGATGAGGAGGCCATCGGCGGCGGTGGCGACGAAGAGGTCGCCGGTGGTGGGGGAGATGGCGAGGGCGCGGGCTTGATCGGAGGGGAGGCCATCGGCGCGGGAGAAGTTGGACCAGGAGTCGGTGGAATCGTTGTAGCGGGTGAGGCCTTCGTTGGTGGCGATCCAGACGTCGCCGGTTTGGGGATTGGCGGCGAGGGCGAAGACGTGGGCGCCGAGGGGACCGGCGGAGGGGCCCCAGGTGGTGTAGGTTTGCCAGGAGGCGCCATTGAAGACGGAGACGCCGTGGTTGAGGGTTCCGACCCAGAGGCGGTGTTTTTTGTCTTGTGCGAGGGCGTAGGTGAAGTTGTCGCCGGGGCCGGTGGCGGGGGAGGCGGGGGGGATGGGGCGGGAGAATTGTTGCCATTGGTTGTTGTGGAATTTCCAGACGCCCTGGCCTTCGGAGGCGAGCCAGAGGTCGGTGTGGTTTTGGTCGGGGAGTAGGGCGGTGGAGTGGAAGGGGCCGCCGTTGGCGGGGGATTCGTTTTGGGCGTTGGAGGTGATGGTGGGTTCGGCGAAGGCGGGAGTGGTGAGGAGGAGGAGGGCGAGGACGAGTTTGTGCATGGTTTTGAGTCCTGAGTTGTGGAGCGGGGTGGATTGTAATTGGGAGGGAAGGGGCTGTGGCAAATGGGGGATACTCCGGTTGCGCATGTTGCGTGCCAGACGAGGGGGCGAGGCGCTCATTTTGCGGGGAGAGGCGCTCATTTTTTTGACTTTTGCTTTTGGCGCGCAAGGGGTCGGATTTGTGGGGGTTGTGAATGAGCGAGGGGCGAGGCGCTCAAGGCGCTCATGTGTTTTTGCGCAGGGGCGAGGGAGGGTGGTTTGGGGGTTTGGGGAATTCGTGGAGGGTGTGTGGGTGGTGGACATGATCTTCTCCCGGTGCGGCGTGGGCGCGCCGCATAGAGAGAACGGATGGGTGAGGGGGAAGGTTCCAGGAAAGTTTGGGGATTTTTTTGAGGGGAGTGTTCATTGTGGTTTATTCATTTGGGAAGTGGTCGGTGGTCTGTTGAGGGGAGGGCCTTATGGCACGAGCGGGTCGCGACAGACGCAAGCGTTGGTGGGTGGTCGGGAGATGTGGGATTGGGTTGGGTGGGAGGGGATGCGCGGGGGGAGGGGTGCGGGTAATATGTTTGAGGCGCGGACATTATGGGAGGGACGGGTCGCGACGACGCAAGCGTTGGCGGGGGCACGTATGTATCATCGGGGGATTTTGAGGAGGATGGTTTATGGGGATTTTGGGAATGATGCGGAATTCGGCGGGGCGGGTGGTGCGGCGGCATTTGGGGGGGAGGGGGGAGGGGATGCGGGTGAGGGAGCGGCGGTTTCCGGCGCGGGTGCGGGCGGATTTGCAGCGGGGGATGGAGGCGGTGGGGAAGGAGATGGGGGCGGCGTTGCGGTATGGGGTGACTTCGCGGTATGGGCAGGCGGTGACGTTGTCGGAGGTGGTGCAGGGGGGAATGATGGGGCCGGCGCTGGGGCCGGTGGTGTATGAGGATGTGGATGTGGGGGAGGCGGAGGCGGTGCGGTGTCCGAAGAGCGGGTTGTGGTTGGGGGAGTGGGAGGGGACGCGGTATGTGGTGCTGGTGTCGCAGGGGGAGCCGCCGTATTCGGCGCTGGGGACGACGGTGCAGGTGGGGACGGTGGGGGCGAGAGGGGAGGAGGTGTGCGGGCGGGTGATGCGGGTGCTGGAGGAGGTGGTGAAGAAGTCGCCGAGCTATCGAGGGAAGGTGTTGTCGCTGGAGGCTGGGGAGGGGTATTCGGGTCAGGGGCAGGGGGTGAAGGTGCATCGGCTACGGGAGGTGAAGCGGGAGGAGGTGATTTTGCCGGCGGCGACGCTGGCGTTGTTGGAGCGGAACGTGATGGGGTTTGTGGTGCGGCGGGAGAAGATTGGGGCGATGGGACAATCGCGGAAGAAGGGGTTGCTGTTTCACGGGCGACCGGGGACGGGCAAGACGCACACGATACATTATTTGGCGCGGGCGCTGGCGGGGCATACGACGTTGATCGTGACGGCGGAGCAGGTGGGATTGCTGCCGGAGTACATGACGCTGGCGCGGCTGCTGCAGCCGAGCATGGTGGTGATCGAGGATGCGGATTTGATTGCGCGGGAGCGATCGCGGATGGCGAGCGCATGCGAGGAGGTGATGTTGAATCGGCTGCTGAACGAGATGGACGGGTTGAAGGAGGATGCGGATGTGATTTTTGTGTTGACGACGAATCGTCCGGAGGCGCTGGAGGAGGCATTGACGGCGCGGCCGGGGCGGGTGGACCAAGCGGTGGAATTTCCGCTGCCGGACGAGGCGGGGCGGGAGAAGCTGGTGCGATTGTATGCGGGGAAGGCGGCGATGACGGAGGAGGTGGTGAAGGAAACGGTGGAGCGGACGGAGGGGGTGAGCGCGGCGTTCATTAAGGAGTTGATGCGGCGGGCGGTGCAGTTTCACCTGGAGCGGGAGGAGACGGGGCGGATTGATGGGGAGGATGTGCGTGGGGCGATTGAGGAGATGGTGGTGGGAGGCGGGGCGGTGAATCGGCGGTTGATGGGGGTGGGGCAGCGGTAATGGGGGATTATTCAGTGGGGATTGTTCATTATTCATTTGTGGGGATGGGGCGAGTGTTGGCGGAGTGGTGCAAGGGGTTGCGAGGCGTTCCGCGAAAAGCAAGCCGGAGCGAGGGGTTTGGGGGTTGAGAATGGGTTGGGTCGGGTTTTGAGGAGCGGGCATTATGGGGGGAACGGGTCGCGACGACGCAAGCGTTGGTGGGTGCACATTTGTTGATTGGTGGATTTATTTGGTGGGGAGGGCGTCGTATTGGAAGTTTTTGAAGGTGACTTGGCCTTGGCCGGCGGCGTAGAGGGCGGGGCGGAGGGAGAGGAAGTCGCCGCGGGTGTTGTGGTTGTAGGTGGAGACGTTGATGCCGGTGGGGAAGCGGGTCCAGGTGATGCCGTCGGTGCTGGAGAACATGGAGAGGATGTTGCGGTCGTTGATGAGGCGGAGGTGGAGGGAGGAGGAGGGGGCGCGGGCGGAGGTGCGGTCGGCGCCGTAGCGGTGCATGAAGAAGTGAGATTTGTCGAAGCCGAGGCCGGCATAGAGGCGGTCGTCGTAGAAGAGGAGGAGTCCGGCTTTGGCGTTGTCGGAGACTTCGGCTTCGACCTGGACCTGGTAGGAATGGTCGCCGGTGATGAAGGTGAGGGGGGAGCAGTTGGCGGGGGAATCGCCTTTGGCCTGGAGGATGAGGGAGCTGTTTTGGTAGCGGAAGCGCTGGGCGTCGGTGTCGGAGCCTTTGTAGAAACTCCATTGGAGGCCCATTTTGTTGGTGGAGAAATCGTCGGAGAAGGCGAAGCCGTTGGGGACGGCGGGGCCTTGTGGCTTGGGGATGGGTTTGGCGGGGTCGTAGCCGGCGGATTTGAACCAGCCGTCATCGGTCCAGGTGACGGGTTCGAGGAGGGTTTGGCGGCCGAGGGTGTAGAAGCCGTTTTCGTAGGCGTGGTAGACGATGTACCACTGGCCTGCGGGACCTTCGAACAGGGTGGCGTGGCCTTTGGACCACCATTTTTCGTCGCGGCTTTGGGTGTGGATGATGGGGTTGTAGGGGGAATTTTCCCAGGGGCCTTCGAGGGATTTGGAGCGGGCGGAGACGACCATGTGGCTGGTGGGGGGGCCAGCGGTGCCACCTTCGGCGACGGTGAGGTAGTAATAGTCGCCATGGTGGGTGACCTTGGGGCCTTCGAGGGAGAAGCTTTCGACGATCCAGTCATCGGGATATTTCCATCCGTTGTAGACTTTGCGGGGCTTGGCGGTGGTGGAGAGGCCGTCGTCGGCGAGGGGGACGAGGTCGCCGCCGGAGAGGAAGAGGAAGCGGTGGCCATCGGGGGAGACGGCGTGGCCGGGATCGATTTCGGAGAGGTGGAGGTCGATGGGGTCGGACCAGGGGCCGTGGATGTTGTCGGCGGTGATGACGTAGTTGTCGTGGCGGCCGTCTTTGACGCCGGGGAAGTAGATGTAGTATTTGCCGTTGAATTTGGTGAGGTCTGGGGCCCAGACGCTGCCGACGTTTTTGCGGAGGGCGGGTCCGACGGGTTCCCAGTTGACGAGGTCTTTGGAATGCCAGATGAGGAGGCCGGGGTAGGAATCGAAGGAGGAGTTGGTGAGGTAGTAGTCGTCGCCGTCCTTGAGGATGGAGGGGTCGGGGTGATCGCCGGGGAGGATGGGGTTGAGGTAGGAGCCGTTGCCGAGGTCGGCGTGGCGGTGGTGCTCGGAGGCAGCGGTGGGGGGGGCGGCGAGGGCGAGGAGGGGGAATGCCAAATGACAAATTACAAATGACAAATGAGGGAGGCGCGTGGGCATGGTTGGGGCTCCGGGTTGGGATGGGGGGAGTTTACTGCGGATGCGGGGGGAGGGGGAGGCGCACAAACAAGGAGAGAGGGAGAGGAGACAGGAGAGGGGATTGTTGTGGGGTTTTGGTTGGTATACTGGGTGTATGACTGCGGAGCATTTTGACAGGATCATTCACGCGTTTCAGAAGCGGGCGCCGTTTCGGTCGTATACGGTGGAGCTTGTGAATGGGGCGCGGGTTGATGTGGATTATCCGGAGACGCTGGTGTTTCGGGGCGGGGTGGCGGTGTTTTTGTGTGCGGAGGGGGCGCCGGCGTTTTTCGATCATGAGTCGGTGGCGCAGGTGACGGATGCGAGTGGGCAGCGGGCGGCGTGAGGGACTGTACGATTGCGTCGGGTCACATGTGGTTCGACACGGGCGGGACGCCCGTGCCACGTTAGTGGTCGAGTTCGAGTTTGATGCAGTCGTAGTTGATGACGCCGCCTGTGAGGTGGAGGGTGAGGGTGTTTTCGCCGGGGTGGAGGGAAGAGGTGGGGAATTTGAAGATTTTGGTTTCGTGGTAGGAGGAGCCCTGGATGGCGGAGCGGTAGGCGGCGGAGGAGTTGCCGCCTTTGTAGTCGCCGATGGGTTTGTCGTTGGCCAGGATTTCGAGGGAGGGGTTGCGGGTTTGGCCGGCGATGCCGAGGGTGAGGATGGCGTTGCCCTGGGGGACGGAAGGGAGGGTGAAGTGGATGGTCCAGTTGCCGGGGTTGGCCTGGGCGACGTACCAGTCTTTGGCGGGGTCGGATTTGCCGATGGTGAAGTCGAGGTTGGCGGGGATTTTGGAAGTCCAAGGGCGGGCGGCGCCGGAGGGGTCGGTGAAGCCGTATTGGCGGGGGAGGTCGGACATGTTGAAGCCGGTGGCGCGCCAGTTGGCGTCGCCGATCTGGAAGATTTTTTCGGCGTAGGTGGTGGGGGTGAAGTGGAGATCGCCGAGGTTGAGAGTGCCTGAGGCGGAAGTGGGGGGGGGGACGGTGATGTCGTCTTTGCGGAACTGGTCGGTGACGCCGGGGATCATGGCGTAGAGGGTGTAGGAGCCGGGGCGGACGTGTTGGAGGGTGAAGTGGCCGGTGTCATCGGCGCGGGCGCTAAAGATGTAGTTGAGGGTTTCGACTTGCCAGTCTGCGGCGGGCGGGGAGGGTTGGGTGAGGACGATGAGGGCGTTTTTGGCGGGGGCGTGGGAGGGATCGAGGGTGAGGGTGCCGGTGATGTCGGCGCGCTGGAGGGGGTAGTCGGGGTTTTGCATCCATTGATAGGGCCACTGGGATTCCTGGTTTTTGAATTGGGCTTTGGCGTCGGCCCACATGGCTTGCGGGGTGGGGCCGGAGTTGAGATAGACGAACCAGGGGCCGTTGAGTTTGGTCCAATCGCCGGTGATGGGCTGGCGGGTGAGTTCGCGGGGTTCGAAGTGGCCGGAGACGAGGAAGCGGTGGATGATGGGCCCGCCGTGGACGGTGATGTCCTGCTTGGTGGGTGCCTGGAGGTATTCTTTCGAGGGCATGACGATGTAGGCGCCGTACTTGCCGCCGCCATGGGAGGAGTCGCCGCAGATGCCGTGGACATCGTCTTCTTCGATGTAATTGACGTAGTTGTACTTGGTGTAGATGGTGCCGTCGGGGTATTGGGTGGTGGCGTCCTGGACGGATTTTCCGCCGGGCATGTTGGGGATGAGGCCCTGCTCTTTGTCGGTGGATTGCTGGAAGTTGAAGAGCTGGTTGTTGAGATAGAAGGACCAGCGGATTTGCTCGTTGGATTCGGGAGGATCGGCGGCGGCGTGCTTCATGACGACGAAGACATAGAAGCCGGAGTCGCCGCGGCGGAGGATGTAGTGCTGATCGAAGTGGATGTGGCCGATGGGGGCGTCGAAGGAGAGTTCGACGAGATCGGGGGATTGGCGGACGATTTTGAAGGCGGCGTTGTGGACGTCCCAGCCGTCGTGTCCACCGGAGTTGACGACGGCGAAGTAGGCACCGCGTCCGGCGAGGTTGGGGGAATCGCCGAGGTGCATGTCGCGGATGGTGGCGTCGGCTTTGGCGGCGGTGAAGGAGATGAGGCCGTTGGAGAGGGTGACGGTGGGGCCGTTGTCGGTGAGTTGGACTGGCGGGGATTGGGGGGCGGCGGCGAGGGCGAGGAGGGGAAGTGACAAATGACAAATTACAAATGACAAATGGGGGAGGCGTTTGGGCATGGGTGGTGCTCCGGGTTGTGCGATCAGCGGGATTAACGGTGCGGAGTGGGGGATGTTGCGTTACAGGCGCGTGGTGAGGAGGGCGGTGAGGGCTTTTTGGTGGCGGAAGATGAAGAGAGTGTGGCGGGTGGGGGTGGCTTTGGAGAAGAGGGATTGGAGGTGGTCGGTGTCGAGGTCTAATCCTCCACGGGTTTTAATTTCGATGGGGCCTTGAGGGAGAGAGGTGGGGAGTTGGCGGACGTGGGCGAGGATTTTTTTTTCGTGGTAGGGGAGGAGGGCGGT
>DASZZD010000080.1:0-49684 GCA_035545015.1 Phycisphaerae bacterium
GGGCGGTGGGGGTGGTCGAGGCGAGGCGCGATGGTGGTGGGATGGAGGGGATATTGGGGGGTTGTACGCATGTTCTTTCTCCCGGCGAGCGGTGGGTATTATACCGAACAGAATGCTTACATGCAAAGGAAAAATTTGGGCTTTTTTTGGCTTTAGGGGACGGTGTGACGGTTTTTTTTGGGGGGGGTTGTCGTCATGGGGGAATATCGGAAGGCGAGGGTCGGGGAGCGCGGGGATTGACGTGGCTTCCGGGGAGAGGGGGTGATTTTTGTGGACGCGGGCGGGATGGCGGGGGTAAGGTGACGGGCGAGGGAAGGGCGATGGCGAGGGGGCGTGTTCAAGGGGGGGGGCGGATTTGGTGAGGGTCGGTGCGTATGCGGGCGATGTCGGTGTTGCGTTCGGGGCTGTTCGATTTTGTGGGTGGGCGGCGAATCTGCGTTGGGGTGGCTGGGGACGTGCTTCACAGAAACTCCGGCACGTTGCCTCCCGCAACCTCCAGCACACCCTTCGTTTCTCCCCCCCCCGCGGCCGCCCCGCCTCATCCGTCCAGGCAGCAAGGGGGGCGTTAAATGACTCCTGACCCCTTTTTTCCCCCTTACCCCTTTTTTCCGCCGATGCGAAAGAACCCACCTGTGTGGGCAGTAATTGTCGTTGCCATTATTGGCTGTCCAACATGCTCGCTGGTAGCAGCTCAATTTGGAACGATGGTCGGGGTTAGCTCTGCGCACTTCTGGCCGCCGAACATTTTTGCAGGTCCATGGCCCTGGGTCATTATGGGGGCGATGGCAGGCATAGTATCGGGAGCTGTGGGGGTGGCTCTTCGACGCATCGCTTGGTTGATATGTGGAGCGGGCCTGCTAATAGTAAGCGCTATCAGCTTTAGTTGCAATTTTTTAATCGCCGTTTCTACGGCTGGCTGTTAGTTGCCTAGCATCGTCTCTACCTCCCCAGGTCTCAGTCCATTACATCGAAAATGTCAATTGATGTAACGGCCAACCGATTAGCAGCACCTACGAGGTGCGGGGCATGCCTTCAATGCGCTAATGTCCGTGGCGATGCTGCGGGACGCGGAGGCGGGGTGGGTGCCGGTGGAGGAGCTGGCGCGGCGGCATGGCGTGTCGGAGTCGGGTGTCCATGCGTGGCGGCGTAAGTTCGGCGGATGGAGCAGCCGGAGGTCGAGCGGCGGCGCGAGCCGGAGAAAGAGAACGTCCGGCTCAAGCGGCTGCTGAGGGAGCGCGATGTCGAGGTCGAGGTGATGAAGGACCTGTGGAAAACAAAGCGGGCTTGGCCGGCGGTCGCCGGGCGGCGTCGGGCTTCATGGAAAGCCGTTATCGCCGGCAAGCCGGGGGCTATACGAGGGAGTTGCGGTTGATCGGTGGTTGAACATTGGGGGACGCCGATGCCACAAAGATGGCCACACCCGAGAAGAGGGAGGAGGGTGATTTTTATGGACGTGGGCTGGATGGCGGGGGTAAAGTGGCGAGTGAGGCGGGCGGGGTGAGAGCGGGTGCGAGGAGACGTCGGGCGTGTCGAATGGCATGATGTTTATATTTTAATATCTTGCGGATTTTTCGCGATGGTTGGGGTTGGCGGCGTCGCAGGTTTAGTCCCCCCGGTTGGAAATGACTCCTGACCCCCTTTTTTATTTTGAGGAACGGCAAATGAGTACGTGTAAAGAAAGCACAGAGGATGGAAGGCGCCGATTTCTACGGGCAGCATACTACTTCATCGGGTGGGGTGTGTTTTCACTGTTGGCCGGGTGCCAAAGCACCTCGTCCGGCGGGGCGCTTCGGCAAGCGGCCGCTGCCGGGGATACAACCAAGGTGGAGCGGATACTGGCTCGATCTCCGGGTGATGTCAATGATTCCGATTCACGAAGCGGTATGACGCCGCTCGAATTTGCTGTTATTACGGGCGATGAAGCGACTGTGAAATCGCTCTTGGCGCATGGCGCGGACGTCAATGTTTACGACAAGCTGGGAATGAATGCTATCGCTCATGCGATTCGCAAGGACAATTGGACAATCGTACAATTGTTGCTAAACCATAATGCCCATCTGAAGGATGTCCGTCTTCTTGGTAAAGGTGTTACGCCGCTGATGGTCCGCGGCAAATGAAGGTTCCCAACCGATGGTAGAACATCTTCTGGCCTTGGGCGTTGATCCACACGTCCATGATACGGAGGGAATGACTGCCGCCGATTTTGCTCGTGGCAACGGCCACAGGGAACTGGGGGCTTTTCTTGAGAAGCGTATGGCGGCGGCGGCGCCGACGACGAGGAAGTGAAGAGTCTGGTGAATGCAAATTCGGTCCTCTTAAGCGCGATCAAGAGCGCGAAGAATTACGAAGATGCTTTGATCTCACAAAAATAAATGGTGGCTGCCGCAGAGACGGTGAGCGCTCACCATGCAGATTGTGGACAGTCGATGGGGGCAAATCGGGTTACGACTTATACGGTGGCGATTCCTGGTGGCGGCGTTCCCGACTGTGGCCCCGCAAAAGAGCCCACCCAACCGCCAACCCCGCCCCCCCGCCCCCACCCCCGCGCCCCACCCTCCCCCGACGCATCGCCGTGCTCCCCACGATCCCCACGCGATGCCCGAACGCCGCCCTCCTCCGCCCGCGCCCGCCTCCCGTGAACCAACGCCTTCCCGCTTCGTACCAACCACATGCCTCGCCCTCGCAAAATCCTGCTCCTTGCCGCCATCCCCCTCGCCCTCGCCGCCCTCAGTTTCGCCGCGTTCTGTTTTCTCGCCCCCACCCTCGACGCCGGCGGCTGGGCCAGCGCCAACCGCGAACTCATGAAGTTCTGGCAGAATATCTACCTCTACACCCTCGACCACCACCAGCTCCCCGGCACGACGCTCCCCGAAATCCTCAAAACCCTCGACGCCGCCCGCCCCCCCGGAACCCCGCCCGCCCGCTACGACCACATCCGCGCCAACCGCGACCCCTGGGGCAACCCCTTCATCCTCAACATCTCCCCCACCCACCTCACCCTCCGCTCCGCCGGCCCCAACCACATCGACGACCACGCCACCGCCGACGACCTCCGCATCACCATCGACCTCCCCCCCGCGCCCCCCACCCGCCCAAGCCCCCCCCCACCGCGGGGTGGGTCCACTGTGCCCCCGCACCTCACCACCTCCCGATCCACACACCTCCCAGTCTCGCCCCCGCACAACTCGCTATAATCCCCCCATAAGGATCCGCCCCATGATCGATTGGCACAAATACCTCACCCGCCATCCCGACATCAGCGGCGGACAACTCTGCGCCCGGGGCACCCGCATCCCCGTCACCATCATCCTCGCCAACCTCGCCGACAGTCTCACCCGCGAACAGCTCCAGGCCCAATACCCCTCCCTCCAACCCGCCCACATCGACGCCGCCCTCGCCTACGCCGCCGACCTCGCCGAAGAACAACTCCTCCTCCCACACCTTCGACAAGGGCATCGCCAACCTGCGCAACCCCAATTACGCAAATCACGCCGGCCTTATCCTACTCTGCGGGTGTAGTTCTCGATCCGAGTAAACCTCCGAGACGCGACCGTGTGGGAGCGGCGGGGAAGGGGGGAAATGCCCCATCGTGGATTGTTACCCCGAATATGAACTACACCCTACTCCACCTCAAACACCCCAGCGCCCATGCGACCCTCGCACTTTTACAAGCCCGTTTCTCAACCCTGGCCCAGCTATCGCTCGCCGGTCGCACCGTGGTGCCATCCCCCAACGGCTTCCGCATCCGCTGACCCACCCCCGAAAATTCCCCAAACTTTCCGGGAACCTTCCCCCCGCCCCATCCGTTCTCTTATACGGACAACCAGGCGGGAGAAGAACGATGCACACCCCCACGGCCTGTCACTATTCACGATTTATCATTCACCATGTCCCCCTCCCGATCCCTGCGCGCAAAAACGATGAGCATCTGCGCATCTCACCCCCCTCGCCAGCCACAACCTCCTGCCAATCTGCCCTTTGCATAAATTTACACAAACATAAAAATTTGCACACCTGCGCAAATCAATTCCCCCCCTCCAGGTCCAAAATCCACATTTTCTCCCTCCCTCGCCCCTCCTCAGCCGCTATAAAGAAAGTGTCCCCTCCCCCGGAGACCCCCCGACAGCCCCTCCAGGAGCCCCGCATGCTCACCCACATCGGACGACAAATCACCGAGCTCCCCCCAGACCTCGCCGCCGCCAACGAGCAAATCCGCGCCACCGCCCGCTCCTACGGCCTCGACTTCTTCGAAACCATCTTCGAAATGCTCGAATACGACCAGATCAACCAGATCGCTTCCTACGGCGGCTTCCCCGTCCGCTATCCCCACTGGCGCTTCGGCATGGAATACGAACGCATGTCCAAGCAGCACAACTACGGCCTCGGACGCATCTACGAAATGGTCATCAACAACGACCCCTGCTACGCCTACCTCCAACGCTCCAACGCCATCACCGATCAAAAACTCGTCATGGCCCACGTCTACGCCCACTGCGACTTCTTCAAAAATAACCTCTGGTTCTCCAAAACCGACCGCAAAATGATGGACGGCATGGCCAACCACGCCACCCGCGTCCGCAAGCACATCGAACGCATTGGCCTCGATAACGTCGAAAAATTCCTCGACACCTGCCTCGCCCTCGAACACCTCATCGATCCCCACTCCATGTTCTTCGCCAAGGCCATCCCCGACGAACCCCTCGACACCCACGCCCACTCCGACCTCGAAGACCACCTCACCCGCTTCACCAGCAAAAGCTACATGGACCGCTTCATCAACCCGCGCAAGCTCATCGAGGAGGAACGCCTCCGCCTCAAGGCCGAAGCCGAAAAGAAAAAGAAAATCATCCCCGCCGAACCCGTCCGCGACGTCCTGCTCTTCCTTCTCGAGCACGCCCCCCTCGAACCCTGGCAGCAGGACATCCTCTCCATCATCCGCGACGAATCCTACTACTTCGCCCCCCAGGGCATGACCAAAGTGATGAACGAAGGCTGGGCCACCTTCTGGCATTCCACCATCATGACCAAGCACTACCTCGATTCCTCCGAAGTCATCGACTACGCCGACCATCACTCCGGCACCGTCCACATGCCTCCGGGCAACTTCAACCCCTACAAAATCGGCGTCGAAATCTTCCGCGACATCGAAGACCGCTGGAACCGTGGACGCTTCGGCAAGGAATTCGAAGAGCTCGACACCCTCGGCGGCCGCGACCGCTACGAAAAACCCCACAACCAGGGCCGCGAAAAAATCTTCGAAGTCCGCCGCATCTACAATGACGTCAACTTCATCGACGAATTCCTCACCGAAGAACTCGTCGACCGCCTCAAGCTCTATCAATACCGCCGCGATCCCCACACCGGCCAGCTCCGCATCGTCTCCCGCGACTACAAGCGCATCAAGGAATCCCTCCTCTACCGCCTCACCAACATGGGCCAGCCCTACATCTACGTCGTCGACGCCAACTACAAAAACGCCGGCGAACTCTATCTCGCCCACAAACACAACGGCCTCGACATCGAAATCAAATACGCCGTCGAAACCCTCAAATCCCTCCACACCCTCTGGTCACGGCCCGTCCACCTCCAGGCCAAAATCGACGACGACATGATGCTCTTCAGCTTCGACGGCAAACAATCCCACCAGCAGAAAATCCACGACGACCTCCCCAAACCCGCCCACGAAATCTGACCCTTACAGGGGGCATGTTCATGGATGAACGACGCTCACTCCCTCACCCCGCAAGAAAGACGCGGAACCTTTCCCGCAGCCGCCGCTCGATCGCCGCCGCGTCGAAATGCGCCGCCGCCGTGCGCCGCCCGGCGTCCCCCACCGCCGCCGCGCGCGCCGCGTCGCCCAGCAGCGTCGCGCACTGCGCCGCAAAGTTTTTCGCATCATCCGCGATCAGAATGTTTTCGCCCGGCGCGATCGGCAACCCATCAGCCCCGGCACTGGTGCTCACGACCGGGCACGCGTGCGCCCACGCATCGAGAATCTTCACCCGCGTCCCCGTGCCAAAACGCAGCGGCGCAACGCTCACGCGCGCCTCCGCGAACGTGTCCGCCAGCGAATCCACAAATCCCAGCGCCCGCATGCCGGCCGTCGAGCCAATCAGCTCACGCACCTCTTCGTTCACCCTGCCGGCCACGCGGCACTCCGCCCCCGGAACCAGCGACCGCACCTCCGGCCACACTTCCCCGGCGAACCAGCGCAGGCCGTCAAGATTCGGCGAGCCCGGCCCCGCCGCAAAATTCCCCAGCAGCAACACCACCGGATCGGTCGCATCGCGCCGCACCTCTGCCGGCACTTGCACGCCATTGGGCACAACCTCCACCTGCCCGCGCGCAAACGCCTGGCGATCATTCTCCTGGCACACCCACGCCTGCGCCGCGCCGGCGACCGCCGCGCACTCAAAACGCTTGAGCTTCTCGAGGTCCCGTGCCGTCCGCCAATCGATCACCGTTTTCTCCGCCGCCATGCGCCGCCGCCAGCGCAGGTGCTCCGGATCGTCAACATCCAGGATCAGCCGCGGCTTGCCCAGCACGCCGGCCGCATGCGCGAAGTCAATCCGGTACGCCACGATCGCGTCGAACGCATCCAGATCAAGGCGCGCCAACGGCGCACGCGCGGCGGCGAGGTCGATGTTTCGCACCAGCCGGGGCAACGGATTGAAAACATCCTGCATCGCCCCGTGTAGCTTGCCGCGCGCCGGCAATTGGCGAAATTCCAGCGCCGTGACCTCGCACGGGAACGGAGCGGGCGCCGCATCCGGCGGCAGATCGAAGAGGGCCAGATGCAGCGGCGCCACCGCCGCCAGGGCGCGCAGCGTCGTCGCCTGCCGCACCAGATATCCGGCGCCGCCCATCCAGGGAGCGCCGGCCCCGACATAGAGAACCTTGCCCATCCTCAGCACTACGGTCCACACAGAAAGCAGGATGAGGGATCAAACCCATGGCGCGAATCCAAACAATTTTACGGAAAATCTGGCGGCTTCCGCTTGACTCGACCGAAAATACAGGTATCATGTTCACAGTCAGTCGCAGTGACGGCGGGGCGAGGGACAACCCTCCCAAAATCAAGTTTCGGCATGAGCCTAGGCAAAAGCCCCACTTGGTTTTATACCGTTATTCGCATGCGGCCGCTCTTTGACAATTTGGGGGCGCCAGGTATCGACCGGACAGTAGTGGTCCCAGTGGCGTGCCGACCTGTCATTCAAGTCGTAAAACTGAGTGGCAAAAAATTAAATGCTGAGAACTACACGTTCCCAGTCGGGGGCGCAAGCCTCCGTCTCGCTGCCTAATTAAAATAAGCAGCACGATGGCCTGAGATCATCTGTGTTTCAGGACCCATCGTCATTCAGCAGATTGCTCCCATCGCAGGGTTCCTTGGCGGCGGGCTAAGACATAGGAGGAGCTGGTTCCTGCCGAAGCCAGGCCATACGCGGCGGCAGGGATGAGATAAACTGTGGCCTACGCACGTAGAGGCTGGCATCAACCTGCCACGGGACGAGGGTTCGACTCCCTCCGCCTCCACTCCCCCAGGACCCCCCGGGCTCTCAAGATTTTCTGCGACAACACTTGCATCCTGCAACTGTCATCGCTATACTTGAAAGCCTTACAAGTTAAAAACCCGGTGACGCGTCATGGCGGCCGGTAACGATTCCCCCCCCCCCCATAGGGCGAGAGCTCCCTCCCAGGGCCTCTCGCCCTTACTTTTTTTTGCATCATCTCGCGCCGGCCAGGCCCATCCCTTCCGATGCGCGGCGCACGCCCCGCGAGCGACCGGCGCTCAATTGCCCGGCGCCGCCGAGGCGCTCCAATGGGCGGGGATCCCTTCAGCTTCCGCCTCGGCGACCGCCTCGATAAACCGCGCACCCGATTCATACAGCGCACGCCGCACATAGCGGCAGAACGTCACCTCCGCCAGCAGCAGCTTTCCCGGCCGCCCCGGCACGCGCAGGACGATCACCAGCCGCTCCCCGCGCCGGAAAAGCCGGCGCGAGACAAAGCCGATCCCGCTGCGCGACAGGTTCCGCGAATGAATGCGAAGCGGCGCCCCCCCGGAAGTTCCCATCACGATGGACTGGAGCGTCAGGCGGACATTGATGCGCTGGATGCGCCGGCGATTCTGCGCGTCGGCGCGGACGCCGCGGTCCAGCGCTTCGAGAATGCCCTCGATTTGTTCGTTCTGTTCGACGGAAGGGACGCTCACCTGAGGCCTCCATGGGGCGGGATGGGGATTCAACCCTGGGCGCTGACGAGGCATTTCTGCCGGGCCAGCCAGTCGCTGCGAAACACCTGCGAAAGCCAGTGAGCGGGAATGCGCCGCTCGCGTTGCGGGTCCTTCTCCACCGCGACAAAGGACAGTCCCACCTCGAACACATTCATCTCGAGGGACCGGCAGAAGCAGACGCGCGAGAGCACCAGCATCGGTTCCTTCTCGTTGAGCTCGTGGGAGACCACGAGATGCTGATTGACGTAGAAGATCTGGCGCGTGAGGAAGGCCAGGCCGCCGGTGGAGAGGTTGCGCGAGAGGATGTGAACCCAGGGTTTTCCGGGTTCGGTAGGCAGGTTGAGCCAGAGGGGATGGGAGAAATCGAAACGGGGGCAGAGCCGGCGATCGGCGCCGGGACCGGTGGGCTCGGCGTCGAGGCGGGCGATGAGCTTCTGCATGTACGCCAGTTCCTGGCGGGACAACCCAACGTGGCTCATGGGCGTTCTCCAAACCCTCCGGCTTCATGAAACGTCGGTCGAATCGGAGGGCGACCCAAGGAGGCGGATGCAAGAATTTGCGGAGCGTGGAAAAAACGCGGATCGGGCGGGAGCCGAACGAAGGTTGGAGATATTCTGTGAAGCGCAGAGGCGGTTTATGGGACGGGGCAAGTGATTCGATGCTCGCTGGAGGGCGGCGCGGGGGCTGACATTCGGAGGGTTGATTGCGGAAAATGCCGGCGAGCTTTCAAGCGACACGCCTGGCGCCCAGCCCGACCGGGGCGCTGCACCTGGGCCATGCGCGCACGTTTCTGGTGACGTGGTGGCTGGCGCGGCAGGCGGGAGCGCGGATCTTTATGCGGATGGAGGACCTGGATGCGGGGCGGGCCACGGCGGAAGCGGTGCGGCAGGCGTATGACGATCTGCGCTGGCTGGGCATGACATGGGACGCCTATCCAGGGGAGGCAGCGGGCGGGGAAGTGGTGCAGTCGCGGCGCGGGCATCTCTATGCGGCGGCGCTGCAAGCGCTGTGGGAGCGGGACGCGATTTATCCGTGCATCTGCACGCGTGCGGACATTGCGGCGGCGGTGGCGCGGTCTGCGAGCGCGCCGCATGAGGGGGAAGCTTCGCCGCGGTATCCGGGCAGCTGCGCGGGCGGACTGGCCCGGCGTGCGGAGTGCGCGACGGTGCAGGCGGCGGAGCGCGCGGTGCGAAAGCGGACGGGGCGGGCGGTGTGCTGGCGGCTGCGCGTGCCGGGGGAGGCGATTGCGTTTGACGATCTGATAGCGGGGCGGCAGGCGATCAACGTGGCGGAGGATGCGGGAGATTTTCCGCTGACACGTTTTGACGGCACGCCGGCGTATCAACTGGCGTGCGTGGTGGACGATCATCACATGGGGATCGACCGGGTGGTGCGCGGGGACGATTTGCTGCCCTCGACGCCGCGGCAAGTGGCGCTTTATCGGGCGTTGGGATGGGAGCCGCCGCAGTTTGCGCATGTGCCGCTGGTGATCGGCGCGGATGGCAAGCGGTTGGCGAAGCGGCACGGGGAATCGCGGATTGCCCAGTTCCGGGCGGCGGGGGTTCCGGCGGAGCGGATCGTGGGCTGGGCGGCGTGGCGCAGCGGGCAGATGGATTCTTTGCGGGAAATCGGCGCAGCGGACCTGGTCGGCGGGTTTGATTTGGCGAAATTGCCACGGGAGCGGGTGGTGCTGGGCGAGCGGGATATGGCGTGGCTGGCGGGCGGATGAATTGTCAGCGGCTGTCCCGCGGAAAGACGAAGAATGTTATAATCCCCGGCGGCGATTGGTGTCCTCCTGAGGAATCGTATGGGTTTGGTGGAGCGTGTGCGGCAGTGGATTCGCGGGCCCGAGCCCACGCTGGTGGATTATGATGCGTACGAACGGCAGGGGTTGATGACGCCCGCCGATGGCGGCGGCGCGGGGGCGGCGGGAGCGGGAGGTGGGGGGGGGGGCGGGGACTCGGGGTATAATCCGGTGCTGGGGAAAGTGGGGCCGGGGTCGGGGACGGCGTCCGGGACGGCGGGGGTGTCACCGGCGACGACTTACAAAATTCAGCAAAGTTATGATTCGCTTTTGCAGACGGTGCAGGAGCTTCGCGCGGCGCTCGATGGGCAGGCGCGGCGGCAGGATGAATTGCTGGCGCGGCTCTCCACCCTGCCGGCGGCGGCGGAGGCGCTTCCGCAGGCGAGCAAGATGCAGGCGGATATGCTCAAGATGATCAACGACCGCCTGGCGATGCACGCGCAGCAGCAGCGGCAGGTGACGGATGTGGTCAACGCGCTGGGGCCGGCGAAGAAGGACCATGCCGAGACGCTGACCAATATTCGCGACCAGATCGAAATGGGCAACGAGATCGATCGGCAGCTTGTGGAATCGTTCAACCGATTTTCGATGATGATCGACCGGCTGCAACTGGCGAATCAGCACGCGGTCGAGGCGCTCCAGCAGGTGCGCGACAGCTATGCGGCGTCGGCGATGCAGATGCAGGAGTGGATCGAGAAGAGCCGGCACCGCAACGGGTGGATGATCGGCGGGGCGTTTTTCATGGCGGCGGCGGCGCTGGCGATCGTGCTGGTGCTGGCGTACAACCTGTCGCAGCAGGCGGCGGCGATCGCGCACTGAGCGTGACGGCGTCACTCCCCCTGATAATGCACTTCCACCTTCACGCCCTGGGGCTTGAGCGCCTGCGCGAGCGGGGAGAGGATGGATTGCATCGCGGCGATCCCGGCTTCGTTCGCCTGTTCCTTGATGAAGGGTTTGCTGGCCTGCACGATGATGGTGGGCTTGAGTTCGGCGATGGCGCGATCCCTGGTGTCGCGCTTGTCCCAGCGCGCCCAGCCGCCGCTGAGATCGAGCGTTTGAATCTTGGCCGGATCGATCGAGATCATGTCCATATCCAGTCGGGGCTTGGGCACGATCACGCGCAGGGTTTTGGCGGAATCGTCGTAGAGGTAATCCGAGGTTTGCATCCCGGAAAGGTCGATCACATATTGGGTGTGCGCGTCTTTCACGGCCACGCGCGCGACGTTGGTGCCCCAGTACATGCCCCAGCTCGAATCGCCTTCTTCGCGGGTGACGTCGGCGCTCACGACGGGTTCGAGGACCACGAGTTTCTGCTGGCGCTTGAGGTCCTCGATATTGCTGACGACGATCTCGCGCAGGAAGAATTTCGGGCGCATCGCGTCGGCGGCCATTTGCGTCAGGGCGGTTCCCACGCGGCCGGGAGCGCCGGCGACGGTGTTGCCCCAGGTGACCACGAGGATGCCGAAGGGAACGCCGGCGACGAGGATGCCTACGATGAAGACGGCGGCGACGGCCCAGGGCGTGCCGAAGCGCCCGGGCTTCGAGGGCCTGGCGGCGGCGGGCGCGGGACGAGGCGCGGGGGCGGGTGCAGGTTGGGGGTTCATGCGATTCACTCCTGGCACCACTTTATCATGCAGGGCGGCGCATTTCCCACGCGCCTATAATCCGCCGCCATGAACCAGAGATCGTCCAATTCGGGCCGGGAGCTTCAGTTTGCCCGCGCGGCGCAGGAGGACCTGCCGGCGGTGGTGGAACTGTGCATGCTGGTGGAAGCGCAGCACGAGGCCTACATGCCGTTGCGCTGGCAGCGGCGGCCGGGATTGCATGAAGGGTACCTGGGGTGGCTGTCGCGCCGGCTGGGCGATGAGCGCATGCTGATTCAGGTGGCGCGCGATCCCGCGCTGCCGGGACCGCGCGATCTGTTTGGTTCCACGGGCGGCGCGGTGGTCGGGTGCATCCTGGTGACGATCGACAAGGAAATTCCGATTTACACGTACAGCGAGTATGCGTTCATCCAGGACATGGCGGTGCGGGAGACGCATCGGCGGCGGGGGATTGCGCAGCGGTTGCTGGCGGATGCGGCGGAATGGGCGCGCGGGCACGGGTTGTCGCAGTTGCGGCTGATGGTGGCGGACCAGAATCCCGGGGCGCGGGCGGCGTTTGAGAAGGCGGGATTTTTGCCGACGTATCAGGAAATGATTTTGCCGCTGTGATGGGGGGACCGAGCAAGAAACAAGGCGGCCCGGACATCTGCGTCCGGGCCGTCTGCTTTTTGCGCGGAGGGCGTTACTTGCGGCGGCGCACCAGGAGACCGATGGCCCCCATGGCGAGCACGCCAAGGCTTGCGGGTTCGGGCGCGGCGGCGGTGGTGCCGTTGGTGACCAGCGTGAGTTGCGGGCCGGGGGTCAGCGGATTGGTGTTGGAGAAACCGGCGAAGGTGGCGGCCATGGCGGTGGCGGCGGGATTTGCGGCTTCGGTGAGCACGAAGCGGAGGGTGCCGTTGGTGTTGAGCAGGTTGGAGATGAAGGATTGCTCGGAGGCAGTGAGGGAGTTGAGCGTGAAGGTATCCACCGTGCCCGAGCCGGTGTTGCCGGAGGTGTTGAAAGCCAGGGTGCCCAGCAAGGTGAGGCCGCCGAGGCTGGAGAGATTGGTGCTGTTGATGCCGATGGGATCGGAGGTGACGGTGGAATCGAAAGTGAGCGGGCTGCCGCCGGAGTTGGCGATGCTGGCGGAGGCGCTGCCGGCGAGATAGACGTCGAGGGTGCCGGGGCTGGTGAAAGAGGCGTTGGCTTCGGTGAGGCTGAGGGTGAGGTTGCTGACGGCGGTGTTGCCGGTGAGACCGAAGCCGTTGAAGTCGACGACGGCATAGCTGGCGAAGGAGCCGTTGGCGAGGCCTTCGACATTCATATCGATGAGGCCGTTGTTTCCGGTGCGTGGTCCACCGGCCTGGACGGTGGCATTGCCGATGGCGGTTTTGGTGACGGAGGCGGCGTTGGCGACGGCAGCCAGGGCTCCGGAGAGCGAGAGGGCGACCAGAAGGGCGGTGGTTTTCATTTCTGACCTTTCGTGAAACAGGGATCAGGGCGGACGGCGCACGATGCGCACTGAAACGTACCGGCGCTGCAACGGGACTTGGTTATTTTTGCTTGAAGATTGTGTGCGGATGAGGGCGATCAGCGGATCGACGGCGCGTTGCCGTTGATCAAATACTTGGCGCGCCAATCCGATTGCGTAGTGACTTCGCTAACGCCGACGGAGGAGCCGCTGGGCATCCAGAGGCTGGGATCGGAGCCATCGAGGCCGTTCATGGTTTCGACATGGCCATCGAAGAAGGCGAGGTTGAACTTGTAGGCGGAAAGAGTGCCGAACGGAATCGGCGAACCGTGCCGCATGGAGATGACGCGGCCGTCGCCCCTGGCGCCTTTGTTGTAGGCGCGGGTGTTGTTGTCCCATGGGCCGTAATCCTGGTCGAGGCCGCCGACGGAGGTGCTGGAGAGTCCGCCGTCGTCGTCCATGGAGAGGAAGCCGGAGCCGCCGCTGAACCAGCGTCCGCCATCGGCCATGTACACTTTTTGCGAAGGGTTTCCGATGCGGTTGATATTAGGCCGGTATTCGTTGGGAAGCTGGATCCACCCATTGGGAATTGCGAATTGGCCTTGAAAGCTGGAAATCGAGCTGCCTTTGATATTGACATTCTGGAAGGCGGCGGCGGCGTTGTAGGAAATGACGCGGTGGATGGGGAAATTGGGTCCGCCGCTGCCGGTGTAGGTGGTGGAGACCCACTGGTTTTCCGGGCAGATGAAGGGTTTGTAGTTTTGGAAGGCCATGAAGCGGTCGATGCGGTCGCTGGGGGCGCCGCCGGTGTTGAAGTGGAAGCCCATCGCTTGCGCGGTGGGGCTCATCCAGTCATTGCCCTGGAGGACGGTGGGGACGTTGCTGGCGGAGATCGCGGGGGCAAAAGAGGTGTAGTTTCCGTTGTAGAGGCCACTGCCGGTCGTGTGGGAGTTGCCGAGGATGGCGCCTTCCCACTCCGAGGCGTAAACGTTCATCGCCTGCGAGATCGAGCGCAAATTGTTGCCGCAGACGGCGGTGCGCGCCAGCTTTCGGGCCTCGGACAACGACGGCATCATGATCGACACGAGCACCGCGATAACCGCCACCACGACGAGCAGCTCGATCAGCGTAAACCCACTTACGTGTTTTTTCATGTTCATAATTACAATCCTTTTTTTGTATCGGACACAAACCCGAATGCCCCGGTGAGACGGAGGCGATTCGGCGCTTTACAGAAACTTATCTTTCGGCGTCCTGATGACGCTGCTCGTATTCGGCTTGGGTGGGAGGAGGCTTCATGCCGGGGGTTGGGGAGGGATTGTGGCCCACGACGAGGCGGCCGCAGTCGGGGCAGAAGGTGGGCTCGTCAATGCCAATGGAGCTGTTCAGGAGAACTGGGGTGGGGTCTCGCTTGGGCTTTCCATCCTTCGTCCAGTAGCACAATTCGGCGGGGTAGCCGGTGGCGCGGCTGGTGAAGGGAGATTTGACGGGGACGGCCATGCCGATGGCGATTTTCTGGCGGAAGGGCTTGTGCGTTTCCGCATCGACGAACCAGCGCGTGGAGTTGTCGGCGACCTGTGAGTTGGCCTGGCGTCCGTGCCACCATTGGTAGCCCAGGGCGCAGGTGGCTGCGATGATGACAGCGATGGCGAGCGTGCCTTTCATGGAGAATCCTCCCGATCTTTTCGGGAGGAGGTTAAGCCGCCGGCGCTACCGGCGGATGGCCGCGGCGTTAAACTTTTGCAAAGAGTCCCCGTGAAGAGATCAGCGTTCGCGGCGCGAGAGTTTCTGGCCGATGTCCTTGCGCCACTGCATGCCGTCAAAGTGGATTTTGTGGACTGCATCCTGCGCGCGGCGCCGGGCATCGTCGAGGGTGTCGCCGAGCGCCGTCACTCCCAGCACGCGCCCGCCGCTGGTGACGAGCTTGCCGTTCGCCAGCGCCGTTCCCGCGTGGAACACCTGCACGCCGGGGGCCTTGGCCGCCGCGTCCACACCGGTGATTTCCACACCCTTTTTCACCTGATCGTCAGGCTTCCAGCCATAGCCTTCGCTGGCGAGCACCACGCAGACGGCCGGGCGCGGATCCCAGCGGAGCGTCACTTCTTCGAGCCGGCCCTCGACGGTGGCGAGCATCGCTTCGACGAGATCGCTCTGCAGGCGCACCATGAGCGCCTGGCATTCGGGATCGCCGAAGCGGGCGTTGAATTCCAGCACTTTGGGGCCGCCGGCGGTGAGCATCAGCCCGGTGTACAAAATGCCGCGGTAATCGATTTCGTTGCGCTTCAGGGAATCCATCAGCGGCACGATGACCTCGCGCTGCACCTTCTCGACCACTTCATCGGTGAGGAGCGGCGCGGGCGAAAAAGCGCCCATGCCGCCGGTATTCGGCCCGGTGTCGCCTTCGCCGATCCGCTTGTGATCCTGCGCCCCCTCCAGGAGATACGCATGATTGCCATCGACGAACGCCAGCAGCGAAATCTCCGGGCCGTCGAGCCGCTCTTCGATGACGACCGTGTTTCCGGCGTCGCCGAAAATCTTCTTTTCCATGATGTTCCGCACCGCGTCGAGCGCCTCGACGGGATCGCTGCACACGATGACTCCCTTGCCCTTGGCCAGGCCCGCGGCTTTGACCACCAGGGGTTCGGTGCGCGTCTCCACAAAGGCGATCGCGGATTTGAGCGTCGTAAACGCCCGCCCCTCCGCCGTGGGAATCGACGCGTCGCGCATCATCTTTTTGGAAAACGCCTTGTCGGCTTCCAACTGGGCGCCCGCTTTCGGCGGACCGAACGCCTTGATCCCCTCGCCCTTCAGCGCATCCACCAGCCCCGCCGCCAGCGGGTCTTCGGGTCCGATCACCACCAGCCCCGCGCCCGCATCCTTCGCCGCCTTGACCAGCCCCGCCACATCGCCGCTCTTGACCGGCAGCAATTCCCCCAGCGCCGCCATGCCCGGATTGCCCGGCGCGATGAAAAGGGCATCGCACAGCGGCGACTGCCGGATCTTCCACGCCAACGCATGCTCCCGTCCCCCGGACCCCACCAGCAAAATCTTCATGATGCCATTCCGCTGAAACGCACTGTTCCGGTCGGCCGCCACCATGCGGCCGCTCATCGAAGCCCGGCGATCATACTCCATCGGGCGGAGCATTTCCCCGTGAGAACTTTGTGGCACGGCAACATCCTGACGCGATGCTCCAGACCAAAACATGAAGGTACGAAGGAACGAAGGACCACGAAGCGGCTGTGTTTTTGGTCTTCGGCGCTCGCCGAATTTGTTTCGGGTCCTGGGTGAAGCACAAAAGAGGGCCGCGACCGTATAATGTGCGGATGAGCAGCGAGATGCTGAGACGGCGGTGTTGGTCGGGAGTTGCGGTCGTTGTGATGGCGGTCGCGTGGGGTGCGCGGGGGGTGGCGGCGGGGTTGCCGGAGGCGCCGTATCGGGCGACGGTGTATGGCCCGGTCACTGGCGAAATTCATGGTGTGTGGGACATACAGGAGGGGCGGCTGATTGGATCGCGGGCGGCGGGCGGGTCGATGGTGGCGGGCATATGGACGTTGCCGGACCATTTTGCGGCGCTTCTGTCGCCGAACGGCATGCCCAATACGCAAGGGATTTTGGCAGTGGGCGGGACGGTGGTGGGCATGGGATACCGGGGCGACGTGGGGCGCGTGCCGGGGCGCAGGGGCGTCTTGCTGATCTGGAGCGATCCGCATCGGCCGCCGGTCGAGGTGGTGTCGGGCGCGACGATGATCCGTCCGGAGGATGCGTGCGGGGACCAGATCGTGGGCTATGCGGACCCGCCACAACCGGAGGCAGCGCGGCCGTTTCTGTATGCGCAGGGGAAGTTCATCGACCTCACGCCGCCAAAGAGCACGTACGCGGCGGTTTTTGCGACGGACGGGAAGCATCAGTTTGGAGGGGTGGACTATCGGCGGGACCTCTCGAAGCCGGACCCGGTCACGGGCGGCGGCGAGCGCGCGGTGATGTGGAACGGAAGCCCCACGGGCCTGGTGGATTTGACGCCATCTCCCAAAGACTCGGCGGTCATCCGGGCGGCGCGCGGGAATTTGCAGGTGGGGGATGTGAACGCGCGTGCGGCGATGTGGCATGGGACGGCGGCGAGCTACGTGAACATGGGTCCCGCGGGGTACGACCGGTCGTCTGTTTTTGCGACCAACGGCGCGGCAAGCGTGGGGGTGGTGTACGTTGCGAGACCGGGATCAAGTGATGCGTCGCATGGTGTTTTGTGGAAGGATGGGATGGCGTACGACCTTCACGGGTTGCTGCCGACAGGTTATGTGTCTTCGAGCCCGATGCGGATTGACGAGCGGGGGAACATTCTCGGGCGTGCGTCGAATGGGAAGCAAGACGTGACGGTGGTGTGGTCGCCGCTGGCGGCGGTGACGCAGGGAGAGGAGAAGAAGTGAGGGGGCATTTGAGACAGGGGAGGAGGGTGCGCGACGGGGCGGAGGGAGGGGAGTTCTGACAGGTTGCATGGGAGTGGTATGATTGAGGGTATCTTTGGGAGCATCTTATGACGGTCGCCCTGGAGCAGGTGGTGCGTTTATTGCCGTCCCTGAGTGACGCAGAAAAGCGGGAACTGGTGTCGCGCGTGGTGGGGGATTTGGGGCGTGATTTTCCGGGGATTGAGTCGGATCCCGCGGTTTGCGGCGGTGATGCGCGGATCATTCGGACGCGGATTCCGGTGTGGGTTTTGGAACGGGCGCGGCGCGGGGGGGTTTCCGAAAGGGAATTGTTGGAGGATTATCCAACCCTGCGGGCACAAGATCTGGCGAATGCGTGGGCCTACGTGGAGGCAAATCGGGCGGAGATTGACCGGCAGATTGTGGAAAATGAGACTGCCTAGTGGAACATCCATGATGAAATGATGAGTTGCTCACATTTTTCGGAAGGGGTATTGAACCCCTTCCGAAAAAGCGCCCGCCGGAGGCAGGCGGCTAAACGATGGCCCATTGTTGATCCATCTGTATGGGTGATGGTGTGGCTATCAATTCACAATTGACGGTGCACTAGAGCGTGGCACGACTTTACTCCAACGAGAACTTTCCCCAGCGGGCGGTCTTTGAACTGCGGCGTCTGGGTCATGATGTTTTGACGGTATTTGAATCGGGGCATGCGAACGTGCGCTGGCCTGATGAATAAGTGCTTCGATTCGCGACGCGCGAATCGCGAATTGTCGTCACGCTTAATCGCAAGGATTTTATACGGCTGCACCGGAAGCAGTCCGAGCACGCGGGAATTGTGGTATGCACGGAGGATGTGGATCGGCTGGCGCTGGCAAGTCGAATTCATCGAGCGGTTGTCGCAATGGCGGACGCCCGCGGGCAGTTGATCAGGTCGTGCGCGGAGGATCGTGAGTTGGGAGGCGGGCTGCGGTCCGTTCATCGGCGGGACGCCGATGCCACGGTTCAGGCGATGTAGGTTTTTTTCTTTTTGCCTGACAGGTAGCTTTCCATGACGCAGCTCGCGAGGTCGCCGGAGGCGCAGTAGAAGGCGACGCCTTTGGCGAGGCGGGTGAGCTGGTCGACGAATTCGACCCATTCCATGCCGTAGTAATCTTCGATGAGGGCGAAGGAGGCGATGCGGATGCCGGCGCGCATGCAGAGGAGCGCTTCCTTGAGCGTGGCCATGGCGGTGGTGCGGGTGGGGGGATATTGGAGGAAAAGCGTGTCGCCGTCGACGTGGGCGGTGGGTTGGCCGTCGGTGATGACGAACATGAGTTTTTGTTCGGCCTGGCGGGCGCCGAGGATTTTGCGGCCCATCTGCATGCCAAGCTGGAGGTTGGTGAAGTGCTGGTGGGTTTTGTCGGCTTCGGCGAGGGGACATTTGACGTTGATCATGTATTCATGCGTGGAGACTTGTTTGGGCATGATGAGGGGAAGCTGTTCTTCGCGGATGCGGCTGGCGGTGGAATAGAAGCCGACGAGATCGACGGTGTCCTGGGGGAAGCGTTGGCGGACGAGCGCGGAGAGGGCCATGGCGACTTTTTTGGCGGCGAGGAAGCGGCCGTAGCGCATCATGGAGCCGGACATATCGAGGAGGATGCAGAGGGCGACGTTGGTGGAGCCTTCGAGCTGGTGAAGCTCGAGATCGGATTCGGCGAGCTGGATGGGCAGGGAGACGCCGCCATCGGTGTGGGTCTGGCGTGCGACGGCATTGCGGAGGGTGGCGTTGAGGTCGAGTTCGGAGATGGGATCGCCGAACTGGTATTTTTTGGTGCCTTCGAGGCGGTCGGCGGCGGCGCCGGGGTTGGTGGTGGGGTGTCCGTCGCGCGTGCCGCGGGGAAGCTGGGCGAAGATTTCCATAAGAGCGCGGCGTTGCATGGCGTTGATGGCGCGGGGGGTGAGTCGGTATTTGCCGGCGACCTTGTCGAGCATGCCGTCCTTCATGAGCTGTTCGAGGATTTCGGCGTCGGCGGGATCCATTTTCTGCATGGCGTCGAGGGCTTTTTCGCCATAGGCGAGGATGAAGTCCATGATCTGGTTGTAGCCGAAGAGGGAGTCGGGGGTGGGGAAGTCCTGGCCGTCGTATTCGCCGTAGGCGTAGTGCATGGTGGGGCTCCTGGGGGAATGGGTGAATTATAGCCGGGGAGGGAGAAGAAAATCGGAAGGAGGGGGAGATGGGGCAAAACGAAAGCGGCCCGCGCTTTCGGGCGCGGGCCGCGAGGGGGACTTTGCTACCTCAAACTGTCGGATTAGCCGAGAAGCTTGAGGACGTTCTGCGGGGCGGAGTTGGCCTGTTGCAGAACGGAATCCGCCGCCTGGACCAGGATCTGGTTCCGGGTCATGTTGGCGGTTTCGGTGGCGAAGTCGGTATCCGTGATGGCGCTTTCGGAGCTCGACACGTTTTCCAGCGCGACGTTGAGCGAATCGATGGTCGATCCGAGCACGTTGGACTGGAAGGCGCCGAGGCGGCCACGCAGGTTGGAAACGTCCTGAATCGCCTTGTTGACGATGTTCTGGGCCAGCGAGGTGTCGCCGCTGTTGACGGCGGCGGTCTTGCCGGAGCCCAGGTCGGAGAGGCTATAGACGTTGCCGTTGGAGACGACCTTGCCGATGGAGCCGGTGTTGATGTTACCGAGGCCGATGGAGGCCTTGTTGGCGGTATTGACCTGAGCCCCGAGGCTGAAGGTCGCACCACCACCGGTGATGCCGAAGGTCTTGCTGGCGCCGTTGGTGTTGACATTGGAGGCCAGCGTGAGGTCGGCCTGGAAGTTGGCCGTGACGACGTTGACGTCGAGGCCGTTGGATTCCACGGCGGCGCCGTTGACGCTGAGGGTGGCGTTGCGGCCGTAGTCGCTGGTGGTCGCATTGCCGCTGGTATCATCGGTGGTCAGCGCGGTGGAATTGCTGGAGGTGACGGACACGAACTGGCTCGAGCCGTAACCGGTGGAGGTGAAGACGACGCTCTGGTTGTCGGTGGAGAGGGTCGCCTTGACGCCGGTGGAATCGGTGAACTGGTTAACCGAAGCGACGATCGCGGAGCTCTTGGTGGAGCTGGCGAAGGAAAGCTGGACGGTGCCGAGGTTACCGGCGATGGAGACCGACGCCGCGCCGTTGAGGCCGGTGCTGGAGCCGGCGAAGCTGAGCTGGCCGGTTTGAGCGGAGGCGATGACGGCGACGGTGACGGAGAGGGCGGTCGAGCCGACATTGGCCGAGTTGATCGACACCGACGTAAACGCCGACGCGGTCGAGAGGCCCGAGGTGGTGTAATCGAAGGTGCCGTTGAGCAACTTGACGCCTTCGAAGGAGGCCGAGTTGCTGATACGGTTGATGGTGCTCAGGATCGAATCGACCTGAAGCTGGTCGGCGTCTTTCTCATCCTGGGACAGGCCGGCCTGGTTGGCGGCATCGCCGACGAGACCCTGCATGGAGACCAGGAGGTTGGAGACCTCGCCCAACGCGCCTTCAGCGGTGCCGATGATGTTGTCGGCGCGCTGGGCGTTGGAGATGGCCGTCTGGGTGGACATCTGCTCGGACTTGAGCGATTCGCTGGCGATGAGGCCCGCGGGATCATCCTTGCCCGAGTTGATGCGGTAACCGGTGGAAAGACGTTGGAGCGAGGTCTGCAGCGCGTTGTTGTTTTTGTTGAGGCTGTTGACCGCGATCATTGAGGAGACGTTGGTATTGATACGGGACATTGTGGGAATCCTCCATGAAGCCGGCGGATGGACCCACACAACGATTCTCGTGCGCGGCGTGAGCCATCAGGGGCTTACGGTTCGGCATTGTCACGGCGGACGCGAGTCCGGTTTCAAATGCCGGAGCGTAAGGAACGACCGGCCAAAACTTCCGTGAAACACCCGGGAACTAAGGATCAAGACCCCGGACCCGGGACGACCCCGGGGTCAGGAATACATGAGCCGGCGACGGCTGAAGACCTCCCTGGCGAAGCGCCACTAGAAAGCCGACCCAGGCTGCCCAGGACCGCCTTGGATCCTGCATTGCTGCACCGAATCACGAAACTGAACGTCGGAGGAATGTGCAGGCGAGTTTAGAAACAAGCTGCACATCTGCCTCTCCGAGCGGATTTCGTGTTCCGGTTCCAAGGCGGCCCCGGGCGACACCCGAAATTGCTGGAACCGCTCCGGGTTCCCATATTCACGTGCGCGGCAAACCACCGGGGCCCGCTTCGCGGCCGGCGCAGGGCATGCGCGGGCTTAAAGAAGAGGGGACGGGAGCGGCGCGGCGGTCACCGGCCGCCCCCGTTCATCCGGTCAGGATCAGCCGCCCAGGAGCTTGAGGACCGACTGGGGCGCGGAGTTGGCCTGTTGCAGGACGGAATCAGCGGCCTGCACGAGGATCTGGTTCCGCGTCATGTTGGCGGTTTCCGTCGCGAAGTCGGTATCCGTGATGGCGCTTTCCGAGCTCGACACGTTTTCCAGGGCGACGTTCAGCGAATCGATGGTCGATCCGAGCACGTTGGACTGGAACGCGCCGAGGCGGCCACGCAGGTTCGACACGTCGTGAATCGCCTTGTTGACGATGGTCTGGGCCAGCGAGGTGTCGCCGGTGTTGACGGCGGCGGTCTTGCCGGAGCCCAGGTCGGAGAGGCTGTAAATCTGCCCGTTGTGGACGACTTTCCCGATGGACCCGGTGTTGATGTTGCCAATGCCGATGGAAGCGGTATTGGCGGTATTCACCTGGGCCCCGAGGCTGAAAGTCGCCCCGCCGCCGGTGATCCCGAACGTTTTGCTGGCGCCATTGGTATTGGCGTCGGAGTTCAGGGTGAAGTTGACGTCGAGCAGGTCGCCGAACACGGCCTTGACGTTGAGACCGTCCGAGACGGCCGAGGTGCCGTTGACGGTGAGGGTGGCGTTGCGGCCGTAGTTGCTGGTCGTGGAGACGTTGTTCGAGTCAACGGTGGAAAGGGCGGTGGTGTTGCTGGAGGTGACGGAGACGAACTGGCTCGTGCCGTAGTCGTTGGAAATGAGGGTCACGGACTTGTTGTCGGAGGAAAGGATGGCCGTGACGCCGGTGGAATCTTTGAACTGGTTGACCGAAGCGACGATCGCGGAGCTCTTGGTGGAGCTGGCGAACGAGAGCTGGACGGTGCCCAGGTTGCCGGCGATGGAGACGGTCGACGCGCCGTTGAGGCCGTTGCTGGAACCGAGGAATTCCAGTTTTCCGGTCTGCGCCGAGGTGATGACGCTGACGTTCACGGCCAGGGGAGTGGCTCCGACCTTGGCGGAGTTGATGCTGATGGACGTGAACGCGGAGGTGGTCGAGAGGCCCGAGGTGGTGTAGTCGTAGGTGCCGTTGAGGAGTTTGACGCCCTCGAAGCTCGAGGAGTTGGCGATCCGATTGACGGTGCTCAGGATCGAATCGACCTGGAGCTGGTCGGCGTCTTTTTCATCCTGGGACAGGCCGGCCTGGTTGGCGGCATCGCCGACGAGACCCTGCATGGAGACCAGGAGGTTGGAGACTTCCGACAGCGAGCCTTCAGCGGTGCCAATGATGTTGTCGGCGCGCTGGGCGTTGGAAATGGCGGTCGTGGTCGCCTGCTGCTCGGCCTTGAGCGATTCGCTGGCGATGAGGCCCGCGGGATCATCCTTGCCCGAGTTGATGCGGTAACCGGTGGAGAGACGCTGCAACGAGGTTTGCAGGGAGTTGTTGTTCTTGTTGAGCGCGTTGACCGCGATCATCGAGGAGATGTTGGTGTTGATACGACTCATGGAGATCCTCCGTGAAAGGCGTTCCCGGCGGACTGACGCCTCTTCCCGAAGCCTTCATCCGTAAAGGCTCCCAGGGAGGGGCAGCGGGGAACGCGAGGGTACGGCGTGGCAGGACGCGCGAGTCCGGCAGCCACGGGCCGGACGCATGGGGGTTGCACCTCCGAACAAAGCGAGGGACTGCCGGGACACACGACGGTGCTGCGGAGCCGGCAGAGTTCTCCGAACACGGGGAGCATCTTCGGGCGGCGTGAAAAGAATTCTTGAGGCTGAAAGTGCGCGAGGTAAGCAGGAATGGCGGGGTGACATTGCGTCCGAAAAAGTGGCGGCGTTGCGGAGTTGGGATGCGGCGGATTATTGGACGGGAGGGGTTATGGGACGCGCGGGCGCGGGAAAAATCGCGCAACCTTGGCGTGGGGGAAGGGTGTGCGCTATTCGTTATGGGACGAAAAAGGGCGGTTTTGCGGCCGATAACTGAAGGGGAAGGCGCATGACCCATGGCGGGAACGGCGGGGGCGCAGAATGCGATTTAGTCCGGCGTCCAGATGGCCAGACAGTTCGGAGCTTCCGTCAGCCGGACTTCGGTGAGGCGGAGATGGCGGCCGGCGGCGGTGGCGTCGAGGGTGGGCAAGACCCGCTGGAGTTGCATGGCGATGTGCTCGGCGATGCGCTCGGCGGAGGGATTGATGCCGGCCCTGAAGGGTTCGAGATCGTTGAGATTGGCGTTGCGGAAGGGGGCGATGATTTTTTCGACGGCGGATTCGAGAAGGTGGAAGTCGAGGACGGTTTCCAGCGCGTCGAGCGTGTCGGCGGCGAGGCGGACCGTGAGGTGGAAGTCGTGGCCGTGGAGGGGCTCGGCGCCGCCGGTGGGAAGGCGGAGGGCGTGGGCGGCAGAGAAGGTGTGGGTGGTTTCGATAGAGAGCATGGGGGGAGAAGTGAGAAGTGAGAAGTGAGAAGTCAGTAGTCAGTAGTCAGTAGTCAGAAGTCAGGGGTTATTTGCCGAGTTCTTTGGAGCGTTGGGCGGCGGCTGCGACGGCGGCGGTGAGGGCTTTTTCGAAGCCTGAGGATTGGAGGGATTCGATGGCGGCCTGCGTCGTGCCGTTGGGAGTGGTGACTTTGCGGCGGAGTTCGGCGGGGGAATCCTTGGATTCTTCGAGCAGGGCGGCGGCGCCGATGATGGTCTGGCGGGCGAGATGCGCGGCTTCGGCGGCGGGCAATCCGGCGGCGGCGCCGGCGGCGGACAGGGCTTCGGCGAGGAAGAAAACATACGCGGGACCGGAACCGGAGACGGCGGTGACCGCATCAATGGCGGATTCGGGAAGGCGGACGGAGTGGCCGCCGGCATTGAAAATTTTCTCGGCGGTGATGATGTCGGCGTCGGTGGCGAAGCGTCCGCGGCAGAGCGCCGACATGCCTTTGCCCACGAGCATGGGGGTGTTGGGCATGACGCGGATGACGCGCGGGCCCTTGGCGGCATTGGCGCCGGCGGGCGGGGCGCCCAGGGCGGATTCGATGAAAGTCGTGGAGATTCCGGCGGCGATCGAGATGAAAAGCGCGTCGGGCTTGGCCGCGGGTTTGAGCTGGGCGAGCGCTTCAGCCATCACGAAGGGCTTCACGGCCAGGAGGAGAATGTCCGCGCCGGCGGCGGCCTGGCGGCAGTCGGCGGTGGCGTGGATATTCAGTTCGTCCGTGAACAGGTGGCGGCGCTGTTCGGCGGGATCGCACGCGCGCAGGTCGTGGGCGGCGTAGAGGGCGGAACGCAAAAGGCCGCGGGCGATGGCTTCGGCCATGTTGCCGGCGCCGATGAAGGCGAGGGTGGGCATGAAAGGCTCCGATAGGCAAAGGGGAGGTTATACCATGGAGCGGGGATTCATTGCCGATTGCCGATTGGGGCGCTCTTCATCAATTGGCAATGGACCATCGGCAATTGCCATTCATTACGAGATGGCCACGGCCAGCAGGATGAGGACGAAGGAGTTGTTGAGGGCGTGGGCGGCCATGCCGGGCAGGAGCGAGCCGCGATATTCGCGGAGCGTGGCGAGTGTGAAAGCGATGGCGCCCAGGGTGGGAATGGCGGGCCAGCCCTGGGGATGGACCGCGGCAAAGACCAAGGCGCAGATGATGGCGGACCAGACGTATCGGAGGCGCCAGCGCAAGTGCTCGTAGAAGAATCCGCGGAACAGGAGTTCTTCGGTGAGCGGGGCGTAAACGGAGGCGAGCCCGAGGAGGATGGCGAGGCGGATCGGGTTGGCGGAGATGGCGCCTTCAATCGGATGGGAGGCGTTGAGGCCGGAGAGTCGCATGAGGAGGATGGTGAAGAGCACGCCGACGGCGAGCAGGGGGAGTCCCGCGATATAGCCAACGATGCCGGCGAAGATTTCACGAAAGAACCCCTTGCCGAGGTTGAAACCAGTGGTGGCGCGGATTTGTTTCCAGGAATGGCCGCAGATGAGGACCCAGAGGATGGCGAGGAGCGGGCTGGAAAAATAGAGGAGGATGAGAAGCCAGTTGGGCGCTCCGAGTTGGAGGAGGAGGAGGGAAATGGTGCTGATGAGGGCGACGTAGAGGGTAAAGCCGGTGAGGTAGGGGCGGCGTTGTGGGGAGGCGTCAGGGGAAGGTTTTGCGGGCAGGAGTTTTCCGGTGGCGCGCCGGACGATGAAGAAGATCAGCAGGCCGACGCCCAGGAGCGTGGCGACGCCGGCGATGCCGAAGGCGGCCAGGAAAGCCAGGAGGGTGCGTTCGGCGGCATGGATGGGGGCTGCGCGGCGGGGATCGGAATCGGGCAGGTCGTGGGCGAGAGCCAGGGCGCCGAACCATCCGTGATGGGCTTGCAATTCCTCCGGCGTGCTGACCGGCAGGTTTTTCTCGGGCGGGACGCCATCGCGCTCGAGGATGAGGCGGGCATCGGCGCCGAGCGGGCCCTCTTCGGCGGCGAAGTTTTCGAGGGCGCTGCGGACGGCGGCAGGCCCTTTCAATTCGCGAATCACGAGCTGCTCGCGAAAGCGGTCGGCATCGGTTTGCGCGCCGCGGTCGAGGGCCTCGGTAAGGCCGGCGGGCGATGGCTGATGGGCCGTGCGCATCAGTTGCGCGACGCCGACGACGTAGCGGGACTGCAGGAGAAAGTCGATGGGCGGTGGGGCGAGCTCGGAGGAAGCCCGTGCGGGAGTGAGGACAGAGGCCTTGGAGCGGGCGAGACCGGGAAACGCGATGGGCACGGCGATGACGATCACGAGCGCGATCCAGCAAGCGATTTCCCACGCGGAGAGCGGCTTTCGCGGCGGGCGCTCACGCATCGGAGCGGGAAGATAGGGCAGCGCATTGGGGGCGGCGGGATCGTCCATGCGCAATATCATACGCGCCGGCGCGGCAGGCGCATTGTTTCACCGGGCAGAGGCGCGTGCCCCCGCCGCCGCTTCCTTCCTTCGCTTCCCGATGTAGGATGGCCGCATGAGCGTGCATGCGTTTGATGTCATGGTGATCGGCGTGGGGGCGATGGGCAGCGCGGCGCTGTGGGAGCTTGCGCGGCGCGGGGTGAAGGCGGTGGGGATCGAGCAGTTTGATGTGCCGCACGCGTGGGGGTCTTCGCACGGGCAGTCGCGGTTGATACGGATGGCGTATTACGAGCATGCGGACTATGTGCCGTTGCTGAAGCGGGCGTATGAGCGGTGGCGGATGGTTGAGCGGGAGGAGGGAGCGCGCGTGCTGGAGATCACGGGCGGGCTGTACATGGGGCGCGCGGGAAGCGAACTGGTCGAGGGCAGCGCCGCGAGTGCGCGGGCGCATGGATTGGCGCATGAGCGGTTGAGCGGGGCGGAGATCGCGGGGCGATGGGGCGCGTTTCGCGGATTGGCGGAGGCGGGGATCGAAGGGGTGTATGAGGCGGAGGCCGGGTTCTTGCGCCCCGAGGCGGCGGTCGCGGCTTTTGCAACCGGGGCGCTCAAGCGCGGGGCGCAGATTCGCGCGCGGGAGCGGGTGCTGCGATGGGACCGAGAGGGAAGTGGCTATCGGGTGCGCACGGATCGGGCGGAGTATGCGGTGGGGAAAATCGTCGTGACGGCGGGGGCGTGGAGCGCGGGGCTGCTCGAAGACATGCGCCGAAAGCTGACGGTGACGCGGCAGGTGATGGGATGGGTGTGGCCGCGGGAGCCGGAGCGCTTTGCGATCGGGGCGTTTCCGAGCTGGTGTCTGGAGGTGGAGGAAGGTGGATTGGTGTATGGGCCGCCGATGGCGGGGCTGGGCGGCGGGCGTGATGGAAACTGGGAGGGCGGACCGGTGGGGCTGAAGGTGGCGCATCATGTTGCGGGGGAGCGCTGCACGGCGGAGACGGTGGACCGAACGGAGCGGCCGGGGGATTGGACGGTGATCCGGCGCGTGCTGGGGCGGCATCTTCCGGCGGCGGACGGCCCGGCGATGGGCATGCGGGTGTGCATGTACACCAACTCGCCGGACCAGCATTTCATCGTGGATCAAGCCGCGGACAGCGTGGTGTTCGCGGCGGGGTTTTCGGGGCATGGGTTCAAGTTTGCGAGCGTGATGGGCGAAGGGTTGGCGGATTTGACGATGGAGGGGCGGACGGACCTGCCGGTGGAATTTTTGCGGGCGGGCCGTCAGGGCATGGCCGATTCGGGCGCGTAAGGCAAGATGTGGAAATCGAAGTGGGTCAGACCGTGGCTTTCCGTGGCGCCGTCGGTGGCGGCGGTGCTTTGCTGGCCGGCGAGGAGCACGGTGGTGATTTTTCCGTCGGCAATATCGGTGGCGACGTTGTCAGTGCCGCGGGCGATTTGCTCGAGCATCGTGGTGATAAGCTGGTTGTTTTCCGCCGTTGTTTTGCCCGCCGGCGCGAGGTCCGATTCAACCTGCATGGAATGATCGATATCGAATTTCCACTGGTCGCCTTGCTTCACAAAGCGCATGGGGCGGCCGGACCATTTCTGCACGGTCGGTTTCCAGTCGGCGGGGAGACGGTCGAGAAGTTCGGGCGGAACATCGATGCTCAGTTCGGCGGTATCGGGAGTGGGGTTTTTGAGAACGGCGGCGGGGCCGAGCGCGGAGGCGAAGAGGTCGCCGATCATATCGATGGTGACAGCGCCGCCGCGAAGGGGCGTGGAGGCTTGCGGGCCGAAGCGTTTGTCGGCGGCGGCGAAGAGGTGGTTCAGGGCGAGATTCCAGGAGAGGGCGGCATCGATGGGGAGCGGGGCGCGCGCGGGATCGGCGGTGAGGCAGCGATAGAGCGCGGCGCGGTCGCCCTGGCGAAGGGCGGCCATGGCGGAAAGGTAAGCGGCTTGGGGCGTGGAGAGGTCGGGTTTCGTGGCGGCGACTGCGGGGGCGGTGGGGGGCGCGGCGGCGGTAGGCGCGGCTGATGGCCGGGGTGCGGCAGCCAGGGATGACCGGACCACCAGGAACCCCGCGCCGGTGAGGAGCACCGCGGAGGTGACCACGGCGGCGGCGAATTTGACCTGAGAAAAGAGGATCATTTTGGCGGCTCCATGTGCGAGGGTGATCGTGGCGGCGGAGGGCGCGACGGCGCCGGCGCAGAGGGACGCTTTCAGCGTGATGGGGGCGGCGGGGGCGGTGCGTGCGGCCAGCAGAACGGTGAGCGCGACCGCCGGAACGCCGGTGACCTTCAGCAACGAACGCAGTCGTTCGACAGCGGCGCCGACGCGCTTGCGGGCGGTGTCCTCGGAGATGTTCAGGGATTGGCCGATCTGGGCAAGCGAGTGGTTCTGGTAAAAACGCAGCAACACGAGTTGGCGATCGGCTTCGCGGAGGCGGCTGACGGCGCGCTCGAGGTTGGGCGAAAGATCGTTCCACACCTCGTCGGGATCGGGCGGCGATTCGGGCGTCATGGTGGCGGCCCGCCTTTCATGTGCGGCACGGCGGGATTCGGCGCGCAACGCGTGCGCGGCGCAGTGGCGCGTCACGTTGAAAAGCCAGCCGGTAAGGGATTTTCCCGCCACCTTATGGGGATGCTCCGCCAGCAGCAGGAACACCGCCTGCGTGACGTCCTCGGCAAGCTGGCGGTCGCGCACCAGGCGGGCGGCGGCGGCGTACACCCAGTCGGCGTGCAGGGCGACCAATTGGGCGAACGCGTCCGAGGAACGCGAGTCGGCGTAGTGGCGAAGGGCATCCGATTCTGTCATCAGCATTGACATACAAGAATACATGCCCGACCGCGCGGGAACCGGAAAAATAATTTTTGGGGGAGGGTGTGGCATGGGCGTCCCGCCCATGGCGGCCCAGAGGCCGCTTTGTGCTGCGTGGGATTCAGGCCCTACGTGCATCGGCCTTCGGCCGAACATCGGCGGGACGCCGATGCCACACGATGCTTACTTACGGAAGAATGTCTTGCCGCGGATGGACGCCTTGCTCAGGCGGTTGTTCACGTAGAGCGCTTCGAGCAGAAATTCGCCGGCCGAAACGACCGAAGCGGAATCCTTGGGATCCAGGCCCAGATCGGCCGCGAGCGTCGTGGCGGCCTGCTTGAGACCCTTGATGTGGCTGTAGTTTTCCAGCATCACGGGCGTGGGAACATCGTCGCCCACTTGCAGCGTCACGCCGCCTTTGAATTGCATCGCCACATCATCAAACTGCGAAAGCTCGGCACGCCGCGAAAATACCTGCTTCACCGCCTCGCCCAGCAGCGCGTGAATCAGCTTGTCTTCCGCATGATCTCCCTCGGCAAGCATCAGCTCCAGCTTGCCGCGCGAGCTGGCCGTGATGAACGACAGATCGTCGATGCGGGCGATAACGCGCTTCTCGGAAAGCACGATCCCGCGCCGCTCGGCGGAGGACACGACGTTCTCCGCGTTGGCGATCGAGCAACGCACCGACACGCCGGAAGCCTGGTTGATGTGCGGGCTGCTGCGCGCCTGGCGCACGAATTCCTCCAGGACCTCGTGAATATACTGCGGCACCAGGATGCGAATGCTGCCATCCTCAAAGCCGGTCTCGCGCTCCAGCCAGGCGTTCTGCTTGACGATCTCGATGCCTTCCTGAACGGTAGCCGGATAGTGCGTGCGGATGACCGAACCAATGCGATCCTTCAGCGGCGTCACAATGCGGCCGCGGTTGGTGTAATCCTCGGGGTTCGCGGAGAAGACCATGCAGACGTCGAGGTTGAGCCGGATGGGATAGCCGCGGATCTGGATGTCGCGTTCTTCGAGCACGTTGAACAGGCCGACCTGAATTTTGGGGGCGAGGTCAGGCAGTTCGTTGATGGCGAAGATGCCCCGGTTCGTGCGGGGGATGAGGCCGAAGTGCATGGTGGATTCGTCGGAGAGGTACCGGCCCTGTGCGTGTTTGACGAGGTCGATCTCGCCGATGAGGTCGGCAATCGTGACGTCCGGCGTGGCCAGTTTTTCGTGATAGCGCGCGGAGCGGTGAATCCATTCGATCGGCGAATCTTCGCCCTGTTCGGCGACCAGACGCTTGCCCGCGGTGGTGATCGGACGCAGCGGATCGTCGTTGATTTCCACGCCCGAGAGTACCGGCAACCACTCATCGAGCAACTCCGGCAGCATCCGCAGGATGCGCGTTTTGGCCTGCCCGCGCAGGCCCAGGAAGAGGATGTCGTGCTTGGAAAGGATCGCATTGATGATCTGCGGGATGACCGTTTCGCGATAACCCAGGATGCCCGGGAACAGCTCGGTGCCGGAGCGCAGGCGCGCCACCACGTTCTTGCGCAGCTCGTCTTTGACCGAAAGCGAGCGGTAACCGGAGGCTTTGAGCTGGCCCAGCGTGCGCGGGGCCGGCGGGTGGGAAGCGACATCGGGCATGGGCGGACCTCGCAGGAAAGCGGGACCGGCAATGGTAGCGCTGTTGAGAGGCTCAGACAACGAAGGGGGCGCGGGCGGCTGCGCGCGGGGGGGGGACCGAGAGGGTCAATCGCGCGGCGGCGGCGGCTGCCGATCATCGCGCTGTTTGTCGTACCAGATTTTATTCATGACCCCGATGTAGACGCCGGTGCCGACAACGATCCCGACGCTGATGATGCCAACAAAAAAGATGGCCAAAGGGCGACTCCTGAGGATCACCCGCGAACCACTGCGGGACCGGAAATGGTAGCGCGCGCGTGCCGTAAACTCAAAAAAATGGGGGGGCAGCCAGGGCTGGGCGTTCATGCAAACTTGCAGCGACTCAGCAAAGCGCCTTTCAAGCGGTCGAGCTCGAAACGATGTGGCCGCACTCAGGACAGCGCGCCGACGCACGCAGGTCGTAACCGCAGTTCGGACACGCGTAGGGATTCCGAGCCCGGTGGAGGCGTCTCCACCAACTCACCGCGAAAAAAACGGGATAGGCCGCGCACAACAAGATTACCGCCCACAGCGGAACGGCCAGGCACGTACCGTCCCTGCCGGCGAAACCGCGGCTAATGTGGTACCGCTGAAAGCCAAAGCCCGCAATGGTTGGCGGCAAATCGGTGTCGGTCAGTTCCGCTCGTTTTCCGAATAGCCAGCCAACCCGGGAATCGCCGACATCGGTCCAACTGTCGCCCGAATCAAACAGCAACTTGCCCCGCAAAATGGACAGCGAAACATGGTGCGATGTAAGCCCCGCAACCGACGTCCCATGCATGATCGCATCTCGTGCCCAGTAATGGCCGCTTGATCGCACCCACGCCGTAACGGATGTGGCGAGCGCCATCATGAACAGCAGCGCCACGCCCACGCGCACTCGTCCGAGCGGCCGCGCCATCAGGACCAGGAGAATAAATCCGCCGCAGGAAAGAACCAGAGGAATCCAGCCATAGAAGAAACTTCCGCGTTCGACCGCCACGACATGCAACGCGTGATTGATCGCGGTCTGCTCGCGCGACAGGTCCATGGTCGCACGCTGCCACGCGCCGTGGTCCTCCGCGCTCCAGAACTCGACGTGCGTCCAGCGGCCCGGCGAGTCGTCGCTCCGCTCCAACGTGCTTTTGCCGCTGCGCAGAAACTCCGCGTAAGGCTCCTGGAGCGGATAAACCACCTGGACCGGAGAATCGGAACGCCATCTTGCATCCACCGGCCCATGGCCGAACAGCCAGCGCCCGTGAGAATTGCCTGACTCGTGGAAGCCCGCCGCATCCCACTAGAGATGATCCTGCGGGGCCGCAAAGCTGTCCCAGAAGCCCAGGGCCAGAATCAATCCGACAATCAGCAGCACTCCCCCCAGCGAAATGACCAGCGCCCGCTTCATGCGGGAATCTTAACGGAATTCACTTGACCATTCGCGTTCCGAATGTTATTTCTGTAATTACTGAAATCGGAGATACACATGGAACTGACCCCGGCCATCGGAAAATTTGTCCTGCATTGGGGCGAAATGGGCACCCGCTGGGGCATCAACCGCACCGTCGCGCAAATCCACGCGCTGCTGCACATCGCGCCGGCGCCGCTCCATGCCGAGGAAATTGCCGACACCCTCGGCGTCGCCCGCTCCAACGTCTCTAACAGCCTCAAAGAACTTCAGGGCTGGGGCATCGTCAAGATCGTGCACGTCATGGGCGACCGGCGCGACCATTTCGAAAGCATCCACGACGTCTGGGCGCTGTTTCAGATCATCATGGACGAACGCAAGAAGCGCGAGATCGACCCCACCGTTGCCGTCCTCCGCGAATGCGTCGCGACCGCCAAAGCCGACGGCGAGGAACTCGCGCAGCGCCGCCTCGGCGAACTTGCCGAGTTCATGGAGTCGATGTCCGGCTGGTACATGCAGGTGCGCAAATTGCCTCCCTCCGGCTGGCGCCAACTGGCGAAGATGGGCAATGCGATCGGCAAATTGATCGGGCGTTGACCCCCACCACCACCACCGAGAAGTGGAGCAGGCGATGGACAGGATTCTGCAAACGAGCTGGGAGCGCACGGGGCCGTGGGTTCTCTATGACGGCGAATGTTCGCTGTGCCGGGCGGGAGCGGCGCGGTTCGCGTCCTTGCTGCATCGCCGCGGCTTCCGGCTTGCTCCGCTGCAAAGTCCGGTCGGCCGCCACTTCGCCCCGGGCCAGCTCACGGAGATGAAACTGGTGACAAGCGACTTGCGCATCCTCGGCGGCGCCGCCGCCATCGCTGCGATCGCACGCACCATCTGGTGGGCAAGGCCTCTCGCATGGCTGTGGGATGTCCGCCTCTTGCGTCCGGCGCTCACGCACGCCTACCGCTGGATCGCCCGGCATCGCTCCTGCACAGACCGCTGCCCCGGCCACATTGCTCGATAAGAATATTTTTTTGCAAGCTGATTTCTCTCATTTCAGAAATAACCGTTTTATCTGGAGATATAGGCCATGGAAGGGACACAAGAAGAGTGTGGGGTGCTGCTGATCAACCCGCCCTATGTCACGCTGACCAGCAGCGTGGGCGTGGGGCATCAGGTGCCGCTGGGATTGCTCATGGTCGGCGGGGCGCTGCTCCAACAGGGAACGCATGTGCGGCTGCTGGATGCCGAATGCCAGCACCTGTCGGTGGAGCGCGTGGTGGAAGAAGTGCGGCGATGGCGGCCGCGCGTGGTGATGACCGGCCATGCGGGGAGCACCCCGGCGCATCCCGTCTGCATGCGCATGCTGGCGGCGATCAAGCGGGAACTCCCACAGGTGATAACCGTTTATGGCGGCGTGTATCCCACCTATCACGCGCGCGAAATCCTGCACGCGAACCCTGCGGTGGACATCATCGTGCGCGGAGAAGGGGAGGCGACGGCGGCGGCCCTGGTGAAGGCTCTGGAGGATGGCGAGGCGTTGGAGAATGTGCAGGGAATCGCGTTTCGTGATGCGGCGGATCGCGTGGTGATCACCGCCGAGCGTGCACCGCTCGAGATGGAGGATTTCCGCATCGGCTGGGAGCTGCTGGATGATGCGAGCCCGCGCGGCTGGGACGCCTATCAATGCTTCGGCCTGGGGCGGGCGGTGACGGTGCAATTCTCGCGCGGCTGCCCGCATCACTGCACCTACTGCGGACAATTCGGGTTCTGGATGAAATGGCGGCACCGCGATCCGGCGAAGCTCGCGGAAGAAATCGAGTGGTTGTGCCGGGAGAAGCAGGTGCGGTTCGTGACGCTGGCGGACGAAAACCCGACGACGCTCAAGCCGGTGTGGACGCGGTTTTTGCGGGAGGTGGCGCAGCGCGAATTGCCGGTGAAATTCTTCTCGACGATGCGGGCGACCGACATCGTGCGCGATGCGGACATTCTGCCGCTCTATCGGCAGGCGGGCATTCAATACATCTTGATGGGCATCGAGACGCCGGATGCGGAAACGTTGCGGCGGGTGAAGAAAGGCTCGACCACGCGCGTCGATTACGAAGCATGCCGGCTGCTCAGGGAGAATGGCATTTATTCGGTGATCGGCCACATCGTGGGCATCGGGCAGGAGCGATGGGGACGTTTCTGGCAGGCGGCGAAACAGCTCGCGGCATACGATGGCGATTATCTCAACGCGATGTATGTGACGCCGCATGCCTGGACGATCTTTGCGGAAGAGTCCGCCGAGCGGCGCGTCGTGGAGCAGGAACTCGGGCGATGGGACTATCGGCACCAGGTGCTGGCGGAGCCGCACATGCGGCCATGGGAACTTTTTCTGGCGGTGAAGCTGCTGGAACTGGCGTTTCATCTGCGGCCTCGGCGTGTGTGGCGGTTGCTGAGCGAAAGCAAGTTTTCGCGGCAACAGTTCTGCTTCGGCGTGATGCACACCGGCCGCGTGTTCCTGGGAGAGATCGCCGCCTTCGTGCGCGACCGGGCGACCCGCCGCGCCGGCGGCACGCTCGCACAGTGGTTCGGCAACGCCGGCGTAGGAGCCCAGCGGCACGAGGAACGGCTGGTCTCGCTGCGCGTGGAGCGCCGATCTCCACCACACGCCTCCAAACGAGTGAGCGCGAAGCGGATGAACCGGGTCTTCAGAAAGAATCGCAGCGAGCTTGCCGGCATGCGGTGATGATGAATTTTCGCAATGCCGCCCCGGAAGCGATTGTCGCTGGGCGCGGCCATCTTTTGTGGCAGTCAATCGTGGCATTGGCGTCTCCGCCAATGGCGGCCCGCAGGCCGCTGTGTCCGGAATAAAGATCCGCGAGCCCTGGGCGCATCGGCCTTGGGCCGAACATCGGCGGGACGCCGATGCCACAAAAGATGGCCACGCCCTTCTCGCTGTGGCGGGATGAGCGGGTTTGCCGAAAGATGGGAGTGGTGATAAAGGGAAGTTCGATGGCACACGAATCGGGGACACCGGAACCTCCGGGCGATTTTTCCCTCAGGAATGTCGTGCATGACCGGCCGGCATGGGCGCGGTGGTTTCCGCGGGATGCGTCGGCGAGCCTGTTTTGTGCGGCGGGAATCTCTGCGCTGGTGGGGATTGCGGACATACTTTTGTGCACGACGGTGGCGGGGGATTACGGGTTGACGTTGTTTATTGGCACGCCGTGCGTGCTCGGCATTGGGGCGCCGCTGCTGCATGGAATTGGGGCACCGCGGTCGTTCTGGCAGTGCGTGCTGGCGGCGATGGTGTGCCAGTGTGCGCTGTTCATGGGGATGCTGGTATTTGGGATTGAGGGAATTGTCTGCATTGCGATGGCGGCGCCATTGTGGATGAGTGTGGCGATTGTGGGGGCGTCGATTGCGTATCCGCTGCACCGGTGGATGTGGCGCGGGCATATGTTTCGGGCGGGATTTCCGGTGGCGGGATTGCTGCTGGTGCTGCTGATTCCGATGGCCGGCGGGGCGGAGCATGTGGCGCGGTTGCAGCCGGCGACGATCGAGTTGACCAGTACGGTGGAGATCGATGCGCCGCCGGAGGTGGTGTGGCGGAGATTGGTGGAGTTTCCGGCGATGAAGCGGCCGACGCAGTGGCCGTTTGAGTTGGGGATTGCGTATCCGGTGCGTGCCGATCTGGTGGGGCGGGGTGTGGGGGCGCGGCGGTATTGCGTGTTTTCCACGGGGTCGGCGGCGGAAAACATCCGGACATGGGATGAGCCGCGGGAACTGGCGTTCGATGTGCTCAACACGCCGGAGCCGATGACGGAGTGGACGCTGTATCCGGGGATTCATCCGCCGCATCTGGATGGGTATCTGGAATCGAAGGAGGCGCGGTTTGAGTTGATCGCGCTGCCGGGGAATCGGACGCGGCTGGTGGGGACGTCGTGGTATACGAACCGCATGTTCCCCGGGGCGTATTGGCGGTTGTGGTCGGATGCGATCATCCATCAGGTGCATGTGGCGGTGTTCGCGCATGTGAAGGCCCTTGCGGAGGCGGACTTTCGCGGTGGCGGGACGGGGCGTTAGGCGCGGAGGTATTGGTCGGGGAGGTGGAGTTTGTCGCGGGCGTTGAGGGCGCGGGCGGCGTGGACGGGGAAGTAGGGGTCGCGGAGGGATTCGCGGGCGGTGAAGACCATGTCGGCCTGGCCATCGGCGATGATGGCGGCGCATTGGTGGGGATCGGTGAGCATGCCGACGGCGGCGGTGGGGATGTTGGCGTCTTTGCTGATGGCGTGGGCGAAGGGGACCTGGTAGCCGGGGGCGGCGGGGATGGCGACGCGGGGAATGAGGGCGCCGGAGGAGCAATCGATGAGATCGACGCCTTCGGATTTGAGGCGTTTGGCGAGGGCGATGGAGTCTTCGAGGTTCCAGCCGCCGCGGTCGTCGGCCCAATCGGTGCAGGAGAGGCGGACGAAGAGGGGTTTGGAATCGGGGAGGACTGTGCGGACCTGCCGGACGGTTTCGAGGAGGAAGCGGATGCGGTTGTCGAAGGAGCCGCCGTAGGAGTCGGTGCGGTGGTTGGCGAGGGGGGAGAGAAATTCGTGGAGGAGGTAACCGTGGGCGGCGTGGAGTTCGAGGATGTCGAAGCCGGCGGCGAGGGCGCGTTGGGCGGCGGCGGTGAAGGCTTGCTGGATCTGGTGGATTTCGGGGAGGGTGAGTTCGTGGGGGACCTGGTAGCCTTCGTCGAAGGCGATGGGGGAGGGGCCGACGATTTTCCACCCCGCCCCGCCGCCTTCGGCTTCGGAGAGGGGTTTGTTGGGGTGGGGGTGGCCCCAGGGGCGGGCGGTGGCGGCTTTGCGGCCGGCGTGGGCGAGTTGGATGGCGGGGGCGGCGCGGTGTTGTTTGAGGAAGCGGGTGATGCGGGCGAGGGGTTCGATCTGGGAATCCTTCCAGAGGCCGGCGTCGTCGGGGGAGATGCGGCCATCGGGGGTGACGGCGGTGGCTTCAGCCATGACGAGGGCGTAGCCGCCGATGGCGCGGGAGCCTAGGTGGACGAGGTGGAAGTCGGTGGCGTGGCCGTCGACGGAGGAGTACATACACATGGGGGAGACGCCGAAGCGGTTGCGGAGGGTGACGGAGCGGAGGGTGAGGGGGTCGAAAAGGGAGGGCATAGGGGACTCCTGGGTAAAAGAGATGGGGTTTTGCTCGTAGATTTTGAGGTTTTTGCAAAAAACGTTGAGTTTTTGCCGTTGTGTTTTTGCAAATGTGGGGTTTTTGTGCTTGTGTATGAGGTTTTTGCGGGAATTCGACACAGCCCCCCCTCCCCACCCCGCCGACGTAAGCACGAAGATGCGAAGAAATGAAGGACCACGAAGGGATTTTGTAGGGGTTTGGCCATGGCGCAATGCTCCTCTATAAGAGGATAGTGCGCCCACTTTGTGCGCACACAGGTCGGGGGTGTTTTGCGGTAAGGCGTTGTGGGGGTTGGGGTTGGGGAGGGAATTTTTTGCCGGGAATGCGCGCAGGGTTTGCCAGGTTGTGCGCGCCGGGGGATGCGGTCAGGTCGGCATGGGGGTTTGGTCATTCCAGCCGATGGGTGGGCCGAGGAGGTCCATGCCGTGGGAGTGGAAGAAGTCGTGGAGGCCTTTGAGGCCGAGGGCGAGGTGGATGGGGGGGTTGCCGTCGTATGTAGCGATTTGGCGGAAGAAGTCTTCGATGGAGTCGGCGGGGTGATAGATGTTGAGGACTTTGCCGGGGGAGGGCGTGGTGGAGGCCCAGACGTGGGGGATTTTGCGGGGGATGAAGATGGATTGGCCGGGGCGGAGGCGGAATTTTTGGGTGTCGAGGTGGAATTCGAATTCGCCGTCGATGATGTAGAGCCATTCGTCCTGGTGGTGGTGGGCGTGTTTGGGGCCGCCGGCGTGGCAGGTGGACTCGAAGATGGCGAGGGCGTTGTGGGTATCTTTGGCGGAGAGTTTGCAGTCGATGGGTTCGCCGGCGGGGCCGCCGAGTTTGAGGTGTTCGCCGGTGCGGTCGCCGCCTGGGGGGACGGTGAAGCCGGTGAAGAGCTCGTTGGGTTTCATTTTCATTTTTCCTTTGAGGTGGGAGAGGGTTTTGTCGAGGGTGTCGAGCAATTGCCGGGTGTGGGCGAGTTTTTTCTCGAGGGTTTTGCGGTGGGAGCGGAGGGCGGGAGCTTTACGGAAACGGGGGCGGGAGAGGATTTGTTTGATCTGGCGGAGTTCGAAGCCGAGTTCGCGGTAGAAGAGGATTTGCTGGAGAGTGAGGAGCTGAGGTTCCTCGTAGAAGCGGTAGCCATTGGGAGCGATGTGAGCGGGGTGGAGGAGGCCGATTTCGTGGTAGAAGTGGAGGGTGCGGATGCTGACGTGGGAGAGGGCGGCGACTTGCTTGACGGTGTAAGGCATGAGGGGCTCCGTGAAGGAGGACCACTGCCCCGGCATTATGTGGGGTGACGTAACGGGAGGGTCAAGGGGAATGTGGCGGAAGGGCTATGGGGGACGGTGGGGCTTTGCGAATCCTCGCAAGGCAGTTTTTGTGGCAAGAAGGGAGTGGGGATGGGATGATGGGGAGCTGAGGGGCGGATGGCGAGGTTGGGCCACGAACTGACGCGACGACGGGAATTGTCCACAAATGCGCACCAACTTGCACAAATCTGCTGTCACTGAATGGATTGATCCATTCGATGCGAGAGCTGGATTGATCACCACGGAGGGCCCGGAGGAACACGGAGGTTTGGGGTTGGTTTTAGATTTTTTATCGTGATCGTCTGTTGTGCGGGTTTGGCAATTGTGAGTTGGCGTTAGAGCGCTTCTAGTTCATATAGGGGCTCGGGAGCTGTCAGGTGCGGCGGGCAAGCCCGCCGGCTAAACGATGGCGATACACGTGAAGCGGTGGGAATTTTGCAGGGATGCGGTATGGGTGCGGTGACGGCGGAAGAGTTGCTGGAGGAGGCGGTGGGGTTGGATGGGCGTGGGCGGGAGGGGGAGGCGATTGGGGTTTATCGGCGGGCGATTGCGGAGGGGTTGAAGGGGGAGCGGTTACATGCGGCGCTGGTGGGGTTGGGGTCGAGTTTGCGGACGGTGGGGGATGCGCGCGGGGCGGTTCGGGTGCTGGACAAGGCGCGGCGGGAGTTTCCTGGGGATCCGGTGGTGATGATGTTTCTGGCGCTGGCGCATTGGGATGCGGGAGAGCGGGCGCTGGCGGTGCGGCAGTTGGGGGACCTGGTGCTAAAGGAATCGCGGGATCGGCGGTTGGCGGGGTATCGGGGGGTGTTGGGGGGGAAGTTTCATTTGGTGCGGAAGTGAGGGGGTGGGGCGGGAAAAATTGGAAAATTCGGTCGAGTGGTTCAATTCGGATCGAGCCGAGGGGCGGGATCTCGCCGAGTTGCGGGGTTTTGCGGGGGGTGTCGCGTGGGGAGGTGGAGAGGCGGCGCGGTGGTCGTGCTGCGGAGCAGGGTGATTTTGGAGAGGGCTGTTTATGGTTCGGTCCTGGATGTTGGCGGGAGTTTTGTGCTGTGCGGTTGGGGCGGTGGCGTTGGGGCAGGATGCGCCGGGCGCGGTGGCGGTGGTAAGCGCATATGAGGGGCCGCCGCGCTTTGTGCATCTGGACGCGCTGGTGTTGAATATGAATCAAGTGGCGGCGGTGAACTATGTGCAGGGGAATTCGAAGAGGGGAGCTTATTTTGAGGTGGCGCTGGTGGGAGGCGGGGCGCACATCTATGGGACGACAATGACGGAATCGGACTGGTACGCGAAGGCGGAGCAGTTGGTGGCGATGAATCCGAAGCCATAGGGGGGCGTTTGCGGTGGGGATTGGGGATGGTATAGTGGCGGTCAGACGCCTCGAGCATGGGCGGGCCCGGTGCACGGGTGGACCGTGAACCTGGTCAGGTCCGGAAGGAAGCAGCCATAAGCGTGTTTCGTCCGGTGCCGCCGGTAGCCCGTCCTTGCTCGGGGCGGCTTTATTTTTGCGACGACTTTAAATTAGCCACGAAAGGCACGAAGAACACGAAGGACGACGACGGGGATTATCCACGAATGTACACGAATTTACACGAATGGACGGGGTGGGATTGAATGGAGGCGGGAGTGGCCGCCGATGGACGCTGATGGACGCCGATGATTGGATTGGGCGTGAAGCAAACCCGGATGTTTCGAGATAGTCAGACGGAGGGCACGAAAGAGGGGGTTGGTTTCCCCCCCCACCGACGACGGACGGGTCCACAAATTTGCACGAATGGACACGAATTTCAGGAGGGGCAGTTGTTGGATTTGGAGCGGCGGAGGAGGGTGTAGAGGCCGAGGGCGGCGAGGGTGGTGGTGGTGAGGATGGCGGCGCGTTTGGTGTAGTCGGCGGGGGCGGGTGGGATGTAGACGGGGCCGTGGCGGTTGAAGCGGGCGGGGGTGGCGAGGTAGCGGCCGTAGGTGGGGGCGGGGAAATTTTTGACGAAGGCTTGGAGGTCGGAGGCGAGGGTGTCGCCGTTGATGGGGACGCCGTGGCCGGCGCAGAGGAAGTAGGGATCGAGCTCGGCGAGGGCGCGGGCGGATTGGCGGGCATGGTGCCAGTTGTAGGTGGCGTAGGGAGGCGGGGCGGAGAGTTCGGGGGTTTGGGAGAGGGCTTTGACGGGGTTGTACTGGTTCATGGTGACGATGGCGTCGCCGGCGATGAGGATGCGGTGCTGGGCGTTCCAGTAGCTGACGTGTCCGGGGGTGTGGCCGGGGGAGGGGCGGAATTCCCATCCGGGGAGGAAGTCGAGTTCGCCGAGGTCATCGGGGAGTGGGCGGATGTGGGCTGGGACGCGGGTGGGTTTGGAGGAATCGAGGAAGCGGGACATATTGGCCATGACGCCGCCGACGGTGGGATCGCCGGGGGGATAGCGGTGTCCGCCGTTGAGGTAAGGGAGTTCGAGGGCGTGGGCGTAGACGGGGGTATCGGGCCAGTGTTGGAGGAGTTTAGGCAGGCCGCCGGCGTGGTCGAAGTGGCCGTGGGTGAGGAGGATGGCGCGGGGGCGGGCGGCGCCGAAGAGTTCGGCGGCGGTATCGAGGATGCGGTCGGCGTAGCCTTTGGGGCCGGCGTCGATGAGGACGAATTCGTCGGCGTCGATGGCGACGAAGTAGGCGTTGGAGATGCCGGTGGGGAGGCGGTAGACGTTGGGGGCGCATTCCTGGGCGGCGGCGGACATACGGGTGGGGGTGTCGAGTTCAGGCATGACAGTTCCTCCAGCAAAGGGGGTCCGGCGAAGGAGCCTTAGGGGAGGCAAAGCAAAGCGGGGGCCGAAACGGGAAGGCGGACGAGCGGGTGGGGGTAAAAGATGAGCGGAGGACGGGTTTAAGGGGCAGGAAGTACGATGAGGTGACGCAGGGGGCGAGAAAGAACGGCTGCAATGTGGATGGGCACGGGTCGCGACGGACGCAAGCGACGGCGGATGCACAGGGGTTGAGCGACCGGGGATATTATGCGCGGGAGAAGGTGGCGGTGGGGCCGGCGCCTTGGATTTTGATGTGGGTGGAGGCGGGGTTGGCGGCGAGGTGGCGGAGGGTGAGGAAGGCGGTTTCGGATTCGTCGGGGGAACCGATGGCGGCGGCGAGTTGGTCGGCGGTGCCGGTTTTGCCGTCGCGGAGGGCGGCGAGGAGTTTGCGTTGGAGGGCGATGACGGCGGTGGCGGCTTTTTTGCCGGCCTCGACGCCGGGCTGGTGGTAGGCGTTGATGTTGATGAGTTCGGCGTAGAGGCCGACGGCGCGTTCGAAGAGGGCGATGAGGGCGCCGATGGCGTTGGGAGAGAGCTGGTGGACGGTGATGGTGAGGGATTCGCGGTTGTTTTCGGCGAGGGCGCGGCGGGTGCCCTGGAAGAAGCCGTGGAGGTAGTCGCCGGAGGTGACGTCGGGTTCGACCTGGAAGGCGGCGCTTTGGCCAGGGATTGCGGTTCCCGGGCTTGAGGACATGGGGGTGGCGTCGTGGAGGACTTCGATGAAGGTGACGAAGAAGTTGTTGATGCCTTCGCGGAGTTGCTGGACGTAGGCGTGCTGGTCGGTGGAGCCTTTGTTGCCGTAAACGGCGATGCCCTGGTGGACGGTGTTGCCGGAGCGGTCTTTTTCTTTGCCGAGGGATTCCATGACGAGCTGCTGGAGGTAGCGTGAGAAGAGGAGGAGGCGGTCTTTGTAGGGGAGGACGACCATGTCTTTGAGGCCTTTGCCAGAGCCGGCGTGGTGCCACATGAGGGCCATGAGGGCGGCGGGATTTTTGCGGAGTTCGTGGGAGCGGGTGGCGGCATCCATGTCGCGGGCGCCGGCGAGGAGGGCGTCGATGTCAATGCCCTGGAGGGCGGCGGGGAGGAGCCCGACGGCGGAGAGTTCGGAGGTGCGGCCGCCGACCCAGTCCCACATGGGGAAGCGTTCGAGCCATTGTTCGGAGACGGCGACTTTGTCGAGTTCGGAGCCATCGCCGGTGATGGCGACGGCGTGCTTGGCGAAGGTCAAGTTTGCGGCTTTGTAGGCGGCGGCGGCGGCGAGCATGCCGTTGCGGGTTTCCTTGGTGCCGCCGGACTTGGAGATGACGAGGGTGAGGGTGCGGGCGAGGTTGGGGATGGCGGCGAGGGTTTTGTCGAAGCCGTCGGGGTCGGTGTTGTCGAAGAAGTGGACGGACATTTTATCGTCGGGGGTGGCGAGGGCGTCGCTGACGAATTCGGGGCCGAGGGCGGAGCCGCCGATGCCGATGACGAGGAGGGAGTCGAAGGGGACGCCGCCCTGAGCGCGGCGTTTGCCGGAGTGGATATCGGCGGCGAAGGCTTTGATGCGGGCGAGGGTGTGTTCGATTTCGGAGCGGATTTCGGGGGTGGGGGCGAGCTGAGGGTTGCGGAGCCAGTAGTGGCCGACCATGCGGTTTTCGTCGGGGTTGGCGATGGCGCCTTTTTCGAGGGCGTCCATGGAGGAGAAGGCTTTGTCGAGGGGGGCGGCCATGCGGGAGAGGAGGTCGTCGGGGAAGTGCATGCGGGAGATGTCGAGATCGATTCCGCCGGCGACGGGGGTTTGGCAGAAGTAGGTTTTGTAGCGCTGCCAGGTGTCGGCGGGCATGGGCGTTCTCCTGTGGGAGGGGCGGAGGGGATCAGCGCGGCTGGGTTGCGGGGGCCTGGGAATTGGAGGGTGGGGGCATGAGGATCATGGCTTCGGCGGGTTCGTAGGTTTCGGGTTGAGGGGCGGGTTTGGGGGGCTTTTTGGCGGGGATGACGAGGCGGACGGGGGCGGAGACGACGTTCCAGGCGGCGTCGCCGGTTTGCTGGAGGAAGCTCTTGTGGGGGGGCGTGGGAGAGGGGGTGCGGGAGAGGTCTGGGGTGCGGTGGGTGGCGTGGGCGCAGCCGGCGAAGAGGAAGATCAGGGTGAGGGGGAGGGCGGATTTCATGGAGCGAACGATACTGTGCGGAGGGGGGGAATTCAAACGGGGGGGGAGGGACAGAATGATGGCTGCGGTGTTATTTGGCGGCGGGGGCGGAGGAGGTGCTGGCGGGGACGGTGCGGGGTTTGAGGAATTCGGATTCGGTGTGGTCGGTGGTGAAGACTTCGACGCGTCGGTTCTGGCGGAGGCTGGCGGAATCGTAGACGCCGGTGAGGAGGGGTTCGAAGGGGCCGCAGGGCATGGGGCGGAGGACGCGGCGGTCGATGCCGAGCTTGGCGAGTTCATCGGCGACGGCGACGGCGCGGCGGTAGGAGAGGTTCATGGCGTTGGGGTCGTCGGGGTGGAGGGCGACTTCATCGGCGGAGACGTGGCCTTTGACGATGACGACGTTGGTGCGGCCTTCGATTTGTTTGGCGATGGCCTGGACGGTTTTGAGGGAATCCGGGGTGATGGTGGTCTGGCCGACGTCGAAGGTGATTTTGCCGCCGGTGACGATCTGGTGTCCGTCGCTGATGGTTTGGACCTGGGGGTGCTGACCTTCGGCGCCCTGGTCCTGGTTGGCGGACTGTCCGTAGCCGGCGTCCTGGTGGATGAGGGGCATGCCGAGGCGGCGGCGAGCTTCTTCGGCGAGGGGCGAATCGTCGCTGGCCGGGGGGGTCCAGCCGAACTGGGTGGCGATGGCGGCGGTGGTTTCGAGCTGCTGCTGTTTTCCGCCCTGCTTCATGGCGTAGAGGACGACGAAGAAGGACATCATGAGGGTGACGAGGTCGGCGAAGCTGACGATCCACATGGGAGCGGATTCGCCTGCGGGTTCGGGGGCGGCGGCTTTTTTCTTGGCCATTTTGGCACCTTGGGGGAGAAGTCGGGAGTGAGTAGTCAGTAGTCAGAAGTCAGAAGTCAGAAGGGACGACGATGCGCGACTACTCACTACTGTCTACTGACTACTGTCTACTGACTACTGACTACTGAGTATTGACTACTGACTTCTTCGGTCACTTTTTGTCGCCTTCGGAGGGGGCCATGTGGGCGCGTTCGGCGGAGGAGAGGAAGGAGAGGAGTTTGGATTCGACGATGCGGGGGTTGTCGCCGGCCTGGATGGCGAGGATGCCCTGGATGATGATCTGCTTGTTGAACATTTCTTCCTTGGAGCGGACGGCGAGTTTATCGGTGAGGGGACCGCAGACGACGTTGGACCAGATGGTGCCGTAGAGGGTTCCGAGGAGCGCGATCTGGAGCGCGTGGGCGATGGAAGCGGCCTGATCGCCGCCGCCGCCGCCTTCTTTACCGCCGCCGCTACCGCCGCTGGCCATGTTTTTGAACATGCAGACCTGGCCGACGAGGGTGGCGGTGAGGCCGAGGGCGGGGCCGTACTTGCCCATGAGTTCGAACATTTTGCGGCCATGGTGGTGGCGTTCTTCGATGGAGGAGAGCTCGATGTCCATGACCTGGGCGATGACGGCGGGATCGGCGCCGTCGATGGCGAGCTGGAGGCCTTTTTTGAGGAAGGGATCGTCGGTGGTTTTGACGGCGTTTTCGAGGGCGAGCACGCCGTCGCGGCGGGCGACTTCGGCGAACTGGACGATCTGCTGGATGAGGTGCTGGGGGTGGACATCTTTGTGGAAGATGCATTTTTTGATGTAGGAGGGGATGCCCTTGGCGGCGTGCCAGGGCATGGACATGATGCCCAGACCGATGGCGCCGCCCATGACGAGCACGAAACCTTCGGTGGAGTAGAAGACGCCGAATTCGCCTTCGGTGCCGTGGTACATGGCGAAGACGATGCCGGCCACGGCGATGAAGAAACCAATGATGGTGGCGATGTCCATGGATGCCTCGATGCTGCCTGGCAGGAAGACCTGCGCTTGTCTGCCCGGGGTTTATCGGTCAGGAGTTGGGGGGAGTTAATTGGGGTAACTGGACGCGCAGGGCAGGGTCCGGATAAAACGGGCCCTGCAGGGTGCGTGCATCCTCCCTCTTTTGGGGACCGTACTGTTGTAGTGGGAATTGTGGGCTTCTTTTCGCTTCGTGGAGATTCGCTCATGCCTCGGACTGGGACTGCGTTGTTGGCGTTGGCGGCTTGTGGGTTTGGCGTGATGGCGGGGGGTTGCGCGTCGGGGCCGACGAAGGAGGAGCGGGCGCAGTTGCAGTATTTTCCGAAGGCGTATCAGGAGACGGTGTCGACGGATCGGTTTCCGGTGAATCCGCCGGATGTGCTGACGATTCATGCGGCGCTGGCGCCGGAAGTGAACGGGGTATCGCAGCAGATTGCGCCGGACGGGACGATCAACCTGGATTTGCTGAACCGGGTGTATGTGGCGGGGATGTCGCCGGCGGAGGTGGAGTCGCTGCTGGCGCAGAAGCTGCAGACGTACTACAAGGATGTGAAGGTGCAGGTGGACGTGAAGTACGAGAGCCAACAGTACTACATTTTTGGGGAGGCGAACAAGCCAGGGCCGCGGCCGTATACGGGGCGGGACACGCTGGTGGCGGCATTGGCGGATGCGCAGCCGACGCGGCTGGCGTGGCCGGAGCGGATTTATGTGATCAAGGCGTCGCCGGATCCGGACAAGCGGCACGTGACGGTGATCAATCTGAAGGACATCACGCAGCGTGGGGATGCGACGGCGAACGTGCTGTTGCAGCAGGATGACATCGTGTACATCCCGCTGAATCCGCTGGCGGCGATTGGGGTGGCGATGCAGAACCTGTTGTTCCCGATCGAGCCGATCGTGGAGGCGGCGGGGAGCGCGCGGTCGCTGACGTATGGGTTCTGATGACGTTGCCACGAAACGCCCAGCGGTGGGGCGCGACCAAAAGTTAACCACGGAGCGCACGGTGAGCACGGAGGGGCGACGGTCACCCCCCCCACCGCCGCCGACGACGACGTAAATGGCCACGAAAGGCACGAAGGACACGAAAGATGACGGCGGGAATTGTCCACAAATGTGCACAAATGGGCACGAATGCGTGGTGTCTGGGGTGATGCTGCCTGTCGGTTTTTTTTCGGGTTTAGATTTTTAGGGGTGGGATTTTTTGAGGGGACGTGCTGACACGGAGGGGGGGGGGACGGCGGATTTGTGGGGATTTGTGTGTATTTGTGGACAGGTTCGTTTCGGCACATCCGGTGTTACGGCGGCAGGTGGGGTTGACGGGGGCGGTGTTGATGGGGCTGGGGTCGATCCTGGGGACGGGGGTGTTTGTGTCGCTGGCGACGGCGGCGGGGATTGCGGGGACGGCGGTGGTCAGCGCGTGCGTGGTGGCGGGGTTGGTGGCGGGATGCAATGGACTTTCGGCGGCGGAGTTGGCGGCGGCGCATCCGGTGTCGGGAGGGACGTATGAATATGGGCAGCGGTTTTTGACGCGGCCGGTGGCGTTCACGGCGGGGTGGCTGTTTTTGCTGGCGAAATCGGCCTCGGCGGCGACGGCGGCGCTGGGGTTTGCGGCGTACGTGCTGCATGCGTGTGATGTGAAGGCGACGTATGGTGTGCGCGTGCCTTTGGCGGTGGGGGTGACGGTGGTGATGACGGCGCTGACGGCGGCGGGAGTGAAGCGGTCGAATGCGGCGAACGGGGTGATCGTGCTGGTGACGGTGGGGGCGCTGGTGGCGTTTGCGGTGGCGGCGCTGGGGCGGGCGTCGGCGCCTTCGATGGCGGCGCTGTTGCCGACGGGTGCGACGGCGTCGGCGTTTTTGCATGGGGCGGCGCTGTTGTTTGTGGCGTACACGGGATATGGGCGGGTGGCGACGCTGGGGGAGGAGGTGGAGGATCCGCGGCGGACGATTCCGCGGGCGATGGTGGTGACGCTGGCGATCACGGCGGCGCTGTACGTGGCGGTGGCGGCGGGGGCGGTGTTCACGGTGGGGGCGGCGGCGTTTGGGGGCATGGTGTCATCCGGTGGGGCGCCGCTGACGCGGGTGGCGGAGAGGCTGAAGTTGCCGGGGGTGGCGTGGCTGCTGGCGGCGGGGGCGATGACGGCGATGGTGGGGGTGTTGCTGAATCTGCTGTTGGGATTGTCGCGGGTGCTTTTGGCGATGGCGCGGCGTGGGGACATGCCTCATGGCGCGGCGCGGTTGAACGAGGCGCGGACGACGCCTTATGTGGCGGTGATCGCGATGGGGGCGGTGGTGGCGGGATTGACGTTGCTGGGGGATGTGAAGACGGCGTGGAGTTTTTCCGCGTTCATGGTGCTGATTTATTATGCGCTGACGAACCTTGCGGCGTTGCGGCTGCCGCGGGGGGAGCGGTTTTATCCGCGGGTGGTTCCGGCGGCGGGATTGGTGGGGTGTCTGGGGCTGGCGTTCTGGGTGGATGCGTGGGTGTGGATGACGGGGGTGGCGTTGATTGCGGTGGGGTTGGTGTGGCACGCGGTGGCGCGGCGGCTGGCCGTATGAATGGGCGATGGGACGCTGGTGCACGTTTTCACATGCTTCCATTTATTTGCAGGAAGAGATGCGGGTTTTCGCGGCGGCGACGCGTGCTACATGAGGGGTGAGGATTGCGTTGATGGATTGTCTGGTGGAACTTGCGAGGAGCATTCATGCGCGGTCTGGGCGTTGTGTGCGCGGTGGTGGTGGCGGGTGTTGCAGGGGCTGTGGGGGGATTGGCGCGGGGGCAGGCGACGGGGCCGGCGGGGACTTTGCCGCGGTTGGATTACGATGTGAGGGGGTGGAAGCACCGGGATTTCGCGGTGTTTGATCCGACGTTTGAGAAGGACCTGGCGGCGCGGGTGGCGCGGGTGATGCCGCTGGTGCAGCAGGTGATCGATCGGGAGAAGGCGGGGCAGAACACGGAGTTGTCGCACCAGCTTCTGGTGGAGACGCTGTGGTTGATCTCGGCGACGGCGGATTTCAAGGAGATAGACAAGGAGATGGACGAGCTGGTGGCGCTGCAGGCGCATCCGGAGCGGGAGAAGCAGGCGGAGGAGGAGGACCCGCGGGATGGGAGCTGGGGCATCGGATACGACCGGTGGTTTTTGAAATTGCGGGCGACCTATCCGCGATTGGAAAAGGCGAAGTATCCGCTGCATTTCATCGATCGGATCAATTCGCCGGAGAAACTGAGCGATTATTTGAAGTCGGTGGAGGTGTCGGACATTGCCAGGACGGGCGTGGACAATGAGGAGGAGTACAACGAATCGCTGTCGGACGTGATGCGGATGATTCTGCGGCACAACCCGGATGACTATGCGTATGACCCGGGGTTGAAGGATCGGCTGATGGAACTGCTGCTGCACGAACTGCGGGACCCGGCGACGGGTTATTGGGGGGAGAAATATATCCATGACGGGAAGGCGGAGTTTGTCGACGATTTGAGCATTACGTTTCATGTGGTGAGTTATTTGAACGGCGACGTTCCGGACATGGACAAGGTGGTGGCGACGACGCTGGCGGCGGAGGACATGGAGTTTCCGGTGGGGCCTCTCTATAAGGGGCAGCGTTACGATCATTTGAACATGGATGTCGCGGAGATTTTCCGGTTGGGGTGGGCGAAGGCGAGCGCGGAGCAGAAGCGGGCCATGGCGGCGGAGCTGGACAAGCTGCTGACGTTTTGTTTGACGGAGTCGCTGCAGCCGGATGGGTCGTTCAAGATGTGGGTGGGGGATTTTTCGAAAGAGGAATCGACGTACTATGGGGCGTCGTTTCTGGGACGCATCGGGTATTTTGACAAGTCGAAGCGGTTCTGGACGGATCGGGAATTTCCGGACGCGGAGAAGGTTCGGCAGAAAATTCTTGCGTATATCCGGGCGCACATGGATTCGGGAGCGACGGGTGGGGAGTATTATCGCGGGGCGCTGGAGTCGCTGGGGGAGAAGGTCGGGAAGTGAGAGGAGGAGCGGTTGGGCG
>DASZZD010000081.1:0-41652 GCA_035545015.1 Phycisphaerae bacterium
TCGGCGCCGACATCTCCTGGGTCCCCCAGCGCGAAGCCGCCGGCGCCCACTACTCCGACAACGGCCAGCAACAAGACATCCTCGCCATCCTCAAATCCCACGGCTTCAATTACATCCGCCTCCGCACCTTCGTCGATCCCACCAAGCCCACCCCGCGCGACCGCCCCTACTCCCCCCAAGGCTTCTGCGACCTCCCCCACACCATCGCCTTCGCCAAACAAGTCAAAGCCGCCGGTCTCCACCTCCTCATCGACTTCCACTACTCCGATTCCTGGGCCGACCCCGGCAAACAGTTCACCCCCTCCTCCTGGAAAAACCTCTCCTTCCCCGACCTCGTGCAAAAACTCCACGACTACACCAAGGACGCCGTCACCCAACTCAAAGATGCCGGCGCAGAACCCGACATGGTCCAGGTCGGAAACGAAATCACCCCCGGCATGCTCACCGACGGCCCCAACGGCGGCGGATCCACCAAAAACTGGGACCAGCTCGCCCAACTGCTCACCGCCGGCCTCTCCGCCGTCAAAGAAGTCGACCCCAAAATTATCACCATGCTCCACATTGACCGCGGCGGCGATAACCCCGGAACCGTCCGCTGGGTCGACAACGCCCTCGCCCACAACGTCCACTTCGACGTCCTCGGCCTCTCCTGCTACCAACGCTGGCAAGGCCCCCCCGCCAAGTGGAAAGCCAACTTCGACGACCTCGCCAAACGCTACCCCAATCTCCATTTCGTGATGGCCGAAGTCGACGCCAACGCCCTCCAGGCCAACGCCATCATGCGCGCCCTCCCCGATCACCGCGGCCTGGGAACGTTCATCTGGGAACCCACCGCCAATAACGCCGGCCAAGCCCTCTTCGACAACACGGGCGCCGTCATCCCCGACAAAATGGCCCAATACGACCAACTCAAACAAATGCTGGCCACGCAACCATAACCGCCCACCACACCGGCACTTAAACGTTCACCGGCCAAACCGCGGATTCGTCTGACGGAGTGTCCAGCCATTCCCGCCCAGCAGCCGGAAATACACCACCGTATCCGGATGCGGCGTCCCCGGCGCCCCCCCACCGGTCACCGGCGCCACCGTCACATGAACCGGCGCGCTGCGATCCCCACCGGCATACACCGCCAAGTCATGCGCCCCAGGCGGCACCACCAGCGGCACCACATACACGGTCCGCGGCAGCATTTCCCAGTAGCGCACATCCGCCTGCGAACTGGCCGCGAGCAGCGCTCCCGCCGCAACCGCGCCCAAGCCGCCCCACATGGCGGCTTTGTTGTGTTTGTCGGCGCCATACGCCGCGACGCCCGCGCCGCCGGCCATAAGTCCGGTGCCGATCACGGCTTTGGTTTTGCGGATCGTGTCGATGTCCTGCCAGCGCTGTTCCTGGGCCATGGCGAGGGTGTCGACCATGGCGTAAGGGCCGCCTTGGCCGGGGCTTGTAACGGGGCGACCGTCGATGTAGGTGATGACGGGCGGGACAGGGCCGGCTTCGGCGGGGGTAGGTCCGAAAGCGGATTCTTCGTTGTACCAGCCTTTGGCCGCGCGGACCGGACCCCAGCCGCTGTCGACGAAGATGAGAGTGTTGACGCCGGGCTGCCGGGCCTGGGCGACGACGTTGGCCATGGCGGGATTGACTTTGACGGCGAGATCGAAGTTTTGCTGGGCGAGGTCGGGGCGGTTGAGGCGGAGGTAGCAGAATCCGAGGCCGAAGTAGCCGAGGGCGAAATCGGACTGTTTTTTCTGGACGCTTGCGAGGTTGTCCTTGTCGGCGTAGGCGTTGAGATCGAAGAGGGAATTTTGGAAGGCGGCGCGGGCGTTTTCGTAGTCGTGCTGGATGAGGAAAACAAGGCCGAGGTAGTAGTGTGCCATGGCGCGTTCGAAGGGCTCGCCGGTCCAGACTTTGACGCCTTCGAAGACGACGGTGGCGCCGAGGGTGCGGCCGGAGTCGTTGACGTGGGTGCTGTTCATGACCTGGTAAGCGGCCATGAAGGCGTTTTCGGCGTTGGCGAGTTGTCCTGCGGCGAGTGTGCAGCTTCCGTAGCGGCAGTTGTCGAGGACGTAGTTTTCGTCTTTTTTGGTGGTGGTGGGCTGGATGACGGCGGCGGCCTGGGCGTAGTTGCCTTCGTGATAGAAGAGAATTGCCTCGCGCGCGCGGGCGGGCGTCTGATTGCATCCGCCGAGCGCCGCGGCGCCGAGAGCCGCCAACATCAAACCTGCCGCCGTGGTGCGTGCCAACATCTCGCGCATCCGAATCTCCAACTTCCGTGTAGGGGTGAGGGGATCAGTCGAGGAGACCTTTTTTGATTTGTTTTTTGGTTTCGTACTGGCCGGTCCAGAGCTGTGCGCCGGCGGTGTTGCCGCTGATGCGGGTGAGCTTGTACTGGCAGAGGTAGTAATCGGAGCGCTGCTTGCGGGTGACGTTGGTGTCGGCGAGGAAGGTGGCGTAGAGCGCGTAGTCGGGGGTGATGCGAGTTTCGTCGGGGCCGAGCTGGCTGTCGGGGATTTCTTCGGAACGCAGCTTGTCGTAGTCGTCCTTGTTGATGACCCAGACGAAGCGGTCGCGGAGCTGGGGCTGCTTGGCGAGCAGGCCTTGCAGGCGGGCGACGAAGAGTTCCTTGCGGTTGTCGCGGATGATCTCGTTGGTTTCGTTCTGGACGGGCTTGATGACGATCTTGAGCGGGCCGGCTTGGGCGGCCTGCTGGATGTAGGGATCGGCGATGATGGATTGGGCCATCTGGTCGGTCATGGCCTGCATGTCATCGGAGTTGAGGAAGGTGGTCTGGGCGTTGGGGTTGACGGCGGGGCCGGAGCAATCGCTTAATCCGGCGCCGGACACGATCAGCGAGCCGACCAATAGAATCGTTGCGAGTTTCATCATCCGTTACCTCGTGGAGCCATCCGTGTTTGTGCCGTTCAGTGGGCGCCGAGGTCAATCGGCATTCAGGGTGCGGGTTTCGTACTGGTTTTGCCAGTCGATGGCGCCGGTGCGGAGATCGGTGAGCTGGAACTGGCAGAGGTAATAGGTGGTCTTGCCGTTGTCCATGCTGCGGATGGTGGCGTAGAGGGCGTATTGGGGTGGGATGCGGGTGCTGGGCGCGGGCTGGCCGGTGCGGCTCTGGTCTTCGAAGTTGGGGGCATTGGAGCCGAGTTCCTGCTGCTGGAAGTTTTCGAGGGTAGCGCGTTCTTCGACGAACTGGATACGGTCGCGGGCCTGGGAGGAATTGAGGAGGCCGGCGAGACGGGCGACGAAGATGTCCATGTTGCGGCCGGGCATGTCTTCGGTTTTGTTCTGGGCGCCCTTGACGACGACGGTGATGCGGTAGGGATTGTTGACGATTTCGGGGATTTGGAGGAGGTCGGGGGCCATTTTGCTGGTCATCTGGCGGAGGTCGGCGGATTGGAGGCCGTGCTCGCCGGGTTCAATTTTGTCCATGTCGGGGCGCATGGTGTCGTGGGTGGACTGGCAGCCCACGGTGCCGAGGAAGAGGGTGGCGCCCAGACAGACAGCGGCGAGTTTTTCCGCGAGGTTCATAGCTCTCTCCATGCATGGGAAGAACGCGGGATAACGATTCGAACGATCAGTTAGATCGGTAGATTACCGTGAGGTTCGTGAGTCCGTCAAAAGGACGGGGGGGGACGTCCATGGCCGCGAAAACCAGGGCGCGGCGGAGGCGGTGGGAAAACCACGGAGCACACGGAGAGCACGGAGAACGACGACGATTCTCCCCCCCCCCCGCCGCCGCCGACGACGCCGACGACGACGACGACGTAAATTGGCCACGAAAGGCACGAAAAACACGAAAGTTGCGATGTGAGAATCTTGTTGCGGCGCGAAGAGATCGGTGAAAGCGGGGGGGATTGTTCATGGCAGCGGTCTTCGGCCTTCAAGGGACGCGGGGTGTGCTTGCGGGAAAACATGGGGGGGGACGCCAATACTGTCCGGCATCTGGGGTTTGGGGCGATGTGCGAGCGCGTGGCGGCCCTATGGGGAATCGTTTATTGTGAGTCGCGAGGTGTGAGGCAGGCGCTTGATGTTTGGGAGGGGGGTGAATCTGGAGGGATCATGATTACCTCGATGCATACGTTGGTTTATTCGGATGATGCCAACGCCACGCGGGCATTTTTTCGGGATGTGCTGGGGTGGAAGTTTGTGGCGGAGGATTTTGATAAGGATTGGTTGATTTTCAAATCGGGGCCGAGCGAGTTGGGGGTGCATCCGACGCGGAGTGAATGGGAGGGGAAAACGTATGAGTTTCCGCGGCATCATTCGATTGCATTGATGTGCGATGATCTTGAGAAGACGGTCGTGGAATTGCGGGCGAAGGGGGCGCAGTTTCGGGGAGGCGTTCAGGAACAGGGTTATGGGCGGGTGATCATGATGGTGGTGCCGGGGATCGATGATATTCAGTTGTATCAGCCGCGGCATAAGTTGGCGTATGATCTTTAGAGGGCGGCTGACGGGGGTGGTGAGTGAAAGGGCTGGCACAGCCACGGCCACGGAAACGGAGGATGGCTGATGGTTTGCCGCGTCGTGCGCCTGGTTGGCATTAGCTTCTGTGGATTCATGGCTATTGGTGCAGGGGTCGTCTATGTTCTCCGTCCGTCACGAGGCATGCTGTTGAGCGCGGGGTTCTTTACCATCTGCACTGCGGTGCACATTCGAAAGATGCGGCAGGATGTTGAGTGGAAGCGCTCTGTTCATTGGGTGAAGACAGGTCGGTGTCCGGCTTGCGGGTATGATCTTCGGTCCACACCGGAGCGATGTCCGGAGTGTGGCGAGGAATTTGGGAGGGAACGTGATGCGGATGGAGGTGGGTGATGGTGCGCCGGATGCTCGTGATTGTGGGGATGGGGATATGGATGGGGCAGGGGGCGGCGACGCGGCCACTGGTGGTGCCGGAGCAGGCGACGCCGACGGCGTACATAGAGCAATGGATGCCGCGGGAGGAGGTGTCGGATTGGAAGGAGGTGGAGGTGCGTTCGCGGGCGGTGGGGCTGGATGAGGCGGCACGGGAGGCGGCGTGCTGGGAGGTGCGGGCGGTGGAGGGGATGAAGCCGGTGGCGGGGCTGGATGTAGGCCTGGAGGGCGGGCTGGATTTGAAGAACGGGCATGAGGAGGCGCTCAAGGCGCTGGAGGCGCAGGGGGATGGGGAATATCTGGCGGCGTGGCTGATTCGGGGGAAGCGGGTGTCGAATGTGGTGCGCGTGACGGTGGATCGGAATCACAAGATTACGGACGAGCCGCTGTTGCGAGTAGTGGCGACCGAGCCGGCGGGTCCGGGGTTAATGCCGGTGCTGGCGGTGACGACGGTGCGGCGGAAGGCGGAGGACCCGGCGTTGTGGATGCCGCAACTGGTGACGGCGCAATGGGTGGTAGATGGGCAGGTGCATCGGTATCAGGGGGGCGCGGCGGGGAAGGGGCGTGCGCCGCGGGTGGGTGAGCACGAGGCGTTCGAGATGCCTCGTGGGCATTACGATGTGAAGCTGGATTTATCGAAGGTGGAGGAGGTGAAGGTAGTGGTGGAGGGGCGTGAGAGCGCGGCGGTGGCGGTGAGCGGGGCGACGCCGCTGGGGGATGCGTGGGATGCGGCGGTGTCGGGGGAACGGGCGGTGAAGAGTGCACAGGAGGCGAAGGGGCCGGAGTGAGAGGGCGATGGAGGATTTGGAAAAATAGGTTCGAGTGGTTCATTGGGTTCAATTGGAGGACTGGTGCAATTGGTTCAAGTGGGAGGTACGGAGGGCGCGTGGGAAAGGGAAGTGCGGGGGCGGGGGGTAGAGGTGGGGTTTTTGGAAGCGGAAGATAGGGATTTCCGATTTTGTTCTTGCGAGGCGGCGGATTGGGGTCATAATCGGCTGGATATCAGCATTTCTGCGCACAGGGAGGAAACGGATGAGGATGTTGGCGGCGGTTTTGGCCTTATCGGTCGTGGCGGCGGGATCGTCGGCGTTTGGGGCACAGGTTTTGGGGGTGGATTTCAATTCGGATTCGGTGACGCCGGGGACGTTCAGTCCGACGCAGAGCGGGTTCCAGGGGGTGAACGTGGAGAACGGGCTGGGGGTGTCGGCGATTTCGGATTCGTTCACGACGGATCCGAGCACGACATCCGGGACGACGACGGTGGCGATATCGGGGGTGCAGATACGGTCGCGCGACAGGGTGAGCTCGCCGACGAATTCGGGGTCGTTGACGCTGGCCGATCTGTATCGGGATTTTGCACTGAACGATGCGGCGGATATGACGATCAGCGTGAGCGGGTTGAAGGCGAGCACGACGTACAATTTGCGGTTTTACGTGTATGACGATTTAATCGCGACGGGGTCGGTGGTGAGCACGGATCAGTTTACGAACACGACGGGGGGCGCGCAGCCATCGCCGACGGTGGGATCGGTTTCGTATGGGGGAAGCGGGGCGGTGACAGCGGACAATCAGTACAGCATTGCGTTCAATGCGACGTCGGACGCGACGGGGGCGATCACGTTTGACGAATTGAACACGACACCGGCAAGCAATCAGACGTTGGCGATATTGAATGGGATCGTGATTTCGACCGTGCCGGAGCCGGCGTCGCTGGCGTTGCTGGGGCTGGGCGGGATGATGTTGTTGCGGCGGCGGAGGGGATGAGAGGGTGGTGGGGCCGGATGTGGAATTGGATGGCGAGATGGTTTGAGGGTGGGCATGGAGATGAGTTTAAGGGGCTGGAGGCGGAGGATGGGGAGTATGCGGCGGCGTGGGTGAAGGGATGGGCGGTGATTGGTAGGCGAGGGGTTCCGCGAAAAGCAAAGCTTTCGAGAGGGGTGGGGTGGGATGAGGAGTTGGTGCGTGGCGTGGGGGGAGGACAAAAGACGAAAGACGAAGGTGATGAAAGAGAAGGGATCGGTGGGCGTTGGAGGGATGGGGGAATGCGGGGGTGGTGCATGTCTGTGATGATGGAGAGAGTGGTCATGGTGAAGATGGCGTTGGCGGCGGTGGCTTGTGGGTTGGTGGTGATGGGGTTGGGGGTGCGCGAGGCGGAGGCGCAGGCGACGACGGTGCCGACGGTGAGCGTGGGGTGGCTGGATAAGGAGCCGCCGGCGGCGGCGGTGGGGGTGAGTTTTGGGGTGGCGTATCCGCGGGGGATGGTGCAGAAGGGGCAGCAGTTTGCGATGAGGGCGGATGGGAATGTGAGCTTGCCGGTGCAGAGCTGGCCGCTGGCGTATTGGCCGGATGGGTCGATGAAGTGGGTGGGGTTTGCGACGGTGGCGGGGCCGGAGGTGAAGGGGCCGGTGCAGATATCGGCGTCGAGCGGGGAGGCGGATCAGAAGGGGTTGACGGTGAAGGTGACGGATGGGGCGGATGCGTTGACGGTGGACACGGGGAAGGTGGTGGCGCGGATCCCCAAGAGCGGGCGGGACTTGATTGAGTCGCTGGCGATCGGGGGGAAGAATGTGGCGACGCATGGGCGGCTGGAGTGCATCGATCAGACGGGGCCGACGGGGGATCCGGGGAGTGCGACGCCGGAGCAGGTGGCGTATGAGTCGGACATACAGAAGGTGACGGTGGAGCAGACGGGGCCGGTGCGGGCGGTGGTGAAGATCGAGGGGGTGCACACGCAGAGCGGGCCGCTGGCGGGCGAAGCGCGGAAGTGGCTGCCGTTTGTGGTGCGGCTGTATTTTTATGCGGGTCAGGAACCGGTGCGGGTGGTGCACACGATTGTGTTTGATGGGGACCAGGACAAGGATTTCATCAAGGGGCTGGGGATCACGTTTGACGTGCCGATGCGGGAGCAGAGTCAGAATCGGCACGTGCGGTTTGCGAATTCGAACGGAGGCGTGTGGGCGGAGCCATTGCAGCAGGTGCTGGGGCGCGGGCGCGGGGCGGGGATCGGGGGGACGGGGGCGAATCAGATCGAGGGGGAGCGGTTGCCGAACTTTCCGGAGGGCGTGGCGGCGGAGAACGCGGAGTGGGATTCGTTTCGGCTTTTGCAGTTGTCGTCAGAGGGATTCACGCTGGACAAGCGGACGAATCCCAAGAGTTCGTGGGTGAACGTGAACGAGGGGCAGCGGGCGGCGGGGTATGGGTTTATCGGGGATGTGTCGGGCGGGCTGGGGGTGGGGGTGAAGAATTTCTGGCAGAGTTATCCGGCGTCGATGGAAATTACGGGGGCGCTTTCGGACGCCGCGCATTTCACGGCGTGGCTGTGGTCGCCAAGTGCGCCTGCGATGGACCTGCGGCACTATGACACGCATGGGCATGGGAACGTGAACACGGGGGGAAGCTATGAGGATTACGAGGCGGATTTTGCGACGCCGACGGGGATTGGCAAGACGAGCGAGCTGATGCTGTTTCCGATGGATCACACGCCGACGCGTGCGGAGACGGCGGTGGAGGCGGGGATCAACGAGAAGCGGCCGCTGCTGACGATGACGCCGGAGTACCTGCATTCGACGGGGGTGTTCGGGGTGTGGAGTTTGCAGGATCGGTCGACGCCGTTGAAGAAGGCGGTGGAAGATCGGCTGGATGCGGCGATCGATTATTACCAGAAGTCCATCGACCAGCAGCACTGGTATGGGTTCTGGAATTACGGGGACGTGCGGCACACGTATGATCCGCAGCGGCATGAATGGCGGTATGACGTGGGCGGATATGCGTGGGACAACTCGGAGCTGGGGAGCGTGCTGTGGGTGTGGTACAGCTATATCCGGACGGGGCGTGCGGATATTTTCCGGATGGCGGAGAACATGATCCGGGAGACGAGCGAGGTGGACACGTATCACATGGGGCGGTTCGACGGGCTGGGGTCGAGGCACAATGTGAGCCACTGGGGGGATTCGGCGAAGGAAGCGCGGATCAGCCAGGCGGCGCATGCGCAGTTTTATTACTTTTTGACGACGGACGAGCGGGTGGGGGACATCATGATGCATGAGGCGGAGATTGCGGATAAGACGGCGTCGGTGCTGGATCCGATGAGGAAGGCGCAGCCGATCACGCCGGAGTGGAAGGGGAAGTATCCGGGGCGGGTGCGCGTGGGGCCGGACTGGCTGGCGTTTGTGGGGAACTGGATGATCGCGTGGGAACGGACCGGGGATGTGAAGTGGCGGGACAAGATCATGGCGGGGGTGGATTCGATGTACGAGATGCCGTTCTGGATGCGGACGGGTCGGAACCTGGTGATGGGGTATGACTGGCAGACGGGGAAGCTGTATCAGGAGGGGGACACGCCGGGGACGTACAATTTGCCGACGATTCAGGGGGGAGCAGAGGTGGCGTTTGAGCTGACGCCGCTGCTGGATGATCCGAAGTGGACGAAGATGTGGCTGCAGTATTGCCGGCTGGGGAATGCGAACGCGGCGACGCTGACGAAGGACAAGGAGACGGGGACGGAGGGAGCGGACGCGTCGCTGATCGGGGAGCAGGGCGGGAGCAACAGCCAGGGGACGCCGCGGCTGGCGGGGTTTGTGTATTACAAGACGCAGAACAAGGCGTTTGGGGAGCGTGCGTTGCGGGCGTTGGCGGCGCGGCCGGGGGAGTATGAGACGACGCATCTGGTGCCGCCGGAGGTTCTGAATCCGATGGATGAAGCGCCCGGGGTGTCGACGAATGAGACGGCGCAATCGTCGTTGCAAGCGATTGAGGTGCTGGAGATGTGCAAGGACATTTTGCCGACGGATCCGCTGCCGGCGCCGACGTTTGGGGGTCGTGGCGGGTTCCGGGGGGGGCGTGGGGGCCGGGGCGGTCGTGGGGCGGCGCCGGGTGCCGGGGGTGGTGGTCCGCCGGCGGGGGGCGGCAGGGGACAGTGAAGTGGTTCAATGGGGGCGGCGCGAGACAGTAGTGTTTGCGCGTGAAAACGGGCCCGGAGGCGAAGCCGCCGGGCCCGTGGCGTTTCAAGGGGGCAGGGGGATGGGGTTACTGTCCGTCGCGGAATTCCTTGTGTCCTTCGGTTTCGATTTTCTGGATGTCGGCGAGCGCGGATTTGGCGTCGTCGGTTTTGCCATCAAGGACGGCTTGTTCGAGGTCGGTGAACTTGATGAGGAGTTTGAGCATGTCGTTGTGGAAGTCCGCAACGGCCTTGGTTTTGGCGTCGCCGGTCATCGCGTTGACCTTCTCGGGGATGGTGCTCTTGGCGATGGCGATGTCTCGTTCCATGGTGGAGATGTCGGTAAGCGTGGCTTCTTTCTGGGCGGCGTCGGCGTATTCGTTGTTGATTTTGCGGAGGGTTTGGCCCATATCGCGCATCGCGGCGCCGAGGTTAGCGGGGACGTTGCCGCCGCGGCCGCGTCCGCGTGCGCCAGGTCCGCGCATGCCGGGTCCCCCCATACCGGGTCCGCCCATGCCGCCGCCGGTGGGGGGTCCGCCGGGGGCTGCGAAGGCCGTAGTAGCCGCCGCGAGGAGGACAACCGTTGCGATTTTTTTGAACACGCCGCACGCTCCTTCCGTGCACTCGAGGCCCGCCGGGACACGCGCCAGGGCGGGGAGTGCTGGTGTCGATGAATGGGGGAATGGTAGCGGGAAAACGCAAAACGCGAAACTCAAAACGCAAAACGGGGGGACCTGATCGGCGGCTCCGGATTTGGGGGTTGCGGTTTGGGGTACGGGTTTTGTCGTTGTTTACGACTGGGGGTGGCCGGGTTGGTGTTCGTGGGGGGTGGGGAGAGCTTGTCCGCCGGCGTGGTCCTGGTCGTGGTTATTTTCGCCGTTTTTTTTGATGACGGTGATGTTGCCGCCGTTTTCGAGGACGGCGATGCGGACTTCGTGGGGTCCGTTGCAGCCGCCTGCGCGGAGTGCGGCGTTGAGTTCGTGGATGGTCATGCGAGCCTTGTTCATGGCGCGGTGGCTGAGGGTTCCGTTGTGAATGAGGACGATGGGTTTGCCTTCGATGATGGCTTCCATGATTTTGCTTTTGAAGGTGAGGAAGCCGACGATGTAGTTGAGGAAGACGAGGGTGCAGGCGGAGATGATGCCGCCGGTGATGGAGTTATCGCCGCCGTTCATGGCGTTCTGGACGGAGTTGGAGAGGACGAGGAGGAGGACGAGGTCGAAGGGGGCGAGCTGGCCGACCTGGCGTTTGCCGGTGACGCGGAGGAGGATGAGGACGAAGGCGTACATGATGACGCCTCGGAGGACGAACTCCCACCAGGGGGTGTTGGTGAACCAGAGGGGAGCGCGGTCGGCGGCGCCGGCGGCGGCATCGGCGAGCAGTGTGAGCATGGGTGGGTCCTTGGAATGTTCGGATGAGGATAATGTAACGCAAGGCGTGACCTATGGGCAGGGAGAAGGGGGAGGGGTAGAATTGCGGACGGTTCGGCGGTAAAACGTCGGGTGGCGGAGGGGTTGAATCGTCACATGGTGGCGTGGTTGCCGCGGGTCAGTCTGACTGAGAGAGGATGGTTGGAATGGAATTGCCGGCGTATCAGGTAGCGCAGCGTGGCGGGGCGACGACGGTGTCGACGGGGTCGGCATGGGAGCCGAAGATGGGTTATTCGCGGGCGGTGCGGAAGGGGAACCTGATATTTGTGACGGGGACGGTGGGGATCAACGCGGACAAGAGCTATTCGAAGGAGGTGGGGGAGCAGGCGCAGCGGTCGCTGGAGATCATCAAAGGGGCGCTCGAGGCTTTGGGGGGGAAAATCACGGACGTGGTACGGACGCGGATGTATGTGACGGATATATCGCAGTGGGAGAAGGTGGCGGCGGTGCATGGGCGGGTGTTCGGGGAGATTCGCCCGGCGACGACGATCGTGCAGGTGGCGAAGCTGATTGACGATGAGGCGCTGTTGGAGATTGAGGCGGATGCGGTGGTGGGGGGTTAGGAATTGGTAATTGGTAATTGGCGGGCCGTCGGATGTCGGCGGGTACCGGGACGGGGTTAGGTGCCGGACCGAGAGAATGTGGAGAGAGCCATGACGAATGTTAGTCGGCCGTTGCCGTCGGTGGAGATTGCGAAGCTGAACGTGCAGACGAAGCGGGAGATCGAGGGGATGTTGCTGGGTGTGGACGCGCTGGAACATCATCTGGGGATGGTGCATGCGATGTTGCAGGAGCCGGAGCCGGCGGGGTTGAGTCCGGCGTTGCAGGCGTTGTACAAGTCGGGGAGGAAATCGGTAAACGAGGCGGTGGAGGCGGCGCAGGCGAAATGTGCGGAGGCGCGGGCCGCGCTGAAGAAGCTGGCCACGGACATACAGCATTAGAGCGGGCGAGAGAGAGGGCGCGGGGGCGCTGTGTGAAATGCGGATTTTTTTGGGGATGACGTCATGGCGTTTACGGAGTTGACCTCAGAGTTTGTGGCGATGCTGGCGCGCATGATCAAGCAAGAGGAGCAGGGGTATGAGAAGCTGGCGGCGGAGGTGAAGGGGATGGGCACGTCGGATTTGATCGAGAGCAGGGCGGGGCACTCGGCGAAGCGTGCGATGGCGCAAAAATTCGCGGAGGAATGTCACGCCTCGGTAGAGATGCTGCACGGGTTCACGATCGAGACGATCGAAGTAATGCACCGGCTGCGGCAATTTCGACTGGAGTTGGACCTGGCGGCGGACTCGATGGCGCAGGGCGCGGGCAGCGCGGCGGCGGCGCGGATGATGCTGCTGGCGAGGCTGCATGACGCGCAGTCGCACCTGCTGTTATCGGTGATCAGGGACGAGGGGCGACGCCAGGGCGAGGAGGTGATCAAGGCGCTGGTGAGCTCGGGACATCCGCGGACGGAGGCGCTTCGGGGCGAGGCGATTGAGGCGGTCGAAACGGTGAAGGGGGCGTTCGACCGGCTGTCGAAGGTGGAACAGCTTGTGACGAAGCTGCTGGAAAACATGACTCGGACCTAAGACTGAGGATCCGCCAGGAGTATGCGATGCCGGTGAAAGAACTGATCGACCGGTTTTACGCGCAGGCCAAGCGCTTGATGGAGCATTACGAGGAATCGGCGAAGCTGGCGAAGGCGACCGCGGAGGTGTCGCGTCGGGGGGGGAGGCCGGAAATGGAAGTGGAGGCCATGCGGCAGGCATCGCTGGAAATCGCGGCGTCAACGATGGCGCTGGCGGAGTTCCAGAAGGCAGTGAATCCGCTGGCGGACCGGCTGCGGCACCTGGAAAAGAAGGTGAGGGAGGAGATCCTGCCGGCATACGAGGAAGCGGGCGAGACGTGGGACGCGCAGCGAGCGGCCACGCTGAAGGCGTTGGAGCAGGTGAACAGGTTACAAGAGGCTGCCAAGCCATTGACGAGCCGGGCGTATACGTGTCCGCGGACGCTGCCGACGACGCTGCTGAAATCGCGGCATCCGCGTGCGGGGGCGTTGATGGGCGAAGCGGAGCGGGCGGTGCAACTGCTGTCGGATGCAGTGGTGAGGGCGGACTTGAGAGTTGCCATCAACAATCTCTCGTTCAGCGTGCATAACCAGTTGTCGCAGCTGACGGGGCAGCGTCGTTGAAAAAGGGAGATTACGCGCCGCCGCTGGGGCGGGGCATTTTGAAGAGTTCGGTGATGTGGGCGTAATCGGCGCGGTAGCCGCAGCGGGCGATGGTGCCGGCGCGGGTCATGTCGAAGAGGCCATTGGCGAGGAATTCGGGGCGGATGTGGACGCCGACGACCTGCCCGAGGATGAGGGTGTTGTGGGTGGACTGGCCGTCGAGATTGAGGAGGGGGACGATCTGGGTGAGCTTGCATTCGAGGGCGGCGGGTGAATCGGCGACGCGCGGGGGTTTGACGAGGGTGGAGGGGGCGGGTTCGAGGCGAGCGATTTCGAATTCGTTGGCGCCGTGGGGATAGGGGCCGGAGGTTTGGTTCATCTGCCGGGCGAGATCGAAGGTGGCGAGGTTGAATACGAATTCGCGGGTGGCTTCGATGTTTCGCTGGCTGTCCTTGGGGGAGTAGCTGGAGAAGCCGATGATGGGCGGGTCTTCGGCGAAGGCGTTGAAGAAGCTGTAGGGGGCGAGGTTGGGGCGGCCAGCGGGATCGAGGGAGCTGATCCAACCGATGGGCCGCGGGGCGATGATGGATTTGAAGGGGTCGTGGGGGAGGCGGTGGCCGAGGCGGGGTTGGTAGAAGTGGGTGTCGGGGGGTTGCATGGGGGAATGATATGCGGAGGAGGAGGGGAAGTAATTGGTAACTGGTAATTGGTAATTGGCTGACGCTGGCCGCGGGGGCCCCAGCCTCTGCGTCAGCAAATTACCAATTACTAATTACCAATTACCTCGCCGGCGCTACAATGGTTGGTACTTTTGAAAGGATGCACCATGCGCGTCTGGCTTCCGCTGATCGTCGGGGCTCTTGGAATATTCCTGGCGTTTCCGTGGTCGCGGGCGTTTGGGCAGCGGGACATGGCGGCGGCGACGATGCCGGCGGTGCCCAAGGGGATGAAGGAGGCGACGTTTGCGGCGGGATGTTTCTGGGGGGTTCAGCAGGCGTTGAAACAGGTGCCGGGGGTGGTTGCGACGACGGTGGGATACACGGGCGGGACGACGGTGAATCCGACGTATGCGGAAGTGTGCACGGAGACGACGCATCACGCGGAGGCGGTGCTGGTGGTGTACGATCCGGCGAAGGTGTCGTATGCGGAACTGCTGGATGCGTTCTGGTCGTGCCACGATCCGACAACGAAGGATCGGCAGGGGCCGGATGTCGGGGACCAGTATCGGTCGGCGATTTTCACGCATGATGCGGAGCAGGCGCGGGTGGCGAAGGCGTCGCTGGAGGAAGTGGACAAGCAACATGTGTTTGATGACAAGATCGTGACGGAGATCGTGCCGGCGGGGCCGTTTTATCCGGCGGAGGGGTATCACCAGGATTACGCGGTGAAGGAGGGCGTGGTGTGCCACACGCAGGGTCCGGCGAAGGTGAAGACGCAGTTGGCGGTGCTGGCGGCGGAGGCGCGGAAGGCGATGGCGCGGCCGTGATGGCGGGGGCCGAGGGGAGTGCTGTGCGCGGGCGGCGAGGAAAAAGGGACGTAGTTCGCGGCGGTTTGCGCGCGAATATGTGTGTCTCATCGGATGAGATTTGACTATCGCGCAGGTGGGGGTAGGGTGAACGTGAGGCGCGTGTGATGTATGCACGCAGGTTGTACACGTCTTGATCCAGGGGGTTTGTCATGAAAACGGTTTTGATGGCGGCGGTGGGCGCTGCGCTTCTGGGCGCGGCGGCGTGCGCGGCGGAGGCGCAGACGGTTTATGAGCCGGTGCAGTATCAGTATGGGCAGTACCACGAGATTTATTACGGCGGGAAGAGCCCGCTGATCACCTCGAACAATTTCATTTACACGCCGCAGACGCTGCAGGCGGCGATGACGGCGCGGCGTTACAACGCGCCGGTGTATCCGTATCCGTCGCCGTACACGCAGGGCAGCGGGGTGTTTTTCTCGCCGTATGTGCAGGGGACGACGACCTCTGTGCCGGTGGTGAATTCGTTTATTTTTTCGGATTACTTTCCGTATGAAGAGGTGGGGCAGTTCGGGTACACGATCGATGATGCGCGGAACGAGGCGTACATGAACGTGCCGCGGTATCAGACGATGGCGCCGGCGGCGGGGGCGATGGCGGGCGGGACGGGCGGGATGGCGGAGGCGGCGCCGCGGATTGCGGATCCGCGGGAGAAAGCGATGCCGCTCTTGAACTGGGCGAAGAACGAGCGTGGCAAGAACATGCCGCTGTATCGGGCGCTGCTGCAGGAAGCGCGGAAATATGATCCGGCGGCGGTGGCGGCGTTTGAACGGAACAACAAATAAGGGGTCCTGGGGAAAGCCCGAGCGATGGGGCCCGGGCTGCAAGATTCGGCGGGCGGGGTGGACGAGTCTCTCTCTCCTCACTCCTTCCGCGCGCCCTTGGCTCCCCGCTAAGGGCGTGTGGATTTTTTGCGGAGCCGCCAGACGCGGCGGGCAAGCCCGCCGGCTAAACAAGGGAGATAGAAGAGACGCGCTTTAGTAGAGGAAGGCGATGTAAAGGCCGGTGTGGGTGGCGGCGAGGAGTTGGCCGGTGAAGATGGAGGAGGGCAGGGAGATGCGTGCGCGGCGTTTGCGGCGGAGGGTTTCGAGAAAGGTATCGAGGGCGGGGGAGTCCGGGGCGGTGGCGGTGGCGCGGAGTTCGGTATCGATGGGGCGGAGGAAATCGACTTCGGATTTCTGGATGAGGAGGCGGTTGGAGATCTGGCGGTCGCGCATGGCGAGGAAGAGGAGGGTGTAGCCGGCGAGGATGCCCAGGGCGGCGATGGAGCCGCCGAAGGCGGTGTCGGCGTGGTTCATGTTGGGGGCGAGGGGAGCGGTGAGGGTGACGGTGTGGCCGTCCCAGGAGGTGACGGCGATGCCCATGGCGTGGGTGAGGGGGAGCTCGGTGCGGAGATAGGCGTTGATGGGATCGAGCGGGGATGGAGAAGAATCGGGCATCGGGGTCTTTGGCGAGGGACGACGTAAATGGCCACGAAAAACACGAAGGACACGAAAGCGGATTGGCGATTCTTTTTTAACGGGCGGCGGCGGGGTCTTTGGTGCAGTCGACGGGGGTGGGGGCGGGGGCGCCGGGGCGGTGGACGAAGGCGGGGACGAGGCAGATGAATTCGAGGGCGGCGCCATCGGGGCCGGCGGTGTTTTTGAACTGGTGGAGTTCGTTGGCGGGGACGAAGAGGACGTCGCCGGGCTTGATGGGTTGTTCGCGGTCGTTGCCGAAGACGACACCGTGGCCGGAGAGGATGAGGACTTCGTGTTCGTAGTCGTGGTGGTGTTTGGGGGTGCAGCCGCCGGGGGCGACGATGAATTTGCGCATGGCGAAGGTGGGGCAGCCGTCGGCGGGGCCGCAGAGGAGCTGCATGCGGACATTTTCCGCACCCTGCATGGAGACGGATTGTGTTTCGACGGTGGAGAGGTTTTTCAGGATCATGGGGATATTAAAGCAGGCGGCGGGTGCGGGGACAAGCGGGGAGGGCGGCGGGAATTTTCGTGTGGCGGGGGTGAAGGGCGGGTAACATGGCAATGCATTTATGCGAAAAAGGAGCGGTGTATGGTGGCTGCAGTTCCTTCGGGAGCGGTGGAAGTGGTGCGGGCGTTTCTGGGGTGCACGGTGGATGCGCCGGATGAAGCCAGGGCGCGGGGGATGTTGACGAAGGCGTCGCTGGCGGAGGGCGGGTTTCACATGCCCGCGGCCGGGCCGGCGAGCTATGAGATTGGCGAGGCGGTGTTGGAGGGGGGTCAGGTGTACGTGCCGGTGACGTTGAAAGATGGGGAGACGGGGCAGGAGGTGACGATGCCGCTGGCGCCGGTGCTGGAGGATGGGCAGTGGAAGCTGGACATGGGGAAGATGTTTGAAAAGCTAATGGGGGGCGCGATGGAGCAGATGGTGGAGCAGGTGGGGACTGCGATGGGGGCGGCGATGGAAGGCGTGGGGCAGGCGCTGACGGCGGCGCTGGGGGGATCGAGTGAGGAGGCGGGAGAAGAGGTGCAAGCGCAGGATGAGGCAAGTGCGGCGGAGGAGGTGAAGCGGATCGAGGAGCAGGCGGCGGCGCTTCAGGGGGACCTGGAACAGCATGCCAAACAGCGGGAGGAGGAATTGGAGAAGGTGTTCGGGGTACGCATTCCGTATGCGTTCGAGTGGGAGCGGTTCCGGGCGGATGAGGATGCGCGGAAAAACCTGCGGGCGTTGACGCTGCTGCGCGAGCATGGGATTGACGCGATATACCTGGCGCTGACGGGGCTGGCGGAGCAGGATGCGGATTTCAGGGGGCGGATCGCGCGGCGGGTGCGGTGGATTTACCTGGATCATCCAGCGGGCGTGGACAACAAGCGGGTATGGGGAGAGCAGACGACGCTGGCGTTGCGGATATTTTTGCGGGAGGGCGATGAGGGATATTTCACGGTGGAGGAATTGAAGAAGGCGCTGCCGGGCATCGTGGCGGAGATGCCGGACATTGAATGACGGTAAATGGCCACGAAAGGCACGAAAGGCACGAAAACGGGAATTGTCCACAAATGGACACAAATGCGCACGAATAGTTGGCGCTGGCAGTGTGGACCTGTCAGGCCGTTTATGTTTAGCTTAAACTTCTATCTATATATTTATTTTTAAAATGACTGCGGGTGCGCGCAGTCGTATTTGTGGGTATTTGTGTGGATTTGTGGACGTGTCCCGTCGTCACTCGGGGTTGCCTTTGGAGAAGTCGTAGGTCCAGACGCGGTTGGCGAGGTCGTAGGTGTGGAGTTCGTCGGGTTTGAACCAGAGGGCGAGTTCGGATTTGGCGGATTCGGGGGAATCGGAGCCGTGGATGAGGTTAAAGGAGGAGGAGACGCCGAAGTCGCCGCGGATGGTGCCGGGCTCGGCCTTGAAGCCGAAGGTGGCGCCCATCATTTTGCGGGCGATGTCGATGACGCCTTTGCCCTGGAGCGCGAGGACGAGGACGGGGGAGGAAGTCATGAAGCGGACGAGGCCGTCGTAGAAGGGCTTGCCTTTGTGGGGGGCGTAGTGCTGGGCGGCGAGTTCCTCGGTGATCATGGTGAGTTTCATGCCGACGATCTGGAGGCCTTTTTCCTCGAAGCGGGTGAGGATTTTGCCGACGAGACCGCGCTGGAGGGCGTCGGGCTTGAGGATGATGAGGGTGCGTTCCATGAGCAAGCTCCTGGGGAAAAAGGTCGTTTGAGGGCGGTATGGTAAGGGAAAGCGTGCGGGATGTCAGGCGTGGCGGATGGCGGAGCGCGGGGCGGAGCGGCGGGGCTCAGGCGCGCTGGAGATAGCACCAGGCGCGCCACATGGTGCGGAAGGCGGATTCGACGGCGGCGGCGAGGGACTTGCAATCGAGGAGCGGGGATGCGCGCAGGCGATCGCGCATAGTGGTGCGGAGCGTGCGCAGACGCGGGAGGTCGGCCGCCAGGGCGGCGGCGGCGGCGACGAACTGGTCGGGCGTGGGGGCGGCGAATTCGGAGAGTCCGACGGCGGAGAGAAGGTCGAGACCCACGCGGCTGCGGTGGGCTTTGCCGATGAGGGAAATCACGGGGATGCCCATCCAGAGAGCTTCGCAGGTGGTGGTGGTGCCGTGGTAAGGAAAGGTGTCGAGGGCGATATCGGCGCGGTGGTAGACGGCGAGGTGGTCGAGATAGGTGTCGGTGCCGGGGAGGAATTCGATGCGGTCGTCGGAGATGCCCACGCCGTTGAACCAGGAGCGCATGGCGGCGCGGGTGATGTCGTCGCGCAGGCGCGGGGCCTTGATCATCATGCGCGAGTGGGGGACGGCGGCGAGGGTGCGGCCCCACATTTCAACCGTGGGCCGGCGGATTTTGGCGAGGGCGTTGAAAGAGCAGAAGGTGATTGCCCCCCCACCGCTATCGGCGGGCAGCGGGGAAACGGGCGGCGCCGGATCGGGCGGACGGTAGCAGAGGAAGGGGCGGTCGAGGCGGACGAGGCGTTCGGTGAAGAAGGGATCGGTGTGGCCGGGCGCGGGAGGCGGGGGATCGACGAGGGCGTCGGTGATGCGATAGTCGATGGTGGAGAGGCCGGTGGTGGCGGGATAGCCGATGTAGGAGACCTGGATGGGGGCGGGCTTGCGCGCGAAGAGCAGGAGGTGGTGACCGGTGGAGTGGCCGGCGAGATCGACGAGGATGTCGATCTTGTCGTTGCGGATGATGGCGGCGATGGCTTCATCGGATTGGTTGCGGATGTCGCGCCAGTGGGCGGCTTTGGCGCGGAGACGTTCGGTGACGGCGTCCTGCTTCCAGAGGTCGGCGTAGCAGAAGGTCTCGACGCGGGCGGGATCGTGATTTTCCAGCAGGCCTTCGAAGAAAAAGGAGACGGCGTGCTCCCAGAAATCGCTGGAGAGATAGCCGACGCGCAGGGGGCGGTCGGGCGAGGGATCGTTGTCGTGAGGGCGGATGAATTGGGCGAGAGGATCGGCGTGCCGCCGGGCCCAGCGCTGGTGCTCCTGGAGGATGGCGGCCTCGTCGGGGCGGGAGTGGTAGAGCATGGCGAAGAGGAGGTTGGAATGGGCGGGGACGTCCTGGGGGCGGTTGTCGACGACGCGGCGGAACATGGCGATGCCCTCGTCTTCCTGGCCGCTTTCGTTGAGGCTGCCGCCGAGACAGAAGGCGGCTTCGAGCATGGAAGGATTGATCTCGAGGGCCTTGCGCAGGAGGGGGATGGCCTGTCCGATGAAGCCTTGCCGCTGGAGGGTGACGGCGAGATTGAAGTAGGAGCCGGCGTGGGCGGGGCGGAGGGCGAGGACGCGGCGGAAGATGTCTTCGGCTTCATCCATGCGGCCGAGCCTGAGGAGGGCGCCGCCGAGATCTTCGAGGGCGGCGGTGTTGTAGGGCTGGATGGCGAGGGACTTCTGAATCAGGTCGACGGCTTCATCAAGGCGGCCGGTGCGGGCGCAGAGCTGACCGAGGAGGTGGAGGGCTTCGTAGGTGCGTGGACGGAGTTCGAGGACGCGGCGGTAGAGGGCTTCGGCCTCGGCGGGTCGGCCGGCCTGAAGAGCCTCCCAGCCTTGCTTGAGGAGGAGCTGATATTGGTTGCGTTCGCTGGCGGGCATTTTTAAACGGCCACGAAAACACGAAGGACACGAAACGGGAGCGGGTTGTAGAGAATACTGGGAGTTGGTTCATGATGATAGACGGGGACGAGGGGAAGGGGGATGATGAGGGCGGAGGTTATCTATGCCGGCGGGATTTCATGTCGTCACCGGGGCGTTCGGATATTCGGGGCAGTACATCGCGCGGCGGCTGCTGTCGGCGGGGGCGCGGGTGCGGACGCTGACGAATTCGCCGCAGCGGCACAACAAGTTCGGCGATCTGGTGGAGTTGCATCCGTACAACTTTGACGCGCCCGAAAAGCTGACGGAATCGCTGCGCGGGGCGGCGGTGCTTTACAACACCTACTGGGTGCGCTTCAACCACAAGGGCTTCACCTTCGCGGATGCGATCAGGAATTCGCAGACGCTTTTTACGGCGGCCAGGGAGGCGGGGGTCAAGCGCATCGTGCATGTCAGCATCACGAATCCGGATGAGAAGTCGAAGCTGGAGTATTTTCGCGGAAAGGCGATCGTGGAGAAAATGCTGGTGGAGACGGGGATATCGCACGCGATCCTGCGGCCGGCGGTGCTGTTCGGGAAGGAGGACATCCTGGTGAACAACATCGCGTGGATTTTGCGGCGGTTTCCGGTGTTCGGCGTGTTCGGGGATGGGCAGTACAAGTTGCAGCCGATCTACGTGGATGATTTCGCGGCGCTGGCGGTGGACGCGGGGAAGCGCACGGAGAACGTGGTGATCAATGCGATCGGGCCCGAGACGTTTACGTATCGGGGGCTGGTCGAGACGGTCGAGGCGGCGATCGGGGTGCAGAAGTCCATCAAGAACATGCGGCCAGCGACGGGGCGGATGCTGGGCTGGCTGGTGGGGAAGCTGGTGAAAGATGTGGTGATCACGAAGGAGGAGATTCGGGGGTTGATGGCAAACAAGCTGTTCGTCGATGGACCGTGCCCGCGACAGGCGAAGACGAAGTTGAGCGAATGGGCGAAGGCGAACCGGGAGTGGCTGGGGAACGATTATGCCAGCGAGTTGGCGCGGCGCGAGGACCGGGTGCAGGGGTATGTGGAAGCGCGCGAGCCGGAGGAGCAGTGAGAGATTCCCGAGCGTGGGAGCGCGCGATTAGGGTTGGGTCGTGGCGGTACCGGAGAAACCGACGGGATGGGTGGTGGGATTTGTTCCGCCTTGGTCGGCCATGGTGGGGTTCATGGGGACGACGGGCCGGAGGTACTCGTTCATCTGGGGCTGGTTGAAACGTACGACCCAGAGGGCGATGGGCCGATCGCCGGCGGCGGGCGCTCCGACGATTCCCCAGCGGGTGCCGTCGCGCATGGGGTCGGGATCGTACATGACCAGTTCGGGATGATCGACGGAGCCCTTGAGGCTGATCTGGCGATAGACGAACTGGCGATGGGAAGCGGGGGACGTGAAGTCCAGATTCTCATCGGAGAAGGCGGCCAGTTCGGTCATGCTTTTGGGCATGCGGTGGATGTTGGCGTAATACCAGAGCAGGGCGCCGCAGATATCCTGGAGGCGTTCGGCGGTGGGATCGGTGGCGTTGGCGTATCCCTGAACATCCAGCGAGCCTTCCAAACCGGCGGGACGGGCGACCACGGGTTTGTCGGCGTCGTACGGAATGGCTTCGGCGGAATGTTTGGGCGTGGAGCTGCACGCGGCCACGCCCAAACACAAGATCGCCAGCGCGGATGTCGCCAAGGCTCGCGCCATCACTGCCCTCCGCCGCCGCTGGGTTGGGTGCCGGGCGTGAGCATGTCCGGAGCGCCGGGGTTCTGCATCTGCGTGGGCGGCTGCCAAGGCTGATCGCTCTGGAGGCGCGTCCCGCGTCCGGGCAGGATGAAGGTTCTGTCGGTGGGCTGGGTGGCGTTGGCGGGAGTGGCGCCGCGCTCCATGCCGCGCAGTTGCTCTTCCCAGGAGCCCGGCGAGACGGCGTTGGGCACGATCTGCATGCCGCGGCGTTCGTCGTCGGACATCGACTGGAGATAATCGGGATCGGCGGCGACATGGGGGGTCAGGAAGATCAGCAGCTCGGTTTTCTGCTTGTTGTTCTGGGTGCGTTTGAAGGCCATGCCAATGTAGGGAATGTCGCCGAGGATCGGGATTTTGTCGACGGTCTGGGTTTTCTGGTCCTGCATCAAGCCGCCGATGACGATGGTCTTGCCGTTGGGGATGGCGACGCGCGTCTGCGCGGCGCGGATGTTGAAGACCGGGGCGAAGGTGTTGGAGGAGATCGGGACACTTTGGTCTGAAATCTGGGAGATTTCCGGCGCGACATCCATGATGACCAGGCCTTCGGGGTTGATGTGGGGGGTGACCGTCAGAATGATGCCGAGCTGGGTATAGCTGGTGGTGTTAATCTGGTTTCCGTTGCCATCAAAACGGGTATTGGTGATGATCGGCACTTCCTGGCCGACGATCATGGAGGCAAGCTGGTTGTCGGAGGCAAGAATATAGGGGCGGGAGAGGACGTCCAGCTTGCCGGCGGTGGCCAGCGCCCGCAGCGTGGCGTTGACGTTGTTTTCGACGACGCCAACGACGAGACCGCCGGTTTGGCTGGCGACGCCGAAGTTCTGGCCGACGGTGGTGCCCAGGGTGAGCGAACCGGCCTGAAGACGGGTATTGATGGCGGAATATTCGACGCCGATATCGTCGGTGTTGTCGTGGGTGACCTCGGCGACGAGGACCTTGATCATGACCTGGGGAACGGGGCGGTCGAGGTCGGCGATGATGCCCTTGACCTCGTCGGCCAAAGCGGCGGCCGTGGTGACGATGAGGGAGTTGGTGTCTGGATCGGCGACGACGAAGGCCTGACCGATGAGGCTGCCGTTGTTGACGCTGCTGGTGGTCGAGCCGTTGGCGCCGGTGGCGCCGCGGCCACCGCCGATGGCGCTGGCGAGGCTCCCGCCGCCGCCGAAGCCGCCGCCGCCGCGGTTGGTGTTGCCGCGGCCGGTAGTGCCGCGGTTAGTATTGCCGCCGCCGAATCCGCCGCCGCCGCCCAATCCGCCGCCGAGACCGCCGCCGCCCCGGCCCCCTCCGGTGCTGCCGAAGGTGCTGCCAAAGCCAGTGTTGGTGCTGCTGGAGCTGGTGGTGGTGCCGTTGTAACCGGTGCCGCTGAAGAGGGCGTTAAGGACGCCCTGCATGGTGGTGGCGTCGGCGTTTTTGAGCGGGTAGTGGAAGACCACGGTGGTCGTGGTGGGATCGCGATCGAGCTGGTCGAGAACTTTCTGGACCTGGTCGAGGGTCTCTTTCGGGCCGGTGACGACGATGGTGTTGGTGCGTGCGTCGGCGGAAGCCTGGACCTGGCCGTTGAGCGGATTGGCGCCGGTTTCGTTGGCGTTGGCGCCTTGGCCGCCCGGACCGCCGCCGCCACGGCCACGGCCGCCGCGACCGAAGAACGCCGCGGCATTGAAGCCGCCGGGCTGGTTCTGGTTGGTGGGCGGCTTGAAGATGTTGGTGATCAGGGTGGCCGCGGTTGTCGCATCCGCGTTCTTGAGCGGCATGATGATCATACCGGTGGTCGAGATCGTGCGGTTGTCGATGGCCTTGATGATCTCGACGGCGCGCTTCACGTTCGAGGAGGTGTCGGTGATGATGATCGAGTTCGAGCCCTGGTTGGCGGCGCTGTCGGCGGTGCTTGAAAGCATCGGGATCAGGTCGTTGCGCAGGCGCACGGCATCGACGCTTTGCACGGGAATGACCTGGGTGATCCAGGTCTCGGTGTCGGCAATGGCGTCGGGATCGTTGCCGACATAGACGGGGGTGAGCCGCTTGATATCGGGGATGGGCAGGACCTTGAGGATTTTGTTGCCGGCCTCGGTGACGCTGTAGCCGTCCTGTTGCAGGGCGACGTTGAGGGCTTCGACGGCCTGCTGGGGCGTGACGGGGTTGACCGAGCCGACAGTGATGGGCTGTCCGGTGACGCCGCTGGCGGGTTTGACGATGGTGTATCCGGCGGCGCTGGAGAGGTAATTGAGGACGGCGTCGGGATTGGCGCGTTCGAATTGGAACTTGATGAGTTCGCCGGCGGCGGCGGTGGTGGCTCCGGAGCGGCCGGCCGGCTGCGTGGCGGCCGGGGGCGCGCCGCCCGCGGGCGCCGCCGCGGGTTGAGTCGCCGCGCCGCCGACGGCCTGGGCGAGGGCCGCCTGCTGCCAGGCCGGCAGGAGCAAGAGGGGAGACAAAACAAGGGGCAGTTTCCGCGACAGGTGCATTGCTGGGTATCCTTTCTTCAACCCCGCCGGTATGGACCGGCGGATGGTCCTTCCAACCTCAATAACCGCAATCCGCGAGGCAGTCCAACACCGCCCGCGAGGATATTCACTGATGGATTTACTGGCCCGTGGCGCCTCCCGGAGCCGGCGCGGCCGGGGCCGGAGCTGCCGCCGGCGCTCCACCGCCGCCGCCAAGTTCCTGCTGCCGCCGGAGGCGCAGGCGCTCGGCGACATCCGCGACGTTCACGTTGGCCGGGACCGAGGGCGCCGGAGGCGTCGCAGCGCCCACGACCGGCCCGCCGCCGCCGCCGCCAAAGGCCGCCCCACCGAAGCCGCCCCCGCCGCCAAAGCCGCCCCCTCCGCCGAAGCCGCCCCCGCCGAAGCCTCTGCCGCCGAAGCCGCCGCGGCGTCCGAAGCCGCCCTGCTGGAACTGGTTCTGGTTGTTGTTGTTGTTCGGCTGATTGGTGGGCGTGGCCGGCGTATTGCTCATCGGCCCGAACGCCCATCCGCCGCCGGCGCCGTACGCGCTGGGGTCATAGGGCGGAACTTCGCCGCGGAGGTTGTGGCCTTCTTCGATCTTGCGCACCTGGCCGTTGTCATCAAGCGTCAGGATCGCGCCCACGTTGGGGTCGATGGTGATGGCGGTCACCTTGCCCTGGGGCAGGCTGTCGCCGACGCGCACGGGGCGGATCGGCGGGTTGGAGCCGGAGTCTTCCAGGATCGCGACGTTGTCGTTTTCGTTGGTGACCACGCCGGTGAACACGGGGATCGAGGTGCTTGGCGCCAGTTGCCGGCCTTCGTTTTGCGGCTGATAGGAGGAGCGCCGGTCGCGTGAGAAGATGCTGGTGGTTTCGAGGATGCCGAATTGCTGGGGGAGGCTGTCGGGGCCGGGGGTGTAATTGCCGCCGTTGCCGAAGTTGCCGAACCGGCCGCCTCCGCCGTTGAAGCGTCCGCCGCCGCGGTTGCCGCGTCCGCCGAAGCCGCCGCCGCCATCGGCGTTGTTCTGGTTGCGGCCGCGTCGGCCGCCGCCGTTGAAGCCGCCGAAGCGTCCGCCCCCGCCACCGTTGTTGAAATTGCCGCCGCCGCCCCCACCGCCCCCGCCGCCGTTGTCGGCGCCGGAGTCCACGATGCCGCCGCCCTGGTCGCCGGCGCCGCCCTGGTCTGCTTCCTGGGCGAGCAGCGCGCCCGTCGCCACGAACAGCGATGCCGCCGCCACCCACATCATGTATTTCCGATTCCTGGTTTTCATCGCATGCTCCTTGTAACCCATGGGACCTTCGCCGCCGCCCTCAATTGCCGGCAGTAACTTTCCGAACCGTTATTGCGCCGCCGGACGAAGCACCGCCGTGCGCGGCTTCACTTCCGCCGCCTTGTTGTAACTCACCGTGGCCAGCGCCAACTGCACCTGCAGGTTATCAACGCCGGGCTTCTGGGCGGTCAGATTGACATTGGTCACCTTGACGGGAAACTTGGGCTCTTCCAGCGCGAGCATCAGATGCGAAACCGCCCGGAAGTTGCCCGTGCCCGTGAACCGGAACGTGATCGGCTGGAGCGCCGCCTTGTCGTCGCCGACGCCGGGTTCCGGCCGGAACGTGCTGATCTGGACATTGCACGCCTGCGCCAGTTGGATGACCACTTCCTCGACCTGGAACTGGGCGTCGTTCGCGTTGCTCTTGAGCGTCGTGGCGAGCAGGTCTTTCCACTGCGTCTCAGAGCCCTTGGCCTGCGTGAGGGTCCGGGACATCTGCGCCTTCTGCGCCAGCGCCTTGGTTTCCTGGCTCGACAGGTCGTCGCGATAGCTCAGGTAGGGATCGACGATGAAGTAATACAATCCGAGCAGCGCCAGGCAGACGCCGACGACGATGGCGATGGTGCGTTCACGTTTATTCAGTACCATTGGAGTTCTCCGCGGCGCCGCGAGCGCCAGTCGTGGTGGTCTTGGGAGTCTCGGCGCCAGGGTTCGTGGCCGGGGTGCTAACGGTGACGGCGGCCGGGGCGTTGTTGTTGACTTCGGGATTCGGTCTGGCGCGGCCGTTGTTGCCAGCCTGACCGCGAACATTGCCGGACCTGCCGGTTTCCTTGGACGCTCCGGCGGGTTCCTTTGCCGCTTTGCCCGGTTCGGTCGTCTGCGGGCCGGTGAAGGTGAAACCGATCACGTAGTTGTATTCGACGCCCTGGTTGTTATTGCGGCCGCCGCCCCGCCCCCCGCGGCCGCCGCGATCCTGGTTGTCCTGCCCCGCGGCCGCCGGGGTCCGCCCGCCGCGGCCGGAAGTGGAGGCGTTGCCCTGCGTCTTGACCTGATCGACGCTGATGACCTTCGCATCCTGGAACTCGCCGGTGTTGAACATCGCCTGGGCAATGTTCGTCGGCGTTTCCTTGTCCTGGCACACGCCGGTCACCTGGCCCTTGAGCACGCCCGCGGCGGGCTGCGTCCCGGCCGTTCCACCCGCGGTCGAGGTCCGCTCGGGCTTCAACGGGTTGACCGCCGGCTGCACGTTCAGGTTGGTGGCAAACGCGTTGGGCACCTGCAGGATCGCGTTGCTGACCGCCACGAAGCAATCCATGTACGGCGTCTGCCCGCCGTACCAGCTCCTGGCGTCCGATTCGTTTTTCAGCAGGACCGTCGCTTCGTTATACGCGGGCTTCATTTTGGCGATGTCCGCATGGATCGAATCGATGCGCGCCTGCTGCTGGTTGCTGTCCCACACCAGCCAGCCGATGCCGATGGCCACGACCGCCGCGATCGCTATCGCCCACGTCACTTTCTGGCGCGTGCTGCTTTCGACGGGCGGCTTGAGCCGCGAATCGTCGAAGTTCACCGGCAGGCCTTCGGGCAGGTAGGGAATCGTCGCCAGCGCGACCGCCGGGGCGAAGCGCGAGGCTTCGGCCGTCAGTTGCTGCCCGCCGACGCCCATCGCCGTGAGGTTCTGCGCCGCGACCGGCATGCCCAGGCGGGTGCCGATGGCGGTCTGCGCCGCTTCATCCAGCCCGGTGCCGTCCCACAGGACCAGCTTGCGATCGGCGGCGGGAGTGCCGTTCTGCGGAAGGCCGGCGAAGGTGCGGCGGAGTTCCGCGACCAGCTCGGAGGTGCCATAGCTTCCTCCGGCCCCGCTGGCCGTCCCGCTGGCCGAACCGCCGTGGGGAACCGTTGACGCGCCCGCGCCCACCGCCGCGGAAGTCGTGGAAAAATGCCGAATGCGCTGCAATCCATGGCCGGTCTGCACGGCCAGTTCCGCCGCTTTGCCGCCCAGATAAACCACGATCCCTTCGGGCGCCGCCAGCGATTTGCTCGCTTCCGCCAGCGCCGCCACGGACGAGGTGATGCCTTCCACCCCGACGCGCGCCGCTTCGGCAAATGCGTGAATCTGATCGACACGCTCCTTGGGAACGCCCATCAGCAGCACCTGCCGCGGTTGCTTGGGATGCGATTCCCCCGCGTAGTCGTAGACCATTTCCTTCAGGTCGGCGGAAAATTCGCCCTCGGCCTGCACCCGCAACAGCGTGGCCGCCGTTTCCGGATCGGCCGGGGGAATCTCCTTGGGCTTGATCACCACCCAGCGCGCCGGCAGGCCGAAGACCGCCTCCCGCGTGTGGAAGCCATGCTGCTTCAGGAACGCCCCGAAAGCCTTGCCCGCGCCGGCCAACTGGGCCGCGGAGGTCCCTTCCGGATACGCGAACTCCGCGTACTGCCGGACCTCGCGCCTTCCGCCGGCATTGGCCACTTCCGCAACCAGAATGCTCTGATCGCCCAGCGCAATGCCGAGATATTTATTGAGTCGCCGTAGTGCCACGGTTACAAGCCTCCTGAATTGATGCCCGTCAGTCGCGGCTCTTTGCCCGCTTTGAGGTCCTGGAGAATTCCCGGATCCAGCGGCCAGCCCAGCTCCGTCAGATCACGCCGATAAATCACTTTCGGGGGCGTCTGCGAGGCGTCCACCACGATCTGCACCCGCTTGAACGCTCGCCCGTCCTTGCTCACCGCCACGATGTCGGCCGAATAGTAATACGAAGTCGCGGTGATGTATTTGGCGATTTCCTGGGCCTCGCCCGAATCGATCACGGTGGAAACCCAGTCGGTGGTGGTGGTGTCAATGCCGGCGCCGTTGCGCGCGTCCACCAGCGCCTGGGCGTCGTCGTCGGTCATGTCGGGCAGGCACCGAAGCACCTGGAACGGTGCCGTGCCCACGTTGATGAGGCCCCCAGTCGTCGTGCCCGTACCGCCCGTGCCTCCCGTGCCTCCGGCGCCGCCCGCGCCGCCCGCTCCCGCGCCCCCCGCCCCACCCGCGCCGCCCGCCCCGCCCGTCTGCGCCTGCGACCCCGAAAGCGACCCGCCCGCCGCGGACACCGGAAGCCCCGTCGTCGGATCCACCGGCGGCGCCGTCCACACCGTCACGAACGGATATATCCCGCGCGGGTCTTCCCCGGCCGTGTTGGAAAACATCGCGCCTCCGCCGCTGGCCGCGTTCTCCGCGTCGTCGATCACGCCGTTGCGGTTGATGTCGTATCCGTACAGGATGCTCGGGGTCACATTGGCCACAAGATTCAGTTCATCAACGCTCTCCAGCGGCCCGTTCTTGCAGTGATAGGGCGTCGGCAGCGCCATGTACTCGGTGTCTTCCGCGCCGTCCCCGTTGGTGACCGTGTCGTCCGTGTCCACCCAGTCGACAATCGAATCGCACGCTTCCTGCGTCATGTTCGGCAGGTTGATGATCTCGTCGGCCGTCGCGGTGTTCAGATTCAGCTTGCTGCACTCGTCCACGATGCCAAAGTCATAGGACTGCGGATCGTCCGCCACCGGACGCAGCAGCCAGAAGTACCCGGTATCCAGCTCCACCGCCTCGGCCGGCGTCTGCGTGACCGTCACCGCGTCGCCGGCCATCTGATCGACCTGGCAGAACACCCACTGTTCCGCGCCCAGCTCGATCTGGTCCGCCTGGAACTGCGCCAGCCGGTTCGCCGACGCCGCCATCTCCACCCGCACACGCTGCGCCAGCACGATCGTGACCGCCACCAGCACCACCATGATCCACGTCGCCAGGATCAGGATGATCCCGCGACGGCGTTTATTCACTTGGACGGTGGTCCGCATCATGTCAGTTTCCCGTCACCGTATTGGTCACGCTCAGGTCCACATAGCACGCCAGGTTGATCACCCGGATGATCCGCGTGATCTGCCCGCCCGGCGCCGTCGGCGTGAGCTCCAGGGTGATTCGCACCGCCACCGGCAGCTCGTTCACCGGATCGGTCGATGTCGAATCCCACGAGCTCTCCCACGTCGTGCCGTCGAAATACTCCACGTTGAACGATTGAACCCCCCGGCAAATGATTTCCTGGTCCGGGTCGGGCTGGATGTCGGCGAGCAGGTTCGAGGTGACGTAGCGGATCAGGCACGGGGTGCCGCTGTCGTCAGGGGCCACGGTGTACTCGACTTGCTTGACGTCGGCGTTGTAGGGCCCGCTGGAGAGGCCGTTGCCCGCGCCGTTGAGCCCGCCGAGCAGCCCGCCGCCGGACCCGCCGGTCGCGCCCGACCCGCCGCCGAGCAATCCAGCGCCGCCCAGCGAATTCCCGTTGGGATCGGTGTCGATGCTGCGCAGCGTGGGGCTGGCGGGCGAATCCGTCGGGGAGAAGAACACCACATCATCCTGGTCGCCGTTGTCGTTGCCCTCGAATTCATATGCCAGCGTGCCCGATGGCGGCAGGGCCGAAGAGAAATCACGGTCCAGGAAATCCATGGCGATGCCCACGCGCGACGCCGGGTCCATCGCGGCCTCGGCGGAGCTCTTGGCCTTGAACGCCGAGTAGATCGACTGCGACAGCGCCAGCGTGATGATCGCCACGATCGCCAGCGCCACCATCAGCTCCAGCAGCGTGAACGCCCGCGCCCCGCGCCGCGACCCTGCCTGAAATTGTCCCGCGGTCCTGATCATTGCGTCGTCGTTTCCTCGGGCGTCTTTTCCTGGTCGAACATCAGCGTCGCCGCCGTCACCGAATAATCCTGGTTGTGCGATTTCCAGCTCACCACGCATTCCACCTGATGAAGGTCCGGCGTGCCGTTGGGTTCGGCGAAATCCGCCACCTGAATCTGCCAGTGATACATCGCCGGCTCGCTGTCGTCATAGTTGGGCGAATCATCGCCGCTGTCCCCATTTTGCCACGTCCATTCGGCGATCGCGTCGTTCAGGTGGTTGGCCGCGATCTGCGTCGCGATCGTGCGCTGCTTCACCAGCCCCGCCCCGCGCACCATGATCGACAGCGCCTGCCACAACGCCACCATGATGATCCCGATCACCACCACCGTCACCAGCGCCTCGATCAGCGTGAAGCCTCCCCCCACGCGCTGCCGATGCCATCTCTTGGTCACGCTCCGGCCCATCACTTGTCCTCCACAAGGTGATAGGAGTCGCTCGGCGATTCACACGTGATCGTGTAGCTGATGCCCCGCTCATCCGTCAGCTTGATCGTCCCCGGATCGCACCGCCCGGTCGGATAAAATCGCGCCGCCTGGGCGCCGCCGTCCGCCACCGGCAGGTCCGATTCGATCCGGATCCCGCCCGAGCCCTGCGGAATCACCAGCGTGTTCGCCAGGCTCGTTTGCAGCGGCTGCTGCGCACCCGCGTCGTCCTCCGCCGTCACCGTCACTTCGCCCGTCCGCGCATCGATATTCAACTGATACATGCGCCCCTGCGAAATCGCCTGCGAGTGCGCGTAGTGCGCCAGAGCCATCACCTGCGACGCAAAATCCGGTGCACGACGCCCTGAAATGAACCCTTTCAGGTTCGGCGCCGCTATCGCCGCCACCAACGCCATCACGAACATCACCACCACCAGCTCCAGGAGCGTGAACCCCCGGCCTGATTGCAAGTTGTTTCGTGCGTGCGTCATGGCTCGACCTCATTCGTCCGGCAATCGCCGGCCGACCGATTTCCGCTTACTTGCCCGTCGACGGACCGTTGTTGATGTCGTCCTGGGTGCCTTCCTGGCCGTCCTTGCCCACGCAGACGATGTCGATGCCCTGCGGGTTCAGCGTGCCCGGATTCGTATAGATGTAGGCATTGCCCCACGGATCGGTCGGCACTTCCTTGATGTAGGGGCCCTTCCAATCCTTCCAGTTGCCCACGTTCTGAACCAGCGCCTGCAGGCCCTGGTCCGTCGACGGATACGTGCCCAGGTCCGTGTTGAAAACGTCAAGCTGGTTTTCCAGCAGCGAAATGTCCGTCTTCGCTTTTTGAATCTTCGCCTCTTCGCCGCGGTTCACGAACTTCGGCACCACCACCGCCGCCAGCACCGCCAGAATCGCCATCACCAGCAGCAGCTCGATCAGCGTAAAGCCGCTCACGCCGCGGGCCCTGACCTGCACCTGTTTGTTCGCCTGCATAACTATCTCCTTTGTTCCCTTGTACAGCCGGTCTATTGGTCGCCTCGCCGCCCACGTGGCGGCGCGCCTCTCTTATTTCATCGCGTCCTGCAAGCTGAAAATCGGCAGCAGCATCCCGATCACCACCGTCCCGATGAACGCCGCCATCAGAAACAGCATCATCGGCTCCGCCAGCGATACCAGCATCCGCAGCTTCCGGTCCAGCTCCTGCTCGAACGTCACCGACAGCCGCATCAGTTCCTTGTCCAGCCGCCCCGTTTCTTCCGCCACCGCCACCATTTCCACCACCGACGGCGGGAACAGCTCGGGGCTCGACCCGAACGCCTTCGAAAGCGCTTCGCCGCGCTGCACTTCATCGATGGCCTTGTTGACCGTGTCCGCCAGCGTCTGGTTGCCGATCGCATCCCGCGCGGTCCGCAGCGACGAGACCAGCGGCACGCCCGAGCCGACCAGCGTCCCGAGCATCCGGCAGAAGCGCACCAGCGCGAAGTGGGCGACAACCTGCCCCAAAAGCGGCGTCTTGAGCATCGTCTTCTCGATCGTGCGCCGCCCGCTTTCCGTCGCCGCCATCCGCTTCAGGACAACGACCACCACGATGACCACACCCACCACCACCGGCGCGTCGTGCTGCACGATGTGGCTGGCGGCGATGATCGCCAGGGTCAGCGCCGGAAGCTGCCCGCCAAAGCTCGCGAAAATCCCCGTGAACCGCGGAATGAAAAACGTCAGCAGGAAGATGATCACCCCCACCGCCAGCACCGCCAGCACGCAGGGATACACCATCGCCGCCTTGACCTTGCCCTTGAGGTCCGCCTCCCGCTCGCGGAACTCCGCGATCTGGTTCAACACCACTTCCAGGAAGCCGCCCTGTTCGCCCGCGCGAACCATGGCCACGTATACCTCGGAGAAGCTCTTGGGAAACTTCGCCATCGCGTCGGCCAGCGCCGTGCCCTGCACCACTTCATCATGAATCTCCCCCCACAAATGCTTCGCCGCCGGATTCGATGATTCACGCCGCAGCAAATTCAACGCCCGCGCCAGCGGCACGCCGCCGGCCAGCAGGTTCGCCAGGTCACGCGTGAACGACTCCACCAGCTTCTGCGGAACCCGCCCCGCCTTGCCCACCGCCTGGGCGCGCTTCGCCGCCCCCGCCTTTTCCTCGCTGATCTCCAGCGGGTGCAGCCCCTTCTGCATCAGCGACGCGATCGCCGCCGCCCGGTTGTCCGCCGTCAGCGTCCCGCTGCTCGACTGCCCCTTGGTGCTCACTGCTCTATAGCTGAATGTGGTCATGGCCGTTTACCTGCTGGTTCCCGCTGCTTCCGGTTCCCGTTCCGATTCGTCTCACGCGTGCTGGTGGGCCAGCATCAGCGTCTCGTCCTTGGTGTTGCTGACAATTTCCGGAATCGTCGTCCGGCCCGCTCGCACCAGACGCCACGCGTCCTCACGCAAACTCTTCATCCCCTGCTCCACCGCCTTCCGGCGGATCGCTCCCGCCGACGCACGCTGCAGAATCAATTCCTGAATCTCTTCCGTCATCGGCATCATTTCAAAAACCGCCTGCCGGCCCCGATATCCCGTGTTCTGGCAGTGCCGGCATCCCTTGCCCTTGTAAAGCACCTCCGGAACTTCGTCCCCGAATTCCTCCCGCAGCGCCCGCATGTCCGAATCCGTGTCCACTTCCTTGCATTCCTTGCAGATCACGCGCACCAGACGCTGGGCCATCACCATTTCCACCGAGCTCGACACCAGGTACGGTTCCACCCCCATGTCGATCAGACGCGTCGCGGCGCCCGGGGCGTCGTTCGTGTGCAGCGTCGAAAACACCAGGTGGCCCGTCAGCGACGCCTGCACCGCGATTTCCGCCGTCTCGCGGTCGCGGATTTCACCGATCAGCACCACGTCCGGGTCGTGACGCAGGATCGCACGCAGGCCGCCGCCGAACGTCAGACCCGCTTTCGTGTTGACCTGAATCTGGTTGATGCCCTTGAGGTTGTATTCCACCGGGTCTTCGATCGTGATGATCTTGCGTTCCGTGTCGTTGATCTTGTTGAGCCCCGCGTACAGCGTCGAGGTTTTGCCCGAGCCGGTGGGACCGGTGACCAGGATGATGCCGTGCGGCAGGTCGAGGACGCGGAGAAATTCCTTCTGCGTTTCCCCGTCCATCTGCAGCCGGTCGAGGCCGAACGCCATTTCGCTGCGGTCCAGGATACGCATGACGACCGCTTCGCCGTGGATCATCGGGATGACCGACACACGCAAGTCGATTTCGCGCCCGCCGACCTTCAGCCGGATGCGGCCGTCCTGCGGAACGCGCTTTTCCGCGATGTCCAGGTGCGCCAGAATCTTCAACCGCGACACGATCGCCGCGTGATACCGCCGGATCGACGCCGGTATATTCGCCTCCACCAGAATGCCGTCAATGCGGTACCGGATGCGAAGTTCGTGTTCAAACGGCTCCACGTGCACGTCCGTGGCTCGCGAATCCAGCGCCTCCTGCATGATCTGGTTCACGAACCGGATGATCGTCGCGTCTTCCGCCGCCTTCGAAAGGTCGATTTCCCCGTCGTCCTCATCCTTGAGAACTTCCACCCCATCCTCATTCAGCATCGTCTGCAATGTGTCCGCCCCGATGCCCAGCGTCCGCTTGATGCACCGGTCGATTTCCTGCGACGTCGCCAGCACCGGCCGAAACTCACGCCCGGTCACCAGCCGCAGTTCATCCAGCCCCGTCTGATCGAACACCCGGTTCGTGGCCACCGTCGTCACGCCGTCGTCCTCGGCCAGCGGGATCATGTGCCGCTCCAGCAGGATGCGCGCCGGAAACTGCGCCAGGAACTCCTTCGACGGGTTCACCGTCTCCAGTTCCATGTAGGGCATTTCCAGCAGCGTCGCCAAAGATTTCAGCATCGCGTCTTCCGCGAGGTTCCCATCCTCCCGCAGCGCGTCGTCCAGCGACTTGCCGCCGGCCATCTCCGCTCGGATCCGCCCCGCCGACGCGTCCGTCAGCTTGCCGTCTTTGGTCAACATGTCGATTACATCGAACATCGCTTCGTTTCCTGCCTGCCTGGGTGATTCGTCTGCTTTCTCTCTCCGCCATCCTGCCGGCGGCACTCCACTGAAATTGAAAAGTTGCCTGCGGGGCCGACGCCTTTCGCCGGCCCACGCAGGCTCGGGCCTTACTCCAAAATCCCCAGTTCCACCATGACCGCTTCCTGCCGCTGTGTCAGCAGTGATTGCAGATCCGTCTGCGCCTTCTTCAGCACCTCACGGGCACGCGCACGGGCGTCCCGAAGCGCCTGCAGCTTTTCCTTGATCAGTTCCGGCGGAGAATCCTTGTTGTCCAACGCCTGCTGCAACGCCGCCTGCGCCGCCTGAACTTCCGACTGGTTGGCCGTCGGCTGGGCGCCGCCGCCGAAACCTCCGCGGCCGCGACCGCCCCGCATGCCCCCCGCCTGCACGTCGCGCTGCGCCGTCATCACCGCCTCGACCTTCGGCTGGATCGCCGCCCAATCTTCGTCCGTGGCCCCGATCTGCTGCTGGATCTGCTGCATCCGCTGCTGCTGGAACTGCGCCGCTCCACCCCCGCGACCGCCCCGGCCGCCAAATCCGCCGCCGCGGCCGCCGCCGAAGCCGCCGCCTCCACCGCCGCCGCCTCCACCACCGCCGCCGCCGCCCGCCTGGCCCAGCGCCGGCATCGACGCCGCCGCCACCAGCAGCATCCCCGTTCCTACGATTGTGCCCAACTTGCCCTTCATACAACCTCCCATAAACAAATAAGTGCATTCCGTCGCGCCCGCGCGCAACACGTATCCGCAATCCGCCTCAAATCCTGCCGCCCGGAGCGCTGCTCGCTCCGGAACCCGCGCCCGGGCCCATCCCCGGACCGCCGCCACGCCGGCCCGGACCGCCGTGCCGCCCGCCGTCACGCTGCTTCATGATTTCCTTGTACTTTTCACGCTGCCCGGGATCCAAAATCGCCAGCGTCTTGGCTTCCGCATCCTCAATCGTCTTCTGCCGCTCCGCGCTCAATGCGTCCAGGCTCGCCCGATACTTGTCCAGGATCTTGTCGTAACCCGCCAGCATCGCCGGAGGCAGCAGCTCCGCAATCGCCGCGTCCCGCTCCTCCTGTATCGCCTTCCGCCTATCCATGAACCTCGGTCCCGCCGTCTGCATCGCCTCCGACCAGATCGCTTCCATCTGCTGCTGCTGGTCCGGCCTTAATTTCAGCTCGCTCACCAGCGCCGGCTGCGGACGCGTCGTCGGAACCGCCGCACGATCCGACAGCCGCGCCACCCCCACGCCCATCAGCGTCCCCGCGCACAACGCCAGCAAAAACGACCCGACCACCACCGATTTCACACGCTTGGTCATCGCCCGTCCCCCCCCGAAAGATCATCCACCATCCACTGCGCCAGCACCGTTTCCTGACCCCCTCCCGCCACATCCGGCACCGGATGCTGCGCCGCAACCGCCCAGTCCGGATCCGGCGCCGGCTCATTGACCGCCACCGCCGTCGCACCGCTCCCGATCATCCGCAACCCGATCAATGCCGCGATCGCCAACCCCGCCGCGATCCCCATCAACGCCTCCGCCGCGTGCATCAGCCCGCGCTCCTCCTGCGCCTCCAGCCGCTGCCGAATCCTTTCCGCAAGCTGCCCCGACGCCCGCGGCGCGCGCATCGCCTGGAACCGACCCGACAACGCCTTCAGCGACGCCAGTTCCGCCTGGCATGCGCCGCACCCCGCCAGATGCCCCTCAAAATCCGCACGCCGCTCGTCCGACAGCTCCCCATCGTAATACGCGCTCGCCTGTTCCATCCGCCGGCATGCCTGAATGTTCTTCATTTTCCATCCCCCTGTCCGTAACCCTGCTCCGTCAGCAACTCCCGCAGTTCCGCTCGCGCCCGGAACAGCCGCGATTCCACCGTCCCGCGCGGCAGACCCAGCGCCGTGGCGATGTCCTCATAGCTCATGTTTTCCAGTTCCCGCAGCACAATCACTTCCCGATATTCACTGGTCATCTGTTTCAACACCTGCAGCAGGTCTTCCCGCTGATCGACTCCCGATTCCACATCTCCAGTCGCCGGACTCTCCATCGCTTGTTCGTCCAACACCGCCGTCTTGCGTATCCGCCTGCTTCGCCGAAAGGCCGCCGCCTGACGCGCCACAATCTGTCCCAGCCACGTTCGGACCGCCGAGCGGCCCTGAAATGTCCGGGCATTCTTGTACGCCCCGACCATCGCCTCCTGAAGCACGTCCTCCGCATCCGTCCGGTTGCCCACCAGCGACCATGCCAGCCGGTACAACCCTTCCGTATGCCGCTCCGCCAGCGTCGCGAACGCTTCCGCGTCACCCGCGGCCGCCTTTCGCAACAGCGCCTCGTCCGTCTCGTTTCCGCCCGCCATCATCCGCCGGTCCCCTTTTCACATCCGTGAGAAAGCGGAGCTCCATCGAACACGGGCGGGCGGAAGGCGGATTTCGGAGCCGTATACCTGCTTGGTAGCGCGGCAAGGGGCAAAACTTCCCGACCCTTTCCTTTTTTTCTCATCACCCGCATCACCCTTCGCCGAAAGCCCATGCCCCACCGACCCACGCGGGGCGGACGGCCTCACCAGGCGCAAAAATACCACCGACCCCCGAAGCGATCGTTAGCGCAAACCATCGCGAATAAGGAAGACCGTCAATTTAGCAGACAAACGCCCCACGCACGAGAGAGTTGCCCTCCCCCCCGGTGATTTTGCTAAGGCCCCTCACAACATCGGGTTATCCCGCAGCATCTGGTCGATCTGCTCCAACGACCCCTGTATCCCCTCCAGCCGCGGATAAATCGCCAGCGCCAACCGATAGCATTGCCGCGCCTCTCTCCATTGCCCCAGATTCGCGTAACAATGGCCAAGCTCCGACATCGCCCCAAAATGCTGCGGCATCCGAGCCAGCACCGCCCGGCAGTCGGCGATCGACTCCGTGAACCGCTCGCTCAAATAATGCGCAATCGCCCGCTGGTTATACGCTTCCGCGAAATCCGGATCCTCCTGGATCGCATGCGTGAATTTCTCCAGCGCGCATTCATAATTCCCGTGGTGCATGTGCGTGTTCCCGCACTTCACCAGTTGCACCGCCCGCGGCTTGCCCAGACGGAACCAGATGCTCCACAACGCATGTTCCGCCACCTGCGCGACCATCCCATCCGGATCGTGCAGCGCCACCGCCAGCGGCCCCACCGCCGACTTGTCCCCCGCCAGCGCCAGCGCCAACGCCGCCACCTTGCGCACGTCCGCCGATTTATCCGCCAGCAATCCCAGAATTTGCGTGCATGACCAGCGCTCGCGCACCGCCTGGATCGCCTCCTGAAGGCGGCCCTGAGCCAGCGAGGGTTGCAGCGAGTTGAGAAAGTCTTCCGGGCAAATGGGAGCAATCGGTGAAGCGGACTCGATGCGCATAAACCCGTAACCTTTACTCGAAGAGCCCTGACATCATGGAGCGTGTCCGAACGGACTGGATATGACACGTATCTGCCGCACGGATCCGCATTTGAACTCAGGTCGTGCGTGAGCGGCTCGCCCCGCGGGCAAACCGTCGAAAGACGCCATCATGGTAGGCCCCTGCCAGGCGCTCTGGCAACTGAAAAGTCGCCGAAAGCTGAACCATTGATAAGGGCGCTAACCATGTCCACGCCATGCCTTAGCACCGCCCCCATCCCCCCTTACTCGCCCCCAGGACCCGTCGGAAATCCAAAGCCCATCTCGCTCGCGTGCCGCCGGCTCTCCGTCGTCTCCACCGCCGAATCTTCATCGTAATACTTGTCTATATTGTTCCGCGCCCGCGGAGAATCCTTGAACAGTTGCTGCTCGCATCCCCCCAGCACCACCGGCGACGCCGCCACCATCCCCCACGCCGCCCACGCCACCGCCCCCCCGCAAAAAAGCGCCTGCGCCCTGTTCATGACCTGCCCATCCCACAAACGGAAAAACCCATTGTAAATCGGCCCGCCGCGCCGCGAAAGACCGCCAACGACGAAGCCGCGCCCCGCGCGCCGGCCCTACTTCGCAGCCCCCGCCGGCGCCTCCGCCGGCTGCGCCGTCTCCGCCGCCGTAATCTCCGGCGCCACCAGCTCCGCATACGTCACCAGCGTGCTCTTGAGCGCATCGATCACCGACGGGCTCACCTCCCCGGACAGCACCGCCGTCGTCCCCGCCGTCTTGAACTTCAACGACTCCATGAACGCGATCTCCCCCTGCTCCGTCGCCGCGAACTGCGGCGGCACCTGGGCCATTAGCTGCTTCGCTTCCTTCACCGTGTCCGCCACCTCGCCCTCCAACTTGTCCGACGCCGCCTTCATCTGCTCCGCATCGCTTCCCTTCGCCGTCACGCTGAACGTCAGGCTCCCATTCTTCACCGCCGTCGCCAGCATCACCGTGTCAAATGAAGCCAGGTCCGCATCCTCCTTCTTGATCGCGGCGGGCACCTGCGAAACCGCCCACAGCGGGCCTGTGCGGTCCGCTCCCGCGAGCAGCGCCGCCATTTTCTCGTTGGCTTTCAGCTCCCCCTGCCCGCTGGCAAGCGCCTTGCTGGTGGCCGCGAACAGCGTTTCCGTCGTCTCCTTGCTGTCGCTGCCGACCAGCATCACGCAGCCGTCAAAAAACGCGATCTTCGTGCTTTCCTCCGGCGTGAACACGTCCGCCCCGCCCTCGCGCGTCAGCGGCGCATCCTCCCCCGCCAGCGACTTGATCGCCGCCACCACCGCCGGACGGTCGAACTGCCCGCGCAGCAGCACCACCACCCACCCGCTGTCGTTGCTTACCTCGGCGCTGACCCCCAGCGTCGCCCCATCAATCCGCACGTTCCCGATCCGCTCCACCACCTTGATCAGGCCCGCGCTCAACTGCTGCTCCAGTTGCGCCTTGTTGGGCGCCGGCATGCCCACCACCGGCGTGTTGCCCACCCGGTCCAGCATCGTCGGTATGTCGATCGTCCCCAGCCACGATGTCGCGCTCGCCTGCATCACCGTCCCGGTATCCTGAGGCAGCAGCCACACGTCCTTCTCCAGCTCCGCCCGATGATCCACCGGCGTCACCGCATGCCCTTCAATCTGCCCCACCGCACGCAGCGCATAATCCGCCACGAACGGCTCCTTCGACTTCTCCGCCTCCTTCAACGCCGCCAGCGCCGACGGCTCCTTCCTCTCCCCCAGCGTCCGGATCGCCATCAGCCGCTCCATGTCGCGCGACTTGGCATGCTCCGTCAGCGACGCCACGATCCCCTTCGCCGCATCCGCCACCTCCGCATCCTTCGATTCCGTCGCACCCTTCAGCAGCGGCACTACATCCGGACCCATCCGCGCCAACGCCTTCTGCGCCGCATCCCGCGTCTTGAACTCCGGCGAGCCCAAATCCGTCACCAGCTTCTGCACGTCCCCCGACACCTTCGACGGCTCCACATCCGCAATCAGCTCCACCGTCGTCGGCGATTGCCCCTTCGCCTGCCAATACTCCGACGTGCTCATCATCGACAGCAAATCCGTGCTGCCGGCGCCGAAAATCAACAACAGCAGCGAAAATACGCTCGAAAATATCGACAGCCCCATCCGCATTTCTCCCGAAGAAATGAACGCACTCACGCTATCCGCACCGCCCCCCAAACGCAATCGCCAACCCAGCGTGCCCTGCGCGTGGCATGGGCGTCCCGCCCATGACGGCCCGCAGGCCGACCATTCCCCGTATACACCATCACGGCTGCGTCGCCGCCCCACCGATCCCCTCCCCCTCCTCCGGCGACAACCCCCCGATCTCCTCCGCCGCCCCCATCATCGTCGCCGATATCTCCGCCGGAATGCTCCCCGTCATCGTGGCCCGCGCCCCCTGCAAATCCACCTTGATCGACCGGAACATCGCCGCCACGGGTTGCAGCGGGGTGTCATTGTCAAAATCGCTGATCGCCGCCTTCACCTGCTGCATCAGGCTGTCCCGCCCCAGCTTCGCCGCTTCCGCGTCGTCCGCCTCGCTGCTGATCGTAAAATTCACCTTCTGCCCCTGCCGCACCGCACGCAGCGTCATCTCCCCAAACGCCGAAAACATCGGCGTCTTCTTCATCGCGTCGTTCCCCACGCTCGCGCCCCACGCCACCGCCCCCTCCTGAACCCCTTCCACCATCTTCCCCAGGACCCCCGCTTCCGGCAGATCCCCCTTCCACTTTTTCAAAGCCGCCACCATTTCCCGCGCATGCGCCAGACGCGTCGTCCCGTCATCATCATAAAGAATCACCATCTCCGTCGGCGAGGGCAGCAGCAGATACCCCTCATCCAGCGCGATCGCATCCACCCCGTCGATCTTGGTCGCGATCCGCCCCCGCGCCGCCGCTTCAAATCCCACCACCTGCCGCACCGTCACCGGGTCATACACCCCGTGAATCACCGCGATCAACCACCCCCCATCACCATCAAAATCCTTCGATATCCCGATCGTCATCCCGTCGATCCGCACGTCCCCGATGCGATCCGCCAGCGTCACCACGCCCGCCGTCGCGCGCTGGGCCGCCGACACCCGCCCGCCCCCACCCCCACCCCCCCCCCCCGGTCCCTCGGGCTGCGCCAGCGCC
>DASZZD010000082.1:0-9867 GCA_035545015.1 Phycisphaerae bacterium
GCGTGCGGCAGAGGCGCGCACGCAGCCGGACCTGGAGGTAGCGATCTCCGACGCACTTCACAGCATCACTGCCCAGGATGCCAAGGGATATTTCAGAAAATCAGGCTACATCGTACACTGAACTGAAACCCGCTCTAGCCCGCCCCTCAATCACCCTACGACCACTCGACGCCCCCCGTTCCCCGCTTCACCTTCCCCAGAAAAAACGCCCGTTCCCCCAGCGCCCGCAGGTGCGCCATGATCGGCTTGCTGAATGCCGGCCGCACGATCAGCACGAACCCGATCCCCATGTTGAACACCCGCCACATCTCCTCCGAATCCACAGGGCCGTTCTTCTGCAGCCACGTAAAAATCGCCGGCGCTTCCCACGCATCCCGCTTGATCCGCGCCGACATCCCCTCCGGCAGCACCCGCGGCACGTTGCCTTCCAGCCCGCCGCCCGTGATGTGCGCCATCGCCTTGATCACCCGTTTCACCTTGTACTTCTTGAGCAGCAACCCGATCGACTTCGCATAAATCCGCGTCGGCCGCAGCAATTCCTCCCCCAGCGTGCAACGCAGCTCCGGCAAAAACTCCTCCAGCCCCACGTCCGCCTTCTTCACCACCTCCCGCACCAGCGCATACCCATTCGCATGCAGCCCGCTCGACGCCAGCCCGATCACCGAATCGCCCGCCTCGACATCCCCCGCATCCAGCATCTTTTTCTTCTCCACCACGCCCACCGCAAACCCCGCCATGTCGAATTCCCCCGCTCCGTAAACCGCCGGCATCTCCGCCGTCTCCCCACCCAACAGCGCGCATCCCGCCTCGACGCACCCGTCCGACACCCCCTTCACCATCGCCGCCGTGATCTTCGGATCGAGTTTGTGCACCGCCAGGTAATCCAGAAAAAACAGAGGCTCCCCGCCCTGCACGATCAAATCGTTCACGTTCATCGCCACGAGGTCGACGCCCACCGTGTCATACTTTTTCATCGCCGCCGCGATCTTCACCTTCGTCCCCACGCCTTCCGTGCACGCCACCAGCACCGGTTCCTTGTAATTCCGGGCAAACAGCTTCTCGTTGTAATCCAGCCGAAAAAGCCCCGCGAAGCCGCCATACCCGCCGAGCACCCGCGTGGAATGCGTCCGCTGGCACAAATGCCGGATGCGCTCCACCATCGTGTCCCCCGCCGCGATATCCACCCCTGCCCGCTTATAGGTGATCGGTTCTTTGGCGCTCATGCCGCGAAGTCTATCCATGCGTCCCACCCCTGGCCACATCACGCCGCCGGTTTTGCATTTTGCGTTTTGACTTTTGCGTTTCCCTCCACGCCCGCCATCAGCCGCATGGCATTCTCCTGCGTCGCTTCCGCGCGCGACAGCTCCCCCACAATCCGCCCCTCGCGCATCACGATCACCCGGCTGGAAATCCCCAGCACCTCCGGCAACTCCGAGGAAATCACGATCACCGCCACACCCGACGCCGCCAGCTCATCCAGCAGCTTATGGATCGCCGCCTTCGCGCCGACGTCCACGCCGCGCGTCGGCTCATCCACGATCAGCACCCGGCCCCCGCGCGCCAGCCACTTGGCGATCACCACCTTCTGCTGGTTCCCGCCCGACATGCTCGACACCGGCGCCGTCAGACTCGCCGTCTTCACCCGCAATCGCCCGAAATAATCCGCCGTGATTCGCCGCTCCTGCGATTGCCGCAAAAATCCCAGCGTCCGCAACCGCCCCAGCAGCGGCAGCGACATGTTCTCCCGCCCGCCCATCATCAGCACCAGGCCCTGGCGCTTGCGATCCTCCGGCACCAGCCCGACGCCGCGCCGCATCGCCTCCCGAATCCGCCCCAATTTCAACCGCTGCCCCTCCACCAACACCTCCCCCTTCGCCCGTTTGTCCAATCCGAAAATCGCCTCCGCCACCTGGCTGCGCCCCGCGCCCACCAGCCCCGCGAATCCCACGATTTCCCCCGCCCGCGCCACGAACGACACCTCCGCAAATTTGCCCGGGCTCGACAACCCCTTCACTTCCAAAAGCGGCCTGCCCGGCTGGCCCTCAAAATTCGGCAGATAATCCGTCACCGCCCGCCCGATCATCATCTGCACCACCTTGTCCTGCGTCCCCTCCGGCCACGCTTTTTCCTCCGCCCCGCGCCGCAGCGTTCCCACATATTTCCCATCCCGCAACACGCTGATCGCATTGCACAACCGGAACACCTCCGGCATGCGATGCGACACGTACACGATCGTCACCCCGCGCCCCTTCAATTCCTCGATCAACGCGAAAAGCTGCCGCGCCTCCCGCTCAGAGAGCGAACTCGTCGGCTCGTCGAACACCAGCACCTTCGCCCCCGTCCCGATCGCCGCCGCGATCTGCACCATCTGCTCCTGCGCCGTCGACAGACTCCGCATCGACCGGCACACATCGAGCGCCACGCCGATCTTTGCCAGCAGTTCCTCCGCCCGCCGAATCGCGATCGACCGGCTGTACATCACCCCGGCGCGCCGCGGATAGTGCCCCAGCGCCAGGTTCTCCGCCACCGACAAATCCGGGCAGAACGCCAGTTCCTGGTGCACCATGCCGATTCCCAGCGCCCCGGCCTCCGCGGGCGAACCGATCCGCACCGCCTGGCCGTCGAGCAAAATCTCGCCGGCATCCGCGCGATGGATGCCGGCGAGAATCTTGCCCAGCGTCGACTTCCCCGCCCCGTTCTCCCCCATCAGCGCATGACAGTCGCCCGTTTCGATGGTCAACGACACATCATTGAGCGCCGTGACGCCGCCGAACGTCTTGACGATCCCCCGAAACGCCACCGTCACGCAACACCCCGATGATCAACTGCAGGCTGCATCAAGCACACGACATGGGCGGGACGCCCATGCCACGGTCATTTGCCCAGCCACTTATCCCACTTCTTGGCGAACTCGTCGGCGTTTTCCTTGGTGACCGGGGTCAGCGGATCGATCACCTTCGGATTCGCCGGGTCCTTTCCATCCTTCGCCTTCGCCAGCAGGATTTCCACCGACTTGTATCCCCAGCCATAGCAATCCTGCGCCAAGAGCAACTGCACATGCCCGCTCTTGAGGTACGCCAGCTCCGGCGGCAGCGCGTCCACGCTCACCACTTTCACCGTGCCCGGATCCCACTTGAGGGCATCCTGCGTGAACAGCGGCCAGCCCCCGATCATCGCCCACCCGTTGATCTCCGGATGCGCCGTCTGCTCGCGCTGCACCGCCAGCGCCGCCTTGTCCGGCGTTTCCTCGTGATACACCGTGTCGATGATCTTGATGCCCGGATACTTCGCCAGCGTCTCCTTCACCGCCTGGGCCCGCGCCTGGAGGTTGGGCGCCGACTGGTTCCCCGCGAGGATCGCCACGTTGCCCTTGCCGCCCATGAATTTCGCCAGGTTCTCCGCCACCTCGCGCCCGCACACGGTGTCATCGGTGCCGTAGTAGGCGAACCGCTTGCTGCGGGGCGAATCGGAATCGAAGCACATGACCGGAACGCCCATTTCGACGGCCTTGTTGATCGCCGGCACCAGCGTGTTGGCGTTCGAGCACGATACCGCGATGCCATCCACCTGCGCGTTGGCGAGCTGCTCGACAGCCTGCGCTTCCTTCTGGGCGTCCTCAGCCGGGGGCGTCTGGATGTTGATGGTGATGTCCACGTTGTATTTCGCGCCCAGCTCCTTCGCGGCGTCCTGGGCGCCCTTGTGCGCCGCCTGGAAGACCGGGTTGCTCTGGCTTTTGGCCACGATGCCGAAGGTGAACTTCTGCTTCGCCTGCGCGAAGGCCCCGGAGGTCAGCGCCAAAGACGCCGCCGCCGCCAATAGAAATGCTCCGATCCGCATGAAAATCCTCCCGCAAGAGATCGCGCTAATGCGCCGCCGCGCCCGAAAGGGCCGACCGCCGCCTTGAAATGTACATGCTCAGGTTGTCCACCGCCACCGCCACCAAAATCGCCAGCCCCAGGATCAACTGTTCATCCTGGGTGACCACCCGGAACGAAAACAGGCCCACGTTCACCTTCCCCAGCACCGCGATCCCATCGGCCACCAGCTCGAGCACCAGCGTTCCCAGAAACGCGCCCAGCGCCGTGCCGCGGCCGCCGGTCAGGCTCGCCCCGCCCACCACGGCCGCGGCGATGACCATGAGCTCGTAGCCCGTCCCCAGATCCGCCGACGCCGAACGGTAATATCCCGCGCTCAGCATTCCCGCGATTCCCGCCGACAGGCCGCTGAGCGCGTACACCCGCATCTTCACCCAGGCCAGGCGTATTCCGCTGTAGCGCGCCGCCTCCTCATTGCCGCCGAGCGCGTAGGTCTCGCGCCCCCACACCGTATAACGCAGGTAAATCCATCCCAGCGCCAAGCACACGAGCATGATGGCGATCGGCACGAATTGCAGGTTCTCGGTGGCCCGCCCGCCGAACCGCATCCGGTGATACTCCAGCGCAATGAAATGGTCCGTGAACCCCGGCGCCAGCGACCGGTCTCCCCAGGGCAGGGTCATGTTGTTGCCCAGCAAAAACCCGATCTTCTCCGCGCCCCAGCGGAAAATGCTCAACGTCGCCAGCGTCACGATGAACGGATGCATGCGCAGCCCCACCACCAGCCCGCCATTGATCAATCCGCAGATCAGCCCGACGCCGCACGCGACGCCCGCCCCGATCACCGCCTGCATCACCGGCGCCATCAGGAAGCCGTGCATCCACAGCGGCGTGCTGTTGAGCCAGTCGTAACCGTGCCAGAGGACGTTTCCGGAATCGTCAATGGTCGATGAGCCCTGGAGCACCAGGGCGGTCACGAAACCCGACAGGCCCATGATCGACCCGACGGAGATATCGATGCCGCCGGAAATGATCACGATCGTCTGTCCGATGGCCATCACCGCCATCCAGCTCATCACGGTGAAGACGCTGGGCACGAGATTGGCGACGCGGAGAAATCCATTCTCGCTGACCGTGTAGGCGGGCTGCATCGTCTTGACGCCGTTGACGATCGTGGCCCCGGCATGCACTTTGACCGCGACCGCCGGGCTGGCGAACCACAGGACGAATCCCAGGAGCAGCACCACCACCACCAGGCCCAATTCCTGTATTTGCGGAAGCCGGCGTTTGCGCAACCGGGGCGCTTCGGCGGCGGCCGCCGCGGGGGCGGGTGGTGGGGGAGAGGAAACCGACATGCAACCTCCGATGGCCGTAATGTAGCCGATCGCACCCGAAACGGAAGGGCCTCCCGCGAGCGGCGGCCGGCGCGCTCAGGGGAGTGCGTACATAGCGAGATGCCGCTGGATCAGGGTCCGTTCATCGGGCGCGGCGCGTCGCAGCGCCTCTTGTCCGGCGGCGCGCGCTCCGTCACGATCGCCGAGGCGGAATTTCACCATGCCGAGGGCATCGAGCTGCCGCGCCGAGGGATTTTCGCCGCACGCCGCCTGCGCCGCGCGCAGGCCGTCGGTCAAATCCGCCTGCGTGGCGTGCGGATCGATCGCGGCGGCGCGCGCCAGGCCCTCGAGCGCGTCCCGATCGTCCGGCTTGAGGGCGATCGCGCGGCGGAATGCTTCCCGCGCCTGGGCGTATTGATCGTCCAAGGCCCGGAGCATCCCGAGGTTCCGCCACGCCTCCGCGCCGCCGCCCAGCGCCGCCGACGCCTCGAAAGCGGTCGCCGCCTCCTGGTCGCGCCCCATGTCCATCAGGAGCTTGCCCAGTTCCAGTTCGAGGTTGGGCCGCACGGCCGTCGAGCGCACGGACACGAGACGGAGCGCCTGCATGAGCACCGCGACGGCCTCCTGCTTTTTGCCCTCCTGCGCCAGGACGCGCTCCAGCACCTGGTAGCCGTTGCTCAATGTGGGTGCGACCTTGATGCTCTGGCGCGCCGAGGCTTCCGCCCGCGGCAGATCGCCGAGCAGCCAGGCGGCGGCTGCGTCGTCGTCGTACGGCTCGGCGAGGTCCGGTTTCTGCCGGCGCACCAGAGCATCGAGCATGAACGCGTGATGCGCCAGGCTGCGCATTTGGGCGGTGTCGCCGGCCTGTTGCGCCGCGGCGGCGTCATGGAGGTCCAGCCAAGCGAGGCGCGCGTAGGCCATCCAATGCTGATTCCGTTTTGCCAGCGCCGTCCACAGCGTTTGCTCATCGTGATAATTCCGCGCGGTGGCGAAACTTTGCCCCGCGAACGCCGCGACAACCGCAATTCCCAGGACCGTTCCTGCCGTTGCCCGTTTTCCCGGCAACCACCGCCGCAGGGCCGCATCCACCGCCGCTATTCCCAGCGGAATTCCCACCATCAGCGCCAGGTAAGCGAAGTGATCCGCCACGAAGGAAAACAGCATCGGATACACGTTGAAGAAACCCAGCGCCGGAAAGAGCAGTGCGACAAATGCCGCCGCTCCCGCCACTGGCCCGCGCCCGATTCGCGCGCGCAGCCGCCACAGAATGGCGAAGGCGGCGATCGCCGCCGCCGGAAACAGCCATTGCCACCATACCCGCACGTCGATTCCCCACCGCCGGTAGAAAAACGCCAGGTCGAACGGCCAGATCGTTTTGCCCACGTAAAACCAGATCGCCCGCCCCGCGATCAGAATCCGGTCGCCCCAGTTGAAGGCGAAGTTCTTCCCCACCGCTCCGACATGCTCGACCTCCAGGCGCGCCGTGAGCAATCCCAGCCCCGCTCCGATCACGAAGAAGGGCGCCAGCAAGAGGCAGTCGCGCCGGCTGACGCCATCGCGTTTCCACCACACGATCGCCAGCAGCACCGGCGCCTCGCCGCAGGCCACCGTCTTGCTCAACATCGCCAGCACGAACAGCAGCAGCGATGTGCCGTAACGCCACCACTCGTCGCGGCCGAGCGGCTTTTCGTTGCCGACCAGCGGAAGGTAAAGCAGCACGCTGAGCAGCGCGAAAAATCCCGCCTGCGTGTTTTTCAGCTCCGTCACCCATGCCACCGACTCCACCGCCAGTGGATGCACTGCGAAAATCGCCGCCGCCAACTCCGCCCCCGGCATGCCGAGCCGCCGCAGGATTAGCCACAGCAGAATCGCGGAGCCCGCGTGGAGCAGCATGTTCACGAGGTGGTAACCGAGCGGCCGAAAGCCCCATAGCGATTTTTCCAGGTACAAAGTGGTGAAGACCATCGGGTAATACTGGGGCGAATCGTCGGGAGAAAACCAGATGCGGCGCAAGGCGTCTGGCTGGAGGAGCGTGGGGTTGTCGGTGAGGTAGCTGTCGTCGTCCCAGATGTAGCCGGCGCGCCAGACCGGGGCGTAGGTTGCCAGGGTCAGGAGGACGAGGAGCAGCGCGAAGCACACCCGGCGGGATAGCTGCATGGGGTTCTCACGGGTTGCTGGACTGCATGACGGCGGGGCCGAAAGTTTGCACGCCGTCGGGACCGGTGCGCTGGATCCAGATTTCGTGGCTTTTGCGGTGGATGAGGACGACGTAGGTGTTGGGGTCGCCTTGCTGGGCGCTGGTGGAGGCGAGATCGAAGCGGGAATCGATCAGTTTTTTGTCGGGGGCCTTGGTTTCGGGGAATTGCGAGGTGAAGAGGGTGAGGTCGCGGCCCTGGAGGGCGCGGAGTATCTGGGCGTCGACGGCGTTGACGTTGGATTTGCCCTGCGGCTGGCCGTTGATGGTGACGGTGCGGACGCAGCCGGCCAGAAGCAGCGGGAGGAGCGGGAAGGCGATGCAGGCGGTGAGGAGGCGGCGGCGCATGGCGTTCCTTTCAGGCGTTGAGTTTCTTTTCGAGGAGTTCGCCGACCATTTTGGGGTCGGCTTTGCCGGCGCTGGCTTTCATCACGGCGCCGCGGAGGAAGCCCAGCGAGGCCTGCTTTTTCTTGGGGTTGTTCTTGTAATCTTCGACGGCCTTGGGATTGGCGGCGAGGGCTTCATCGACCCATTTTTCGGTGGCGCCGGCGTCGCGCACCTGGACGAGGCCCTTGGCTTCGGCGATCTGTTTGGGATCGGCGGTGGGGGTGGCGAGGAGTTCTTCGAAGACTTGGGTGGCGGCGGTGGCAGAGAGGGTGCCGTCGTCGGTGAGCCTGGCGAGGGCGGCGTAGGTTTTGGCGGGGACGCCGAGGCCGGGGAGGAGGACGCCGCGTTCGTTGGCGGTTTTGGTGGCGACGCCGAGGAGGAGGTTGACGACGCGGCGCGGGCCGGCACCTGCGGCGAGGGCGGCTTCGAAGAGTTCGGCGTTGGGGCGTTCGTCGATGAGGGCGGTGGATTCCTTGGCGGTGAGGCCGAAGTCTTTTTCGTAGCGCTGGCGGCGTGCGATGGGGAGTTCGACGACGTCTTTGCGGATGGTTTCGCGCCATTGATCGCTGACGGTGATGGGGACGAGGTCGGGGTCGGGGAAGTAGCGGTAGTCCTCGGCTTCTTCCTTGGAGCGTTGGACGACGGTGACGCCTTTGACATCATCCCAGCCGCGGGTGAATTTTGGGACGCGCCTGGTGGGTTCCTGTGACGGCCCGCCGTTGGAGTGCCATTCGGTGAGTTGGCGTTGGATTTCGTAGGCGCAGGAGCGTTCGACGGCACGGAAGCTGTTGAGGTTTTTGAGTTCGCTGATCGGGGTTTTCCAGGTTTTGCCATCCGCGGTGATGTGGAGGTTGATGTTGGGTTCGAAGCGCATGTGGCCCTGTTGCATGATGCCCTCGGTGACGCCGAGGTAGCGGCAGATGCGGCGGAGTTCTTCGCCGAAGAGGCGGGCTTCTTCGGGGCTGGCGAGGTCGGGCTCGGTGACGATTTCGAGCAGGGGGGTTCCGGCGCGGTTGAGGTCGACCTGGGAGTATTGGTCGCTGCCTTCGTGGAGGAGTTTGCCGGCGTCTTCTTCGAGGTGGGCGCGGCGGATGCGGATCGTCTTGTAACTTCCGTCGGCGAGCGGGAGTTCGATGGAACCTTCGCCGCAGAGGGGGAGGTCGTATTGGGAGATCTGGTAATTTTTGGGGAGGTCGGGGTAGTAGTAGGACTTGCGGTCCCACTTGGTGAAGGAGGCGATTTTGCAGCCGAGGGCGAGGCCGACCATCATGGCCATTTCGACGGCTCGTTTGTTGATGACGGGCAGGACGCCGGGGAGTCCGAGGACGACGGGGTCGACGAGGGAGTTGGGGGGCGCGCCGAAATGGTCGGGGTGAGCGCCGTTGGCGACGGCGGTGAACATTTTGGACTTGGTGGCGAGCTGGACGTGGATTTCCATGCCGATGAGGACTTTGTATTGAACGTCGTGGGTGGTGACGGTGGTCATGAGCGGTTCCCGGTAAAAGGGGGTGAGTGGATACCTTAGTCGGCGGGGCGGTTGGATGCGAGTGGGTGGCGGAGAGGGTGGACGTGGCGATCGGAGCGAGGGCGGCGTTCGCGAATGTGGAGGAGCGGGGGGATGGCGGGGGATTTTGTGAGTTTTCTTCGATGTGTCGGGGGTGTTTTGCAAAAAACGTTGAGTTTTTGCCGTTGTGTTTTTGCAAACGTGGGGTTTTTGTGCTTGTGTATGAGGGTTTTGGGGGAGTTCGACACAGGCGCCCCCCCCCTCGCGGCCGACGACGGAAACACGAAGTCCCGAAGAGGTGTAGGACCACGAAGGTTTTTTGGGGTTTGGTCATGGCGCAGTGCTCCTTCTTGTCTATAGAGGGGAGTCGCGCCCAGTTTGTGCGCACACAGGTCGGGGGTGATTTGCGGTAAGAGGTTGTGGGGGAGGGGGTTGGGAAGGAAATTTTTTGCGGGGAATAATTCTGTGGCGCGCCAAGTTGTGCGCGCGCGGGGCAACGGAGGGGGGGCGAGGGGAGAACATGAGAGGGGTAGAGGGCGTTCGGTTTGGCCATGGCGGGCGGGTCGCGACGGACGCAAGCGTTGGTGGGGGATGGGGTTGCGCGAGGCGAAGGAGGTGGTGGAGTGGATGGCG
>DASZZD010000083.1:0-17553 GCA_035545015.1 Phycisphaerae bacterium
TATCGGGGGAGGTGATGGAGGGACGGGGGGTGGGGGGTTCGGGCATGGGGGGCCTTTCGGGGTTGTGGCGGGGAATTGTAGGCGAGGGAAGCCAGTAATTGGTAATTGGTTAACTGGTAATTTGCTGGCGCATTGGTGGGGGCGCCGGTGGGGAACGAGGGGGGGTTATTTCGCGGGGCCGTTGGGGGGGATGATGACTTGTTTTTCTTTGGGAAGTTTTTGGACGAGGCCGGGGGGGATGTTGAGGTGGGATTCGACGAGTTGTGGGGGGAGGTGGCTGAGCCACTGGTTGAGGGAGACGTCCTGGTATTTGTCGGCTTTGAAGATTTCGAGGAATTCGAGGTCGGAGTCGCCGGTGTTCTGGATGTAGTGGGGTAGGGATTTCTGGATGTAGCCGACGTCTCCGGGGTGGAAGTCGATGGTGCGGGCCTTGGCGCCGCCCTCGAAGACGGTCATGCGGGCGTTGCCGGCGATGTAGTATTGCCATTCGTCGGCGTTGGGGTGCCAGTGGAGTTCTCGCATGGCGCCGGGGCGGACGCAGACGTGGGCGACGGCGATGGTGATGGAGGCTTTGAAGTTGCGGGAGTCGGCGATGTGGACTTCGCCGCTGGGCGTGCGGCGGTCGGGGGGCTGGGCGAGGAGGCGGTGGCTGAAGGGGCAGGGGACTTCGCCCTGGGGACCGATGGCGGCTTTTTTGTCGTCTTCGAGGGAGCCGGGGGTTTTGGCGGCGAAGATGTAGAGTTCTTCGGGCGGGAGCTTGTCGAAGGCGGAAGGGGGCCAGCCGAGGTTCTGGACGAGGACATCGCGCGGGATGTGATTGAACCAGTCGGTGATGAGGAAGGTATCGAATTCGGAGAAGGCGCCGTCGTCGAAGGCGAGGAGGAATTCAGAGCCATCGTCGGAAATGGCCTGGATGGAGTGCGGGATGCCGGCGGGGAAATACCAGAGGTCTCCCGGGCCGAGATCATCGACGAAAGCGCGGCCTTCGAAATCGACGCCGGTGATGCGGACGCGGCCGGTGATGATGTAGGCCCATTCGGCGGGGATATGCCAGTGAAGCTCGCGGATGGCGCCTTTTTCGAGGCGCATGTTCACGCCGGCGACGGTGGTGGCGATCGGCATGTCGCGGACGGTAACCTGGCGCGCCCAGCCGGCATCCGGGGTGACGCGGTTGTGGCTGAAAGCGAAAGGGTAGCGAAAGTTTTTGACATCGCCTTCATCGGATCGCGGCGGATTGAAGGAGCTGCGGTTCTGGCGCTGGAGGTCGGGGTTTTCGGGGCCGGGATCGGCGGGGGGCGTAGTGGAGGGTTCGAGTTTCATCAGCGGTCCTTTTTGGCGTTTTTGACGGCGGCGGCGAGGGACCATCCGGCGGCGACACCGGCGAGGAATCCGGCGCCCATGAGGGTGGCGGTGACGGTCTTGCGGGAGGGGACGCGCGGTTTGGGCGGGGTGAAGGCGCGCTCGGGGAATTCGGCGGTGAGCGGGCGGCGCGACTGATCGAGGGCGAGCTTGAGGACTTGCGCGAGGTGGAGCGCGCGGCGATCGGTGGCGTGGTGGATTTGCGAGCGGCAACTGAAGCCGTCGGCGATGATGAGGGCGTCCTTCGGGGCGTTGCGGATGGCGGGGAGCAGGCCCAGCTCGCCAATGTGCATGGAGAGATCGTATTTGTCCTCTTCGTAGCCGAAGGAACCGGCGACGCCGCAGCAGGTGCACTGGATGGTTTCGAGCTTGAGGCCGAGGTTTTTGAGGAGCTGTTCTTCGTTGTCGATGCCGGTGATGGATTTGGCGTGGCAGTGGCCATGGATGAAGGCTTTGCGGCCGGCGAGCGGCGGGGCGTGGAAATCGGTGTGGTGGTTGAGGAATTGGGCGAGGGTGTAGGTTTGGCCGGCGAGGGCGTTGGCGTCGGGGTCGTCGGGGAAGAGGTTGATGAGCTCATTGCGGAAGACGGAGACGCAACTGGGTTCGAGACCGACCATGGGGACGTGGTTGCGGATGTGGGGGCGGAGGGCGTCGAGGATTTTGCGGAGGTATTTGATGGCGCGGGGGAGCATGCCGTAGTCGTAGAGGGGGCGTCCGCAGCAGAGGATCTGGTCGGGGATGAGGACGCGGCGACCGGCGGCTTCGAGGACTTCGACGGCGGCCTGAGCGGTTTGGGGGTGGAAGTAATTGTTGAAGGTGTCGGGCCAGAGCAGGACGGGGGCCATGCCGATGTTGCGCACGGGGCGGTGGTTGAACCAGTGGCGGAAGGTGTGGCGTGCGAAAGGCGGGATGGAGCGCTGCGTTGCGAGGCCGGCGGCGCGTTTGAGGAGATCGGAGATGACGGGGGTTTGCGTGAAGAAGTTGGCGAGGCCGGGGATGGGGGCGGAGAGGCGAGCCCATTTGTCGATGAGGCCCATGGCGAAGGCTGCGAGGGGGCGGCGGTGGTGTTCGTAATAATGGGCGAGGAATTCGGCTTTGTAGGTGGCGATGTCGACGGAGACGGGGCAATCGCCTTTGCAGCCTTTGCAGGCGAGGCAGAGGTCGAGGGATTCCTTGACGGCGGGGCTGTCCCAGCCTTCCTGGATGACTTCGCCGCGCATCATTTCAAAGAGCAGGTGCGCGCGGCCGCGGGTGGAGTGCATTTCCTCGCGGGTGGCCATGAAGCTGGGGCACATGGTGTCGTCGTCGTGCTTGCCGCCGCTTTCCAATCGCCGGCACTTGCCGATGCCGAAGCAGCGTTCGGTGGCGGTGGCGAAGCTATCGCGGTCTTCGGGAAAACGGAAGTAGGTGAGGGTGGGCATGGGGTGATTTTCTGGGCCGACGCGGATGTGGGAATCGAGGGGGTTGGCATCGATGACTTTGCCGGGGTTCATTTTCCAGTCGGGGTCCCAGATGCGTTTGAACTGGCGGAAGGCGTCGATGAGTTCGGGGCCGAACATTTTGGGGAGGAGTTCGCCCTTGGCCTGGCCGTCGCCGTGCTCGCCGGAGAGGGAGCCGCCGTAGCTGAGGACGAGGTCGGAAGCGTGCTGCATGAAGTCGCGGAAGCGGGCGATGCCTTCGGCGGTGTGGAGACCGAAGGCGATGCGGGTGTGGAGGCAGCCCTGGCCGAAGTGGCCGAAGAGGGTGTACTGGTAATTGAAGCGTGCGACGAGGCGTTCGAAATCGCGGAGGTAGTCGCCGACTTTTTCCGGCGGGACGGCGGAATCCTCCCAACTGGGCCAGGCATCTTCCTCATTGGGGATGCGGCTGGAGCCGACGCCGGCCTCACGGATGTGCCAGAGGGATTTCTGCTGGTGCTCGTCCTCGATGACTTTCATGTCGAGGTGGGTGTTGTCGTGGCGGATCAATTCGGCGGCGTGGTGGGCGCGATCGGTCGCTTCCTTTGCGGAGTCGCCGCCGAACTCGACGAGCAGCCAGCAGTCGCCGCGCGGGAGGAGCTTTTCGCCTTCGGGATGCTTGTCCTTGAGGTGCATGTTGCGCAGGACGTGGGTGTGGAAGGCTTCGAGAGCCATGGGTTTGAGGGGCATGATGTGGGGGACGGCATCGCCGGCGGAAGGGGCATCGGGATAGCCGACGACGAGCAGCGCGTGATGCGGGGGCTTGTGCACGAGGTGCAGCTTTGCGGAGAGTAGGGTGACGCAGGTGCCCTCGGAGCCGGTGAGGGCGCGGGCGACGTGGAAGCCGTTTTCGGGGAGGAGATCGTCGAGGTTGTAGCCGGAGACGCGGCGGGGGATTTTGGGATAGCGGGTGCGGATGAGGTCGGCATACTTGTCGCGGAGGTCGTGGAGGGCTTGATAGATTTGGGCGCGGCGGCCACCGGCGGCGAGGATCTGGCGGAACTGTTCGTCGGAGGTTTTGCCGACGCGCATGCGCAGGCCGTCGTAGGTGAGGATGTCGAGTTCCTCGACGTTGTCGCTGGTGCGGCCGCCCATGACGGAGTGGGCGCCGCAGGAGTTGTTACCGACCATGCCGCCGAGGGTGCAATACTGGTGGGTGGCGGGATCGGGCGGAAGGATAAGGTGGCGGGGCTCGGTGGTGTGGCGGAGCTGGTCGCAGATGACGCCGGGCTGGACTTCGGCGGTGGCGGCATCGGGATCGAAGTTCAGGATGCGGTTGACGTGCTTGGAGAAGTCGATGACGACGGCGACGTTGCAGGTTTGGCCGGAGAGCGAGGAACCGGCGCCGCGGGAAAGCAGCGGCGCGCCGAAGCGATGGCAGGCGTCGACGGTGGCCAGGACGTCGTCGATGGTGCGCGGGATGACCACGCCGATGGGGACCTGGCGGTAGATGGAGTGGTCGGTGGCGTAGAGGGCGCGGCTGCCGGGATCGAAGCGGACTTCGCCGGAGATGCGTTGGCGGAGTTCTTCGGCGAGGTCGTGGTGGAAATCGTGCGGCGGGCGGTGTGCGCGGGGAGCCGGGGCGCTGCGTTGCGGCGCGGCGCTGAGGTGAATGGTGCGGGACATGCGAGGACACTCCTGAGGATCGCGGGAGAGGCGCGGGGGAAGGTGACTTCAGCGCGCAGGGGTGCCGCAAATGCTGCGCCGTTGGCGGCGAATGGGAGCGACAGGGAAGAAAAAAGCGGGTGGTGATGTGCGGAGCGGCCACAGGGTGGGCGTTTGGGCGAGGCGCATTTTGCGCACACAGGTGCGATCGGCGCGGCGCGGGTGGACAGAGCGTCGGACGCGCGGGGGTGGCGGGATGTCGGGGGCGCGAAATCCGCGAGCGGAAAAGATCCCGCATGCGGCGGAGGAAAATGCTCAGGTGAGCGTTACGTGAACGTTGGTTGTCACGTGGCGTCGTTCTGCGTCATGTCGGGCTGGGCAAAAAAAAGGCGGAGGCCGTGGAATGCGACCTCCGCCCGCGTCGTTCCCGCCCGTTGCCCCCGGACCTGCCTACTTGGAGTGGGAAGCGCTGGTTTCCCAGAGATAGAAGACGGTGTAGGCTTTGACGCCGTAGGGATTGGGGAAATTCTGGAGGGTTTTCACTTTTGAATTTTGCCCGAATTCGACGTGGGCATCGCCGAAGAGACCGTTGGCGCCGCAGTTGTTGGCGTGGGGGATGGAGATAACGTCGTAGGTTTTATCGCACATGAGCCAGCAATCCTTGGGCAGCGTGGTGAGCTTGGTATAGACGGCGCCGACGAACTTGCCGTCGACGTTGAGGGCTTGCTGTCCGGTGACGATGTTGGACTGCACGAGCGGGTTCTCGCCCATGTGGAGCTGGTAGGTGTAACCGGCGTGGTCGTTGAGGTTGTTGGTATCGAGCCAGAGATAGGGGTCGGTGCTGGAAGTGGTGGGTTTGGTATAAATCCAGGAGCCGTCGGTCTGGCCGGGGCAGTAGTAGACGCGGGGGTCTTTGATGATGCCGTCATCCATGCAGATAAGTTCGCGCCAGTGGGTATCCTGGGTAATGCCGTTGGTGAAGGTGAAGGGGGTAGATCCGTTGTATCCGCGGCGCATGTAGTGGTATTCGGTGACATTGTTGTTATAGCCGTAGGAAGCGAAGTGGCGGCCGGTCTCGGGAGGGAGGTTGTTCTCGAATTCGCCGGCGTAGGTGCTGAGGGCGATTCCGAGCTGGTGAAGATTGCTGGCGCAGGCGGTTTTCTTGGCCTGGTCCCTGGCGCGGGCGAGGCTGGGAAGAAGAATGGAAATGAGCAGGGCGATAATCGCCACGACGACGAGGAGCTCGATGAGGGTAAAACCGGCACGGCGTTTCATGAAAGGACTCCGAAAGAGCAGAAACAGGTCGCTGTGCGGCTGACTTGCCGCCGGAAATGCGAACGCGAATGTAGGTGATCGCGGCGGAACGGTCCCGGTCATTTTTCATAGGGTGCCTATCGTTCTTGAAACTGACGGCGGCCGGGGAAATCGGTAGGGTAGAAGGACCGTGGAGCTTGCGAAGGGCCGCGGTTGAGATACGCGGCGGAGGCTGGATGCGACGGGTGCTGGTGGAGTCGAGTTATGGATCGATCTGGCGCGAGCTGATGGAGGGCATCACGTTTTATGTGCGTGCGCAGCATACGGGGTGGCATCTGCATTCGGTGACGACGGAGGAAATCGCCGGCGGATTGCGGCGGAAGGTGGACGGGCTGCTGTGCCTGCTGCCCCGGGCGCGCGCGGAGCTGATCGAGGCGGTGGGGAAATCCAGAATCCCGGCAGTGAACATGCTGCGCGATGGGACGCCGGTGATCCCGTCGGTGCTGTCCGATCATGAGGCGATCGGGCAGCGGGGCGCCGAGTATTTTCTCGAGAAAGGGTACCGGCGGTTTGGATTCGTGGGCGTGAACCGGGACTGGAGCGCGGGGCGGTGGCGGGGATTTTCCCGGCGCCTGCGGGAGAGGGGGCGAAGCGCGGAGCTGCTGGAATTCCCGCTGGCGGGCGTCGAGGAGCGCGTGGGCAGCTCCGGGGCGCTGATGCGGACGCTGCGGGAATGGCTGGAGGGCCTGCGCGCCCCGGCGGCGGTGATGGCCTGCGCGGATTTCGTAAGCCGGGCCGTGCTGGACGCGTGCGCCCGGCAGCCGAAGTTGCGCGTGCCGGAGGACGTGGCGATTCTAGGGGTGGACAACGATCCGGCGATTTGCGAATTGACGGCGGTGACGCTGTCGAGCATTCCGCAGAACCTGCCGCGGATTGGCTTTGAAGCGTCGCGGCTGCTGGACGGCCTGATGAAGAAGCGCCGCAAGCCCCGGGAAGCGCTGCGGATTCTCCCGCGGGAAGTCGTGGTGCGGCGCTCGACGGAATTGATCGCCGCCGAGGATAAGCAGGTGGCGGCGGCGCTGCGGCTGATCCACGAATGGGATCCGGGCGAACTCACCATGAAGCGGCTGGTGGAAAACGTCGGCGTGTCGCGGCAATGGCTCGACCGGCGGTTCAAGCAGGTGCTGGGACGCACCCCCAGCGAGGAAATCCGCCAGCGCAAGCTCAAAGAGGCGCGCAAGCTGCTCTCGCAGACGAGCCTCACCGTTCAGGAAGTGGCGATGCGCTGCGGCTTTTCGCAGGGCGAGAATCTAAGCCGGTTCTTCAACGATTGGCTGGGGATGTCACCCAGCGAATTTCGGAAACGATATGGCGCACAACTCTGAGCGCGCCGGTGCGTGTCGATTTCACGCATTACAGGCGCGCCGGCGGCGTCGATAGTACAAGGTTCATTCAGGTTCCGGCGAGTCCGGCAAGGAGCGAAAATCATGCGGCGAATGGATGTGTTGGCGGCGGCGGTGCTGATGGCGGCGGCGGGAGCGGCGGGGGGGCTGACGCCCGCGGCGTTCGGGCAGGCGAAGTTCGCCGAGCCGCAGACGGCGCGGGCCCAGTACAACATGGATGTGGGCTGGAAGTTCTTCAAGGAGGACAAAACGACCGTCGACAATGGCCAGGCCGTGGACCTCGACGATTCCAAGTGGGAAGACATCAGCCTGCCGCACAGTTTCAATGAGACCGATTCGTACCGGACGATCATTTCGCACGGCGGCGGCGACCGCGGGAAGTGGCAGGGGACTGTGTGGTATCGCAAACATTTCGTGATGCCCGCCAATGCGCAGGGAAACAAGGTGTACATCGAATTTGAAGGAATGAGGCAGGCCGGGGACATCTTTGTGAACGGGAAGGAGGTGGGGCTCTATGAGAACGGCATCACGCCCTATGGGATCGATGTCACCGATGCGGTGAAGTTCGGCGGGGCCGACAACGTGCTGGCGGTGCACGTGGACAACCGCACGAGCTATAAGGAAAGGGCGACGGGCTCGCCTTTCGAGTGGAATGCGAATGATTTCAATCCGGATCACGGCGGCATCAACCGGCGGGTGTGGATGTACGTGATGGGGAAGGTGCATCAGACGCTGCCGCTCTATTATGGCCTGGAAACCAGCGGGGTTTACGTGCATGCGGGGAATTTTGACATTCCCGGAAAGACCGCGGACGTGACGATCGAGGCGCAGGTGGCCAATGACTCCGGGGACCGCGCGACCGTGGGCCTGACGGCGTATGTGGTGGATGCGCAGGGGATGGTGCGCGCGAAGTTTTCGGCCGATCCGGTAGACATGGTGGCGGGCGAAAAGACGGTGGTGCAGGCGACCGGGAATCTGACCGGGGCGCACTGGTGGTCGCCGGATGATCCTTATCTCTATCACGTCTACACGGTGGCGACGGTGAACGATAAGCCCGTCGATGTCAACGATGTGACCACGGGCTTCCGCAAGGCGGAGTTCAAGGGCGGCGCGGGGACGGGCGGCGTCTGGATCAACGACAAACAGGTCTATTTGAAGGGCTTTGCCCAGCGTTCGACGAATGAGTGGGCGGGGCTTGGCCAGGGTTATCCGGATTGGATGCACGACATCACAGCGAAGATGATTCATGACGATCATGCGAACTATATACGCTGGATGCACGTGGCGCCGCAGCCCGTCGATGTGGAAGCGATGGACCGGGCCGGCGTGGTGGAGGTATGCCCGGCGGGGGACAAGGAGCGGGACGTCCAGGGGCGGCAATGGGATCAGCGCGTCGAGGTGATGCGCGAGGCGATGGTGTATTTCCGCAACAGCCCGAGCATCTTGTTCTGGGAGGCGGGCAATACGGTGGTGACCACCGACCACATGCGGCAGATGGTGGACCTGCGCAAGCAATGGGACCCCGACGGCGGGCGGGTGATCGGCACGCGCGGCAACGACAATAACCAGCTAAACACGGCCAATACGAAGATCGCGGAGTATTACGGGGTGATGATCGGGCAGGACCCGCACGACGATGCGCTCAAGCAGCCCACCGATATGTTCCGCGCGTTTTCGCTGCAGCGTCGCGATCTGGCGCCGATCATCGAGACCGAGGATTTCCGCGATGAGGCGGCGCGGCGGTTCTGGGACGATTACTCGCCGCCGCACTTTGGCTTCAAGAAGGGGCCGATGGACACCTACAACTGGAACCAGGAGACCTTTGCGCTGGCGCAGGTGGAGCGGTACACGCAGTATTGGCAGAACCGGATTGAGAATAAGGATCCGGAGCACGCGCGCTGGTCGGGATATGCGTCGATTTATTTCTCCGATTCCGATGCCGACGGCCGGCAGGATTCCAGCGAAGTCGCGCGCGTGTCGGGCAAGGTGGACGCGGTGCGGCTGCCGAAGGAAATTTATTTCGCCGAGCAGGTGATGCAGAATCCGGCTCCGCAGGTGCACATCATCGGGCACTGGACCTATCCATCGGGCACGAAGAAGACGATGTGGGTGGTGGCGAATACGCCGTCGGTGGAACTGTTTTTGAACGGGAAATCGCTGGGCAAATCGGACACGCCGGTGCGGGCCGTGTTCGATCGCAGCAGCAAGGTCGTGGGAACCCAGCCGGAGCCGGGCGGGTTTTTGTTTGCGTTTCCGAACGTGGAATTTTCGCCGGGAACGCTGCGCGCGGTGGGATATGCGGACGGCAAGGAAGCGGCGCGTTACGAGCTCACCACCGCGGGCGCTCCCGCGGCGATCAAGCTCACGCCGTACGTCTCGCCGACCGGATTGAAGGCGGATGGCGAGGATGTGGCTTTCTTCGATGTGGAAGTCGTGGACGACAAGGGCGAGCGGTGTCCGACGGATGAGGCCCGCGTCGATTTCAAACTGGACGGGCCGGCGATCTGGCGCGGGGGCTATGACTCGGGCGTCACCAACTCAACGAACAACACCTACCTGCTGACGGAGTGCGGGATCAATCGGGTGGCGATCCGCACAACGCGCGAGGCGGGGAAAATCACGCTGACGGCGACGCGCGACGGGTTGAAGGCGGGCACGGCGACGGTTGAATCGCAGGCGGTGAAAGTCGAGGGGGGATTGCTCAGGAACTAGAAGTCGCGTTTTTGGATGATTATTTCTTGTTTGTAATTGTATAAAACCACTGAGGACACAGAGAGCACAGAGACGCGACGACGGCGGGCGGGGGGGTCTGCTTATCCGTCATCCTCTGTGTGCGCTGCGTTCTCTGTGGTTCATTGAGGCTTGGTGCGGGGGCGAGGTGGGATGCTCTCATGGTTTCGAGGGATACGTGGCGACGAAGCCGGCATGGGGTTGGAGGGTGAGGGTGTATTGCGTTGCGACACTTTCCGGGGGGATGTCGGCTTGCATAAGTTGTCCGGAATCGTTGTCACCGATGAGGTGGCCGGTACCGGCAATGGTGAGCGGGCGAAGATCCATGACGATTTCCTGCGGCGTTTCCTGGCCATTGATGCCGGCGAGATACCAGGTGTTGCGGGCTTTGCGCGCGAGGACGACGTACTTGCCGGGGTAACCGGCGAGGAAGCGCGTGTCGTCCCAGGCGGCGGGAAAGTTTCGCATGAAAGCCCGGACATAATCGGGTTGTGTGGCCATGCCTTCGGGGGTTTCGGGTATGTGTTGAATGCCGGAGGTGAAGAGGACGGCGAGGGCAAGTTCGAAGCCGGGCGTGGTGCGGCGGGTAACGCGGTCGTTGATCTTGTCGAGGCAGACGGGGGTGAAATCCATCGGGTCGAAGAGGTTTCGCGTGAAGGGGAGCATGGCGGCGTGGGTGGGTTCCTGGTCGGCGTTGGCCTGTTCGAAGGTGATGTATTCGAAGCCGCGGATGGCCTCCATCGTCAGCAGGTTCGGGTAGGTGCGTTCGAGGCCGCGGGGAAGCGTGGCGCCGTGGAAGTTGACCATCAGGTGAAAGGGTGCGGCGTCGGTGAGGATGTCCTGGTAGTAATTGATGAAGGGCTGGCCGTCGCCGCCGAAAAAATCGACCTTGATGCCTTTGACGCCCCAATTGCGGAGTTTTGTGAATTCGGCGAGGCGGGAGGCGTGGGTGAGGAGTTTGTCGCGCGGCGTCTGCGGCGTGGTGTTCCAGTCGCCGCGGGAGTTGTACCAGAGCAGGATGCCGACGTTTTTCGTGGCGGCATAGGCGCAGAGTTGCTTCATGCGCTGGTCGCCGATCTGCGTGTCCCACAGCGCGTCGATGAGGCAATAGGGCCAGTGCATGTCGGCGGCGTAGTCGATGAATTTTTTCTGCACGTCGAAGGTGGTGTTCTTGTCGCCCATCAGCGGCCAGGACCATGACGCGAGGCCTGGCTTGACGAACGCAGCGCACGCGGCGGCGAGGGCGGGGGCGGGGGGATCGGCGAGATCGGTGCCGAGCGTGGATTCCGTCAGCGTCTTGAGCGAGCCGATGGCGAGGATGCGCCAGGGAGATTTCCAGGGGAGGAAGGAATGCGGGGCGGCAGGCTGATTGCCGATGGTTTCGCGCGGGTCGGCAAGGGCGATGGTGTATTCGCCGCCCGGCGATTGGTCGGCCAGGTGGCATCCGCACCAGGAGCGTCCGACGGAAGCTTCCGTGATGGCCATCCACCTGTCGCCGGAATGAAACAGCGCGGGAAAGACCCAGCCGGCGCCGAGCGTTGAGGGCGTGCCGATGGGAATTTCTTTTTGATAGAACTCCTCGTATGCGGGGTTGGAGGATTCCCAGCCGGATTTGGCGACTTGCATAGGTTGCAGGAACGCGGTGGTTTTCGGGAGGAAGTGGAAGGAGGTGAGCTCCTGCTGGATGGTGTGCGTGATGGGCAGGCGGGTTTTGAGGGGGACTTCCGGGAAGATGTAACGGAAAGCGAGGCCGTCGTTGGAGACCTGGAAAAGGATGTCGAGATGCTGGGCGTCTTGCGGGGCGGTGGGATTTTGCAGGTGGAAGGTCTGGCGATTGGCGGAGTAGATGATGTCGCGGCGTTTGCCGGTGACAAGCTGGTAATGATCGGTGACGGACTCGACCGGTGAGATGCCGAGGAGGGTGAGGTTCTTGGAAAAGTCGGCATCCTCGCGCACGAGACCGAGACGCGAGGGCTGAAGCAGCAGTTGGTTGTGGAAGCTGACGGCATAGCGAGGTTGGCCGTCGCTGAGGGAGAAAGTGACGGAGATGGCGCCGTCGGGCGACGTGAGCGGCGCGGGCTGGGTGATGGCGGGCGGTGGGGGCGTCATGATCGAGCGTCAGGCCGGGCCGGCGGTGTTGGCGGCGATGTTCGCGGCAGGAGCGCCGGCATCAATGGGAGCGGCGGGAGCGGCGCTTGCCGGGGCAGGCTCGAAGGTCGGAATGTCGATGTTGTCCCAGCCGACGCGCTGGCCCGGCTGATAGTCGGCGGCGCGGTATTTTTCCGGCAGGCGAACGGTCACTTCGTAACCCACCTGCACGGTCAATTCGTTAGCGCTGCCGTTGACGGACAGGATCGTCCCCTGCATCCGCCGCGGCCGGCCGAAGAGCGGTTCGACGTAGTTCCCGCCCATATCGACGCGGTCGACTTTCCAGGCGGGGGCATGGATGGTCCCCCGGATGCGCTGGCCCGGCTGGAGATTTTCCACGCCGCTGCTGTTGGGGTGGAAGGCGAAGGTGTTCTGGTAATTCATGCCGGGAACGCGGAGGGTGACGGCGTTGTCGGCGAGGGATTCAATCACGAACTTGGGCATGGGAAACTCCGGGGCGAACTGACGCGACGGTGAATGGCCACGAAAAAGTACGAAAGACACGAAAAAGGGTGGCCGTTCGTCGAAGCTTTTGCGCGGAGGGGAGTATACGGCAGGGGAGCGGAATGGTGAATGGCCGTGGCATGGGCGTCCCCGCCCATGCAGGCTCGCAGGCCGCAACGTCCGCAACGAAGCATCCCGCTCGCTCATGGCTCAGGCTTTGAACCAGGCATTGGGGGGGGGGCGGGGAGTCGCCGCCACAACCGGGATCGACCCTGGATCACTGCACGCTTCCCGCCCAATTGTCCGATAAAGAGCTTATGCGTATAGCTGTTGGCTTGATTTCGACATTGTTGGGGCTGGCGGTCTCGGTGGCGAGCGCCCAGGCAGCGGGAGCCGGCGGTACGGGAGAAGCTCCCTCCGCTCCCGCCTCCAGCGTTTACTCCCGCGTCGTGGCCACCTTCGATTTCGAAGAACGCGCCTTGGGTAACTTCGAATCCGTCCCCATGTACTGGTCCAAGCTCGTCGGCCGCGGTTACCCCGCCTACGCCACCGGCCGGTTCGACACCACCGTCGCCCGCTCCGCCACCACCTCTTTCCGCCTCGATATCGACGGCGGCTCGGTCGCCTATCGCTTCACGCCCCCGCCCGCCACCTTCGGCAAAGGCCCGGGCCGGATCGCGGTGACGCCCGATGGCGATTACGTCATCCTGGCGTTTGTGAAAACGACCCCCCTCGCCCACGCCCGGGCCGACCTCACCGCCTGGTTCGCCGATGCCAGCGGTAAGCCCCTGCCGGATACCGAAGTCCACGCCATTCCCTGGGCCGCCAACGGAACCCAGGACGCCGGCGCCTGGCATGTGATGCACGTCTTCGTCCACGGCCCCGCGGCCACACCCGGCGGCGGAAAGTCGCTCGTGCTGCAACTCGGCTTGCTCCAGCCCCAGCAACTCGCCGAGGCCGGCCTCAACACCGGCGGAAAAAAAAGCGACGGCCTGCCCGCACAGTTCCAGCTCTACCAGCAGGACATCCACGGCACCGCCTGGTTCGACGACATCACCGTCTTCCAGTTGCCGCGCCTCTCGATCAGCGTGCCCGCCTCCGCAACCATCGCTCCCCGCGGGGCCGGAGGAACGGCCGGCACGGGCGAGACCGGCAGCGTCAACGTGTTTCCCGCCGGGGGACAGGTCGCCCTGGATCTAGCCGTCTCCGACATCTCCCGCAACCCCGCCCCCGATGCACCGGGCGCCGGCGGTGGGGGGGCAGAGGCCCAAAAGCAGCTCGGCGTCACCCTGACCATCACCGACCCCCAGGGCCTCGTCTTCGCGCGCGAACGCTGGAACGCCGCCCCCACGCCAGAGCATCCCTGGACCAAAGCCTACCGCCACGCCGCTCTCCCCGGCGGCATCTACACCGCCACGCTCGACATCCTCGAAGGCGGCGCAGGCCACGGCAACGCACAGGGACTCATCGCCCGCCGCCAGACACGCTTCGTCGCGCTCGCCGCCCAGCAACCCCCTCGCCCGCCCGCTCCGGAATTCGGTCTCTCCGCGGCCCACTGGCCGACCGAACGCTGGGCCGCACTCGAACCGCTGGCACGCGAGACCGGCGTCGGCATGGTCGAAGCGCCCGCCTGGCGCGACGATCTGCCCGAAGGCTCCGGCGGTGAAGCCACGCGCGACGCCGGCCCCTTCGATCTCCTCGTGAGCGCCCTGGCACGCGACCGCATCCACATCATCGCCAGCCTCGAGTCCCTGCCCCCCACCGTCTCGGCGCGCCTTCACAAAGCCGCCGCCGCGGCCACCCAGCCCGACGCCTTCCCTGATGCCCGCGACAGTCTCTTGGCCCTCGCCACCGCCGATCCCGCCCTCTGGCGCCCCTCGATCTCCTTCCTCCTCGCCCGCCATGCCAACGGCGTCTCCTTCTGGCAAGTGATGGAACATCCCGCCGCCGGCGACGAAACCCCGGGCAGGGCCTCACAAATCTCCGCCGCCTCCGGCCGCGAAGCCGCCTCCGCCGCCCTCTACGCCAAGGCCCGCACCGAAATCGGCCCCCTCCTCAATGACCCACGCCTCGTCATCCCCTGGAACGCACTCTACGATTTCGACGCCAAGTCCTATCCCGGCGCACTGCTCAACCTCCGCCTCCCCGCCACCATCAAGCCCGACCAGCTCCCCACCTATATCGCCAGCTTCAAAGCCGCCAGCGCCCCGCTCCCTTCCGGCGGGCCCGCTCCCGCGACGCTCCCCGCCGCCGCCATCAATGCTCCCATATTGCTGCATATCGATGCCTTGCCGGATGATGGCGCCTACTCGCGCGAAGACCGCCTCGCCGATTTCGCCAAGCGCATCGTCTTCGCCCGCTCCGCCAACCCCACCTGCATCCTCATCGACGTCCCCTTCGCCCAGCACCGCGCCACCACCGCCCTGGGCGACATCGACGCTCCCGCCACCGAGCCCGATGAATTGCTGCCTGCTTATCGCACCCTCGTCCACGCGCTCGCCGGTGCTCATGCTCCCATCGGTCCCGCCGGCGCGGGCGGTGGCGTCCGCGAACTCCCCGTCGCCCAGGGCATCCGCGCCTTCCTCTGCCGGCGCGATGGCCCCCAGCAAAGCTCCCTCATCCTCTGGAACGAATCCGCCGACACGCCCACCGTCACCATGGACCTGCCCCTGGGCGATCAGCCCCGCGAAGTCGAACTCTCCGGCCAATCACGCCCCGCCAAACGCACCGGCCCCGGCCCCGACGCCCTCACACGCCTCACCGTCGGCGCCACGCCCGTCATCATCGAAAACATCGACCCCCATCTGCTCGAACTCCGCTCCAGCTTCGCCCTCGCCACCAAAGTCTTCCCCGCCGGCGCCGGCTCCGTCCAAACCGAAGTCGCCCTCACTAACCCCGGCCCCGACGCCCTCCGCGGATTGCTCCACCTCGAAGTCCCCAAAGGCTGGACCGTCGAACCCTCCGAACTCCACATCTCCCTGCTCAACGGCGCTTCGCTCCACGAGAAGCTCACCATCCGCTATCCCTTCACCGAACCCGAAGGCGTCAAGTTCATCCGCGGCCGGCTCGTCAACGAAAACGGCGGCGAACTGGCCCTCGCCTGCCCCATCGCCGTCCGATCCAAGCTCGTCGCCCTCGATGGTTTTTGCCAGTTGCAGCCCAACGGCGACCTCGTCGTCCAGCAGATGATCACCAACACCGCCGCCACCCCCCTCAACGCGCAGGCCTATGCCCTGGTGCCGGGATATCCCCGCCAGCAGCGCTTCATCACCGACCTGCAGCCCGGCCAAACCCTCATTAAACGCTATGTATTCGCGGCGTCGGCGTTTACGGGTGACGACTCCGCACCCGAAAACGGGCCGAAAACCGGGGAAAAACAGCCCGACGCACCCGAGATCGCACGCGCCCTCAAGGGCAGGAACGCCACCCTCGGCGTCCGCCAGACCGACGGAAAAACCCTGCTCGCCAAGGGCATTCCCCTGGAATAGGGGGAAAATTCCCGAGAATTCGTGCAGTTTTTCCCTTGTGCCCCACGAAACGATCTTTATTATGTGCAACTTCAATTGTCCATTTCTCGTTTGAAAGGAATCGAACATGGCCGCCAAACCCGCCACCAAGAGTGAAGTCCTCAACGCCATCGCGCAGCAGACCGAGCTGTCGCGGAAGCAGGTCGCTTCGGTTTTCGAAGCCCTCTCCGAACAGATCGCTCACAGCGTCGGCAAGAAAGGCCCCGGCGTCTTCGCCGTCCCCGGCCTCATGAAAATCACCGTCATCCAGAAGCCCGCCACCAAGGCGCGCAAGGGCATCAACCCTTTCACCAAAGAAGAAGTCATGTTCAAGGCCAAGCCCGCCCGCAAGGTCATCAAGGTCCGACCCCTCAAGGCCCTCAAAGACATGGCCAAGTAATCGCAACGCGCGGCGCCGCAAGCTCCGGCTCGCTGGCGACGGCACAACTCTCGGGCCTTGGCGGTCGCTGCAAAGCAATCGCCAAGGCCCCATTTGTTGATTTGCACGCCGGGCATGCCGCGATACCGTGGGCGAGCAGGAACGCTCCCGCCGCCAATCAAAGGAGTAATTGGTAATTGGGAATTGGCTGCCGCCGGCGTCGGGGGCCCCAACGTCCTGCGTCAGCAAATTACCAGTTACCAATTACCAATTACCAAAGCCATGCTTAATCGCTTCACATGTCCCTCCTGCGGCAAGGTCATCAAGGCCCGCGCTGAATGGGCCGGCCGCTCCGCCAAATGTCCCTTCTGCCAGCAGCCCTTCACCGTTCCCGCGCCCGCCGTGGGTCCCGGCGGCGCTCAGGGCTCGGCGCGCATGTCCCGCCAGCTCGCCGGGCTGGTCGCCGAGGAGCAAGCCGCCGGCGTCGAGGATCACGAAGCCGAGCGCCTCGCCCTGCTCCTCGCCCAGGGCGCCTGTCGCGAATATCAGATGGCCATCGACCTGATCGCCCGGTGCAAAATGCCCGCCCGCCAATGGCGGCGCATCCTCGGCTCCGCGGGCGCCCAGGAACTCCTCCGCGAAAAAGTCGAACAAGCCGCCGCCCAGGAATCCACTGATTCCGCCGGTCCCCCTGCTCCCGCCGACCCCGCCGACGCCGACGATATCCCCATCGCCCTCCTCGTCGCCTCCGAACCCGCCGCCGCCGCCGACCACGCCTGGACCATCCTCGCCCGCCTGCTCTACTTCCTCTCCCACGGCCCATGCGACGGCTGCAAAACCGACATCTCCGGCATGTCCTGCATGTACCTCTCCATCGACCGCCTCATCGACCGACGCGCCATCGCCCCCGACCGCCTCCAGGCCTGGCGCGAAAGCGTCCGCCAGCACGTCGGAATCTGAATCAATTGCCCGATGCCCATTGCCAATTGGCGCTAAGATGGATCAATGAGACATCGAAGCGTCCTCGATCAGTAAACCGCAATCGGTACTGGAACCGGTTTCAAAACCACGGAGAACACGAAGAGCACGGAGGAAAAGACTGGAAACTGGCCGTTGCCCCTCCGTGTACTCCGTGTCCTTCTATGAAATCCCGCATCCAGTCAAGCCCTTTTTTCCGCATTAGATCGGCCCATTCTTCTATCCGAGCTCGGCAAGCCGCCTGCCCATGTGGATGATCCGATGATCGAAGAGGAGCTGCCCCATCTCTG
>DASZZD010000084.1:0-76731 GCA_035545015.1 Phycisphaerae bacterium
ACGCAGGCCGGCATCTCCCCCCCCATCGCCGCGCAGGTCGTCACACCCCCCAAACCTGCCCCGCCACTCAACGACGGCCCCCTCGTCGCTCTTCCCGGCGACCTGAACGCTCCCGCCGCCGGCACTGGCCTGCACAACCCCGAACAATCCTGGGACCTGCCCCCCCTTTCCGCCCATCCCCCCAACCAAACCATCACCGTCGTGCTCCTCGGAGGAACCCCCTTCATCGCCACCGGCGCCGCCGGCACCCTCGAAACCGATCCGCCCATTAAACCGGTCACCCAATCGCCCCCCCCTGCCGCTACCGAAGTCCGCATCCGCTGGCAGGACAAGGATGCCCCCGCCGGCACCGCGTGGACCGCCGCCACCCTCGACCTTTCCAACGACAAGCTCACCCTCACCTGGAACGCCGGCTTCATGCTCACCCACCCTGACGCCATCGCCACCGTCTACTGGCGGCTCCGCGCCGGCACCATCCTCCGCCGCGGCACCGACGCCAACGCCGCCGCCCGCTACGAATTCCGCCCATGGCAATCCGCCGACATCGATTTCTCCCCGAAAACCGCTTCCATCAACGCCCCCATCCCCTTCCCCGAAGAATCCACCGTCGCCGCCATCAACCTTCCCCCCGGCTGGCAACAGGAATCCAGCGGCGAATCCGCTGGGGGAGCCTCCACGCGCCCCGCCCTCGCCGCCACCCAGATCATCATCCTCCGCAAACCCGGCGAAGACGCCACCGCCACCCCCGAATTCGAGATCCTCTTCCATCAGGGCCTCACCGAAGTCGCCAGCACCTACGCCCAGAAACGCCAGGCCGCCGAACAATCCCTCGCCGACGCCCAGGACGAACTCGCCGCCGCCACCCAGGCATCCACCCGACCCGCCAGCGCCACCGAAAACGCCGGCCAAACGCCCCAGGAAGCCCAGGCCCGCATCGCCCCCCTCACCGCCCAAATCGCCCGTTACAAGCGCGCCCTCGCCGGTTATAACGAACTCGAACGCTTCAACGCCGTGGTCATGCTCGGAGCCACGCGCGTCGGAACCCTCCATTTTGTCCGAAATCCCGCCGCCACAGAGCCCTCATCCCAACCCACGACACGGTAAGATGGCGCTATCGCGGGGCAGGCGGGAGCAGGACTTTAGTCGGAAGTGAGGTTATGGCCGATTATCAGCGGGTGGTGGAATACCTCAGAGACGTGCGGCAGAATCAAAATGGCCTGCCCCAGCAGGTCACCGACGAACTCACGCGCGCCGCCGAGGAATACGCCGCCCTCTGCACCACCGCCAACGATCGCCTCCGCCAATGCTCCACCTTTCTCCAGCAAGGCCTCCGCTCCGAAGCCATCCATCTCGCCGAGCAGCCTCCCAACCTCCTCGACCTCGTCGCCGCCCTTGACCTGCCCGATCCCGACGCCTGGACCGAATACTGCCAGAACAACGGCCTCGCCGTCCCGCCCGCCCTCCAGATGGACCGCGCCACCCAGCTCAATGAAGCCTACGCCCAGGGCGCCGGCCTCGACGACCTCCTCGCCACTCACCGCCGCCTCGCCCTCTCCCGCGCCCCCGTGCGCGAACGCCTCGCCGTCGTCCGCCAAATCGCCGCCGTTGACACCTCAAGCAACGGTGCCGGCGGCGGCTGGGAAAAAGACGTCCGCCTCTTCGAAAAAGCCCGCCTCAAGGAACTCCCCACCGCCTTCCACCAGGCCATGCGCGAAAAAGATGAGGCCCGCATCCACGAACTCATGACCGAAGTCCACGGCTCTCCCTGGCTCGAACCCGTCCCCGCCGACCTCGCCCAGGCCGTCTCCGACGCCGACGCCCGCTTCCGCCGCGCCGCCGCCGAAGCCGAGCTTCGCCCCCTCGTCGAACCCCTGCGTGAAGCCTTCGCCGCCCACGATCTCCCCGCCTGCCGCCGCCTCGTCGCCTACTGGAAACAGGTCATCGAGCGCCATCAGACCGCCGACCTCGCCGCCTCCCTCGTCGATGAAGTGAAACCCGTCGTCGCCTACATCGCCGACGAAGACAAGCGCGAAGCCAAGCTCAAACGCTTCCGCGACGCCTGCAAAGCCTTCGGCGCCCTCCTCGATCGCGACGCCCCGGACGCCGAGCTCGAACCCGCCTGGGCCCGCCTCAAAGCCTTCGAAGAGCCCCTCCCGCCCGATCTCGATCAGCGTTATCGCGACAAGAAAACCGCCCGCGAACGCGCCGCCTCGCGCCAGCACTGGATGCGCCTCGCCCTCGCCGCCGCCGTCATCATCGTCATCGGCGGCGCCGCCGTCCTCGGCGTCGTGCTCTTCCAGCAAACCCAGGCCGCCAAAGCCTGGGCCCGCCGCATCGCGGACGCCGACAGCCGCCGCGATCTCGCCACCGCCGACCACCTCGTCGAGCAGGTCAAATCCCACCCCGAACTCCAGAACAACGCCGACGTCCTCGCCGCCGTCAACCGCACGCGCCTCCTCCACGATGAATTCAACCGCCAACGCGCCCAGGTCGCCACCCTCGTCGACGGCCTCAACGCCGCCTCCGACGCCGCCGAGCAAATCATGAAACAACCCGACGCCTCCGACGAACAACTCGCCACCGTCTCCGGCCAGATGCAGCGCGCCTCCGACCAGGTCACCGCCGCGGGCGGAGCAGGCAATCTCTCCTGGGGCGATACCGAAGGAAAACTCGCCACCGCCATGGTCCGCTGGACGCGCGTCAGCAAAGACCTCGAACGCACCGAATCCGCCGCCACCGAAAAAGAAATCGGCGACCTCACCGCCAGCCTCGAACGCGACACCCCCGATCCCGCCGTCGATCGCGCCCAGCTCGCCACCGTCTCCGACCGCCTCGCCGCCATTCGCTCCTGGTCCGGCCTCAACGCCGACGCCAAGGCCGCCGCCGAACAGCTTGGCCAGAAACTCGCCATGCGCCAGCAGGCCTATGCCGTCGAGCAAAACGCCGCCGGCGCCGTCGAGGCCGTCCGCAACCAAGCCACCTCCGCCGCCTCCCTCGCCAAAGCCCTCCTCGATTTCACCAGGCGCTTCCCCAACGATCCCCGCGCCGCCGACTTCAAACAAGCCGCCGCCTACACCGCCTGGGGCCAGGCCGCCGAAGCCTGGCGCCGCTCCGACATCGGCAACCCCCTCCCCGCCACCGCCGCCGAGGTCCCCAAAAAAGTTGATGCCGTCCAAACCTACCTCACGTCCTATCCCGGCACGCCCCTCAAAGCCGGCCTCCAAAACTACGTCGATTGGCTCAAACGCTTCGCCGCCGCCGTCCCCGACAAGTCCACCGCCGCCCCCGCCACCGCACCCGCCGGCCCCGCCGAAGCCCCCGGCTCCTGGAACCTCGCCCTCAGCGATTTCTTCGCCAACCCCCTGCTCTCCCAGCTCCAATATATGGAACGCTCAGACGGCCGCCGCTTCTACGTGATGGGCGACATCAAGCGCCAGGACCTCAAAATCCAGGACCAAACCACCATCGTCTTCCAGGCCCTCGATCCCAAGGACGCCTCCAAGCGCGTCCCCGTGCTCGTCGATCCCCCGCTCAAGCTCATCACCGAAACCCCCCAACCCGCGCCCCACACCAAGCTCGTCCAGGCCCTCGCGCAGGAAATCAACCAGATCGATCCCACCAACTGGGAAACCTGGGGCATCAACGCCGCCGAACGCGTCCGCAACGCCGAAGACCTCGACATCGTCGTCCGCGCCGTGCTCCTCCAGCGCATTCTGAAAGCCGAACTTCAGATCGCCGGCCCCGAAGTCGGCGACATCTACGGCCCCACCATGGCCAGCCTCGAAAAACAAAAACCCGACGACGTCCCCTGGCTCGATCCCTCCGCCGTCCCCGACACCACCAAGCGCGCCCTCGCCGCAATCTTTGCCGCCATGCCCTCCGCCGACGCCGCCAAGGCCCAGATCGCCAAAAACCGCGCCGCCATGCTCCGCATCGTCAAGTTCGACATCACCGGCCTCGGCGTGCTGCTCAAACAATCCGACCAATGGACCGTTGTCGCCAAAGCCGCGCTCCCCCCCACCGGCGTGCTCTACACCGTCGTCCCCGGCGAAGGCGCCTCCGCCACCGGTGAAGTCGCCACCACCGGCCCCGCCGCCGTTCCCGGCGCTCTCCTGCAAATCGGAACCGTGGACCAAGGCAAAGCCAGCGTTGACGCAACCACAGCCTCCCGCGCCCCCCAAGGCAGCATCGTCTACATCCTCGCCCCCTGAAAAATTCCAAGCTTTCGTGTCCTTCGTGTTTTTCGTGGCCATTTACGTCTGAAGCGACCCATGACCCAGCGATCCGATTCCCCCGGCAAACAAGTCGTTCGCGCCGCCCGCACGCGCACCACCGCGCCCGCCGAACCCGCAGCGCCTTCCATCGCCGTCGGCACCGGCACCCACGTCGCTTTCGAAGCCGCTCTCGAATTCTTCCTTGCCCCGCTGCTCCCCTTTCTCCGCGATCCCGAAGTCACCGAAGTCATGGTCAACGGACCCGAAAAAATTTATGTCGAACGCCGTGGCCGCGTCGAGCTCACCCGCGCTCGCTTCGATTCCGAATCCGACGTCCAGGCCGCCGCCAACAACATCGCCCAATTCGTCGGCCAGACCCTCACGCAGGAACGCCCCCTCCTCGATGGCCGCCTCCCCGACGGCTCGCGCGTCTGCATAGTCCTCAGCCATGCCGGCGGTCTCGCCGCTTCCGGAACCCACATCAACATCCGCCGCTTCGGCCGCGCCACCGGTACCCCCGAGTTCCTCCTCGAAAAAGGCGCGCTCACCCCCATGGCCCTCGAATTCCTCTCCCTCTGCGTCAAAGCCCGCCAGAACATCCTCGTCGCCGGCGGCGCTGGCTCCGGCAAAACCACCCTCGTCAACGTCCTCACCGGCGCCTTCGACGAACAGGAACGCGTCGTCGTCATCGAAGACACCCGTGAACTCCAGGTCCAACGCCCCCACGTCGTCCAGATGGAAGCACGCCCCGCCGACGCCTACGGCCGCGGCCAGATCACCGTCCGCGAACTTTTCGTCACCGCCCTCCGCATGCGCCCCGACCGCCTCGTCGTCGGCGAAGTCCGCCGCGGCGAAGCACTCGACATGATCCAGGCCATGACCTCCGGCCATCACGGCTCCCTCACCACCCTCCACGCCTCCAGCCCCCTCGACGCCTGCCACCGCCTCGAAACCATGGCCCTCATGGCCGACGTGGGCATCCCGCTCTTCGCCCTCCGCCGCCAGGTCGCTTCCGCCATCGACGTCATCGTCCAAACCGCCCGCCTCGCCACCGGCCGCCGCCTCGTCACCAGCATCGCCGAAGTCGACTTCGACGACGCTACCCAGAACTACATCATCACCGACATCTTCCGCATCACCGGCGCCGGCGACGACGCCGCCGCCCAATGGACCGGCCAACCCTCCCATACCCTCGGCCACCTCCGCCACGAAGGCCTCGACCAATGGATCCAGCACACCCGCCACATGCTCGACGCCGCCGACTAACAACCCCGTGGCACGGGCGTCCCGCCCGTGTCGGCCCGCAGGCCGCTGCCATAAAGGCGCCGCCCCCCCGCAACCGCCCCCCGCATAAAAAATCTTGCCGCCCTCACACTTCGAGTATATTTTATATCAACATTTCCAGGGGGTAAGGAGAAACCGCGATGAAGCTCTGGATTATCGGCCTGGTCATCGTCGCCCTCGGCGCTCCGGCAACTTCAGCCTTTGCCCAGGCCGGCCCCGGCAAGAACGGCCCCGGCCTCCCCGGGTCCCAGGCCAAGCTCGCCGAAGCCAGGGAAAAGCTCATCGCCGATCAGGACAAGCTCGACGAGATGATGAAGCACCGCCAGGAGCTCTTCGAAAAATCTCCCGAGTATATCGCCGCCCAGAAAGCCTTTGACGACGCCCAGGCCGCCGACAAAGACGCCCGCGCCAAGGTCCTCGCCGCGCTCGCCAAGCAGCCCGGATACCAGTCCGCCAAGGACCGCGCCGATGCCGCCGACGCCGCCGCCAAAAACGGCACCCCGGACCAGGCCAAAGCCGCCATGGACGCCGACGGCGCCGTCTCAAAACTCGAAAACGCCGCCTTCTCCAGCGATGACAACGTCAAGACCGCCGACGACGCACTCAAAAAAGCCCGCGAAGCCGTCCAGAAGCTCAAAGACGACAACGACATGAAAATGAAATACGACGACCACATGGTCGCACAACGCGATGACATCAAGAAAGACCAGGAAGTCGTCGCCGCCTGGGAAGCACGCGTCGCCACCCTCTCCAATAAGCGCCCACGGAAAAGAAAGTAAGTCCCCGCCCGCCCTTTCCAGCACGCGGTGCCCCCCCTACCGGAGCCTTGCACTGCGGTATAATCCTACCAATGCAACCCACCCCCGACATCCCCCGCCGCCGCCGCCTCGGCGGTTCCTCCATCGAATACATGATGGTCCTCGCCCTCGTCGTCATCCCCCTCGCGCTCCTCGTCCCCCTCATCACCCGCATGGTCGCCACCTACGGCGAACGGATTTTCGCCGTCATTCGCTGGCCCTTCGGCTGACCATTGGGAAAGCCCCCAGCCGATAGGTAACATAGACATCGCTCAGACGTGTAGCCACAGGAAGCCGGGGCGGCATTTACAGCGAGGCACGCATGCTCAAACGGATATTGCAACTCCTCCGCACTCTCGACCGCGACGACGCCGGCGCCATGTCCGTCGAAAAAATCCTCATCCTCGCCATCATCGCCCTGCCCATCCTCATCGTCCTGCTGCTCTTCCGCCAGAAAATCGAAGGCTGGTTCAACACCCAGGCAACCTCTCTCGACCAGACCAACGGCAACGGCGGCTAACGCCCGGGGCGAATCCACGGGGGCTTGGGATGGGGAACCGGGGTTTTTCCATGATCGACGGCCCGGCCAGCACGGTCGACCAACCTCCCCAACCCGCGCCATCGCCCGCGCCGCCCCACGCCAACATCGGCGCACCCGCCACCTGGCTCACCACCTGGACCCTCCTTCTCTGCGCCGCCGCCCTCCTCGCTCTCCTCCAAACCCGCGCCTCCCACGGCCTCGCCGGCAACTTCGTCGGCATGCTCACCCTCCTCATCTGCGCCCTCGCCGCCCTCTTCGACGCCTGGACCGCACGCATCCCCAACCGCCTCACCTACACCGCCATCCTCGCCGGACTCGCCCTTAACGCCCTCGCCGGCGCCTCAACCCATTTCCCCGCCCACTCCGCCCACCTCCTCCAACGCTGGCTCTCCGCCGCCGGTCCCGCCGAAAGCCTCTTGGGCTTCGCTCTCTGCGCCGCCGCCGGACTCGCCGCCTTCATCGTCGCCCGCGTCGGCGGCGGTGATGTCAAGCTCCTCGCCGCCGTCGGCGCCCTCCTGGGCATCACTCAAACCGTCGAAGTCCTCGTCGCCGCCCTCTCCGCCGCCGTCCTCTACGCCCTCCTCAACCTCCTCATCGCCGGCCGCCTCAACCTCGCCGTCCGCCTCGCCGCCTGCCGCCTCCTCGAACTCCTCTACCTCCGCAAGCTCCACCTCCCCGACGAAGAAACCGCAAAAGCCCTCTCCGTCCCCATGGCCGTCCCCCTCGCCCTCGGCGTCGCCATCGCCCAATTCCTCCAACTGCGCACCCTCGCCTCCGGAGGAATCCACCCATGACCCCTGTCCATGCCGAGCCACCTGCACCCGCGGCACCCCCTTCGCGTCTCTCCAAATTCGTGTCCATTCGTGTCTATTTGTGGAAAATTTATCGTCGTGACCGCACCTGGGACAAAGGCACCGTCGCCATCACCTTCATGATCGCCCTCCCCATCCTCCTCACCATCATCGCCATCTTCGTCCAGTATGCCCTCATCGTGAACGCCCAGCTTGTCGTCGATCGCGCCGTCCAATCCGCCGCCCGCACCGCCGTCACCGCCCTGCCCACCAACCCCGACGTCGACAACGTCGACGGCCCCGCCCTCATCCGCCGCAGCGCCTTGCTCGCCCTCAGTCCCATTTCCCCTCTCGCCAAAGACGACGCCTCCCCCGACGGCGCCGCCCTCGCCAACGCCTGGCAAACCCTCGGCGCCAGCGAATCCAACGACAGCGGCCTCGCTAAACGCTACACCTACGCCGCCGCCGGCGCCACCGTCACCTGGCAACGCCTCGACGACAGCGGCTCCCCCATCGCCGGTGACGATTGGCAACCCACCGACTATGCCCACTCCCGCGGCCAACGCATCCGCATCACCGTCACCTACCCCTTCCTCCTCACCGTCCCCGCCGTCAACCGCCTCATCGGCGCCAACGCCCAAATCGCCGGCGTCTCCGGCCGCGTCCTCACCCTCTCCGCCACCACCGACGTCCAACTCTCCCACGGCCGCGAAGCCCAAACCGACACGAACGGCTGGCCCCAATAGGTGCATGATGGCCTGGCTCCGAAAACTCCACGAAGACCGCGCAGGCGCCATCAGCGTCCTGGTCCTCCTCACCCTCTGGTGCCTCGTCGCCACCGTCGGCATGCTCTGGAACACCGCCGAATATTCCATGCGCCGCCAGGCCGTCCAATCCGCCGCCGATTCCGCCGCCCACAGCGCCGCCACCTGGATGACCCGCGCCGTCAACGTCGAAGCCGCCCAGAACATGATCATCGCCCAGGACGCCGCCGCCGAAGCCGTCTGGCGCGCTGTCCCCCCCACCGACGCCTCCATCAAGCGCGAACTCACCTCCGAACTCGCCCAGGCCATGCAGCTCCTCGCCAACGGCGACCCGCAACTCGCCCAGCAACGCAACAGCCTCCAGCGGCTCCTCACCCAGGCCGATTCCGAATACGCCCAGACCCAGGACGCCCTCGCCCGTGTCATCGGCGATTCCGCCGGCCTCGACTTCCCCGATCCCACCGCCGCCGCGAAATACCAATTTACCCTCCGCCAGGCCTCCGAAGCCCTCCAATGGGTCAACGACACCTACATCAACGGCGGCCCCGCGAACTACGCCCAGCGTCCCGGCCCCCCCGGCCCCAACAGCGAGGGCCTCCGCCAGCTCGTCGCCAAGTTCGTCAATTCCCCCATGGACGCCCCGATGCTCCAGGCCATCATCGACAGCCTCCAGCAGCAGCTCACCGTCCTCTCCGCTTTCGAAGAGCGCACCGCCCCCGCCACCTCCCAACCCGTCGATGCCCAGATGCAGTCCCACGAACAGCAGGTCTTTCAAGCCGAGCAGGATGTCGCCAGCCAACTCCCCGACGTCGTCGATCGCCAGCGCCAATCCCTCGCCGATTTCCATCACACCGATATCACTCTCGCCACCCCCGAACGCCCCCTCGACGATCCCGACGGCTCCGCCAACGTCGTCACGCCCGTCGTCACCGCCGACATCCCCGCCGCCGTCGAAGGCCACGTCGATTCCATCCGCACCGAATATCTCCCCGAAGCCATCGCCGCCGGCCTCAGCCCCATCGTCGAAATCGACCCCATCAACCCCAACACCCTCGACAACCGCATCTGGCACCCCGACCTCGTCGCTCCCGTCCCCGCCGATGTCTCCGCCCAATATCCCTCCATCGCCGGCAGTTTCGTCGTGAGCTGCAACGTCCCCGGCGGCTGGGGCCACTCCTGGGCCTTCCCCATCGAACATTACCTCAGCAACCGCATCTGGACCGACCAGGCCACCATCAACGCGACCTACATGCAGCAGATCGATCTCCTCCGCCAGCAGCTCGCGCAAAAACTCGCCGAGATGCGCGGCTTCGGCACCGACAACGTCCAGCCCCTCCCCCCACGCCTGATTGATTCCCAACTCGACCCCCAGGGCGTCCGCGAATCCATCCCCATCCTCCCGCGCCTCACCGCCCCCGCCGGCGCCGACGCCGCCTACCGCTCCGAAGTCACCATCTACAACCAGCACGCCGGCAACTACACCTCCCGCGTCCGCGCCCTCGCCAACGCCCTCAACGGTTTCGCCGCCTACTACGACCGCTTCACCCGCCCCTTCGCCGTCAACACCTGGGTCGGCCAGATCCGCGCCGCCCGCACCACCGTCCTTGAAAACCTTGGCGCCGCCAAGCAATTCATGGTCCTCTCCACCTACGGCCTACGCCCCATCCCCGACTGGGCCCAGAACGGCATGCTCGCCAGCGCCACCGCCGCCGCCCGCGCCCAGATCATTTCCCAAAATATGATCGGCGTCACCAATCAGGTGCTCAACGCCCTCGTCCGCGCCGATCCCCAATCCCTCGGCGGCGGCTTCCTCGACAACGCCGGCAAACAGCAATACCTCCGCGCCATGTACAGCGGCCTCGCCGCCCAGATCGCCCGCGAAGTCATCGAAGAAGCCGCCGATCAGGCCGCCCCCGAAATCGCCGCCGAAATGGTGTCCCGCCCCTGGCCCTACGAAATCACCCCGCCCGATGATGTCGTCCCCCCCTCCCGTGGCATGGGCCGCGACGACCGCCTCTCCAGCTTCACCGTCCTCGCCGCCGCCCGCGAGCTCCCCCAGACCGCCGCCAAGCCCCTCCTCACCACCATCTTCGGCGCCTCCCCCACCAAACTCGTCGCCTTCGCCCAGGCCGAAACCTTCAACTGGATGGAATTCAACGACTCCTACGGCGGCTCCGAACAATTCGACGTCGTCACCCCCGTCCCCTACGATGCGAGCGAATTCATCGCCTGCCCCCGCGCCTGGCGGCTCTCCACCGTCGGCGGGTGGAGCTGGCAATCCAAACTCAGCCTCTCCGACGGCCTCCCCGACGCGCTCCAAAACAACCCCGACTTCGCCCAATACCTCAACGACGCCGGCATCACCGGCAACGACCCCGACGCCCTCAACGAAGTGATGCTCCACTAACCCTCTCGAAGGTCTCCCCATGCCCCTCCCATCCGCCCGCCAACATCCCCCCCGCCATCACCGCGGCACCGCCGCTATCGAGCTCATGCTCGTCATCCCCGTCCTCCTCACCATGATCTTCCTCGTCGGCGCCAACCTCAAACTCGGCGGCGCCCGCATCCGCAACGTCTTCAACGCCGAATCCGACGCCTACCGCGACGCCACCGTCACCGCCTCCCCCACGCTCGCCGACAACCCCATCCTCGCCCCCACCGACGGCTTCGACAGCCTCCCCTACCAATCCGACCTCCCCACCCGCGTTCACATCTCCGCCAACCAATCCACCGCCACCCTCGCCCTCCAGGGCGCCGGCCGACCCACCTCCCCCATCACACTCACCGACCAATCCGCCTTCATCGCCCCCGCCTGGGGCTACTCCGGTTACCCCGTCACAGCCGACACCCAAACCATGGCTGCCTGGTTCGACACCTACGCCTCCGAAGCCCGCAGCCAATACCAGGATCCCCTCGGCCTCGCCCCCTCCAGCCCCCCATAACCCAAATCCCGCCCCCAAAAGATATTTCCCGCCCGCCCAACCCTCGTGCCTTTCGTGCGCCAATCGCCCCACTTCATTGGCCCCCCACTTGAACCCGCCGGCGCACCACCCCGATTGAACGACTTCAACCCATCGTTCCCAATTTACGTCGTCGGCGAAAACACCACCAGCGCCATATCATTGCACTGCCCGCACACCGCGTCCGCTCGCACAAACTGCGCATCGCACCGCGGACAATATGCCACCGACGACGCCTCCTCCGCCGCCGGCGCCCCCGTCAGCGCCGCTACATCCTCCCCGCTCGCCGCGATCGCCCCACGCACCGCCTCCTTCAATCGCGCCTGGAAACCATCGATCGTCGCCCGCACGCCCGCATCCTCCGACGGATACCGCGGCGACATCGGATGTTCCATGTCCAGCAACACCTGCCGTAGAAACGCCCGCCGTTCCGCCGCCCCGCACAATTCCAACGCCGCCGCCACCGGATGACTCCCCGCCAGCAGCTCCCGCGAAAGCGCGTCGTTCGCCCGGATCGCATGCGTCGGCGCCAGGAACATCGTCACCGTCAGCTTCCAACGCTCCCCCTTCATTCCCGGATACAGCCGCCGGTGCGCTGCGAAAAACGTCGCCGCCATCCCGGCCAGCAACGCCACCAGCAGACCCAGCGTCACCCCCAGCCACGGCCGAAACTGCATCAGCCCGATGCACGCCGGAATCGGACCGAACAGCACCAGCAGCATCCCATGGCTGTACACCCGCAGCACCCCCGACTCCCGCCGATACCGCCGTACGCGTCGCCGCACCTGGCGCACGCTCATCCACGACGCCAGCGCCGCGTCGATCGCCGCCCCGCGCTCCCCTTGCCCCAAACCCCGCAACTTCTCCAGAAACGCCGCGAATTCCTCCGCCAGCCTCTCGGAATTCAGCCTCGCAAAAACCTCCCCGTTGATCGCCAGCGCCCGTCCGTCGCACGTGATCCGCTCCATCTCCGCGAACAACACCTGCCGCCCCACATGCGTCGGCCGGTCATGCCCGTTAATCACGTTCGGCACGAACGCGCACACCGCTTCCGGCGTCACCGACACCGGCCACTGATGACACACAAACGCCGTCCCCAGCGGCGGCAGCGGATTCAACCCTACCACGCCCACCCCCGTCGACCCAAATCCCGCCGATGGATGCGCCACCCGGAACCGCCGCCCCGCCAGCGCCCGCAGAACCACCGTCCCGCGACGCACCCACATCAGCGACTCGCTCAGATACAACCCCGCCAGCACCACCAGCAATAATTCAAAATCGCTCATGCCTTCTTGCGCTTGAACAGGTTCTTGATCTTCGTCAGCAGACCCGCCACCGCCGCCACCACCACCGCCCCCAGCTTCATCAGCGGCTTCCAGAACTTCACCGCCACCACCGCCGTCCCCCCCGTGATCAACCCCACCAGCCCATACTCCGCCACCTTGTCCCCCGACCGGAACTCCGCGTACGTCTCCCCTGGCTTGAACGCGATCGACGTCACCAGCGAATTATACGTCGGCACCGTCGCCTCGATCGCCCCGGGATCGTCCACCAGCGTCACCTTCATCACCCCGCGACGCCCCAGCACGCGCGAATCATAATTCACGTTCTCCGACCCGCCCGACGTCCGGCCCCGAATCCCCCACGTCAGAAAATGCGTCGCTGGATCGTAAAACGGCGCTTTCTCCCACCCCACCACCGTCATCGTGTCCCACCCGTTCTTCCGCCGCTCCTCGTTCGACGCCTCCGTCGCCTCCCGCACCGACTGCAATATCGACGCCGCCGCGCTGCTGTCCAGCTTGTCATCGTCCTTCACATATCCCATCGCGTCGAACGCGAACAGCATGAACCACGTGTGGTCCGAGTCCGCCGGCGGTATCAGCACCCCCAGCTCTCCGTGCGACGGGTTCTCCGTCAGCCGCGACCAGATCACCGCCCCCGCCGAATCCGTGAACCGGTATCCCTCCGGCAGCTTGAGCGTCGCCATGCTGCCCACCGGCACCGTCGCCGGTCCCACCGTCCAGTGAATCTTCGCGAACTCCGCCGCCGCGTCCGCCCGGCATGCCCGCGCCAACGCCAGCGCCGCCAGCAGCGCCACCACCGGCGCCGACACCCGAGCCATCCGTTTCGCCGCCCTCTTCATCGTCTTCTTCCTTCTTGCTCATGCCCAGTGAATGACCGTCAGTTCCCAACGTTCCTGCCCGCGCCCAGCGACTCATTGCTCGCCGCCGCAAACGCCCCGCCGATCGCGCCCGCCACGCATCCCACCCCCGCACCCACGACCGCATTGATCCCCATGTACCACGCCACCGCAAAACCGATCACACCCCCGAACACCAGCCCCGCCGCCAGCCCCGTCAGAATCCGCCCGCCCGTCGTCTTTTGCACGTCCGCCGCGATCGCATCCAGCCACGCCGAAAAATCCGCCGGGTTCTCCGGATACGACCGCGCCCGGCTCGTCGCATCCGCTTCCGCCTTCCGCCACCGCGCCAGCACCATCTCATTGCTTCCCGCGCCCCGCACCCGGTCGTAAAGCGCCCGCTTCTCCGGATCGGCCAGAACCTCCACCGCCTCCGACAGCTCCACCATCTTCTCGTGGCTCCCTCCCCGGTCCGGATGATATTCCATCGCCTTGCGCAGAAACGCCTGCCGGATCTCCTCCGCCGTCGCTCCGGAACCTATCCCCAGGACCCCGTAGTAATCCCTCTCGCCCGACAAGCTCGCACCCTCTTCAAGCGTTTCCGCTGGCCCTTCGATCCTGCCTGTCACGCATCCACGTATGCACACATTATCCACGCCGCCCGCCGCCACGCAACTTCCCCGCCTCTGCCCTCAATACTCTTCATCCGCCGCCGACACCGGCGCCGGCGCCTCCAGCACTTCCCCTCCCACCGCCTCCAGCGTCGGCAGCTTGTTCGCCGTCAAATACGCATTCAACTTCCTCAACGCATCCGACTCGATCTGCCGCACCCGTTCCCGCGTCAATCCCACCTTCTCCCCGATTTCCTTGAGCGTCAGCGGCTCACCGTCCGCCAGCCCGAACCGCAGCTTCAATATCTCCGCCTCCCGCCGATCGATCTTCGACAGCAGCATGTAAATCGTTTTCACCTCATCCCGTCCCAGCACGATGTTGTCCGGCGTCTGCGTCTTTTCATCGTGCAGCATCTCATGCAGCGCCAAGCCGTCCTCTTCCGTGACCTGCGCCTGCGTCGGCGAATGGAACGCCCGCACCGCTCGCTGAATGATCCGCACCTTCTTGGGCGACATCTTCATCTCGCGCCCAAGCTCTTCAATATTGGGTATCCGCCCCAGCTTGTCCTCCAGCTCCGCCACCGCCTGCTTCCACCGCGCGATCATCTCCACCATGTACGCCGGAATATGGATCGGCTGCACCGAGTTGATCAACGCACGCTTGATCGCCTGCTTGATCCACCACGACGCATACGTCGAAAACCGAATGTTCATCTCCGGGTTGAACCCCTCCACCGCCTTCAGCAGTCCGATGTTCCCCTCCTCGATCAGGTCCTGAAGCGCCAACCCCCGGTTCCCGTAATTCTTCGCGATGTTCACCACCAGCCGCAGATTCGACCGCACCATCTCCTCCCGCGCCGAGGGATCGTTCTCCCGGATGATCCGCCGCGCAAGCTCCTTCTCCCGCTCCGCTGACAACAGCGGCGCGGTATTGATCTGGTTGAGGTAAAGTTGAAGACCCGACTCAACCGGCATAGAAACACAATCCGTGCAAAAAGCGCCGACGGCAAAGCCCGAGTTTGTAGATTGTTGGTACTGCGCAAGCCGGAGGGGCTATTCTCTCCCGAGTTGGCCTGCAGTGTACCCATCCGCAAATCGGAGTTCAAGAAAATCCCGGACGCCCACGCCCGGAAATAACTACCGATTTTTTCGGCCAATTCGCACTTGCACTTAACAGGCCCCGGAATCGGGCCCAACGCATCACTCTCCCACAAGTTGCTGCGTCATTCTGACCCTAAACCCTTGCTGCTGGAAAAGCTGGGCAAATTGGGCGATCCCGGAATTGCCTCCGCCACCTCCCCGAAAATCGTCAGCCCGTGCGCTTCCTCCAGCCTCACGCGCACCATCTTCCCCGCCAGACCAGGGTTCCCCGGAAATACCACCAACTGATCCTGGCTCGTCCGACCCGCCATCTGCGTCCACCCCTCCGGCATCACCACCGCACGCGGCGCTCGGTACGGCTCCCCGTGCCGATCCAGCCGCCCACGCCACCCCCCGCCTTCCACCACCTTCAACGCCCCCGCCAGACGCGCCCCCAGCTCCACCTTCGGCTCATGCGATTCACATGATCCCCCCTCGCCGCCTACGCCCATCCGCCCCGCCACCACCGACTCCCCCTCCCCCGTGTTCCATCCCGACGGCCCCTCGCACAGTACCTCCACCGTCTGCCCCACCATCTCACGGTTCAGCTCGTTCGATATCCGGTTCTGCACCCGCAAAAGATCGTTATTGCGGAAACGCTTCACCTCATCCGCAACATCGTCCGCGTGCCGCCGGATCGCCACCGTCCCCGGCCGCGGCGAATACTTGAAAATAAAACAGTTCTTGTACCGCACCCGCTCCACCAGCCCCCGCGTCGCCGCGTAATCCTCATCCGTCTCCGTCGGAAATCCCACGATGAAATCCCCCGCAAGCTGAATCTCCGGCACGATCCTCCGCGCACGCTCCACCAGCCCCAGATACGACTCCGCCGTGTACCCCCGGTTCATCATCTTCAAAATCCGGTCCGACCCCGACTGCGCCGGAATGTGCAAATACTTGCAGATCCGCCGCGACTCCGCCATCACCTGCAATATGTCGTCCCCGAAATCCGCCGGGAAAGACGTGATGAATCGCAACCGCGGCAGCTCCGGCAACCCCTCGTGCAGCATCCCCAATAACTCCGCAAACGTCGTCCGCCGCTTCACCGGACCACCCGCCCCCAATCCCGCCGTCTCCTCCTCATACACATAATGATTCACCGTCTGCCCCAGCAGCGTGATCTCCAGCGCCCCTCCATCCACCAGCTTCCGGCACTCCTCCAGCAACGCCCGCGGCGACCGCGATACCTCCGGCCCCCGCGTGTACGGCACCACGCAATACGTGCAAAACTTGTTGCACCCCCGCACGATCCGCACGTACGCCTGCGTACGCCGCTCCCCCAGCGCCCCCACCGGCGAAAACGACCGCGACAAATCCAGCAGCTCCAGCCCATCCTCTTCGGCCTGCTCCAGCGTTTTCGAGCGCCGGCCCGTGTTCCCCGCCAGCGCATGCTGCTGCTTCCCCGTCTTGAGCACGTTCTCCAACAGTCCCGGCAACTGATCCAGCTCCGACGGACCGCACATCAAATCCACGTGCGGCATCCGCTTCATCAGACCCACCCCGTCCCGCTCCGCCATGCACCCGATCACCCCCACCACCAGCGACGGATCCGCCGCCTTCCGCTCCTTCAGCCGCCCCAGCCGCGACCACACCTTCTGCTCCGACCGCTCCCGCACCGAACACGTGTTGTAAAGCACCACATCCGCGTCATCCAGCGCCGGCGTAAACCCATATCCCAGCGCCCGAAGCTGGTTCTCCACCAGCTCCGAGTCCAGCACATTCATCTGGCAGCCAAACGTTTCCAAGTATATCTGCTTCATAGCCCCCCAGTGTATCAGAAACCCCTGTCCCACCGTGAACCAAACGCCCTTGTAGATTTCACCGGCGACATGGAATTAACGCGATCCAGAAGTGACGATGGGGTCTGGCCCATTGGCGTGGAAGATGTCTCGCGGGGGCGGCGCGAGGTTGCATGCCCAGGAAGTGACCGTTGTTTGCGAGCGGTGGATGAGCAGCGGAGGCTGGTTGATCCGCAGGGAGAATTGCTGCGAAGCGACCGTGCGCGGGTAGAAGAGACCGCGAAGTGGTTGAACGAAATCGGTTACCCGCCACGCCTCTGCGAGACGCGCGGGAGATTCATCCTCAGCCGGAAGCTGGGAAATGGGGCCAAAGGAATAGTATTTGAATTCGCGGATGGCGTAGGCGTCTTGCAGGGCGATCGCCGTGCGCTCGGCCGGGCGAAGACGCGCCAGCGCCGCGTCAAGATGCGGGCGGAGCTCCAGCCACTCTTCCGCGAAGCTGTTGTCCGGCTCGACACGTTCGGGGCGAAGGGTCATGGCGCGCTCCTCGTGATGTTCGCGGCGGCGGCGACGCTTCACCGCGTCTTTGCTCGCAAAGTGCGCGGCCCGGACCAGCCAGCCCGCCAGATGCTCCGGGCGGATGCGGCCGGACCGCCGCGTCAGCAGAATGAAGACCGCCTGCGCGACATCCGCCGCAAGACCCGGATCCACGACCTGCCGCAGCGCCGCCGCGTACACCAGATCGGCGTGGGCGGCCACGAGATGCGCCAGAGCCGCGGGGTCCGCGCGCGTCGCATAGAGATGCAGGGCGTCGGCGTCCGTCATGCGGGTCGTAGTCCTTTCTATGAGAGTATGGACGCTCGCGGCGGCCGAAGGACAGAAAAAAAACGACTGTGGCAACGTACGGGTATGATGCGAACCGGATAGAGGAGCGGTGTGATGGATGATTCGCTTGAGCGGGCGATTCGGGAACACGTCGAGATTGTTTCCTACGATCCGCGGTGGCCGGACATGTTTGCGGCGGAGCGGGAACGCTTGAGGGGAATATGTCCGGAATTGGCGGCGGTAGAGCATGTGGGCAGCACGGCGGTGGTGGGCCTGAGCGCGAAACCGGTGGTGGACCTGATGGGGGCCGTGGCGTCGATGAAGGTGGCGGATGTGCTGGTGGAGCGATTGTGCGGGATGGGCGGGGCGGGGGCGGGCGGGTATGTGACGTCCGCGGAGTTTAATGCGACGCTGAACGACCGGCGGTGGTTGATGCGGCACGCGCAGGGCCGGCGAACGCATCATTTGCATCTGGTGGTGGCGGGGAGCGAGGCGTGGCGGCGGACGATTTTGTTTCGGGATCTTTTGCGGAAAGATGGGGAGTTGGCGCGGGCGTATGTCGAGAAGAAGCGACAGTTGGCGCGGGCGATGGAGGCGGATCGGGAGGGATATACGGCGGCGAAAGGGGCATTTATTGAGGCGGTGCTGGGGCGGGCGGAGTTGGCCGGATGAATACCTGGATATTCCAGGCTAGTGCGTCTTGTCGATGGGCTGCCGACGAAACACCATGGGAAACACGGACGGCACGGAGACCGGGCGAGCCGGGCCTCTGCGGGAGGCACATCCGCATCAACAGTGCCCAAGGGATCGCTGGAGCATCTCCGTGAAGGTGCGGGCGGCCGTCGTGCGGTGCCGGTCGCGGTGCCAGAGGAGCTGGGCGCTGTGGGTGAGCGTCGGATGCGTGAGCGGGATCAGCGCCAGCGACGGATGATGCGAAGTGATGGCCCGCCGGGCGATCACCATCGGCAGGCCCGCGCGGGGCGCTGTGGCCAGAAGCAGCGGGATGTCGTTGAATTCCATGACGATCCGCAGCGGGATTTTCCGCGCGGCGGCCGTGGATTCGAGAAGACGCCGCGTCGCGAAATCCTGCGTCGTCAGGGCCAGCGGGACGTTCGCGAGCTGGCGCAAGGGAAGCGATTTTTTCTTCGCCAGCGCATGGCGCCGCGGCGCCGCGAGAATCACCGTTTCGGTGAAAAGCTGCTGCGCGAAGAGTTCGGGCGCGCTCGGCGGCGAGAACGTGATGCCCAGATCGAGCGCGGGCCGCTCCGCGGAATCCTCGAGCAGCCGACGCTGAACGTTGGCCGAGGTGAGCAGCTCCGCGTGCAGCGCGACGCCCGGATATTTCCTGTGGAACTCCGCGAGCGCCCCCGGCAGCAGCGAGGCGGCGAGGATGTGCGTGACGCCGACGCGCAGAGAACCCGCGTGCAGCGCGCTGAGGTCCGACACCGCCAGCCGGGCGCGCCGGAGCGTTGCGAGCGCTCCGGCCGCGTGGCTGCGCATCGCTTCCCCCGCGGTCGTCAGCCGCACCGATCGCCCCACGCGGTTGAAAAGCGGCACGCCCAGCGATTTTTCCAGCCGCCGAATCGCCAGCGACAGCGTCGGCTGGGCGATGTGCAGCGACGCAGCCGCTTTGGTGAAATGCAGCGTGCGCGCCGCGGCCAGAAAGGCCTGCAGGTCCGGAATCGATGGAAGTTCGCTCATTGCCATGCGCAATAGATTACATCTAAAGGATATATTGGAGCAATGGATATTCCGAGGGTAGAGTGAGATTGTCTTTGGCCGCCAAAAGGCGGAACTCCGAACGTTCACAGCGAGAGGTTTTTATGAAAAGCACGGTCGACGAGATACGCGAGCGGTTTGACCACGAGGTCGAGCGCTTCAGCAACCTCGAGACGGGACAGGCGGCCACAATGGACGCCCGCCTCTGCATGGAGCTCGTCGCCCAGGCCGCGGCATGCGTGACGCCACACGCGCGCGACCTGCTCGATGTCGGCTGCGGCGCCGGAAATTACACCCTCATGATGCTCCGCCAAATCCCGCGGTTGAACTGCACGCTGGTAGACCTGAGCCTGCCGATGCTCGAAAAGGCGCGGGAGCGCGTGACGGCGGCGGGGGCGGGGACGATCGAGACGATGCAGGGGGATATGCGGGAGGCTGCGTTGGGGGAGGAGCGGTTTGATGTGGTGGTGTCGGCCGCGACGCTCCATCACCTGCGCACCGATGCGGAGTGGCGAGCGATGTTTGAAAAGGTGTACCGGGCGCTCCGGCCGGGAGGAAGCTTCTGGGTGTTCGACCTGATCGAGCACGCCACGCCGGAATTGCAGAACATGATGTGGGCCCGCTATGGCGAGTTTCTCGTCAACATCAAGGGCGGTGGCGCCGCCGGCCAGAACTATCGCGATGCGGTGTTTGCCTACGTGGCGAAGGAAGACACGCCGCGAAGCCTCCTGTTTCAGACGGCATTGATGCACGCGGCGGGGTTCACCGGCGTGGATGTGCTCCACAAGAACGGCCCCTTCGCCGCCTTCGGAGGCGTGAAGCGGTGAACAACTCGTTCAATTGGGGTACTGGTTCAACCGGTTAAATTGGGGGGACGTCAGTTCTCCATCACCGTGCGCAATTTCCCGCCCGCCTCTTTCAGCAGATTGTCCGCCGTGAACACGTCCACGTTTTTCGCGCGCATCACGATCGCCCGTTTCACCTTCCCGCCCGCGTCGTGCAGGAGCTTCAGGGATTCCTCCCGCGTCGCCCCCGTCAGCCGCCCGATGATGCGGGCCCCCCGATCCGCCAGCTTCGCGTTTTTCAACGCGTCGATGTCCACCATCAAATTGCCATACGTTTTCCCGATCTGCACCATCGCCAGCGTGCTCACCATGTTCAGAACGAGCTTCGTGGCGGTCCCGGCCTTCAGCCGCGTGGACCCGGTCAGCACTTCCGGGCCGGTTTCGATCGCAATGAATAGATCCGGCACCCCGGGGGGAAGCTCCAGGTGCGCGGGATCCGTGCAAATCAGAAAAATCGTCTTGGCGCCGCGCAACGCCCCTTCGCGCAGCGCCCCATGCACGTACGGCGTCGTGCCCCCGGCCGCGATCCCCATGACCACATCCTTCTCCGTCACGCCCAGATCGCGCACCGCATCCGCGCCCGCCACCGCGTCGTCTTCCACATGTTCGATCGACCGCCGCAACGCCACATCGCCCCCCGCGATCAGCCCCACAACCATCGCCGGATCGCTGCAAAACGTCGGCGGGCACTCGGACGCGTCGAGCACCCCCAGCCGGCCCGACGTCCCCGCCCCCGCGTAAATCAGCCGCCCGCCCCTCCCGAAAGCGTCCGCTATCACACGCACCGCCCGCGCAATCGCGCCGCCCTGCTGCGCAACGGCGGCCACCACCTTCCCATCCTCGGCGTTCATCACCGCCACCGCCTCCTCGATCGAAATCTCATCCAGCCGCGCACTTGCGGGGTTCTCCCCCTCCGTGTGAATGTGGCTGCGATCCGGCGGTGAAGCGGCTGGCTGGTTCGGTTCGGACATGCGGACTCCTTCCATGGCCCCTCATTTTACGCCGTGCGCTGAAAGCTCGCAGGATTTCGCCAGGGCCAATCCCAACGCCGCGCCGCCCCCTTTATCCGCCCTCCCCCGCGAACGTCGCCCTCAGCCGCTCCCCCAGCCTATCAACCTCTGCCTTGCTGAATTCCCCCATCACTCCACCGTCACGCTCTTCGCCAGATTCCGCGGCTTGGCCCCGTAACCCGTGCGCTGCCTCTACGCACAAACCATCTGCTCCGCACCGATCACCTGGAACCCGCCGATCTGGCCCCCGCGGACTGCAACAGTTGGCGAAGATCCTCAAAATAACGCCGGTGCGTCACTCGCAACGCTTGCTCGCTCTCCGCCTCCAGAAGAACCACCTCGTGATCGATGTTGCAACGATGGAGATCCAGTTCGAGCTGCAGCCGCAGCGCGGCCGCCTGCTCCCTCTGTCGCCCCTCGAAACTCCGGAAAGTGACCAGCTTGCCTTCTCGCCGATTGTATTCAATCAAAAAAATCACCGGCCCGACTCCTTCTGTTTGTCTAATGAGAGTATTTCATGGCTGAGCAGCCTCGCAATCCCGCCTCGCAATACCTCCAATTCTTCCCGGTCCGGCCGCATTCTTTCAAGTTCCTCATGAGCGGCCACTACCGCGGAAGCCTGGTTCAAAAACGTTCGCCACGATTCGCTCCCGCCCCCATATTTGATTGCGGGATCCAGCACATCCGCGGATTTCTCGGAAAGCTCCGCCCATAAGTGTTGCAGCTCGCTGCGAACCTGTATTTCCACCAGCTTGCCGCAAACCTCCACAATAAGATGAACGGCCCGGTATCCATGGCTTGGCTTCTCCCGGCGATCGCGAATGCGTGCGCCAACAAAATCCCCTTGCAACGCTGTCACCAGCCTATCCTGCGCCAACACATCCACAACTACGACTCGGCATCCGGCGATGTCCTGCATTCGGCTCAACCGCATTTTCTCCCGTTGCAACTTCTCCACGATCGAATGGGTCGATTTTGCGATTCGGCCGGTCGGCGCTTCCGACCGCCTCCGAATCGCCTCCAACACTGATTCGTAAGCTCCCCGGAATGATCCCCTGTATTCATCGAGCATCCGCAGATCGCCCTCCGCATGCGCACCCGCCCTCAGCCGCTCCCCCAGCCTATCAACCTCTGCCTTGCTGAATTCCCCCATCACTCCACCGTCACGCTCTTCGCCAGATTCCGCGGCTTGTCCACATTGCACCCCCGCGCCACCGCCGCATGATATGCCAGCAACTGCAGCGGTATCACCGTCAGCAGCGGTTGCAGCGGCTCGATCGTCTCCGGAACCGTGAACACGTGGTCCGCCACCGTGTGAATGTGCTCGTCCCCTTCGCTCGCCACCGCGATGATCTTCCCCCCGCGCGCCTTCACTTCCTGAATGTTCCCCAGAATCTTCTCGTACTGGCTCCCACGCGGGGCAATGAACACCACCGGCATCCCCTGCGAAATCAACGCGATCGGACCGTGCTTCATCTCCGCCGCAGGCAAACCCTCCGCGTGAATGTAGCTGATCTCCTTCAGCTTCAACGCCCCCTCCAACGCCACCGGATAGTTGTACCCGCGACCCAGAAACAGCCAGTTCTCCCGCTGCACATACTTCTCCGTCACCGTCTTGATCGTCTCGCTCTGCTCCAGCACCTGCCGCACCTGCTCCGGAATCTTGTTCAGCGCATTCAAAAACTCCGTCAGCACCTGCTGGCTCATGTACTTCCGCCGCGCGATGAACAGCGCCAGCAGCGTCTCCACCACCACCTGCCCGCTGAACGCCTTCGTGCTCGCCACCCCGATCTCCGGCCCCACATGCAGGTACACCCCCGCGTCCGTCTCCCGCGCAATCGTACTCCCCACCGTGTTGATCACCCCCAGCGACAACGCCCCGCGCTCCCGCGCCTCCCGCAGAGCCGCCAGCGTGTCCGCCGTCTCCCCGCTCTGCGAAATCGCCACCACCACCGTCCCGTCCTCGATGATCGGATTGCGATACCGGAACTCCGACGCATACTCCACCTCCGTCGGAATCTTCGCCAGATCCTCCATCAGATACTCCCCCACCAGCCCCGCATGCCACGCCGTCCCGCACCCCGTGATGATCACCCGCCGCGCACGCACCAAATCCCGCGCATAATTCGCCAATCCCCCCAGCACCACACGCCCCTCGTGCAGATCCACCCGCCCACGCAGACAATTCTCTATCGCCAGCGGCTGCTCCATGATCTCCTTCAACATAAAATGCTCATATTTCCCCAGCTCCATCTGCTCCAGCCGGAACTCCGCTTCCTTGATCTCCGGCGTCACCGGCACGTCATCGATCGTCATCGTCCGAAAACCCCCCGGCCGAATCACCGCCATCTCGTTGTCGTTCAAATACACCACCTGCGTCGTGTGCTCCACGATCGCCGCCGCATCCGACGCCACGATGTACTCGTGATTCCCCACCCCGATGATCAGCGGACTCCCCCGCCGCGCCACCACCAGCGTGTCCGGCTCCTCCGCCGCCATCACCGCGATCCCATACGTCCCCCGCGCCTCGTGCAACGCCGCCTGCACCGCCTTCGCCAGCGCCGAGCGCCCCTCGCCCCCCCCGTCCGCATCCCCCGGCCGATAAAAATGCGCGATCAGCATCGCCAGCACTTCCGTGTCCGTCTGGCTTGAAAACTGGTGTCCCTCGTCCGTAAGAAACCGCTTCAGCGTCGCGTAATTCTCGATGATCCCATTATGCACCAGCGCGATCCGGTTGCGGTCGTCCATGTGCGGATGCGCATTGCACTCCGTCGGCGCCCCGTGCGTCGCCCAGCGCGTATGCGCCATCCCGATGTTGCCCGCCGGAAGCTGCGCCCCGGACGCCTCCAGCGCCGACTCCAGCACCGATATCCTTCCCACCGCCCGCCGCGTGTGCAGCGCCGTGTCATGCCCGATGCAGATGCCCGCCGAATCGTATCCCCGGTACTCCAGCCGCTTCAGGCCCTCCAGCAGCAGCGATTGCGCGTTTTTCTTTCCCACATAAGCCACGATTCCGCACATAAGTGAACCTCTTGAGCACGACCTCTTGGACGGGAAAACGCCCGCCGCGGGCCTGAATGAACTGTACCAGACACCCCCCGCGCCCCCAGGGCAGGGCGCTCCCCTGAAATCTGCCGCCCTTTTTTGTCACCCCCCTGCCGCCGGCGACATCCACCAGGATCGAGCGGCCACTTTTGCCTGACCCGGGGAACCTGTATGAATGTCTTACACTGCCTCCTGTGTCTCGTTCCGCTGGCCGCCGTCGCGGGCTGCGCCGACCCGGCGCCGCCTGCCGCCGATCCCGTAAAGGAGTCTCCCGTGAATATCGTCCGCGCGCCGGACTTTCCCAAGGATTTCGCCTGGCTCAACACCGACCAGCCGCTCAGTTTCCGCGGCAACCTCAAGGGCCAGGTCGTCCTCCTCGACTTCTGGACCTACTGCTGCATCAACTGCATGCACCTGCTTCCCGAACTCGACACCCTCCAACACCGCTTCAAAGATCAGCCCTTCATCATTATTGGCGTCCACTCCGCCAAATACACCAATGAGCAGGATTCCGCCAATATCCGCGCCGCCATCCAACGTTACGGCGTCCACCACCCCGTGGTTGTCGATGAGGACCATCGCATCTGGTCCGATTACGCCGTCCGCGCCTGGCCTACCCTCGTCCTCGTCGGACCCGACGGACGCATCGTCGGCGGCGTGTCGGGCGAAGGCCACCTCGACCTGCTACAACATGCCATCGACAAAACACTTACGGAAAGCCGTGCCGCCGGAACCCTCGCCCCAGCCCCCCTCAAACTCGCCCAGGATGGAACCGTCCCCGCCGCCTCCGGACTGGCCTTCCCAGGCTGCGTCGTCGCCGACCCCCCCGCAAACGACCGCGCCCACGGACGCCTCTTCGTCGTCGATTCCAACCACAACCGCATCCTCGTCACCGCCTGGCCCGACGAAAATGGCCACGCCCACGTCCTCCAAATCATTGGCAATGGCGAAGTTGGATCAACCGATGGCAGCTTCTCCGACGCCCGCTTCAACCGCCCCCAGGGGGCCGCCCTCGCCCCCGCCGGCAACATCCTCTGGGTCGCCGACACCGAAAATCACCTCATCCGCCGCCTCGACCTCCAAAAAAATACCGTCACCACCGTCCTGGGCACCGGCGAACAAAAATTCGACCCCGAGGCCGGTAAGTCCGGCAGAAATCAGCCCTTAAATTCCCCCTGGGACGTCGCCGTCCAAGGCAACCGCCTCTACATCTCCCAGGCCGGACAGCACCAGCTCTGGGCCATGAACCTCATGACCGGCATGGCTGAGGTCGTCGCCGGCAGCGGGCGCGAAGACCTCCGCGATGGCCCCGCCGCCGACGCCGCCCTCGCGCAACCCTCCGCCATCGCCCTCGATACAACAGCCAACCGCCTCTACTTCGCCGACTCCGAAACCTCCTCCGTCCGCTTCCTCGACCTCCACGACAAACAAGTCCACACCCTCGTCGGACATGGACTCTTCACATTCGGCGACCGCGACGGACCCGCCGACACCGCCCTCCTCCAGCATTGCATCGGCCTGGCCCTCTCCGAAGATCGCCAAACCCTCTATGTCGCCGACAGTTACAACCACAAAATCAAGGCCGTCTCCACCGCCGACGGATCCGTCCGCACCATCGCCGGCACCGGAAAGCCCGGCACCGGATCGGCCGACATCCTCCAACTCTTCGAACCCGCCGGCATCGCCGTCGCCCCCACGTGCCTCTTCATCGCCGACACCAACAACCAACGCATCGTCCAATTCACCCCCGACACCGGTCAATCGCGCGAACTCGTCTTCGACGGATTGCACCAAACCCCGGGCCACACCATGCCAATCCCCTCCGCCGCCGACGCCGGCGCCGTCGCCATCGACCCCCACGCCGGTCTGACCGTGCACATCACCCCGGCTATTCCCAAGGGAGCCCATCTGACGCCGCAAACCCCCCTGTCGCTGCGCGTGACGGACGCCCAGCGCGTGCTCTACACGGGAACCGCGGACGCCGCCGATGCCGGCGTCTCCTTCCGGTTGCCAAAAGATAGTTTCCGCGAAAAGCCCGAACTCTTGTATCTGACGCTGATCTACAGCTACTGCACCGAAGGCCAAACCGCCCTCTGCGTCCCCGCCGAAGCCTCATGGAAGGTGGCCGTGCGCTACCAGGAAAAGAGCACCGCCACGCTGCGCCTCGAAGCAAGCCGCCCTTAAGGTTTCACCGCCGCCGGAACCGTCTGATTCTTCCGCAACTGCGCCAGCGCATACACCGCCGCCTCCCGTTCGTCTGACCCCACCACCGCCCCCGCCGGCGCGCCCGAATGGTCCGACCACGACGCCCGATAGCACTCAAAAAGCTGCACGTACCGTATCGCCAGTTCATACCCGCTGTTCGCGAAAATCTCCTGGATTTTCAACACCGACGGATACACCCTCCCGTCCGGCAGCCGCTCCATCCCCGGAGGCGCCGACGGCGCGGCCGAGAGCTCTGACTGCCAGCCCGTTTCATACAGTTTGTCGACCGAAAACTCGAGGTTCATGGCGGGTCCTCGCAAAAGCGGCCGGGAAGGGAAGCTGACCTGACAGCCTCGGCCTATCGGCGGAGTACGCGATGTGATTAATCATCTAGGATATAACCGCCCCCCACGCAAGTCACCCCCAAATCCCCACCCTTTGCGAATTTTTTACACAAAAATCCCTCCACAATTGAACCCGTCCACCCAATACCCCAATTGAACCGCCCCGCCCCCCCTCACCGCCCCCCCTCCTCCCCCGCATGCCACCTCGCATACGCCGGCGATTTCACGAACTCCGCATACACCTTGTTCTGCGTCAGATCCCCAATCTTCACGTGGCACCGCCTCTCCACCGCCGTCAGTAGCTCCGCCGTGCCGTCGAAATCCTTATCCTGCAGCGCCAGCGTGATCAGCGACCAGTACGCATCTTCGATCGGTGGATCGGCCTCCGCCGCCTTCTCATACGACGCCTTCGCCGCCGCCCGGTCCGGATGCTTGTCGTCGTTCGCATACGCGTTCCCACGCAGAAAATCCAGGTACGGATCGCCCCCCGTGTACGCCTCCAGATGATCCATCGCCTCGTAAATCCGCGCGAAATCCTTGCGCGACCACCAGAAATCCAGCCCGATCAGATCGATCGCCGGATCGTCCGGATACGCCTTCTGGAAATCCTCCATCGCGTCCTCCGCCGCCCCCGGACCCACCCCCGCGCCCGTCGACGCCAGCACGCGCCCCACCCGCACCCACTTGATCTGCTGCACGCTGCTCGGAAGCGAATCCCGTATCCCCAGCGCCCCCGCCGAATCCCCCGACGCGATTTTCTCATACATCTCCCGCACCTTCGGTAGCGCGTCGACCACCTCCTGCTCGCGCGCCGACAGTCCCGCATTCGCCGTCTTGTCCCCCGCGATCGCCGCCGCCACGAACAGCCGATGAATCGTCGCCGAAAGGTTCTCCCCCTTCATCGCATCGTAAAGATCCACGAACTTGTGTTTCCCGCTCGAATCCTTCTCGATGACCCAGTCATGATAATTGATCGCCCCCGTCGGCAGGTGCAGCCGAAACAGCGCCGACACCCCCCCGCTCCGCTGTCGCACCCGCAGCAGCGTGTACGTCGCACCCGCCGGCAGCTTGTTCACCAGCGGCCCCGTGAAATCCGACAAGTTCTGCTTCACCCCCTTCTTGAATCCCTGCGCGAACGCCGGATCCGCCGCGAACCCCTTCGTGCACCGGTCCGCCAGCGCCTCCCCGTTGATGCACCCGTTCGCCGCCTCAAGGTCGTGACCCGCCACCGCCTTCGCAAATGCCTCCGCCACTTCCCGGTCCCCGGGCGTCACATCCGCCGCCTGACCCCACGCCGGCAACGCCGCCGAAACCAGCATCAGCGCCAGCAACGTTCGGGACTCATCGCGCATCGCAACCTCTCACAAACACATGGCCACGCATTCTATCGAAATCCCCCCCCCGCGCGCACAACCTGGCATAGACCGGCCCCATTCCCCCACACGATAATTCGTAATTGAGAATATCACCCGCAGCACTCCAGTTGCCTGCGCACCCTCGGACGCCCCTCCGCACCTTCCGCAAAAAACCGCTCCTTTTTTCCAAAACCCTGCGCACCCTCCGGAGAAACCCCGCTTTCCCCCCGCCGCCCGCGCCGTTGCCCCCCGCCCCATGCGTCCAGCCCCCCTTGGCGCGCGTACCATTTACGCAGACGATGGCCCCCGGATGACGCCCATGACCCAACCCCAGCAACCCCAACCCCACGACCCCGGCGAACCCCGCCTGCGCCGCGGACTCGGAGCCGGCCTCCGCCGCCACCGCCTCCTCCTCCTCGCCATCTTCTGCATCGTCGCCTCCCTCATCTTCCTCGCCGCTCCCCTCCTCAAACGCTCCTACGCCGTCGCCGCCGATCTCAACGTCGCCCTGCCCAACCCGGGGCCCGTCACCGCCCTCCCGCACGTCATCGACGACACCCTCCACGACCTCCAACCCGACGCCACCGCCGCCGGTATCACCATCACCGCCGCTCCCTCATCGAGCCCCCGCAGCGTCCAATTCGCCGCCACCGGCCCTTCCCACGACACCGCCGTCCTCGCCATCCAGCAACTCGCCGCCCGCTTCGCCGACGCCGTCCGCCACCGCAACCAGGAAACCATCGACGCCTACGCCGCCGACCTCCAAAAACGCGCCACCCAACTCGACGCCGACCAGGCCACCGCCAACAAAGCCATGGACCAATTCCGCATCGCCCACCGCGGCGAACTTCCCGACGAAACCGACAACCCCACCTCCATCGCCCGCCAATACGACAAAATCTCCTCCCAGCTCGACGACCAGCAATCCCGCCAACGCATGCTCCAGGAACAAATCGCCCGCCTCGAACAATACAAGGCCGGCAACAAACCCCTCCCCGCCACTTCCCAGCCCGTCACCACGCTAACGCCAACGACACCCGCTCCTCAGGCCAACGTCGCCGACGATCCCGAAGTCGCCTCCCTCACCGCCCAGCTCCAGCTCCTCGCCAGCCAGATCGACGAGCAGCTCACCAAGTTCAACCGCACCGAGCAGCATCCCTACGTCGTCGACCTCCGCCACCAGCAGGCCGCACTCCAGAAAAAACTCGACGCCGCCAAAGCCCGCGCCGCCGCAGGACAACCCGCCCCGCCCCAGCCCCACATCGCCGGTGCTCCCAGCCTCCCGCCCGCCAATCCCCAGGCCGCCGCGGCTCAAGCCGCCGACATCCAACTCACCCAGCTCCACGCCGAACTCGACGTCGTCAACGCCGACCTCCGCACCCTCACCGCCCAGCGCGACTCCCTCCAGGCCCAGGTCGATCAGCTCGGCCCCGTTCGCCGCGACTACGAAGCCCTCCTCCAGAAACAGGAGGAACTCAAAAAAGCCCGCGCCGCCCTCGCCGCCGATCAATCCGCTTTCCAAAACGCCTTCCCCGCCAACGCCCCCGCTGTCGCCGACGTTTCCGCACTCCACCTCGAACCCGCCTCCAGTACCCCCGTCTGGCCGCGACTCCCCGCCATCTACGCCGTCGGCCTCGCCGCCGGCATCATCGTCGCCCTCCTCATCGCGCTGCTCGCCGCCAAAACCGACCGCTCCCTCCACTCCCGACACGAAGCCGCACTCCTCAACACCCCCATCCTCGGCGCCGTCTCCGAAATCCGTTCCCCCGCCTCCCGACAACTCCACATCTTCTGGCGAACCCTCGCCCGCCCGCTCCTCGCCGGCCTCTTCATCCTCCTGCTCGTCGCCAGCGCCCTGCTCTGCCACCGCCATCTCACCGATCCCGGCTTCAACCAGACCACCAGCCCCGCCAATCTCCAAAAATTCCTCTCCCACCACGCGCCCTCCGCCCAGAAAGCGAGGTTCGCATGAGCTCCATCGCCGACGCCCTCAAACGCGCCCAGGAAGAACGCGAACGCCTCCGCGCCGCCGCCGCCGCTCCCGCCACGCCCCAGGACCCCGCCAACCCCGCCGCCCCCCCGCCGCCCGCGCCCGCCGAACCCTCCCTCGCCTCCGTCATCCTCCGTAAAGACCCCGCCCCCGCAGCGCCAACCGAAACCGCGACCCCTCAAACTCCTTCCCCTCCCATCGCCCCGCCCAACGCCCTCACCCAGGCCCTCCGTCAGGCCCCCCCGCCGCCCGCCCCGCGCACGCCGCAAGCGGTCGAAGCGGTCGTCGAAGATTACGCCTCCAAGCGCCGCCTCCAATTGCCGCATTCCATCGTCGTCTACCACGATCGCTCCGGCCCCATCGCCGAGGAATACCGCCGCATCCGCGATGGCCTCATGGCCGCCAACCCCAAGCGCGACCCGCAAGCCCTCGTCATCACCTCCTCCCTCCCCTGCGAAGGCAAAACCGTCACCGCCCTCAACCTCGGCCTCTCCCTCGTCGAACTCCGCGCCAACCGCGTCCTCCTCGTCGACGGCTGCCTCGAACCCGGCGGACGCCGCTCCCTCAGCAGCATGCTCAACCTCCCCGCCGCCCAGGGCCTCGCCGAACTCGTCGCCACCCCCGATCCCGAACTCGCCAAATTCGTCCAGGCCACCCCCTGGCACAACCTCTACCTCCTGCCCGCCGGCGCCAAGACCACCCCCGCCGCCGCCGCCGAACTCCTCGTCTCCGCCGGCTTCCGCTCCGCCATGCGCCACCTCCGTTCCAGCTTCGACTGGATCCTCATCGACACCCCCGCCGTCACCGGCCTGCCCGACGCCGGCCTCTTCGCCGCCGCCGCTGACGGAACGCTCTTCACCGCCGCGCTCCACCACACCCCCTACCGTACCGTGCAAAAAAGCCTCCGCCGCCTCCGCTCCATGAACCTCCCCGTCAGAGGCTGCATCCTCACCCGCGCCTGAATCGCGCCGCCGCGTCATCGGGAGGAGAACTGCCGATGAACACGCTCGCCGCAACCCGCGCCCGCACCTTCGCCCCCGCCCCGCGAAGTTGACGCCCACGCCTGCGCCCCGCTCCAATACCCCCATGATCATCGCCATCGATGCCCGACCCCTTGTCACCCGCCAGGTCGGCGGCGCCGAACAGCGTGCCCGCAACCTCCTCTCCGCGTGGGCCGCCTCCGCCCGCCGCGGCGATGCCGCCGGCGCCCACGAGTTCCACCTGATCTACGCCCGCCCCGACGATCCCGCCTTCGACGATTCCTGCTTCACCGATCTGCCCTGGAATTTTCATCCGCTCGAGATCGGCCGCTTCGCCCTGCCCCTGCCCTTTCCCACCGGCTCGCGCGTGCTCAATGCGCTGTCCCGAGCCTTGGCCCGCATCCGCCCCGACGTCTACCACGCCTTCACGCCCGTGATCCCGCGCACCCGCCTCTGCCCCGTCGTTCCCACGCTGCACGATCTTTCCTACGAGCTCGATCCGCTCGTCCGCCGCACGCGCGAAGCCCGCATCCTCCGCCGCGCCGCGCTGGCTTCCGTCCGTATCGCCGACCGCTTCATCGCCGTTTCCTCGCAGACCAAATCCGACGCCGAAGCCATTTACCGCATCCCCTCCGCGAAAATTGACGTCATTTACAACGGCATCGATCCCGTCTTCCAGCCCGCCGCCGACCTGCCCGTGCGCGCCAAAATCCACAACGAAAACAACATCAACGCCCCCTACATCCTCGCCGTCGGCGCCGACATCCCCCGCCGCAATTACGCCCGCATGCTTCTGGCCATGCGCCGCGTCTGGTCCGCCTCCGATGCTCCAAGCGCCCTGCTATGGGTCCTCGCCGGCCGCGACGACTGGAAAATGTCCGACCTCTACGGTGAAGCCCGCGCCGCCGGCGTCCTCGACAAAATGCGCTTCGTCGCCGGCCCCACCAACGCCGAGCTCGCCGCCCTTTACCGCGCCGCAACCCTCACCTGCTGCGCTTCCTCCTTCGAAGGCTTCGGCCTGAGCGTCCTCGAATCCATGGCCTGCGGCACCGCCGTCTGCTGCTCCGACATGCGCTCCCTCCGCGAAGTCGCCGAAGACGCCGCCCTCTACTTCCCCCACGACGACGCCGACGCCATGGGCCAGGCCATCGCCGGACTCCTCGAAGACGCCGAGTATCGCCGGCAGCTCAAATACCGCGGCCTTTATCGCGCCAGCCTCTTCACCTGGGCCACCGCCGCCGATCTCACGCTCCAATCCCTCGCCGCCGTCGTGCTCCACCAGAATCCCACCGGCCACGCGTTCAAAGGCCATCCTGTTCCGGGGGCAGTGGCCCGGAGCGTGGGGGCGGTGGGGGCGGACGGGACGCAAGCGGCGGGGGACCGCCCCGGTGAATCGCCCGCTTCCCGAACTTCGCGTTGATCGCATCGATCGCCCGATCCAGTTTCCCCGCACGCGCCTCGCCCGGATCCTCAAACAGCGGCAACTGCGCCGCCGGACCTCCCAGCTCCCCCGCCGCCACGCCGATCAGCCGCACGGGAGCAAACGAATGCTTCGTCCATTCATCAAACAACCCCAGCGCCGCCTCGAGCAGCGCGTCGGTGCGATCCGTCGCCTCCGCCAGCGTGCGCGAACGCGTCACCGTTTGAAAATCTCCGAAGCGGATTTTCACCGTCACCCGCCGCGCCAGAAGTCCGTGCCGCCGCACGCGCGCCGCCACCTGCTCCGCCTGCTCGAGCAGCACCCCGCGCAGCGTCTCCGGCGTGCCTACGTTCGTCTCAAATGTCTGCTCGTGCCCGATCGATTTCGCCGCCGAATCTGGCACTACCTGCCGCCCGTCGCGTCCCCACGCCAGCGCCTGCATCGCCTCCGCCGAGGACCCGAACCGCGCCGCCATCCATTCCGCCGGCATGCGCCGCAGGTCCGCCACCGTCCGGATCCCCACCGCCGCCAGCCCCGCCTCCGTCTTCTTCCCCACGCCCCACAACCGCCCCACCGCCAGCCCCGGCAAAATCGTCTCCACATCCTCCTCGCCGATCACCATCAGCCCGTCCGGCTTCTTCATGTCCGACGCCAGCTTCGCCAGAAATTTGTTCGGCGCCACCCCCACCGACGCCGTCAGCCCCGTCGCCTCCCGAATCTCCCGCTTGATCCTCGCCGCCATTTCCTCCGCGCTTCCGCGCAGCGCGACAGACCCCGTCACATCCAGATACGCTTCATCGATGCTCACCGGCTCGACCAGCGGCGTGTACCGCTCCAGAATCCCGAACACCTCGCGCGACAATTCCCGGTACCGCTCGAAGCGCCCCGCCACCACGATCGCCTGCGGACAATTCCGCCGCGCCACCGCCATCGGCTGGGCGCTGTGACACCCGAACTTCCGCGCTTCATAACTCGCCGCCGCCACCACCCCGCGCGGCCCCGCGTGCCCCACCAGCACCGGCTTCCCGCGCAGCTCCGGCCGATCCAACTGCTCCACCGACGCAAAAAACGCGTCCATGTCCACATGCAAAATGGTTCGCCGGCCTGCCACGCCCCGCATTATACCGCCCCCCTATTTCCCCTCCGACGGCCGATGCACATCATTCACCCCCGCGAACAGCACCAGATTCCGCGCGATCGGCATCGCCGAGTCCGGCATGTAGCCGCCCACGCCCCACGTGTCCGTTCCCAGCAATCCGCTGGTCACATCCTCCGCTGAAAACACCACCGCCATCCGATCGTTGATCGTCATGAACTTCAGCCGCGGCGCCGTCTGCTGCCCATGCTCGAGCGCCCACGATTTGCGATATTCCACATCGCCGATGTGCCCCGCATCGGGCGAGAACGCGCCGGTGTAAAGCGTGTAGGTCCGCGGGATCGGCGCCAGCTTTCCCTGCGGAAACAGCTTCCGCAGCAGCGCCTGCCCGTCCGCCGCGAAGGTCGCATCGCCGCCCATCGCCTCGACGAACAACGTCCCGCCGCTGTTCACGAAATCCTTCAATCCCGCTTCATCCGCCGGCGTCACCTGCAATTTCCCCACGCCCGCCAGGTGCGCCAGCGACGGCCGCTCCGCGAGCTTGCCGATGCCCGCGCCGTCCGTCACGTCGATCGCCACGTTCGTGTGCGCTTCATTCGCCATCAGCTTCGAGAACCGCGGCCACGCGCCCGGTTCCGGGTCCCAGTTGCCGGCAAACTTCACGCGCGCCACGCGCACCGTTCGCACCGGCGGCGTTTTGGGCGCGGGTACCGTCAGCGGCTCCAGTTTGCTCCGCAACGCCGCACGGCTCGCCGCGTAAAAAAACAAACGCGCCGGCACGTCCCACGCTTCCTTGTTCTTCTCCGGCGGCTGCGATACGCCCTTCACCTGCACCATCTCCCGCGCCTGCCACACCGCGCCCAGGTCCTCCGGGCTGTGAATCCACAACTCGCGAATCCCGTTGCTCACGCCGAACAGCGGCAGCGGATGCTGCGCCCGCCCGTAAATCGTGTAGAGCGGATGATCCTTGGGCAATTCGCGCCATTTGTACTGCCCGCCGCCGACCGCCTCCGCGTACTTCTGCATCGCCTCGGTGAAATCTTTCGACGCGCCGTCCGCCGTGGAGAAGATGATGCCGCCCGCATCGACAAACGCCTTCAATTTCGCCACATCCTCGTCGGTGAACGCCGGCGCTTTGGAGCCGGTGATCAGCATGATGGGCGCATCGAGCCAGTCATCCGCCGGCGCGTCGATCGATTCGATCTGCCAGTTCAGATGCCGCTCGAAGGCCTTCGACAGATACGCATGCACGTTGGCGCTGTCGCGCGGCCGGGCGTTCCACACGCCGGGATATTGCAGCTTGTTCATCAGCACCGGCGCCCGCCCGCGCGCCAAAAACAGCAGGCAATAGCAGGTATTCACGATGCCGTCGGCGCCGTAAAAATCGCCGCCGTCAAAAGAGCCGTCGTCCTGCTGGTGCGTCATCACATCCACCGCCGCCGCCCGATACCAGTTGATCTTCCCCAGATATTTGATGCCCCCGGCGAGGCTGGCGCGCTCGACGCCGTAGAGCGCGTAATAATTCGTGCTCTCCGGCTTGAATGCCGCCGTGAGCGCTTCCATCCCGCGCTCCTTCGCCGTATCCACCGGCGGGTTCAACTGCGGCGTGCGATTCAAAAACTCATCGCACACCAGCAGGCTCGCCACGCCCGCCGCGGTCATCGAGTAAGTCGTGTTGCCCGTCCCCGTGTAGCCCCAGCCGCCGTCGGAATTCTGTCCCGCCCGCCAGAAGTGGTCCGTATTTTTCCAGAAGTCGCCCTCCACCGGCGATCCCCAATCCGCCGCCGCCCACATTCCCAGCAGCGCATACTGGCTGTTCGAGCGGTCCCAGTGCGCTTCGTTCGCCGCCGCATCGAGGTGATAGCCATACCCGCCGTCCGGTTTCACGCCGCCGATCAGGCGCGTCGCCACGCGCGTCATCGCGGCCTTCACCTGGTCGGTCGGCGGCAGCTGCGCCAGCGCCAGCGCCTGGAGCGACGTCGAATAGGTGTCCCGGTTGCTGCTGATCGCGCCCTTGTTGTGACCGTCCCACTGCAGGACCACATCCAGCGCGATCTTCATCCGGTCGGTGCGGAAGTGCAGCCGCGGATCGCCCGTGTCCTCGCCGACGTACAGCAGCGTGTAAACCATCAGCATCAGCCGGCCGAGCTCGTCGTCGTTGAATTCGCCGGACGTGCCGCGCAGCGTATCGGGAATCGGCGTGATCTTTTTTTCGTATTGATCGAGTTGCTTGAGCAGATAGTTCACACCGCCGTTGATCGCGTTCATTACCTGTGCATCAGACAACTGGTCGGGCGCGATCTTCCCCTTCAGCGGCACATAAGCCGGTTCGGTCGTGGCGGCCGGCTCGGTGTCCTGCCCCCGCGCCGGCAACAGCGTGGCCGCCATCACCGCCGCCGCACTCGCCGCCATCATCCAGCGCCTCTTCACACCCACCATCCTTTCGCCCCCCCGCCGCACCGCGCCGCCACGCGGAAGTCTACTCACGCCGGCGCGCACCGGCCAGCACAACTTACTCCGCCCCACGCTCACGCTACAATACCCCCCTCCTGACCTCTTGCCGGATTCCCCCCATGCCCATCGCCTACAAAATCGCCGTCCTCGTGTACGTCTTCAATGACCACGGTCAAATGCTCCTGCTGCACCGCCGGCGCTTTCCCAACAAGGACCTCTACTCGCCCATCGGCGGCAAACTCGAACAGGCCACCGGCGAATCGCCTTACGCCTGCGCCCTGCGCGAGATCGAAGAGGAAATCTCCCTGCAACTCTCGCTGGACGACATCCGCCTGCTGGGCATCGTCTCCGAACGCGCCTACGCCGCCCCCGCCGATCGCCCGCCCGACGCGCCGCCGACGCCGCTGCCGCACGATCACGCCGCCGCGCCCACGCACTGGCTCATGTTCTGCTTCGAGGTCACGCGGCCCGTCAGCTTCCCCCCGCGCGACATCGCCGAAGGCCGGCTCGAATGGATCGATCCCGCCCGGCTCCACGACCTGCCCATCCCCCGCACCGACCGCGAAATCATCTGGCCGCTCATCCAGCAACACGCGCGCATGCTGCGCCCCCACGCGCCGCCAGCCGCGGATTTCTTCTCCGTCCACATCGACTGCTCCAGCCCCGACGCCTTCCTCGCCACGCTCGAACATCCACGCCGCGCTCCCTCACCGCCGCGCGACACGCCGCAAAAATAGAAACGCCGCTCGGCTCGTCGCCGGCGGCATCTCTCTCTCCATCCCAGTCAATTTTCGTATCCCCTCACCCCTCGACGGCCCGCCCGTTGGCGTTGGGCAGCTTGATCGAGCACGCCGCCACCTTGCGATAGCCCAGTTGCTTCACCACCTCGAGCACTTCCGTCCACGTGGGAAAGGGCCGGTTGTTCAGCCGCTTGTAGGTGTCGATGGCCATGACGAATTCAAACTGCTCGTCGGTCATCTCGCCTTCTTCGGCGCTACGGCGGTCGTCGGTGCGCCGGCGTCCGGGTCCGCGCCGCCGTTCCAATCCGGTGGGCGATCCGAGGTCCACAAGGCGGCGGTCCAGGCCGGTGCGCCGATCGACGACCGCCTTGCGCCGGTCCGATTCGCCGCAGCCCTTGTCGGTGCTCCGCCGCTCGACGCTCGCCGGCGCCGCGCCCTCGTCATTTTCCGGCGGCGCAACAAGAACGCCCGTCTGGCCGGGTTCCCCGGAAACGGGCGTGGTGCTGGCGGCGGTTTCTTTTTTGCTTTTGGCGGCCGTGCTGCTCTGGCTCATGGATGGTCCTCGCTGACCGCGGCCCCGAGGACCTGCCGCAGTCACTTTCTACTCGTCATCGTCGTCGTCATAGAAGATGTTGTCGTCGTCATCCTCGTCGAGTTCGTCGTCGTCGAACTCTTCTTCGAATTCGTCCTCATCTTCTTCGTCTTCGTCGTCGAAGTCTTCGTCCTCGTCTTCTTCGAGGTCGTCCTCTTCCTCCTCCTCATCGTCCATTTCCTCCTCGTCCTCAACGTCCTTTTTCCGCTTGGCGAGACGCAGCTCGGCGATCTGGCCGTCGGTTACCGGAACCAGCCGGCCGTCCGCGCTCAGCCGCAGCCGGCACCAGGTTTCCTCGACCCCGGCCGCCGCGAGGATTCGTGCCGCCGCCCCGCCGTCCGCGGCATCCTCCCCCAGACGCAGCACATCCCTCTGGCATACCAGGCCCAACCCAATTTCCGTCAGCATACGGCTCTCCTGCTAGTCGACGGCTTCCCCGCCGCCTTCATTACTCACGCACGGCTCGCGTTTCTCTCCTTCTCCTCGGGCCGCCGCGGACGCCGGTACATTACGCGCTTCTGCTTCCAAGTCAATCCGCTCTTTGGCAAATTCTTGCCGCCGCCATCTTGCTCCTCCCATCCGCCGCCCCCTACACTCCCCACTGCACTTTTGCCCCGCTTCTTCTTTCCGGAGAGCGCCGTGCCGACCACCGACAAAATCGCCATCTTCCCCGGCACCTTCGACCCGCCCACCCTCGGCCACCTCGATATTATCGACCGCGGCCGAAAGCTCTTCGACCGCCTCATCGTCGCCATCGGCGTGAACCCGGAGAAGGAGCAACTGTTTCCCCTCGAGGAGCGTCTGGCCCTCCTCAACCGTGCCGTGCGCAAATTCCCCAATGTGACCGTGGAGGCGTACGAGGGCCTCACCGTCGAGCTCGTCAAACGCCGCAACGCCGCCGCCATTCTCCGCGGCCTGCGCAACCTCGCCGACCTCGATTATGAATTCCGCATCGCCCTCACCAACCGCAAAGTCGCCGGCGTGGAAACCGTTTTCATCATGACCGACGAACAGTTCGGCTTTACCTCCTCCAGCCTCATCAAGCAGATCGTCACCCTCGGCGGCGACCCCCGCGCGCTCCATCAGATCCTTCCCGCCGCCGTCATCCAGAAACTGCTCTCCTACCACAAACACAAGCGCGGCCCGTTTGCGCGCAAACCGGTGGAAATCCCCGACTGACGCAATGCCCCTCCCGCCGCGCCCGCAAAAATAAAAAAAGCGCCCGCCGCCAAAGCAGCGCACGCTTTTGTTCGACAGGGACGCAAAGTCCCAATTACCAATTACCAATTACCAATTACTACTTACTGCGCCGCCGGCTCCACCGGCGTTCCCTGCGGCCCCTGCTGCCCCTGCGCCGCCTGGTTCTGATTGATCAGCCCCAGCGCCCCCAGCGAGTGGAAGCTCGAAAAACCGCAGTTCCGGCAGATCATCGCCGCCATCGGCATGCTCGTGCCCGGGAACTTCACCTGGCCGCTGGTTTCGTACACCGGCACGCTCACCGGCACTTCGTGCACCACCCACTGGTTCTTCTTGCACATCGGGCAATCGCCCGAAAGCCCACGCGTCTGGAGCGCCTGAATCACCACCGGTGCATAGTTGTCGAAAATCGCCATGGGCTTTCTCTCCTGAATCGATGAACTCTCTTTTCCATTCGCCGCGCCGAGACCATCCCGGAAGGCGCCGCCATCTCAGTGTCGGACCGACAGGGCCCCTACTTTAGGGTCCCTCTCCCGGCGCCGCAACCGACCTTACATCCACAGTTGCATCCGTATCCAATTGATCGGCCGGTGCGTCCACAGCCAGATGTAGCGCGCCGTCCCCACGTTCACCTTCGCAATCCCTTCCATCCCGGGTTTCATCCACGGCTTGAGCTCCGTCGGATCCAGCACCACCCGCACCTTGAACACGTTGCTGGTCCCCGTCACGGTCGCGATCGGATTGATCCGGTCCACCGTGAACCACAGCTTCTGCCCGGGATAGCTCGACGACGCCAATTGCCCGCGATACCCCACCCGGATGTCCGTCACCTGGTCCTCGGGCACCGAAAGCTCGGCCCGCAGCTTCGCCAGCTCGCCCACCTGGTAGAGCTCGTCGCCTTCCTTCACCGGCGCGCCGATCTTCTGCCGCAGGTCGCCGCTCAGGATCACGCCATCCACCGGCGCCTTGATCGTCGCCTGGTCCATCTGCCATTGATAAAGCTCCATCTCCGCCTTCGCCCCCGCCGCCTGCGCCCGCGCCGCCGTCGCCTGCCCCTCCGTCGAGTCGCCCGGATTCTGCATCCCGTTGGCAAGGTACACGTTCGCCTGCGTGAGCGCCGCGTTGTAATCCGCCTCGGATTTCGCCAGTTTCCGCGCGATCTCCGCCGTGTTCAGCGTCGCCAGCACCGTCGCCGGGCGATGGCCCACGAGCATCGGCGCCAGCGTGCAATGTTCCGCCAGCGCACTGAACTTCGCCGCCGTTTTCTCCGTCATCACCAGGTCGCCCACGTTCGCGTTCACCGTTTTGATGAATCCCTGGAACGGCGCCGGCACGATCTGTTTTTCCGTCGCCTCCAGCACGAACTGCGATTCCACCCGGTACGTGCCCTTGCAGAACACCGCAAAGCACGTGACCCCGAGCACCGCGATCGCCGCCACTTTCGCCCACGTATGCTTGGCGCCCACGCCCCAGGCGAACCCGCGCCGCAGCGCCTTGGCCGCCTTCACCCCGATCCACCGGTCCTGCTCATACAAATCCGCCAGGCGCGCCGTGAACAGATCGCACGTCAGCCGCAGCGTTTCCACTTCCTCGATCGTCAACGGCGCTTCGGCCTTGCGCTCGATCGTCAGCACCGCCACCACGTTGCCCCCCTCCGCCGATCCGCCCCCGCGCCGCAGCGGAAAACTGCACACCGTGTTCGGCCCGTGCTTCGTCGCCAACTGGTCCGCCGCGCGATACACAAACCCCGCGTTCTTCGGCGGCGGAACCATCACCTCGACGTCCTGGTCGAGGCATTCCTCCATCGCCGCCTCGATCGCCTGCACCAGCGCCATGTGACGCGTGATCTTTTCCGTGTGCGACAGCGCCTGCAGCCGCACATACCGGCCGCGCAAAAATCCGATGCCCACGCGCTCCGCCTTCCACCGGCTCGCCATCTCGTTGCACAGCGCCATCGCCGACGCCATGAAGCGCGCCGGCGCGTTGATCGCCGCCAGCACCTCCATCGCCGCCTTCAATCGTTCCAATTCCCCGCCGCGCCGCGCCAGCTCCGCCCGAAGCTGCGCAAGCTGCTGCTCATCCACCAGCACCTGCGCCCGCCCGGAACCCATCGACGTCGTGAACATCGTCATCTGCACATCACCTCAATACCCCCAACCAGTCGTCTTTCGTCTTTCGTCTTTCGCCGTTTCATGTTTCAAGTTTCGTGTTTTCCCCCCTCCTCACCGCGACGCAACTTTCGATCCCGGAAACGCCACTTCCACATGCTCGCCCGCCGGCATCCGCTGCGGATTGGCCACCTCCACCGTCACCGCCAGCGTGTTGCTCCCCGGGTCCGCCACCTCATGAATGTTGATCACCTTCCCCTCCCGCGCCGTCCCGTCGGAAAACGTCACCTTCGCCGCATCATCCTTCCGCAGTCCGCGCGCCGTCTGAAAAGGCACCGGCACGTCCACCCACAAGGGATCCACGTTCACAATCCTCATCACCTTCGCGTTCGACGCATCCGCCGTCTCGCCCGAATGAATCATCGTGTCTTCCACCACCCCGCTGATCGGCGTTTTGAGCCGGGTCTTCTCCAGCGCCGCCTTCGCCTGCTCCGCCTTCCGCACCGACTGCTTCTGCTCGAACTGCGACAGCGTCACGTTCGCGATGCCCACCTGCCAATCGAGCCGCGCTTCCTCCAGCTCCTGCTGGTTCGCCACGCCCGACGCCACCTTGCGGTCATACGTCGCTTTCTTCTGGTCCCGTATCTCCTCCTGCGCCTGCACCCGCGTCGTGTCCGTCGCCTCGCCCTCCGCCACGTCATACGCCGCCTGCTCTTCCGAGTCATCCTGCTGCGCCACCACCTGCCCCGCCGTCACCTTGTCCCCCTTCTCCACCAGCACCTTCGACACCAGCCCCGGCTTGGGAAAACTCAGCGTCACGCTCTGGCTGGGCTTCGTGATCGCCACGATCCCGTGCGGACCGGTCGCCCCCGTCATCGGCAGCGGCGGCGCTACCTGCGCCCACGCCCCGCCCCCCGCCGCCCCGAGCGCCGCCGATGCCGCCATCGCCAGAACCGCCAGACTCACTCTCATACGATGCATGGGCTTCTCCCATAAAAATGCGGAGCAGGAGCATTCTTTATCGGCTCGATCGCCCGGACTCGCGACAAACGAATCCCCGGAAATCCAGCCTCGCAGACGACCCGCGGCCGGCCATTGCGCCAACGCATCCGCGCAACCGGCCAACCGCGCAAAACCTGCAGCCAACCGCCGCCCGGAACCGCCGCCGCGCCCCTGGCGCGGGGCCGATAATCACGTTCGCAGAACCAGCACTATAACGACTCGCCCCCCCCATTTCCACGCCCCGCGCCCAACTGCTTGCCCCAGCCCATCCTAAGTCACCACGCCCGCCCCACACTGACAGCGCTGGGGATCGAACCCAGGACCCACAGATTAAAAGTCTGTTGCTCTACCGACTGAGCTACGCTGTCGATCGCCTTCCCCGCCGGAAAGCTCCTTATTGTAGACCTTTCACCCCCGATCGCAAGCCGCCACCGCAACCTCGCCGCCCCTAAAACGCGCCGACGCTCCTGCCTTTTTCCCCCGGCGACACCGCCAGCACCCCGCCCTCCCGGTCGCCTCCCCGGGCCTCCCCGGACACGCCGCCTTCCAACCGCTCCATCTCCAGCCGCACCCGCGGCAAGGCGTGCGGCTGCGTCCTCTTCAGGTACCTCAGCAGATGCTCGCGCACCGCGCACCGCAAATCCCACGCCGTCGATGCGTCCCCGGCGCTCATCAACGCCCGCAGCTCCACCGTCCGGTCCGACATATTCGTCACCTGAAGCCCGGCCACTTTCTTGTCCCACAACGCCTGCCCCTCCAGAAAACGCGTCAGCTCCGCCCGCAGCGGCTCCACCTCCACCGTGCAATCCACGTACAGAAAAACCGTCCCCAGCAGGCTCGCCGACGTCCGCGTCCAGTTCTGGAACGGCTTTTCCATGAAATAAGTCATCGGCACCACCAGCCGCCGCAGGTCCCATATCCGCACCACCACGTAAGTCAGCGTGATCTCCTCGATCACCCCCCACTCCCCTTCCACGATCACCACGTCCTCCAGCCGGATCGGCTGCGTAATGGCCATCTGCAGGCCCGCGAAGAGCGTCCCGATCACCTTCTGCGCCGCCAAACCCAGGATGATGCCCACGATTCCCGCCGACGCCAGCAGCGACGCCCCGAGTTGCCGCACCCCGTCAAACGTCATGAGAATGCACGCGAACGCGATGACGATCAGCACCGCGATCAGAACCCGCACCAGCACCCGGGTCTGCGTGTGCACCGCACGCGCGTGCAGGTTGTCCGACACGGTGAGCAAATAGTGGCTCAACAAGAGGTCCCGCCCCACCAGCAGGCCGCGAATCGCCAGCCACGCGATCAGCACGATCAACAGCACTGACGACACGTGCCGGAGCACCATCTCCACGCCCGGCGGCAGCCCCGTCGTGTTCAGCGACATCCAGAAGGCCGCCACCACGGCGATCCACCGCGTGGGCCCGGCGAACCGCGCCACCGCCACGTCATCCGCCGACAGCGGCGTGCGCTTGGCCACCCGCCGCAGAATCGAGAACACCAGAAAATGGGCCAGCAGCGCCAGCACCACCGCCGCGGCCATCGCGCCCAGCGTATAGCCGAGCCACGTCAGATTATCCAACCATGCTTGCATGTCCATGAAACCTCCTTCCAGTACGTCCGGGCGCGCCGCATCCGATGGCGCGCGCCCCAACCCATGGCGGCGCGCAGAGTCGCGATTCTAGAACGCCGCCCCGCGCGCCGCGACCCGCACGCTTTGCCTTTTCATGCGCTCCACACCGCCCGCCCGCGCATTTTTCCCGCATTTTTCAGCCCCAAACGCCACGCACCCGCCTCACGCCCTTCCCACCTGATTTTTTTTGCCCGCCATCCTTCGAAATTTTCTCGCAAAAAATTTTCCAAATTCCCCTCCCCGAGCCCTCCCTTCCGCGCTCATTTCGGATATACACGCAACCGCAACCTATCATGATCTACCGCCGCGGCACGCACGCCCCCACGCCGTGCCCCTCCCGTTTTTTCCCGGCCGCGGCCACCGCCGGGCGCCTTTCAAGGAGAGCAATGCCAACACTCTTCGTCTCCAATCGCCTCCCCATCGTCCTCGAAAAAACCGCCGGCGGGTGGGACTTCCACCCCAGCAGCGGCGGCCTCGTCACCGCTCTCGCGCCCCTCCTCAAACGCCGCGGCGGCGTCTGGATCGGCTGGCCCGGCGCCTCCGAAATTCAGCCCCTCGAACTCCAATCCCTCCTCGCCACCTTCGCCAAACGCGAAGGCTACCAGCTCGCAGCCGTCCCCCTCTCCACCCAGGATTACGAACGCTTCTACCAGGGCTTCTGCAACGAAATCATCTGGCCGCTCTTTCACGACCTCCAGTCCCTCTGCAACTTCGTGCCCGCCTACTGGACCAGCGCCCGCCAGGTCGAGCAATCCTTCGCCGACGTCATCGAACATCACGCCCAGCCCGACGACCTCATCTGGGTCCAGGATTACCAGCTTATGGGCCTCGGCCGCACCCTCGTCCAGCGCGGCCTCAAAAACCGCCTCGCCTTCTTCCTCCACATCCCCTTCCCTCCGCCCGACATCTTCCTCAAGCTCCCCTGGCGCATGGACGTTCTCCGCGGACTGCTCGAATACGAAGTCATCGGCTTCCAGACCCGCCGCGACCTCGCCAACTTCTCCGACTGCGTCCGAAGGCTGCTTCCCGATGTCGAACGCCACCGCGAGCCCGGTGAGCTCCGCCTCGAAACCGACGGACGCCAGTGCGCCGCCGCCGCTTTTCCCATCGGCATTGACTTCGAGGAATTCGCCGCCGGCGCCGCCGACCCCGCCGTCGATCGGCGACTCCAGCAGCTTCGCAGCGATTTCGGCGGCCGCCAGGTCATCCTCAGCGTCGACCGCCTCGATTACACCAAGGGCATCCCCTACCGCCTGCGCGCGTTCGGCCAGGCCCTCGAAAATTATCCCGAGCTCCACCGCCACGTCACGCTGCTCCAGATCGTCGTCCCCAGCCGCGAGCAGGTCCCCCAGTACCGCAAGCTCAAGGCCGACGTCGAACAGCTCGTCGCGCAAATCAACGGCCGCTTCACGCAACCCGGATGGGTGCCCATCCACCACCTCTTCCGCCACATCCCGCGCCAGGAGCTCCTCGCGTTTTACCGCCTGGCCGATGTCGCGCTGGTCACGCCCCTCAAGGACGGCATGAACCTCGTCTGCAAGGAATACTGCGCCGCCCAGATCGAAGGCAACGGCGTTCTGGTCCTGAGCGAATTTGCCGGCGCTTCCGAGCAACTCGCTCCCTGGGCCATCAACGTCAATCCCTACGACATCGAAAGCGTGGCCGAGGCCATCCGCCGTGCCCTGCTGATGTCCCCCGCCGACCGCCGCCGCGCAATGGTCCACCTGCGCGACAACATCCGCGAGCAGAACGTCTACTGGTGGCTCAACCAGTTCCTCGGCGAGTGCGGCATCATCGAGGCCGAACGCGAAAAAACCGCCCGCACACGCCCGGTCGCTGCGCCCGTTCGCGCCCACCGCCCCCCGCGCCGCAAGGAATCCCCCAATGACGCTGCCGGATCTTGATGCCGCCCTCCGTGACCTGGCGCGCGAGCCCATCCTCCTCGTCGCCGCCGATTTCGATGGCACTCTCGCCCCCATCGTCAGCGACCCAGCTGACGCCCGCGCCCACGCCGAATCCCTCGCCGCCCTCAACGCCCTCGCCGCCCTTCCCAACACCCACGTCGCCATCATCTCCGGCCGCGCGCTGGCCGACCTCGCCCCGCGCGTCGCCGCCGTCCAGCACGCCCTCCTCGTCGGCAGCCACGGCGCCGAACTCCCCCCCCATCTCGCCTCCCCGCCTGACCCCGCACTCGCCGCAGCGCTCGATCCCATCCTCCGCCTCGTCCGCGAAGCCGCCGCCAACCTGCCCGGCGCCCTCGTCGAAACCAAGCCCACCGCCGTCGCCTTCCACTACCGCAACGCCGACCCCGCCGCCGCCGCCGACTCCGTCACCGCCCTCCTCGACGCCGCCCGCCATCACCCCACCATCCACACCCGCCACGGCAAAATGGTCCTCGAATTCTCCACCACCCGCGCCGACAAAGGCGCCGCCCTCACCGCCCTCCGAAACGCCACCCACGCCTCCGCCGCCCTCTTCCTCGGCGACGACCTCACCGACGAAGACGCCTTCCGCACCCTCCCCCCCCCCAACCTCCCCCTCAAAATCGGCCCCGGCCCCACCACCGCCCCCCACCGCCTCCCCGATACGCTCTCGATCCCCCCACTGCTTCAAACCCTCACCAAGCTTCGGAATGCGTCCCCCTTCTGAGACATCCCATTACACATGCGGATGTCTTCCGCGCGACGCCTCCTCTTCCCGCATGCGCAGCCGCAGCAACGTCAGGAATTCCGCCATCTCCACCAGTCCCTGGGCCTCCGCCCGTTCGGCCGCGCTCAGTTCCTCACCCTCTTCCTGCCGATCCAGTAGCGACTCCAGCCGTGCGGCTACCGCGGCCGGCAGGCGCAGCCGCGCCAAATCGGCGGGCAAATCCACTTCCAGCGTCACCGTCATCGCCATCCCTCCCGTTTCCCAGGAGTCTACCACCCCCCTCGCCCCCCCGCCAAACATTTCCCAACTTTCCGGGAACCTTTCCGCCCGCCGATCCGTTTATAAAGGAACCAGGGAGAGGGACGATGCCCACCACCGCTTACATTCCGCCCGTCGCCACCCAAAAGCGAATATTCCCCGCCCCGAGCCCGGTGAAAAAAACCATGCGCACCTTGCGCATCTCTCCCCTCGAAGCGCGCAACTTCCTTTCCCACAACCTTCTGCAAAACATTCTCATCAGCGAAAATTTGCGCAGGTGCGCATCTTTTTCCTGTCAAGTCCTTTCTCGCATTTTTGTAAACACTCCCCCTCTGCCATTCCCCCCGTCCCCCGCCTCGCATACACTACTGGACTCCCCCTGCCGTTTTGCGTTTGGCGTTTTGCGTTTTGAGTTTTCCCCCATGGCTCTTGCCGAAATCAAAGACATCGAAAAAGCCTTCGCCGGACGTTCCGTCCTCAAGGGCATCTCCTTCGACCTCCAAAAAGGCGAACGCATCGGACTCGTCGGGCCCAATGGCTCCGGCAAATCCACGCTCCTCAAGATCATCGCCGGCGTCGAGCAGCCCGATCATGGCTCCGTCGCCATCGCCAAATCCTGCAAGCTCGCCTACGTCTCGCAAATCCCCACCCTCGATCCCGAGCAAACCCTCCATCACCAGGTCAGCCAGGTCTTCGAGGAAGTCCACGAAATCGAACGCCGGCTTCATCAGGCCGGCGAAGATCTCGCGAAGTACACCGAGGGCCCGCGGCACGAAGAAGCGATCGAGCGCTACACGCGCCTGGAAACCGAATTCAACCACATGCAGGGCTACGACATCGCCCGCCGCGTCGATGCCATCCTCCACGAGCTCGGCTTCTCCGAGCGCGACATGGACCGCCCCATCAAGCAGCTCTCCGGCGGCCAGAAGTCCCGCGCCCAGCTCGCACGCCTCCTCCTCGAAGGCCCCGACCTCATGCTCCTCGACGAGCCCACCAACCACCTCGATCTCCCCATGCTCGACTGGCTGGAAAACACCATCGCCCAGATGGAAGACACCGCCCTCGTGGTCGTCTCGCACGACCGCTACTTCCTCGATTCCGTGGTCGATGAAATCTTCGACATGGTCGATGGCAAAATCGAGCAATACCCCGGCAATTACTCTGCCTACACCGACCTGCGCGCCGAACGCCGCATGTCACAGCAGCGCGCCTACGACCAGCAGCAGGCGTTCATCGCCAAGGAAGAGGAATACATCCGCCGCTTTGGCGCCGGCCAGCGCGCCAAGCAGGCCCGCGGCCGCAAAAAACGCCTCGATCGCCTCAAGACCGGCGGCGGCGAGCAGGGCCTCGTCACCACCGCCTCCCTCATCAACAACGTCCGCCGCGATGGCAAAAAAGTCATCCTCAACCTCGAAGTCAAAAAACCCTCCGGCTTCGATGTCCTCAAGGTCAACCACCTCTCCAAGGCCTACCCCAACAAACCTCTCTTCCAGGATGTCACCTTCAACCTCACCCGCGGCAAACGCATCGGCATCATCGGACCCAACGGCTCCGGCAAGTCCACGCTCCTCAACATCCTGGCCGGCGAAAATAAGGCGGACACCGGCGACTTCAAATGGGGCCACGGCGTCACCCTCGAATTCTTCCGCCAGGAGCATCAGACGCTGAATCTCGAAAACAACATCCTCGAAGAATTCCAGGCCGCCAAAATCACCGCGACCCAGCAGGAAATGCGCGACCTCGCCGGCCTCCTCCTCTTCTCCGGCGACACGGTCGATAAAAAAGTCGGCGTCCTCTCCGGCGGCGAACGCGCCCGCGTCGCCATGGGCAAAATGATCCTCAACCCCGCCAACACCATCTTCATGGACGAACCCACCAACCACCTCGACATGCCCACCTGCGAAGTCCTCGAAACCGCTCTCGACACCTACGACGGCTCCCTGCTCATCATCTCCCACGACCGCTACTTCCTCGACCAAGTCGTCGATCAGCTCCTCGTCATCCGCCCCGGCCACCTTCCCGGCGTCCCGTGGAAACTCTACAACGGCAGCTACACGGATTACCTCGAAGCCGTGGAAAAGGAAAAGAAGCAGCTCGCCGATCAGAAGGAATCCGACCGCAAGGAAAAAGCCGCCGCCGAACAGCGCGCCGCCGAGGAAGCGAAGAAGCGCGAGCAGCGCGAAAAGGAGAAGAAAGCCGCCAGCGCCCACAGGCCGAAGGTCAACCTCAAATACGCCAAGCTGACCGTTCCGCAGCTCGAACAGCAAATCAGCAAGCTCGAAGAAACTCTCGCCTCGCTTGAGGGCTCCTTCGCCAACCCCAAAGTCGCCGCCAATCCCCAGGCGATGAAGGAACTCCGCTCCCAATACGATGCCGGCAAAAAAGACCTCGCCGACCTGATGACCGCCTGGGAATCCAAAGCCGCCGCCGAGTCCGGATCATGACCCCGATCCGCCGCCTATCTCCTGCCGCCCCCCGGCTTTCCATCCGCCCTGCCCCGGCTACAATAGACTGCCGCGTGGAAGTGGGATCACTGCGTTTGCACCGGTGCATCGGATGAAGTCCAGCCGTCAACGATTTGCGGAATTCAGGGAGAAGCTGCGCAAAGGACTGCTCGACCCCGTTCGTTTTGCCGACCCGAACGCCAAGCCCGTGGACGTCGTCGCGATGGGGGGAAAGCACGCCTCGCCCCCCGGCGGCAAGCACGTCTTCAAACGCAAGAAAAAGCAGCTCCTCGCCGAATACCGCGAAATGCTCCGCGGCTATTTCTGGCCGGTGGCGTCGCTGTTCATCCTCATCACCGCCAGCACGCTGCTCACCATGGGCATGCCGGTCGTCCTGCAATTGCTGATCGACTACGTCGCCACCAAGCGCGGCCTCAGCAAGGTGCCCTGGCTCGCCCACGCGCCCGGCGCCTCGATCTGGCCCACCGACCCCTGGAAAAGCCTCGCCGTCCTCGCCGGCGTCATGGCCCTGATCGCCATCTTTTCCATCGTCTTCGACTGGCTCAAACTCCTCGCCACGCAACGCGTCAATTACCGCATGGCCGGCACCCTGCGCCAGCGCCTGCACGACCACGTCATCCGACTGCCCCTCTCCCTGCTCTCCGACTACAAAACCGGCGGCATCGTCAGCCGCATCATGGCCGATGTCGATCAGGTCGTCGCCGGCGTCAACAACGCCATGATCGTGCCCTACACCGCCGTCCTGCGCGTCTTCGGCATCATCTTCATCCTCTTCTTCACCAACTGGAAACTCGCCCTCGCCATCGCCGTGCTCATCCCCCCCGTGCTGGCGATTCACGTCCTGCTCTTCCGCCGCCTGCGCCCCATGTGGCGCAACATCCAGGACGATCGCGCCATGCTCTCGGCACGCCTCACCGATATGTACGGCGGCATCCGCGTCGTGCGCAGCTTCAAACGCGAACGCTCCGAGCTCAAAGAGTTCGGCGCCGCCCAGGACACCATGATCCGCAAGCAGCAGTACACCGCCGTGCTCGGGCGGTTGCTCGGGACTGGTTGGGGCGTCTTCGGGCCGGCGATCGGCGTGGTCATCGTGTGGTACGGCGGGGCCATGGTGCTGCGCGACCAGATGACCGTCGGCAAGCTGGTGATGTTCCAGTCCTACATCTTCATGCTGCTCGGACCGGTCAGCCAGATGATCGATTCCATCCAGAACGTGCAGCAGAATCTCGGCGCCCTCGACCGCGTCGTCGACGTCCTCGAACAGCCGCACGACATGCCCGACCGCCCGCACGCCAAGCATCTCCGCCATGCCGCCGGACACATCGAATTGCGCGATGTGCATTTCCGCTACACGAAAGACCGCGAGGTGCTCACCGGCGTCGATCTCAACGTGCCTGCCGGTTCCACCGTCGCGATCGTCGGTCCCTCCGGCAGCGGCAAGACCACGCTGGTCAACCTCGTGGCGCGCTTCTTCGATGTGAACAGCGGCGCGATCCTGCTCGACGGCCGGGATATCCGGGACATCCGCGTCGAGGATTACCGCGGCCTTTTCGCGATGGTGTTGCAGGATGTGTATCTCTTCGACGGCACGATTGCCGACAACATCGCCTACGGAAAACGCCACGCCACCCGCGAGGAAATCATCGACGCCGCACGCCGCGCCAACGCCCACAACTTCATCATGGAGCTCGAGCAGGGCTACGAAACGATCGTCGGCGAACGCGGCTCGAAACTCTCCGGCGGCCAGAAGCAGCGCATCTCCATCGCCCGCGCCCTGCTCGCCAACCCGCGCATCCTCATCCTCGACGAAGCCACCAGCTCCCTCGATTCCCACTCCGAGCACCTGATCCAGGAATCCCTCCGCGAGCTGATGGCCAACCGCACAACCTTTGTCATCGCCCACCGCCTCTCGACGATCATGCACGCCGACGCGATCGTCGTCCTGGTCGACGGCAAGATCGTCGAACAGGGCAGCCACGACGAATTGCTCGAACGCCGCGGCGTTTACCACGACATGTTCACCCAGCAGTTCCAGCGCCACCGCGACCCCTCCGTCGAACGCATGGAATGGGAAATCGGCGAAAGCACGCCCGCCCGGACGTGAGCGCCGCCCGATGCGAGCGGCGATGGACCGATTGAAACCACGGAGATCACGGAGATCACGGAGTTTTCGCGCAGTAATAGAAGCCTTCTCCGTGCACTCCGTGTGCTCCGTGGTAAGACCTCCACCGCCCGATCCTGTATAATCTCTCCCTTTCATTCGACCGGAATCCTCCATTATGCCCGTTCATCGCATCGAGGTTCGCGCCATTCATGCCGGCGACGATCCGGCCGGCGCAGGCGCCCTCAACGAAATCCGCGAACTCGGCGGCGCCGGCGGCGGCGGCTTTGCCGAAGTCTCCGACGTCCGCACGTCGCGCATCTTTCTGCTCCAGGGGCCCGATGACCTGCTCTCGCCTGCCGCGCTCGAACGCATCGCGCGCGAAGTGCTCATCGATCCCGTCACCGAAACCTTTGGCATCGGCCCGGAACCTGCGCATGCCGACCAGGGCGCCCGCATCATCGAAGTCCACCTCAAGCCCGGCGTCATGGATCCCGTCGCCGCGAGCTGCGAGATGGCCATCGCCGATCTGCTCAGCGTGCCGGCGGGAACGGTGGAAGTGCGCACCGGCCGCAAGTACACGCTGCTCGGCCACGTGCACGACGATTTGCTCGCGCTGATTGCCAAGCGATTGCTGGTGAACGAGTCGATCGAGACCGGCTATTTCGAGCCCTTCACTCCGGCTGAATTCCCGCACGGCGAGCCCTATCAGTTCCGCCTCACGCACGTGCCGATCCGCGAGCTTTCCGACGAACAGCTTCTCGATCTCTCGCGCAAAGGCCACCTGTTTCTCGATCTCGCCGAGATGCAGGCCATTCAAAGTTATTTCCGCCGGCAGGACCGCGACCCCACCGACGCCGAACTGGAAACCCTCGCCCAGACCTGGTCCGAGCATTGCGTCCATAAAACCCTCAAGGCGCGCGTCGAATTCACGGAAGCCGGCAACACGCGCACGATCGACAATCTCGTCAAGCAGACGATCTTCAAAGCGACGATGGATCTCTCGCGCGACTGGACCCTCTCGGTCTTCAAAGACAACGCCGGCGTGATCGCTTTCGACGACCGCACCGCCGTGTGCATGAAGGTCGAAACGCACAACCGCCCCTCCGCCATCGAGCCTTACGGCGGCGCCGCCACCGGCATCGGCGGCTGCATCCGCGACGTCATCGGCACCGGCCTGGGCGCGAAACCCGTCGCCAACACCGACATCTTCTGCTTCGCCGATCCCAACACCGCCGCCGCCGAAGTCCCACCGGGCGTCATCCATCCGCGCCGCACGATGCAGCGCGTCGTCGCCGGCGTCCGCGATTACGGCAACCGCATGGGCATCCCCACCGTCAACGGGGCGCTCTTTTTCCATGAGCGCTACATCGGCAACCCGCTGGTGTTTTGCGGATGCGTCGGCGTGTTGCCGCGGCATTTGAGCGAAAAGGGCAACGCGCAGCCCGGCGATCACATCCTGCTGGTCGGCGGACGCACCGGACGTGATGGCATTCACGGCGCGACGTTTTCCTCGGACGTCGTCACCGCGACGCACGCCGACGAATTCTCCCACGCCGTGCAAATCGGCAACGCAATCACCGAAAAGAAAATGCTGGATGTGATTTTGCAGGCGCGCGATCAGGAATCCGGACCGCTCTTCCATGCGATCACCGATTGCGGCGCCGGCGGCCTCTCCAGCGCGGTCGGCGAAATGGGCGAGCACACCGGCGCCCACGTCAACCTGCACACCGTGCCGCTGAAATACGCCGGGCTTTCCTATGCCGAAATCTGGATTTCCGAGGCGCAGGAACGCATGGTGCTCGCCGTGCCGCCCGAGAATGTCGAGAAGCTGCTCGCTCTCTGCGCCGCCGAAAACGTCGAAGCCACCGACATCGGCATCTTCGATGGCACCGGCAAACTCACGCTCGATTATCAGCCCAGCGCCGATGCCGCCCCGCAACTGGTCGCCCAGATGGATATGGCCTTCATCCACGACGGCATCCCCAAGCCCGTCCGCAAAGCCACCTGGACCCGGCCCGCCCCCCCCCCCCACCCCCCGCGCGACCCGCACATCGCCGCCCCCAAAGACCTCGGCGCCACGCTGCACGAACTCCTCGCGATGCCCACCATCGCCAGCAAGCACTGGGTCATCCGCCAATACGACCACGAAGTCCAGGGCGGCGCCACCATTAAGCCGCTCGTCGGCCCGCAGCACGATGGCCCCGGCGACGCCTCCGTCGTGCGCCCGCTGCTCGATTCGCCGCGCGCTGTCGCCCTCGCCAACGGCTGCCAGCCGCGCTTCGGCGATCTCGATCCTTACCAGATGGCCCTCAACGGCATCGACGAAGCGGTGCGCAATCTCGTCTGCATCGGCGCGAATCCCGAAAAAATCGCCATCCTCGACAACTTCTGCTGGCCCAAATGCACCGACCCGCGAAACCTCGGCGCGCTCGTCAAGGCCTGTCAGGCCTGCTACGACGGCGCCCTCGCCTACGGCACCCCCTTCATCTCCGGCAAAGATTCCCTCTCCAACGAATTCATCACCGACAAAGGCGACCGCATCCAGATCCCCTACACCCTCCTCATCTCCGCCATCAGCGTCCTCGACGACCACCGCCAAACCCTCACCATGGACGCCAAACGCCCCGGCAACCTCCTGCTGATCGTCGGCGAAACCAAACGCGAACTCGGCGGCTCGCACTATTTCGCCCTGCACGATGAAATCGGCGCCAGCGTCCCCACCGTCGATCTGAACATCGGCCCGGCCAACGCCCGGGCCGTCGCCTCCCTCATCCGCGATGGCCTGGCCGTCTCCGCCCACGACTGCTCAGAAGGCGGCCTCGCCGTGGCGCTCGCCGAAATGCTCTTCGCCGGCAACCTCGGCGCCGACATCGATCTCGCCGGCCTGCCGATCGGCGCCGATCTGACCGACGACGCCTCCGCCCTCTTCTCCGAATCCCCCTCGCGCTACCTCCTGGAAATCCCCCCGGAAAAATTCGACGCCACCGCCCGCGCCCTTCACGCCTCAAAAACCCCCTTCGGCGTCCTCGGCCGCCTCACCGCCCCCGATTCGCCGCAAGCCTCCCCCACCCTCGCCATCCGCGGCCTGCGCGGCGCTCCACTGCTGCGCGAAGAGGTCGCCGCCCTCAAACAATCGTGGCTCGAACCCCTCGATTGGTAAAATCGTATTTCCACCGGGGCGACCCTTGGCCCCGCCTCGCTCGATTTAACCCTCGGCCCCACCGCCGATTACCACCGTCCGTCCCCCGTTCCCGCCCCGCCATCTCCCGCTAGAGGATTTGCCTTGCCAGTGCCGATAAGCATTGCAGTTAAACGGTTGCCCCATGGCCTCGGCCTCGACCTGCCGGCCTACCAGACCGATCATGCCGCCGGCATGGATCTCCTGGCCGCCGTCCCCGAGGATCAGCCGCTGCTGCTCGCGCCGCTCGAACGCGCCGCCTGCCCCTGCGGTTTTGCCATGGCGCTGCCGGAAGGTTACGAAGCCCAGGTCCGGCCCCGTTCCGGCATGGCCATCAAGCATGGCCTTTCCGTGCCCAACGCCCCGGGCACCATCGACGCCGATTATCGCGGCGAAGTCAAAGTCCTCCTGGTCAACCTTGGCCGGGAACCGATCGCCATCACCCGGGGCATGCGCATCGCCCAGATGGTCATCGCCAAAGTGGAAAAGGGCCGGTGGATCGAAACCGATGAGCTTCCCGATTCCGCCCGCGGCGCCGGCGGCTTCGGCAGCACAGGAACGTGATCGCAATGGAGAGGGGCGGGGATGAATGGAGTCGCAACAGCAGCATGGCAGCACGAAAAGACAACAAATCGAACAAGCCGATCATCGCACGCATCATTCTCATGATGTTCGTGTGGGTGCTCTTCGTCCTCTTCACGCTCTCCTGCGTGAGCTTCTCGCCGGTCGATCCGCCATCACATCTGCTGGTCAGCTACAACGATCCGGCGATTCACAACTGGTGCGGCAGCGTCGGCGCACACATCGCTTACCTCGCCATGCAGCGCATCGGGCCCGGCGTGTTCGTCGGCATCGTGCTTTTGGGCATCGCGATGGTCATCTGGACCAAGGGCGATGAAGTCACCCAACTTCCCCTGCGCATCATCGGCGGCGCCATGCTTGTCGCCTGCCTCTCCACGCTGTTCAATCTCGCCGGGGGGGCCGGACCGTTCGGCGAAGGCGCGGGCGGCATTCTCGGCATCGCCCTGGGCACCTTCCTGCACCTGAAATTCGGCGTCGCCGCCTGGATGTTCCTCGCCTTCGGATTCATCGTCGGCGGACTTCTGGCGGCCGATGAGTTCGTCCTCGCCCTGCCCGCGCGCCTGCTCTGGCTGGGCAAACGCCTGCCGACCGATCAACTCGCCGGCGCTGCTTCCGGCGCCGCCGGTGGCCTCAAAGGCATCCTGAACTGGTCGCCCCGCTCGCGCGCTTCCACGCCCAGGGCCGAGCCCAAAATCAACGGCCGCCGCAAAAAGGACGCCCCCGAAAAACCGGCCGATCCCTCCGCAACGCCCCCCGGCGGAACCCTCGGCGATCTCATGAACGCCGACGACAACGCCGGCGCAAAGGACAAACCCAACCCCTCCGAAGAAACCAAATCCGGCGAGATCGTCGCCGTCGAAGCCACCCCGCTGGCCGACAAAGACGACGACGAGGAGCCCGCCGTGCTCCCCATCAAGGCCGGGCCCTCCGAACCCGTCGTGCGCAAGCCCGCCGCCCCCAAAGCCTTCGTCCGTTCCACCCCCCCGCCCTCGAAGCCGCAGGACCTCGACAACTACAAGCTGCCCACGCTCGACCTGCTCGATGAAGCCGAACCCGTCGATTCCGCCGGCCACGAGCAGCGCGTCCGCGAAAAAGCCAAAATCCTCGAAGCCACCCTCGAGTCCTACAACATCGACGGCAAGGTCGAAGCCATCGACACCGGCCCCGTCGTCACGCTCTTCGAGCTCAACCTCGCCCCCGGCGTCAAATCCTCACAGGTCGCCGCCCTTTCCAAGGACATCGCCCGCGCCCTCAAATCGCCGCCGGTGCGCATCATCGACAACATCCCCGGCAAATCCACCATGGGCATCGAAGTGCCCAACCTCGACCGCGAACGCGTCCGCCTCAAAGAGCTCTTCCAGATCGCCGACGACCGCCTCGCCAAAATGGCCCTCCCCATGTGCCTCGGCAAAGACGCCTCCGGCAATCCGCTCGTCGAAGACCTCGCCAGAATCCCCCACATCCTCATCGCCGGCACCACCGGCTCGGGCAAGTCCGTCTGCATCAACTCCATCATCATGACCCTCCTGCTCACGCAGCGCCCCGATCACGTCAAGATGATCATGGTCGATCCCAAGATGGTCGAAATGCAGGATTACAAATCCATTCCGCACCTGATGGCCCCCATCATCGACGACATGACCAAGGCCGAATCCATCCTCGAATGGGCCACCCAGAAAATGGACGAGCGCTACGAGACCATGTCCGAGGCCCAGGTCCGCCACATCAAGGATTACAACAAGCTCACCCGCGAGGAGATCATCGAGCGCTTCAACGCCCGCACCGACGATGACAAGGCCAAGCTCCAGTTCCACATGCCCTACATCGTGATCATCATCGACGAGCTGGCCGACCTCATGATGACCTCGAAGGAAGTCGAAGGGCACATCGTCCGCATCGCGCAAAAAGCCCGGGCCGTCGGCATCCACCTCATCCTCGCCACGCAGCGCCCCGAAGCGCAGGTCGTCACCGGCCTGATCAAATCCAACATGCCCGGCCGCCTCTGTTTCCAGGTCCGCTCCCGCCTCGATTCCCGCATCATGCTCGATCAGGCCGGCGGCGAATTGCTGCTGGGTCAGGGCGACATGCTCATGCTCAAGCCCACCGGCGGCGGCATGGTCCGCGCCCAGGCCGCCTTCGTCGACGACAAGGAAATCCGCAACGTCTGCAAGTTCCTCAAGGAAATCGCCGAGCCCGAGTTCCACCCCGAGCTCATGCAGCTCGGCCAGGCGCAGGGCCTCGCGGAAGGCGAAGAGAAAGACCCGCTTTACAACGACGCCGTGGACATCATGATCGAATCCGGACGCGGTTCCGTCTCGCTGATCCAGCGCCGCCTCAACATCGGCTACTCCCGCGCCAGCCGCCTCATCGACCAGATGCGGCGCACCGGCATCGTCGGCGCTTACAAGGGCTCCATGGCGTCCGAAGTCGTCATCACCAAGGAAGAATGGGAAGCCATGAAGGCCGCCGAATCCGGGTCCGCATCAGTGCCCGGCGGCGACGGCTCCGAAGGTTCCACCGGCGGCCGCGCCGGCGCAGGCGCCAACGCCGGCTTCGCCCAGCAGGTCTCCTCCACCTTCGATGAATCCACCGACGCTGACGACGACAGCGTCCCCGACGAAATGCCCGGCGAGCACCGCTACTGACGCCCCGCTTAACGTGGCACGGGCATCCTGCCCGTGCTCGAATGACGGAAATACACCGCTTCCAAGCATTGGCGGGGCGCCAATCCACGATTTTTGGATCAGCCTTACTGCTCGCCCGGCTGGCTCGCCGCCCCCTGGTCCTCTTTCACCACCGTCCAGCCCGTGCCCGGATCGAACGACGTGATCGCCTTCGCACGCGCCGCCGTGTCCGCGCCCAGGTCCTTCTGATACAGCACATTGTTCCGGCTGATCATGAACGTCATCACCCCGCTCTTGCCATATTCCGCCGGATACGCCAGAAACGCAAAACCCGCCACCATGTGACCGTTGATCACATAGTTGTACGCCCCGCCCGGCGCCGACGGCCCCTGTTTGGTCAGAATACGGAACACATAGCCGTGGAACGGGTGCGGCCCCGAACTCTTCGCCGCCTTCGGACCTTTTTCCTCGGCTCGCTGCGCCCGCGCCTTCACCGGATATCCCTCCGCCGCCGCCTGCGCCGCGATCGGCCCCAGCGGGCTCTCCTGCTCCCACCCCTGCACCGGCCAGTACAACCCATCGTGGCTCCCCTGCGTGCTCATGAACCGCTGCGCATACTGAATGATCCCCTGGCCCGTCCGGTCCGCTGACGCATATTCCCGCTCGGCCTGCACCAGCAGATGGCACAGGTCGATGGTGTCCAGCTCGTCGCGTCCGATCCGCCGGTTGAGTATCTCCGTCTCGCCGGCAGTCGTATCGAAGAACCACTTGCCCGAGGGATCCTTCGCCAGCGGTATCGCGAACGGATAATCGTTGGGACCGATGTAGACCGTCGCCGACTGCCCGTCGGCCGACGTTTCCACGTGCGCCTTCTGCGATATCGCCTGCGCGAAACGCTGCATCGCCGCCTTGCGATCCGCTGCGTCGCTCGACGCCACCTGGTCAATCTCCGGCCCGAACAGCTTGCGCGTCGCCGCCTGGTCGCCGTTCTGCACCGCCGACGACAGCGCACGCAGCGCCTCCTCCGGCGAGTTGAACGTCTCGCGATTGTCCGTCGGGGCGCTCGGCCCCCCCGCTGTCGCCTGCGCCGCTGCGCTTCCATTCCGGTCGCCGGCGCTTTGCGTGCTCTGGCAACCCGCCGCCCCCGCCAGCACCGCCGCCAGCACCGCCGCCGTTGTCGTCCGCATCATCATGGCTTGGCTCTCCTGCATGGATGCCCCCGCCCCGGAAATTCACAGTTCCTGCCCATACGCTCTTACCGGCCGCGATCGTTCCCGCGATCCCCGAACCCGCCGCGGTCGCCCGGACCTCCGCGCTGCCCCGACGTCCCCGATGGACGAGGCGCTGCCCCCGGACGCGCCGGCGCGCCGTGCGGCACGATCACCGGACCCGGATGCACCTCGCGCGCCCGCCGGTCCGCACGCTGCACGTCCGCTCGGTTCTCATGCGTGTCAAACACCGGGTGCTGCGCCGGCGGCGGCACAAAACCTCGCCGCGCATCGTTGTTGAACCGATTGATCACCGCCGGCGGCAAATGCGGCGGCGGCGCCACGTGATCGTCCCGGTGCCAGTCGTGAAAATCCCGGTCGTGGTCCGGATGCCCGTGGTCCCACCGCGCGCCCACCCCGATGTCGTGATGCCCCCAGTCAAAATCGAAATTCAGCCACGGACCGATCCGCCACCCGCCCCCGAACCGCAACGCATCGTGCGGCGCACGCCCCGCCACGTACACCACCGTCGGATCATACTGCGGCACGTACACCACCCCCGCCTGCGCCGGCACGATCTGAATCAATCCGCCGCTCGCGATCACCTGCTGCTGCGGCGTCGTATAGAGCGTCCCCGCCGCCAGGGCCTCCCCACGCAGCCGCTGGATCGAATCCATCACGTCCCCCGGCTGCTCCGTGAACGCCGCGCCCAGCGCCGTCGTCCAGTCCGGCCGCGACGTCATGAATGTGATCAGCGCCGGATAATGCGCCAGCACTTTCACCGCGTCCGGCCAGGGCTGCGCGTTGATGTAGTTGTCATCAATGTTCGGATTCGCCCGCAGGCTGATCGCCACCTCGTTCAGCTGCTCCGGATACGTCGTCGCCGGCAGAATGTCCGCCAGCAGCGGATCCGGGTACAGCGCAACGGGCGCCAGGAGCTGATCCATTTGCGCCGGCGTCAAGGCATACGCGTACCCCGCCACCTGCGGAACCGGCTGCGGCGTGTAGATCGGCGCCGGCTGGTACGGATAGCCCGGAGTGTACTGCCCAAACGCCGGCATGACCGCGAAAAGCCCGCTCAATGCTGCTGTTATCGCAATCCCGTAGCCGCTCATTCGTTTCATGATAACGTCTCCTTAAAGTCCCCCATCGCCAAACACTTAACATTTGTAAATGTTTGACTACCCGATAACATTCCTCTCTCTCACGCGTCACACTGCTCCGGAATCCGCAACCGCTTCACTCTCAGCATGTCCCGTGCCTCACTTTCCCCATTGTCCCCACTCTACGCATGAGCTCCACCTTGAGTTGTCACAATATCAGTAATTTTTCTAAAACGTAAAATATGTGCGGGAGAAACATCGAATCGACCGTTATAATCCCCATTGGCCTTGATTGACCCGGCACGGCCTCCGCATCTCTTGAGCACCGGGACCTGGAACTCTTCGTGAAGCCACCTGTCTCCACACCCCTTGTTATGCATGCGCCCGCCGGCGTCGCCGGCATGGACGCTCAGACCGCCCTGGAACGCTGGGGCGAGGAATCTCCTCATCCCCTCCGCATGCCCGGCGCTTACGAATGGTGGTATTTTCGCGCTATCGACGCCCGCGGCAATGGCATCCTCCTGGCGCTCTTCCAGGGCCTCCCCTTCCATCCCAATTATCTCTCCGCCATTCATCGGCACGCCCACAAAACCGGTGGAAAACCCTTCGAGGACATTCGGCCTGGCCTTAAAGCGTCCCATTATCCCGCCGTTTACTTCGCTGTCTATGAGGGCGGCAAACGCTCCGCGCAATTCCTCAACCTCTATCCCGCCGGCAATCTCCCCTTCTCCGCCGACGTCCCCGACATCCGCATCGGACCCAACCGCGTCACCCTCCGCCAGGACGGTTCCTTCGGCATCACCGCCCGCGGATATCCCTTCGAGATCAATCACGGTCGCCCATGCGTCACCCGCGACCGCGTCCTCTCCGCCAGCCTCAATTTCAAGCCCACTTTCCCTGCCATCCCCCACGTCCGCCCCTTCCGCATCCCCGGCAAGCAGGGCGCCGTCCATCAGTGGATCCTCACCGCCCCGCACGGCAAGATGGACGGCAACGTGCACATGGTCGACAACGCCGAAGGCTTGCCCCTCATCAACCTCCAACTCGACGCCCTGGGCTACCACGATCACGTCTACGGCGAGGAGGGCTTGTCGCAAGGCGTCAAAAAGCTCATGTGGGGATATGTTCAGGGCGAAACCTGGACCGTCGCCTGGCACCGCTCCGCAGGGGCTGCCGCGGGAAACGGCGGCGTCGACGGCCTCGTCCTGTTCCGCAAGGGCCATCGGCCGATGGTCCTGGAAGGCCCCGAGTGTCGCGAAGAAGACATGGAAATGACCGGCTGGCTGCTCAAACACCCGGGCCGGATCACGATGTACGGCTCCACCGCCCGCGGGCAAAGCGCCGAGTTTGTCGTCCACAACAACGCCGTGCTCGACAGCGCTCCTTTCCACACGCAGCTCGCGGCCCTGGGAACGCTCACTCTTCCCGGCCGACGGCCCTATGCCGGCACCGGCGTTACGCATGTGATGAAGCTCGCCCGGCTCCAGTGGCCCATCCTTTCCGACCTCACGCTGCGGGCGATCACTGCCGTTTCTCCCGACGACCCCCTCTGGCGCGAGTAGCCCCCCCTCTCTTCCCCATCGCTCTTCCCCCCCCCACCGCAAAAAACGATCAGGCCGCGATCACTCGCGGCCATTGAATTTTCATTCGTGGTTTTTCCTCGGCCAACGCTCAATGGGCGGCCGGACGATCTGACAGGGTCAGCCGGCTGTCGGCCGAATCCGCGATGTACGAGCCCAGGCCGTCGCCCTGCCCGTAGACCAGCGGCCGGCCCGCGTAATGTTCGCTAATCCGTTGCTGGTGCTGCGCTTCCACGATCTGGTCCAGCGACCCCGCGCAGGACGCGCACACCATCGGTGCCATCATTACAGCGCCCAACATCCACTTCTTCATGATGACACCCGTTTGTTCGCGGCCTCACCTGAACATCGGCATCGGCCACTTCCGACCACCATCTTAAAACAGATCGGCCATTTATGCGAATCTGCCGGCCTGTTTTGCCGCCCCTGCTTGGGGGAAGCAGGCGTGATGACTCCGGGCTGAGTCAACAACGCGTGTGCCAGACCCTTTCCCCCCCCATTTCGTCCCCCCACCCGCGCCCCGGCGGGCGGCGGGTTACCGCGAGGCGACCGTCATCGGCGCCGCATCGAGGGTCAACCGGGAGTCCCCCAGATTGCCCGCGATGTACTGCCCCAGATCATCACACGCGCCCCGCGCAACGGTGCCATTGGCCTCCAGTTGCGCCTGGTGCTGCTTCGTCCGGGCATCGGTCATGCGATCCGCGACATTCATGCACGAGGGCAAGGCCACAAAGCCGATCACGCCCAGGACAAGTACACGCGTCTTCATAGATTGGCTCCTGCGATTTTACGCTCTGCCCTATCCATCGGGCGGTTCCCCCGGCCACCTGAGCGCCGGCAGGCAAAAATTGCCCAACCTGCCACAAGCTTCCGATAATCCGCCGCCCGCCTGCCCAGACGCCCCGCGACCCCCTTCCCCCCCTGCCCCTCCAGCCCGCACCCTCCGCCACGCGCCGCCCCTTCCCGCTTGTGGTAAAGTCCATCGCTTCGGAGGAACCCCCATGCCCAGCCTGATTGTCTCGGCCCTCGGTCCCGATCGCCCCGGCCTCGTGGGACAGCTCACCGGCGTCCTGCACGACGCCGGGGCCAATATTCTCGATTCGCGCATGGTCAATCTTCGCGGTCAATTCGCCATGCTGCTGCTGCTCGATGTCCCCGACGCCGGCCGCCTCGCCCAGGAACTTCCCGCCGTGGCCAAGTCCATCGGGCTGCACCTGTCAATCACCCCCCAGGCCGCGGCGGCCAAGCCGTTGCCGGGGATTCCCTTCAAGCTCAAGACCTATTCGCTCGATCAGCCGGGCCTGGTGCATCGCGTGTCGGAAGTGCTGCGCACGCACGGCGTGAACATTGAAGACCTGTCGGCGCGCCAGGAATCCGCCCCATTTGCCGGCGATCCGCTGTTCATCATGGAAATGCGCCTGACGGTTCCCCGCGCGGTGTCGGTCAAGTCACTGCGTGCCGACCTCGAAGCCACCTGCGACCAGCTCAACGCCGACCTCGACCTCGAACCCGCCACCCCCTGATCCCATTTCCCGTCGCGTGTTGTGTTTTGCGTCCCCTCACGCTTCCACATCCAGCGCCGATTCCTCCTCCCCTTCGACACCTCCCGCGCGCACATCCAGATGTTTCTGCTTCCCCTTCGCCCCGCCCTGCCCGTTGTCCTGCGGCTCCTCTTCCCCGACCGACGGCACCGCATCCTCCTCCAGCTCCGTCACTTCTTCCGATTGATGCTGGTTCTTCCGCGCCTGCAGGCGCCGCGCCCGCGCCGCCTCGACGTCCCGCGCCGTCAGCGACACTTCCGTCAGCGCCCCGGCAATCGCACTCGATGGTATCTGCGCCACAGGCAACCTCGCCAATTGATGCCCGATCCTTCAGGCCAAGCCGCGGCTCCCGCCACTGTTTCTATCGGCACATCCACGCATTTGCCATAAACCTCCAGACATGCCGACCCGTCAATCTTTTCGCTTTTTCCCGAACACCCGCGCCGCCCGCCCCCGCGTCCGCTAAAATCCCCCGGCCGCGAGGCCACTGACCCGCTCCTCTGAAAGGCCCCCTTATGGACGATTCCCTGCTCGATTTCGTCGTCTGTCCCATCACGCACAAAAAGCTCCGCCGCGACGGCGATTTCCTCATCACCCCGGACAACCTCAAATATCCCATTAAGGACGGCCTGCCGGTGCTCCTCCCCGACGCCGCCCTTCTTCCTCCCCCCTACCAGTCCATCGAAGACTTCAAAAAGTCCCTCCAGCCCAAATAATCTATTCGTGAACATTCGTGTAAATTTGTGGACAATTCCCGCAGGTGTTTCATGCTCGATACCGTTCTCTTCTGGATTGAAAAAAATCGCGGCCGCTTCCTCCACGATCTGAAAAACTGGCTTGCCATCCCCTCCATTTCCGCCCAGCCCGATCATGCCGCCGACGTCCAGCAGGCCGCCGAGTGGGCCGCCGATTATCTCCGCACCATCGGCCTGTCCGTCGAAACCGTTCCCACCGCCAAAAATCCCTGCATCGTCGCCACCACCCCCGCCACCCTCGCGCCCGCCGGCTCCCCGCACATCCTCATCTACGGCCACTACGACGTGCAGCCCCCCGAGCCCCTCGACCTCTGGACCTCGCCCCCTTTCTCCGCCACCGTGCGCAACGACCAGCTTTTCGCCCGCGGCGCTTCCGACGACAAGGGCCAGGCCCATTGCCACCTCGCCGCGCTCATGGCCTGGAAGGAAATCAACTCCGGCTTCCCCTGCCGCATCACCGTGCTGCTCGAAGGCGAGGAAGAAATCGGTTCGCCCAACCTGATGTCCGTGGTGAACGCCAGGCGCGACCTGCTGGGCTCCGCCGATATCCTGCTCATCTCCGACACCAACATTTTCGCCCCCGGCGTCCCCTCGATCACCTACGGCCTGCGCGGGCTGGCCGGCGTCGAGTTCGCCCTCACCGGCGCCAAAACCGATCTGCACTCGGGCATGTACGGCGGCACCGTCGCCAACCCCGCGCACGCGCTCGTCGAGATGCTCGCCAGGCTCCACGACAAAGACGGCCGCGTCACCGTTCCCGGCTTCTACGACCAGGTCCTTCCGCTCACCGATGCCGAGCGCGACATGTGGAAAACGCTTCCCCATGACGACACCGCCTTCGCGCGCGATCTCGGCGTTCCCGCGCTCTTCGGCGAGGCCGGCTTTTCCACCCTCGAACGCAAGTGGGCACGCCCCACGCTCGAGATCAACGGCCTCACCTCCGGCTACCAGGGCGCTGGCGCCAAGACCGTGCTGCCCAACCGCGCCTCGGTCAAAATCACCTGCCGGCTCGTGCCCAACCAGGATGGCGAAGAAATCACCGACCGCCTCATCGCCCATCTCAAATCCCTCACGCCGCCGGGCGTCACGTTCGACATCGTCTACCGCGCCAAGGCCTCTCCGCCCGCGATCACGCCGATCCACTCTCCCGCCATGGCCGCCGCCGCCAAGGCCATGGAACTCGCCTTCGGCAAAGCGCCCGTATTCCAGCGCGAGGGCGGCTCGATCCCCGTCGTCGCCTGGTTCAAGCAGGCCCTCAACATCGACTCGATCCTGCTGGGTTTCGGTCTGCCTGACGACCGCATCCACGCCCCCAATGAAAAGCTCGACCTCCCGTATTACTACAACGGCATCAAAACCTGCGCCGCCGCTTATGATTTGCTCGCCGAGGCGCTGAAGACTTAAACACGAAGTGGCGAAGGAACGAAGCACCACAGCGCGGCGAAGCCGCAAACCAAGGAACCACGGAGCACACGGAGTGCACGGAGGGACGACGACAACGCCCCCCCACCGACGACGACATAAATTGGCCATGAAAGGCACCAAAGACACGAAAGTTGCGATTCGTTGCGATCTAAAAATCATGCTATGGCGCGAAGAATTTCGCGCGATTGCAGTACGAAGGCGTCGATTCAAAGCGGCCGTCTCCACACCCAATGACGCCAAAACATATATCAAAAAAAAAAGTTCATTCCAGCGGGAAGCCTCCTATTTCTCGCCAGCGCCTTCGTGGTCCTTCAGCCCTTCGTGGCTCCGTGCTTCGGTCTGAGGCATCGAGCGGCGATAGTGCTGTGCCTTGCAAGATGTGTGGAATCTTGAGGCGTCAGGGTTCGTGGTTGGTGTCGGCGAAGGGGGAGTCGGGCGTCAGGCGCGGGGTGTGCTCGAGGAGCGGGGCGTAGGGATCGGGCGCAGGTGGAGGAAGGGCGGCGGGACGAGGCGCGGGGGGCAGGGCCGCGGCGGGCGGTGCGGTGGGGAGAAGGTCTTGCGGGGCGGGGTTGGGGGTGAGGAAATAAATGAGCACGCCGAGGATGAAGGAGAACGTGACGAGCAGGAGGGCGAGGCCCAGCATGGAGCGGAGGACGGAGCGACGTCGTTTGACGATGGGAGGGGTGAAGGCGACGGTGCGCTGGGTGGTGGATTGGGTGAGGGGTTTGCCGGTGTTGAGGCCGACCCAGTCCGTGGTGAAGGTGGATTCGCGCTGAATGGTACGTTGGGCAGCGAGGTATTGAAGGCGTGCGCGTTCGACGGCTTCGCGTTGTTCGTGGGCTTTGGGACGGAGGCGTTCGAGGTCGTCGCGGATGCGCGCTTCGGCGGGGGAGCCGGCGACCATGGCGAGGGATTTTTCGTAGGTTTCTTCGGCGTCGATGAAGCGGCCGGACCAGTCCCAGCCGAGGGCGAGCAGCGCGAGGAGGAGGCCGACCTGGTGGCGGATGCGGGCGACGCGGTCGGGATCGTCGGGGGCGATTTCGGGGAGGTGGCGGAGGAAGGGGGAGAGGGTGGAATCGATGGCGGCGGAAACGTCCTGCGTGACGGCGAGGTTTTTGGCGTAGAAGTTGTGAGGGAGCTGCTCATTGGTGCGGAGGGTGTCGCGGAGCTGGGCGTCGAACATGTCGCAGCGCTTGACGAGGTTGTCTTCGAGGATGTCGAGGAGCTGGGGATGCAGGGCGCGGACTTGGGGGCAGCGGGCGGCGTGGAGGAGGGCGGCGATGGGGAGCAGGGTGGCGAGATCGGCGCGTTCGATGGCGGCGCGGGCGCGGGGCAGATAGGCGGCGGCGCAGTTGGCGGGAAAGGCTTCGAGGGCGGCGGCGATTTCATCGGGGGTGGCGGGCTTTTCGAAATCGCCGGCGTGTTCGAGATCGAGGAGCCAGGGGAGGGTGTCGGGGGCGAGGGCGTGGGATTCGAACTGGGGGACGAGATCGGGCGGGGGCGGGTTCTGGAAGCAGAGTGTGCGGATGAGGGCGTTGTGGCGGGAGTCGGGGGAATCGGAGCTGGGGAGATCCGCGAGGGCAGGGGGATGGTCGGCGGTGAACCAGAAGAGGCGGGCGTCGATGCGGGTGAGGGGATCGTAGAGGGCGGCGAGGGCTTGCTCGATGTCGGTGGGCGTGCGCGGGAGCGGGCCGAGGGTGGGGAGGTCGAAGGGGGTCGGGGGGATGGAGGCGGGGTCGGGGTAGATGCGGAGGCGGCGTGCGGCGGCGTCGATGGCCGCCTGGGAGGCGGCGGCGCTGAGGCCGAGGGTGCGGAAGGGGTTGTTGGAAAACTCAAAACTCAAAGGCAAAACTCAAAACGAGGGGGGCCGAAACATGAAAGACGAAACATGGAACATGGAACACAAGCGCGTTTGCGGCGTGCTGGGGTGATGGCTGACAGAGGGCGAGGGCTTTCGGGATTGTGGCGATGCTAGGGGTGGTCGGTGAGCCATTGTTGGGCGTCTTGGTCTCCGGCGGCGGCGGCTTTCTGGTACCAGATGCGGGCCTGGGCGAAGTCTTTATCGACAACGCGGCCGGTTTCGTAGAAAGTGGCGATCTGGAACATGGAGGCGGCGTGGCCGGCGGCGGCGCCTTTCTGGAACCATTCCCAGGCGGCCTTGTCATCGCGCGGAACGCCGTCGCCGTTGGCATAGGCGAGGCCGACGAACCAGTCGGAGATGACATTGCCGGCATCGGCGGCGCGGCGGTACCAGCGGAAGGCCTGGGCGTGATCCTCGGGAACGCCGCGACCTTTTTCGCAGGCCCATCCCATACGAAACATGGCATAGGCGTTGCCTTTGTCGACAGCGCGCTGGAACCACACGAGCGCGGCGGTGGAATCCTGAGGGACGCCCCAGCCCTCATCGTAAAACAGGCCGACCTTGAAAAAGGCATCGGAATCTCCGCGGTCGGCGGCGCGGCGATACCAGGAGAAGGCGGTCTGCTTGTTGACGGCGACGCCCCAGCCATTTTCGTAGGAAAGGCCCATGTTGTAGAGGGCGTTGAGATCGTCCTGCTCGGCGGCGCGTTGATACCAGATGAAGGCCTGCGCGTGATCGACGGGCACGCCTTCTCCGTCGCCATAAAGAGCGCCGAGGCTGTTCATGGCGGGCGGATAGCCGGCGTCGGCGGCGACGCGGAACCAGTGGAGCGCGCCGGGGATGTCTTTGGGTGCATCGTCGAGGCCGTTCTCCTTGATGACGCCGAGGCGATTGGCGGCGAAGGGATCGTTGAGCTGGGCGGCGCGGGTGTAGTTGTCGAGGGCGAGGGGGAGATTCCTGGGAAGCTGAGCGCCGATTTCCTGCATGCGGGCGAGGTTGTAAAGGGCGGCGGGTTCGTCGGCGTCGGCGGCGAGGGCGTAGAGTTGGCGGGCGAGGGGAGCGTCCTGTTTGGTGCCGAGGCCGTGGGCGAGGAGGTAGGCGAGGTTGGTGTAGGCGTGGGGTTCACCGGCGCCGGCGGCTTTGAAGAAAAGATCGCGGGCTTTGCCACAATCGACGGGGGCGCCTTGGCCGTTTTCGTAGAGCAGGCCGAGGTTGTTGAGGGCGACGGGGTCGTCGCGGTCGGCGGCCATGCGATAGGCGATGAAAGCCTGGTGGTAGTCCTGGGCGACGCCGGCGGCATGGGCGTAGCACCAGCCGAGGCGGGTGAGGGCGGGGGTGTAGAGCTGCGCGGCGGCCTGGCGGTAGAGGACGATGGCGGCGTCGGGATCGGGCGGCGTGGCGTGGAGGGCGGTGTCTCCGCGGGCGACGAGATCGGCGGGGGTTGTGGGCGCGAACGTGGGCGCGGCGGCGGGGAAGGTGGTGGCCAGGAGGATGAGCGGGAGGAGGATCATGTGGAGAGCACGCGATGATAAAGGGATTCGTAATGGGGGACGATGACTTCGGGGGAAAATTGGGCGGCGCGCTGCTGGGCGGCCTGGCCCAGGGCGGCGCGGCGCGCGGGATCGCGGAGGAGTTCGGTGGCGGCGGCGGCGAGGGCGGCGGGATCGTGGGGCGGGACGAGGAGGGCGGTTTGGTTGTGGAGGGTGACTTCGGGGATGCCGCCGACTTTGGTGGCGACGGAGGGGAGGGCGAAGCACATGGCTTCGAGGATGGAAAGGCAGAAGGATTCGGAATCGGAGGCGAACAGGGCGAGGTCGGCGGCGTTGAGGAATTCTTCGACGAAGGGGACGCGCTCGCGGATGAGGAGGCGGTCGGTGAGGTTGAGGCGGCGGACTTCGGGGAGGAACGGGGCGAAGGAATCGCCGGCGAGGATGAGGAGTTTCCAGGGGATGTCGCGCGGGAGCAGTGCGGCGGCGGCGAGGAGGATGTCGATGCGTTTGATGGGGCGGAGGTTGGAGAGGTGGACGAGGAGGGGCTGGTGGTCGGCGAGGCCGAGGTCCTGGCGGACGAGATCGCGCGGGCGTGCGGGGGGCGTGGGAGCGAAGAAGTTGTGGATGACGTCGATGGGGCGATCGACGTTGAGGGCGTCGTGGGTTTCGTGGGCGAGGAAGTGGGAGACGGCGGTGAGGGCGTCGGAGGCGCGCAGGGCGTAGCGGATGGCGGGGGCGTAGGCGGGATCGCGGGCGAGGAGGGTGGTGTCGGTGCCATGGAGGGTGGTGATGATGCGGGGCTTGGGGTGGCCGTTGAGGATGCCGCGGGCGAGGAGGGCGGCGGTGGCGTGGGGGACGGCGTAATGGACGTGGAGGATGTCGAGGTGGTGTTCCTGGGCGACCTGGGCCATGGTGACGGAAAGGGGGAGGGTGTAGTCGGGGTATTTGAAAAGCTGGTAATCGTTGACGTCGACGGGGTGGAAGTGGATGCGCGGGGGGAGTTGGGGGGGGGGCGGGAGGCGGACGGGGCGTTCGTAGGAGATGAAGTGGATTTCGTGGCCGCGGGCGGCGAGGTGGAGACCGAGGGCGGAGGCGAGGATGCCGGATCCGCCGACGGAGGGGTAGCAGGTGATGGCGATGCGGAGGGGGGCGGGAGGCTGGGGGGGCATGGGGGCTCCGTGAGAGGGCAGGTCGACGGTAGTGTAACGGCGGAGGGCGGGGGGGGTTTTCAAATTTCGGGGTTCGAATTTTGATTTGGGGTGAGAGTGAGGTGGAGGACGGATGGATTGCCTGACGGTGCGCAGGGTTTTTCGTGAAAAGGGTGGGGCTTTCGGAGGTCGGGATCTACGGGGTGAGGAGCTACATGCCGGTGCAGAGGCGGCGGACGATGCGGGCGATGTTTTGGGCGTCGTCGAGGCCACGGTGAGGGGTACCTTGGAAGGGGAGGCCGAGGAAGCGGAGGGTGGCGTCGACGCCTGGGGCTTTGCGTTTGTTCATGGCGGCGGCGAAGGCGTTTTTGAGGTTGAGATGATTCGGGCCGAAAGGATAAGGGATGTGGTGGTGGGCGCAGTCCTGAAGGAACTGGGCTTTGTCGTATTCGCCCCACGAGCAGAAGATAGAATCGGGAAAGGGCACCATCCAGGCGGTGAGGGCGGCGAGCGCTTCGGGGAAAGTCGGGGCGGCAGCGAGGTCCGATTGAGTGATCGTCGTGAGTTGGGTGCAGAACGAGGTGAGGATTGGGTGGCGGACGGGATGGATGAACGTTTGGAAGGTGGACTCGATTTCGAAAGTGCGAGCGTTCTGGATGAGAGCACCGATTTCAATGATTTCCATCTCGTCGCGCGGCACTATGGTGGTGTCGGAGCAGGTGGCTTCGAGGTCGATGATGAGGTAGAAGGATTGAGAGATGAGCATGGGGAGTACGATGAGGGGCGGAGGGGGTTGGGTCAAGGTTGAGGGCTGGAGGTTGTATGCGGTGGCGCGTGGTGAGGACGTGGGGAGAATGAGCGATGAAATAAAGTGCGAATTGCGTCGCCCTGCAACGGCGCCATACTGGCGCGGGGTGACGGGAGGTGGTCTGTTGGAGGACGGTTATTGGGTTGGACTCGGGGTGGGGTGCGACGAAGGGAGGACCACGACGGGAGGGGTTGCGCTCGCGGGCGGCGGGCTGCGTCCCGTTCCACCCTGTAACTGATATACTGATCCCAACAAACCAGAGCGATCCAAAGACATGGGAAGAAATGACACCGCATTCTCCCGAAATGGACTATGCAAGCAGAGTGACTAATCGGCGCCATTTTCGCGTCCGGCTGCTTGGATGGTATTGTGGCGCTATCGTCGCGGTGTGGATAATTACGCTCCTTGAAGGATTTTATTTTTCCTTTTACCTGTGGCATGGATTCGAAATACGCTTGGCTTCAGTAGACGGTATTTTTGCTTTTATCGTCGAGGTGCATCCGAATGGTTTTGGCTACTTAGGATATTGGACGACCGGCCTCATATCGAGGGCACCGCTATTGTTCCAGGTAAAACATGCTGTATATCTCGGCGTTGATCGATATGAATGGAGAACCGGTGGATATGAATGGGTTTTATCTGTTTCGTATGTTTATATTATTGTATTTATAATTGTAGCAGCAGCCTGTTACAGGTTCTTTTACAAACAGGGCAATCGTAAACCCATTGGTCGATAGCGCGTCCATCTCGCGGGCGTTCTCCGCGGGTTATCCGCGTACGGTTTGATTGCGTTGCACGCGAGATGGTGCGAATTGGCGCCTGGCCGGGCGGGGTTGCGTGATAGTGGCTGTCGATTGGAGGTGTCATGTGGGACGAGTGAACGGTGGGAGCGGGATCGACGCGTTTAGGGTTCTGGGGCCTTTGTGGTATCTGCTGGAGGGAGTGGCGCTGGGGTGGATGACAGGGTGGCTGCCGGGCGCAGAGCGTGGATGGATGCCGTGGGCGGGGGTGGCGATCTTTGTGGTGTTGACGCCGTGGCAGGTGTGGGGGTTGATGCGAGTTGAGGAGGAACGGCGGAGGCGGGTGGGTGTGGGGGATTCTGGGGAGGGTGGGTCTTCGGCGTAGCGGGGAGTTGCTCGCTGAGGTCGTGGCGGTGAAAGAGGCGAGAGGGCATTGCGTTGCAGCGTCGCTAAACGGCGATTTTTTTTAGGGTGCCGGTGCGGGCGCGTGGGGAGGAATAAGGAAGGGCGCAACGGGCATGCTCATGGGGCCCCTGCCCCAAGAGCATGGCACCCGGGGTGGTCAAGCGGGGCGCGTGGAGGGGGCGGGAGCGGTGGGGATCAGGGAGTGGTAGAGGGTGAGGACTTCGTTGGCGGCGGTGGGCCAGGTGAATTGGCGGGATTCGTGGCGGCCGTTGGTGCGGAGGGTGGTGGCGAGCGGGGGGTGGCGGAGGATGGCGAGGATTTTGTTGGCGAGTTCGTCGGTGTCCCAAAAGTCGACTTTGAGGACGTGCTTGAGGACTTCGGCGACGCCGGACTGGCGGGAGATGATGACGGGGACGTCGTGGGAGAGGGCGTCAAGGGAGGCGATGCCGAAGGGTTCGCTGACGCTGGGCATGACGTAGAGAGCGGCGGAGGCGAAGAGTTCGGCGGCGCGTTTTTTGTTGAGGTGGCCGGTGAAGGTGACGCGGTTGCGGATGCCCAGGTCGGCGGCGAGTTGTTTGAGTTCGGGGAGCATGTCGCCCTGGCCGGCGAGGACGAAGCGGATGTCGGGCTGGACGGCGAGGACGCGCTGGGCGGCGCGGAGGAAGTAGTCGGGGCCTTTCTGGCGGACGAGCCGGCCGAGGAAGAGGACGGTGGGTTTGTGGGCGCGCGGGGGCGGGGCGGCGGGAGAGGGGGGCATGTCGGCGGGGGCGTTGTGGATGACGGTGATTTTGGCGGCGGGGATGCCGTACTTTTCGACGAGGAGGTCCTTGGTGCGCTGGCTGACGGCGATGACGGCGTCGGCGGCGAGCATGCCTTCGCGTTCGGCCTCGATGATGCGGGGGTTGGCGGAGTAGCCGGCGCGATCCATCTCGGTGGAGTGGATCTGGACGACGAGGGGCTTGCCGGATTCGGCGGCGACGGCCATGGCGGCTTCGAAGGTCATCCACTCGTGGGCGTGGACGATGTCGAAGGATTCGCCCTTGGCGACGGATAGGGCGAGGCGGGCGTAGCGATCGGTTTCGGAAAAGAGGTCGCCGGCGTAACCACTTAGCCCCCCCACCGGGGCGGGCGGGTTGGCGAAACCTTCGAGGTAGCGCTTCGGGGGCGGCGGAGGCGGAGGCGGGGCGCTATCGGCGGGCGGGTCTTCGATGATGCGTTCGATCCACTGGCCGGCGTGGCGTTCGAAGCGTTTTTCCCAGCGTTTGACGGGTTTTTCTTCGACGACTTCCTCGACGAGCATGCGCTGGTATTGCGATTCGCCCTGGTAGGGTGTGAGGGGGGAATCGAGGGGGATGAAGGTGACGCGTTGGAAATGGCGGGGTTCGGTGGCGTCGGTTTCGATGGGGGATTCGGTGAGGGGGCCGGGCTCGTAGACGTGCTCGGTGCGGCGGGGTTGGGCGGGTGGCGAGGGGGGCGGGGCGTGGTGCTGGGGTTCGAGGGGATGATGGGCGTGTTCGTGGGCTTTTTCGACGGCGTCGTGGAGGGCGTTGGGGGAGGCGACGTGGAGTTGGCGGGTTTTGCGGCGTTCGCGGCCATTGGTGGCGGAGGCGGGGCGCGGGAGGAGGAAGAGGACGTCGGCGCCGGCGGCGTTGAGGGCTTTGACGAGACCGTAGCAGGCGACGCCGAGGCCACCGGAGACGACCGGTGGGAATTCCCAGCCGAGCATGAAGACTTTCACCGGACGACCTCCATCCCCGTTTACTCCTCGCGCAAGGTGGTGGGACGCGAAGAGGTACTATGCGACAGGGGGCGGGGGGGCGTCAAACGGGAGGAAGGTAAAACGCAAAACTCAAAAGGCAAAACGCAAAACTTCGGAGGCAAAGCTTAAGACGGGAGAGCCGCGTGCCAGAGGCGGATGGCGGTTTGGGCGACGGGGGTGAGGAGGGGGGCGAGGGGCGGGGGGAGGGGTTCGCGGGGGAGGAGGAGGGGGGCGGTGTGTTCGTGGGGGTGGAGGGTGGCGGCGAGGCGGTCGAGGTTGGCGGTGGTTTGCCAGTGCCAGATCAGTTCGGGTTGGCCGAGGGAATTGTCGCGGACGAGTGCGAGGAGGCGCGGGGGAGCGGGGAGGTCGGCGGGGGTGAGGGAGGTTTCTTCGAGGAGTTCTTTCTGGAGGTGATGGATGAGGGGGGCCGGGGAGGTGGAGTTGGCGGGATCGGGGGAGAAGAAGTCGAGGGCGCCGCCGAGGAGATGGGCACGGTTGGGGTAGGCGCTGACGCGTGGGGAGCGGATGCCGAGGAGGGCGCGGTGCGGCGGGTGGAGGGAGGTGAGCAGTGCGGAGTTGCCGAGGGCTTCGTGGATGGCGTGGGCTGCGTTGTGCTGGAGGAACCAGTCGCGGTCGCGCAGGGCGGTGATGAGGAAGCGTTTGTAGGTGGAGGGGAGGAGGTGGAGGTGGAGGGCGGTATCGCGGACTTCGGCGTGGTGGAGACAGAGGATGGGGGCGTCGAAGAGGTCACGGTTGTGGGCACGGGCGTGGGCGAGGTGGCGGGTCCATTGGTCGTCGAGGCGGTGCTGGAGTTTGTCAGGGAGCGGGGCGGGGTCGGGACTGATGTGGACGGCGATGGCGTCGAGAGGGAAGCCGGCGGGGGGATTTTCGGCGAGGAGGGAAAGTGGCGGGTTGTCGAGAGGAAGGGGCATGGGGACTCCGATAGAATCGTTATACATGCTTCAGGCATTTGTGGGCAGGCGTGTAACCCGGGGCGGGGCGGGGGCATCGAAGCAGTGTAGCGGGATGGATGCGGGGCGGTAAGCGAGGTGATGCGATGGCGGATGTGCCGAAGATTCCTTCAAGCGAGATTACGCCGGAGGGGGTGTACATGAACCGGCGGACGTTTATGAAGGCGGGGATTCTGGCGGGCACGGCGGCGGCGACGGGGCTGGCATATCGGGCGTTCAATCATCCGCCGCTGGCGCCGGTGAAGGCGGCGCCGCTGGCGGGGGTGGTGGCGGCGAGCGGACCTGCGGACAGCGGTTTCTGGACGACGGAGCCCCGCACGCCGTTCGAGACGATCACGCATTACAACAATTTTTATGAGTTTTCGACGGGGAAGCAGGAAGTGGCGGAGGCGGCGGCGGGATTTCGGACGGAGGGGTGGAAGGTGGAGGTGGGGGGATTGGTGAGCAAGCCGCGGACGTTTGACCTGGACGATTTGAAGAAGATTTCGCCGCCGGAGGAGCGGGTGTATCGGATGCGCTGCGTGGAGGCGTGGAGCATGGTGATACCGTGGGCGGGGTTTTCGGTATCGAAGGTGCTGGAGAAGGTTGCGCCCCTGGGCAGTGCGAAATTCGTGGCGTTTCAGACGTTGATGGATCCGCAGCGGTTTCCGGGGCAGCGGGATCGGGTATTGAATTGGCCCTATGTGGAGGGGTTGCGGATGGATGAGGCGATGCATCCGCTGGCGATGTTGGCGACGGGGCTGTACGGGCGGGAGTTGCCGGCGCAGGATGGTGCGCCGGTGCGGCTGGTGGTGCCGTGGAAATATGGGTTCAAGGGGATCAAGTCGATCGTGAAGATCACGCTGGTAGAGGAGGAGCCGCCGACGAGTTGGAACGAGTATTCGGCGGAGGAGTATGGGTTTTATGCGAACGTGAATCCGAACCACGATCATCCGCGGTGGAGCCAGGCGACGGAGCGGCGATTCGGGCCGGGGGGATCGTATAAGGAGCAGCCGACGCTGATGTTCAACGGATATGAGGAGCAGGTGGCGGGGATGTATGCGGGGATGGATCTGGATGTGAATTTCTGAGGGCGAGCGATGACGGTGGCGGAGACAACTCCCGCGGGGGCGGCGGCGGTGCGGCGGCGTGCGAGCGCGACGAAGGCGGACAACATTCGTTTTGCGAAGCTGGTGGTGTTTATCAACGCGCTGGTGCCGGGGGCGATGCTGGCGTGGGACTGGGCGAACCATCAGGTGGGACCGGATCCGGTGGCGCTGACGATCCACACGACGGGGATGCTAACGCTGATTTTCCTGGCGTTGACGCTGCTAGTGACGCCGCTGAAGAAGATCACCGGGTTCGCGTGGCTGTTCCATTTTCGGCGGATGCTGGGGTTGTATGCATTCTTTTATGGGGTGGCGCATTTTCTGTCGTTTTTCGGGCTTCAGGAAAACTTTCATATTTCGTGGACGATTCATGAGATGATCGCCCGGCCGTTTTTGATCATCGGGAGCCTGGGCCTGCTGCTGATGGTTCCGCTGGCGGCGACGTCGTTCAATTGGGCGATCAAGCAGATGGGATCGCGGAACTGGCAGGCGCTGCACCGGCTGGTGTATGTGACGGCGGCGGCGGGGGCGGTGCATTTTTACCAGTCGACGAAAGCGGACAAGCGGCTGCCGCTGGTGTTCATCGGGATTTTCGCGGTGCTGCTGGGGTATCGGGTGGTGGTGTGGGCGGGGGGAATGAAGAAGCGGGTGCGGCGGGCAGCGTGACAGTGAGCGCGAAAAATTGGTTCAACTGGTTCGATTCGGGAAGGGAGCATCGGGGGAGCGGGCGCATCGGGCGGGGCGGCAATTGCTTGTTCGAGGAGTTCGGCGAGGAGGGAGCGGTGGCAGCGGGATTCGCGGGTGCAGGCGGAGGAACATAGGAGGGTGAGGGTTTCGCCGTTGCGCAGGCGGGCGGCGAGTTCGGCGATGCGGGCGCGGGCATCGGGGGATTTCATTTCGGCGAGGTAGCGGCGGCGATAGATTTCCCAGCCGATTTTGAGGCCATTTTTGCCATAGGCGGCGGCATGGAGCTCGATGCTGGGGGCGAGTTCGGGGTACCAGGCGGACCAGGTTTCGAATTCTTTTTTGAGGCCGCGGGGACGATAGCGGGTGATAAGAATGCGCGTGCCGTCGGTGGGTTCGGGGGGGTCGTCCCAGCGGCGGGTGAAGATCGGCATGGTGAGCGTCCGGCAGAGACGACGCGACGATACGGCGACGCGACGACGGGGATTGTCCACAAATGCACACGAATTTGCACGAATGGGCGGGCGTTGTGCGGGCGGTTCGTCCGATGCGGGGCGCGATCCTTAAAACCACGGAGGATACGGAGAACACGGAGTAACCAACCAGATTCCCAACCTCATCCTCCGTGTCCTTCTATGAAATCCCGCATCCAGTCAAGCCCTTTTTTCCGCATTAGATCGGCCCATTCTTCTATCCGAGCTCGGCAAGCCGCCTGCCCATGTGGATGATCCGATGATCGAAGAGGAGCTGCCCCATCTCTG
>DASZZD010000085.1:0-26624 GCA_035545015.1 Phycisphaerae bacterium
CGTCTCGGAGGTTTACCCGGATCGAGAACTACACCCCCACGCGCCCAATTACCAACCAACCCATTACCAATTACCAACCCCCTCCGCTATATTTCCCAGTCTTCGCCTTCGCTGGCGCAATGCCAATGCGCAGTGTGAAAGGCGCATCCTGAGGAGTCCGCTCATGGCCGAGCAACCCGCCAAATCCGCCGCACCGACCGGGTCCAAGATGGACAAACTTGTCGCCCTGTGCCGCCGGCGGGGTTTTATCTTCCAGTCGTCGGAGATTTATGGCGGCATCAACGGGTTCTGGGATTACGGGCCGCTGGGTGTCGAGCTCAAACGCAACCTGAAAAACGCCTGGTGGCATGACATCGTGCGCGCCCCGGGCAACGGTCCCGACGGCAATCTCCTCGATATGGTGGGTCTCGACTGCACCATCATCATGAACCCCAAGGTGTGGGTTGCGAGTGGCCACGCAGCGGGTTTTAACGATCCGATGGTGGATGATCGCTCCTGTAAGGGAAGATTTCGTGCAGATCAGATCGTCGTTATCGGGGTCCAGCCCGACGCTTTCGGGGATGCAAAGGGAGACACGGTCTTGTTGTCTGCGGTTGGATCCGTGCAGGAAGCACTCGATGCGAAAAAGAAGGACATCGATAAACTATTGAAGAAATTTTACCCCAACGCGATGGTCCATACGAAACTTTATACAGAATTGGCAGAAGCGATCCATAGGCTGGTACCTTGTCCCAATTGCGGCGAGAAAACGCTCACCGAGCCTCGACAGTTCAATTTGATGTTTGAGAGTCACGCCGGAGCGGTGCAGGACGAATCAAGCAAAGTCTATTTGAGGCCCGAAACGGCGCAGGGAATTTTTGCGAACTTCCGAAACGTCGTGGACACCTCGCGCGTCAAAGTTCCCTTCGGCATCGCCCAGGTCGGCAAAGCCTTCCGCAATGAAGTCACCCCGCGCAACTACACGTTCCGCTCGCGCGAATTTGAGCAGATGGAAATTGAATTCTTCATCCGCCCCGATAGCGCCCATGGGTGGTACCAATTCTGGCGCGATGAACGTTTCAAGTGGTGGCAGTCCATCGGCCTCTCCTCGGCCAACCTGCAGCTCCGCGAGCATGAGAAAGACGAACTCGCCCACTATGCCAAGGAAGGCGCCGGCACGTCCGATATCGAATACAAATTCCCGTTCACCGATCCCGGCTTCGGCGAGCTCGAAGGCGTCGCGCACCGCGCCGATTTCGATCTCCGCCAGCACGCCCAGCATTCGGGCCTTGGCGACAAGCTGAAATACTTCGACCAGGAACTCCAGGTGAAGCTGCTTGCCGAGGGAATGCCCAAGGAGCAGGTCGCGGAAAAATGCAGATATTTCCCCCACGTCATCGAGCCCTCGGCGGGCGCCGACCGGGGGACTCTCGCGCTGCTGTGCGAAGCGTACACCGACGATCCGGGCCGGCCGTCGGGCGTGGTGATGAAGTTTCATCCGCGGATGGCGCCGATCAAGGCGGGGATTTTCCCGCTGGTCGATAAGGATGGGATGCCGGAAATCGCAGAGAAAATCTACCGGGACCTGCGTCGCACGTGGAATGTTCAGCTCGACAACAAGCAGAACATTGGGAAGCGTTACGCGCGGATGGACGAGGCGGGCACTCCGTTCTGCTTCACCGTGGATTCGGAGACGCTGGAAAATCAGACGGTGACGGTGCGTCACCGGGACACGCTGGCGCAGGAGCGGATCAACGTGAGCGCGATCCGGCCGTACCTTGCCGAGAAAGTCGGGGCGAGCCAATGATTTGCGCCAAAGCGGCTGGCGAGTCAGTGGCGGCGGGCGCCCCCCGGCGCTGCGCGTTGGTTGCCGGGGCAGGGGGGGGCCTTCGGCAAAAATGCCGTGCAAATCAGCAAAAACACCTTCTCAAGCGTTTGACGGGGGGTAAGGGTTCCCGTAAGATTCGGCTAGACCGACTTTGTGCAACATTTCACAATCGTTGCACGCGGGTGTTAAGCAGCTTGCCCCGCTCCTTCGGTCGCGTGGGTGGTGTACCGGTGAACTCCCCCTCTAAAACTACGCGGCAGTTCCGCCTGCGTCCCGGTCATTAAGGAACGCACTCGATGGATTTCAAGCCCCTCTTCGTTTTTCCCCGCTGGTCCAACAAACTGACCTTCGGCATCCTGGTCTTCCTGTCCGTCTTCCCGATCTACGCCGCCACGCTCATCGCTTATGCGCTCAATCCGACCACGCTGAACGACGGTTACCAGCCGGTCCAGCCGGTGCCGTACTCTCACGCGCTGCACGCCGGCGAGCTGGGCATCGATTGCCGCTATTGCCACAACACCGTCGAAAAAGCCGGTTTCGCGGCGATCCCGCCCACCGAAACCTGCATGAACTGCCACAAGTCGATCCGGACGGACTCCGAGGCGCTCAAGCCCATCCGCGATTCCTATAAGAGCGGCCTTCCGGTCAAATGGGTGAAGATTCACGACCTTCCCGATTACGTGTACTTCAACCATTCCGCACACGTGAATGCCGGCGTTTCGTGCGTCGAGTGCCACGGCAACATCAACCACATGGAAGTGGTCTACCAGGCCAAGCCGCTGAACATGGCCTGGTGCCTGCAGTGCCACCGCGACCCGACCGCCCATATCCGACCGAAGGACCAGGTCACGAATCTCGACTGGCTGCCTCCGGGCGTCACCCGCGATTCGTCACCCTCGGAAATCACCGCGGCCAAACGGGCCCTGGGTAAGAAGCTCATAGAGCAGTACCACATTAACCCTAGCGTGGATTGTGTGACATGCCATCGATGAACGGCGAAAAACCTAAAGGAAAACTCTACTGGCGCAGCCTCGACGAGCTCGCCGACAAGCCCGAGTTCCGGGCATTTGTCGAACGCGAGTTCCCGGCTCACGCCTCGGAATGGTTCGGCGCCAGCCGCCGGGCGTTCCTCAAGGTCATGGGCGCATCCATGGCCCTCGCCGGTCTGGCCTCCTGCCGGCGCTGGCCGGAGGAAAACCTCGCCCCGTATTCGCACCGCCCGGCGAACCGGATGGAAGGGGTCCCGGTGCATTACGCGTCGGCGTATGAACTTGGGGGGATGGGCCACGGCATCGTCGCCGTGTCTTACGATGGCCGGCCGATCAAAGTGGATGGGAATCCGTCGCATCCGCTGACGGGCCGGTCTGCGGATATCTTCCTTCAGGCGTCGGTGCTGAACGTGTGGGATCCGGATCGTTCGCGGCACGTGACGGCGCAGACGAAGAGCGGGACCGAAACTCAGGACTGGCAGAAGTTTACGGCGTATGTGAAGCAGCACGTCAAGCCCAACGGCGAAGGCATCGTCTTCCTGAGCGAAGCCAGCCGGTCGCCGACGGTGGCGGCGCTGCGGAAGCGTTTTGGCGCGGCGAAGTGGTTCGAGTGGGAACCGATGAGCTGCGACAACCAGCGTGCCGGGGCGCTTGCCGCCTTTGGCCGGCCGCTGCGGGCGGTTCCGCGTCTGGACGCCGCGGACGTGATCGTGTCGATCGATGCCGATCTTTTCTTTGCCGAGCCGCTGAGCATCAAGTTCAACGCCGACTGGGCGAAAGGGCGGATGCTTCGCGACAACGACCATGCCGCAACCGCCAGGATGAACCGATTGTACGTGGTGGAGAGCGGGTTCACGATCACGGGTTCGACGGCCGATCACCGCCGGGGGGTTCGTCCCTCGCAGATTCCGGGCGTTGTGGCCGCTCTGGCCGCCGCGCTGGGCCAGGGGAATGCGAAGGTGGCGACGCTGGATCCCAGCATGCAGGCGTTCATCAACGCGATCGCCGCCGACGTGAAGGCGAGTGCGGGCAAGGCCGTTTTTGTGGCCGGGTCGCGGCAAAGCCCGGATGTTCACGCGGCGGTGGCGGCGATCAATGCCGCGATCAACGCCCCGGTCGATTACTACGCCGATCCGGAAGACCCCCGGGCGGAGCAAGGCTGGACGCCGCACTCCGAGCATATCAAAGCCTTCGCCCAGGCCGCCCCGAGCGCGGACCTGGTGGTGGTCATCGGCGCCAACCCGGTGCTGACGGCTCCGCGCGATCTCAAGATCGACGAAATCCTCCGGAGCAAGAGCGCCATCCACCTTGGACAGTACGTGGACGAAACGGCCCGGGAATGCCTCTGGCATATTCCGCAGGCGCATTACCTGGAAGCCTGGGGGGATGTCCGGACCTTCGACGGCACCGTGTCGATCGCCCAGCCGCTCATCGAGCCGCTGTTCGGCGGCAAGAGCACGATCGAATTTCTCTCGGCCCTTTCGGGCCAGGACGAAGCGGGGTACGACCTGGTGCGCGCCACGGCCAAAGAGTACATCCCCGGCTACAGCGAGTGGAACTGGAAGCAGGCGCTGTTCAACGGCGTGGTGGCCAACTCGGCCCGCGCCGCCGAAAAGCTCAGCCCCAACGTCGCGAATCTCACGGCGGCGATCTCCCGCGTGGCGACCGTCCCCGCGCCCGCGGGCGGCGAAGGCTACGAGCTGGCCCTCTACACGGGCATGCTTTATGACGGCCGATTCGCCAACAACGGCTGGCTCATGGAACTGCCCGATCCGATGAACCGCTGCGCGTGGGACAATCCCCTGCTGGTCTCGCCCAACACGGCCAAAAAGCTCAACGTCGACAGCGACCAGGTCCTGAAAATTTCCGCCAACGGCAACGACATCGAAGCCACCGTGTACATCCTGCCGGGCCATCCGGACAACGTCCTGAGCCTGGCCGTGGGATACGGGCGAAAGGGCCTGGGCACGATCGCCGAAGAGGTGGGCTGCGACGGGTACGCGCTCAAGAGCACGAAGGACGGCTCGTACATCCCGGTGCAGGTGGGCTATACGGGCAAGGTGAACCCGCTGGCGTGCGTGCAGCAGCACCACATGATGGACCTGATCTCCGATCTTGGGAAGAAGCGGATGGAGGCGGAGGTTCCCCTGCTGGTCGTGGAGGGGACGCTGGAGGAATACCGCAAGAATTCCTCCCTGGGCACGCGCAAGGTCGTGAGCCTGAGCATGTTCAACGAGCGGAGCTACGAGCATGTCCACAAGTGGGGCATGGCGATCGACCTGACGGTGTGCACGGGCTGCTCGGCGTGCGTGGTCGCGTGCACGTCGGAGAACAACGTGCCGGTCGTGGGCAAGGCCATGGTTTACAAAGGGCGCGAGATGCACTGGATCCGCATCGACCGCTATTTCAAGCACAACGCGGACGATCCCCAGGCGGTGCACCAGCCGGTGACGTGCATGCACTGCGAAAACGCCCCGTGCGAGGAAGTGTGCCCGGTGGCGGCCACGACGCACAGCGCGGAGGGCATCAACATGATGACCTACAACCGCTGCATCGGGACGCGTTATTGCTCGAACAACTGCCCCTACAAGGTCCGGCGGTTCAACTTCTTCGATTACAACACGGGCGAGATGGCCACGCACTACACGCCCAACATCCTCCGGCCGGACATTGACGACCTGTACAAGATGTCGAAGAACCCGCAGGTCACGGTGCGGATGCGCGGGGTGATGGAAAAGTGCACGTACTGCGTGCAGCGGATCGAAAACGCCCGCATCAAGGTTCGCGCCGAAAACCGCGATCACGCCGACACGGTGATGATCCCCGAGGGCATGGTGGTCACGGCGTGCCAGCAGGCCTGCCCGACGAACGCCATTGTGTTTGGCAATCTGAACGATCCGAACGCGCGGGTGACGAAGTTGCACGCGCTCAACCAGAATTACGGCCTGCTGGATCCGGAACTCAACACCAAGCCGCGGACGCTGTATCTCGCCAAGGTCCGCAACCCCGCCGAAGGCCTCGATCCGCAGTGGTATGACGATGAGAGGTGGCGTTCCAAGGGGTTCTTCTTTGAAGAGAAACCAGGCGAAGAGGGCGCGGAAAAGCCCGGCACGCCGCCGGGCCCGGACAATCCGCCCGGCGAGTGACCGGCAGCCGCGCTTTGCGGCCCGTTTCCGATATCGCATCCACAGGCCATTGGACGTAGGTAGTCAACATGACCGCGATACCCAGTGATAATCTCCAGCCCAGCCCTTATGGGATCGCTGAACGTGACAACACGTTCAACAATCCCGCCCGCCGCTCTCCGCTGGTGGTGGGCAATTCGGCGAGCTTTCACGCGATCACGGAGAAGATCTGCTACGTGGCCGAAGCTCCGCGGCCGCCGCGCGCGTGGTATATCGCCTTCGGCGTGGCGTTCGTGTGGATGTGCATGCTGGGCACGATGCTGACCTACCTGCTGTTCACGGGCGTGGGCGTGTGGGGTGAAAACCGTCCGAACATGTGGGCTTTCGGGATCACGAACTTCGTGTTCTGGGTAGGCATCGGTCACGCCGGCACGCTGATTTCGGCGATTCTGTTTCTGTTCCGGCAGAAGTGGCGCACGGGCATCAACCGTTTCGCCGAGGCCATGACCATTTTCGCCGTGTGCTGCGCCGGCATCTTTCCGGCGGTACACGTGGGCCGTGCGTGGTTCGCGTACTGGCTGTTTCCGATTCCCAACCAGATGGGTCTATGGCCGAACTTTTTCTCGCCGCTGCTGTGGGACGTTTTCGCGGTTTCGACGTACGCGACCGTGTCGGTGCTCTTCTGGTACATGGGCATGGTGCCCGACCTGGCCACCTTCCGCGACCGGGCGGTGACCAAGTGGCGTTTCCTGCTGTATGGGTTGCTCTCGCTGGGCTGGCGCGGCTCGAACCGCCACTGGCATGTATATGAGAAGGCCTACCTGATCCTGGCGGCCCTGGCGACGCCGCTGGTGCTGTCGGTGCACAGCGTCGTGTCGTTCGACTTCGCGGTCTCGCAGGTTCCGGGCTGGCATACGACGATCTTTCCGCCGTACTTCGTCGCGGGGGCCATCTTCTCGGGCTTCGCCATGGTGATCACGCTGGCGATTCCCGCTCGCGAGCTCTTCGGCCTCAAAGACTTCATCACGATGCGCCACCTCGACAACATGGCCAAGATCATCCTGGTGACCGGCTCGATGGTGGCCTACTCCTACCTGATGGAATGGTTCATCGCGTATTACTCGGCGAGCCCGTTCGAGCGTTTCCACTTCATGAACCGCGAATTCGGCAACATGTTCTGGGCCGGCTGGATCATGTTCGGCTGCAACGCGATCGTGCCGCACGTTTTCTGGTTCAAGTGGTTCCGGCAGAACAAGTGGGCGCTGATGATCATCTGCGCCCTGGTGAACGTGGGCATGTGGTTCGAGCGTTTCGTGATCATCGTCACGTCGCTCACCCGCGATTTCCTGCCCTCCAACTGGCACTGGTATTACCCCAGCTACGTGGAAGTGTTCACGCTGATGGGATCGTTCGGCCTGTTCTTCACGCTGTTCCTGCTGTTCTGCCGCTATCTGCCGATGGTGGCGATGGCGGAAGTCAAATCCGTCCTGCCGCAGGCGGATCCGCACTATCACCCGGATCATCTGGGGCACCCCGGCGCCAGCGGCTACGCGGGCGAGCTGACTCCCGCGGAACGTCACTGAGGAACGCTTCCCACGCTTTCAACCGCTAAAGGTTTCCATTTATGAGTGCTGCCACCATCAAACCTTCGATCCGCCCGCGCGAGCCGCGGCTGTGGGGCCTGCTCGCGGAGTACGAAACCCCGGGCGAGCTGCTTCACGCGGCCGAACAGGTCCGCGACGCGGGCTTCAAGAAATGGGACTGTCTGACGCCGTTCCCGGTGCACGGCCTGGATACGGCCATGGGCATCCGTCGGACGGTGCTGCCGTGGGTGATCCTGGCGGTGGGTCTGACCGGCCTGGCGTTCGCGATCTTCATGCAGTGGTACGTGAACAGCCCCTACACGCAGTCGGCGAGCCTGTACGTGCTGTCGGGCTATCCGCTGACGATCTCGGGAAAGCCCTACTGGTCCGTGCCGCCCAACGTGCCGGTGATGTTTGAGTTCACGGTTCTGACCTCGTCGCTGACGGCGTTTTACGGACTGTGGATGTTCCTGCGGCTGCCGCGGTATCACCATCCGCTGTTTTCGGTGGCGCGGTTTCGGCGTGCGACCGACGACCGTTTTTTCCTGGTGGTTGAAGCCACCGATGAAAAGTTCGACGCCGCGAACTCGCGTGTGCTGCTGGAAGGCACGCATCCCGCGGCCATTGAAGAAGTGAAGGACTGATGCCCATGTCCAAAATCACCATGGGATTGATTTGCGTGCTGATCGTGCTGGCGATGCTGCCGTTCGCGCTGGTGGCCCGGTCGCGTGCTTCCCATAGCCCCACGCTGGCGCCGCATTTGATCCTCGACATGGACAAGCAGCCGAAGTTCAAGGCGCAGCGTCCGGCGGACATGTTCGCCGACGGCCGCTCCATGCGGCCGCAGGTTCCCAACACCCTCGCTCAGGAAGACATGGTCATTCCGGCGGAAATCCTCAACGATCCGACCGATCCCCACCTGCTTAACGGGGGCAAGTCGGTGGTGCTCTCGGACCCGACGATTTACGCGGCGGTGTGCCTGGGGCGGAATCGCCCGGCCAACACGACCGACGAGCAATTCGCCGCGGAGCTTCCGCTGAATGTTCGCAACCCCAAGGCGACGGATGCGGAAGTGGACAAGGATAATTTCTACGTCCACACGATCCCGGTGCAGTTCCCGGTCACCAAGGAATTCATCCAGCGGGGGCAGGAGCGGTTCAACATTTACTGCGCTCCCTGCCACGGGTACGACGGGTACGGGGACGGCATGGTCGCCCAGCGCGCCGAAGCCTTGAAGAACGGTCCGGATCCGCTGGCCGCCTCCGCGTGGGTGCAGCCGCAGAATCTGCAGGAGCAGAAGATCAAGGACCGCCCCGACGGGAGCATCTTCAACACCATCACGAACGGCGTGCGGACGATGCCGGCGTATGACAAGCAGATCACCATTCCCGACCGCTGGGCGATCGTCGCCTACGTGCGGGCGCTCGAGCGTTCCCAGGCGGCCCCGGTTTCCGACCTGACACCCGAAGAACAACAGAAATTCGCTCACTGATCGCGGAATCTCCCCAGCGTTGGAGTGCAGACCCTTGGCACACGGACATCCAGTTACCCTTCAGCCCGCTAAGCTGATGCTCGGTTCCACCGGAACCCGGCTGGGCATCGGCGGGCTGTTCGTCGGCGTCGTCGCCCTCGCCGCCGCCGCCATCCTCGGCATGCAGAACCCCCAGGCCCGCCTGCACTTTTTCCATTCGTACCTGTTCGCGTACTGCTTCTTCTTCGCGCTGACGATGGGCGGCCTGGGCTACACGATGATCCACCACCTCACACGCGCCGGATGGTCGGTCGCCATCCGCCGCCTCTGTGAAGGCCTGGCCATGAACATCTTCCTCCTGGCGATCCTCATGATTCCGCTGATCGCCATGGTTCCCGACCTTTATCCCTGGTTCAACCACGCCCACCGCGTCGCCGACGAGGAACTCATGGAAAAGGTGGGTTATCTCAATCCCACCTTCTTCTTCATCCGTCTGGCCGCTTACTTCGTCCTCTGGGGTTTCCTGGCGTTTTTCTTCTGGTCCAGGTCCATCAAGCAGGACAAAACGGGCGATCCCAAAATCACCGTGGCCATGGAACGCGTGGCCGCTCCCTTCATCTATCTCTACGGCTTCTCGCTCACCGGCTTCGTCTTCGACTGGGTCATGTCCCTCAACCCCTACTGGTTCTCCACCATCTTCGGCGTCTACTTTTTCGCGGGCTGCATGCTCTCGATGTGGTCCACCGTCGTGCTGATGGCGCTCTATTTCAAAAAGCGCGGGCTGGTCGGCGACGCGATCAACCACGAACACTTCCACGACCTGGGCAAGTGGATGTTCGCCTTCACGTTCTTCTGGGGCTACGTCGCCTTCGCCCAATACATGCTCACCTGGTACTCGAACCTTCCCGAGGAAACCCAGTTTTTCATTCCGCGCCAGATCGGCGTCTGGGCCTCGCTTTCGCTGGTGCTGCTGCTGGTGCACCTGCTGATCCCGTTCCCGGGCCTGCTGTCGCGGCACGTCAAGCGGCGCAACGGCGTGATCGCCTTCTGGGCCATGTGGTCGGTCTGTGCGTGCATCTTCGACGTGTGGTGGCTGATCATCCCGAACGAGTGGATCAACAAGGTGCCCCACGAGATCAATAATGACCGGATGCCCATCACGCAGGCGCTGACGCACTTGTCTCAAGGCACCACCGATATGTATACCTTAAGCAGCCAGCACGCCGCGTTCGCCGCGCAGATCAATTATCCGCTGCAGCCGCTGAGCGTGCTGATCACCGCGCTGTGCCTGGTGGGCATTGGCGGGCTGTACGTGTTCTCCACGGTGCTCACCCTGCGGAAGCACTCGCTGATCCCGATGCGGGACCCGCGGCTTCCGGAGGCGCTGGCATTCGAGAATATGTAACTGGCTGCGGGCAGAAACGTTTATGGCGCTCCCCCGCGGAGCGACACCGTATCAAGAGGCGCATTCATGGAACACCGCCATCACGTCAAAACCATTCCCGGGGAGGCCAAGGCGCCGGAGATCATTCCCGGCGCCGAGCATCTCGAGCCGGGCGCGACCACGCAGGCTGAAGACATCAATATCCCGCTGGTGGCGACGGTGGTCGCGTTTTTTGCGGTTCTTCTGGCCGTCGCCATCGTCAGCCTCCAGGCATGGTTCTATAATGCCGACGCCGCCGAACGGGCGCGCAAGCAGCTTTCGGAATACGATCCCAACACGCCGTTCGGGGCGCTGGTGATCACGCAGGAAAAAGAGCTGACCGATCCGGTCGGCTGGAACGATCGCGTGGGACAACCCGGCCAAGCCAAAAAGATCGTGCGCGAGCCGATCGATCGCGCCATTGACGCAACCGCTAAGGAGTATGCCCAGGCCCAAGCCTCCGCTAAATGAGCATCATGGTTTTTCTTTCGCACAAGTTCATCCGCTGGTCCGCCGCGGCGATCACCGCCGCGGCCGTCGTCCTTTTCGCCGCCGCTCCCAGCACCCACGCCCAGTATCGCGAGGATCTCCCCGCCGATGCCGGTCCCCCCGTCGCCGTGCCCAATCCCGGCATCACCGACAAGACCGGCACGATGCTGCCCCTCGACGCCACCTTCACCGAATCCAACGGGAAAACCGTCAAGCTCGGCGACCTGTTCAACCACGATCGCCCGGTCATCGTCTCGCTGGTTTATCACTCCTGCCCCGCGCTCTGCGGCTTCAACCAGCAGGCCCTCTGCGACGCCGTTCTCGCCGGGCCGCGCAACCTGAAATTCAACCGCGATTACGACATCATCGTCGCGTCGATCGATCCCGATGACACCCCCGCCATCGCCGCCTCCAAGCGGACCATCTACCAGGCCAAGATCGGCCGCGGTCCGACCGACCCCGGCTTCATCTATCTCACCGGCGACGCCAATAACATCCAGCGCCTCGCCGATGCCGTCGGCTTCGGTTTCATGCGCAACCCCTATCCCAAGGGCGACAAATTCCTGCACTCCACGGGCATCTTCGTCTGCACGCCCGAGGGCCGCGTTTCCCAGACCATCCTGGGCATCCAGTATGAGCCCGACCAACTTCACTACGCCCTTGTGAATGCTTCCAACGGCAAGCTCGGCGGGGGCCTGCTCGCCGTCGCTCTCTGCTGCGGCGCCATGCACTTCGATGCCAAAACCGGCCGGTATGTCCAGAATCCCTGGTTTTATGCCGGCACCGCCGGGGCGCTGCTGTCGATCGCTTTTGTCGCCGGTTTCCTCGGCGTGATGTGGCGCGGGGAATTTAAGGCCGCCCATGCAGCCAAAGCCGCCGACGAAGCCGCCGCCGCCTCCAATGTCCCGGCGGACCTCTCCCAGAATCCGGCTCCTCCCTCTGATCCCAACCACCCCGATCCCTTGGCGTAGTCAGGATATCCATGATGAATCTTCTCGCGCAGACTGAAACCTTCTTCCTCCCGACGCAGGGGGCCAACCTCTCGTACCAGTACGATTGGGCGTGGAACGTCGTCCTGGGCATCACGGGCTTTTTCTTCTGCCTCGTCGTCCTGATCATGCTGGTCTTCATCTTCAAGTACCGCCGCCGCACCCCGAACGACGCCACCCCCGAAATCACCCACAACACCCCCCTGGAAATCACCTGGACCGTCGTGCCCCTGATCATCGTCATGGGCATCTTCTTCGTCGGCTTCAAGGGCTTCATCAACTACGACACGCCTCCCTCCAACGCCGTCGTCGTCGATGTCGAAGCCAAAAAATGGAGTTTCCAGTTCACCTATCCCAACGGCGGCATCTCCGACGCCCTCTACGTGCAGAAAGGCGTCCCCGTCGTCCTCAACCTCCACTCCGTGGATGTGCTCCACGCTCTCTACATCCCCGCGTTCCGCACGCAGCGCAACGCCATCCCCTATCGCACCACCAATATCTGGTTCATCCCCGAGGAACTCACCCCGCCCGACGGTTTCCCGGTCTTCTGCACGCAATACTGCGGTAAAGACCACTCCCACATGCATACCGCGGTGCACGTGCTCGACGCCGCCGACTTCCAGGCCGCCATGGCCCAGGTCGCCAACCCGTTCAAGGTCAAGGACGCCAATGGACATGAGCACTGGGTTCCCTACGTCCAGCTCGGCGAAAAATTCTATAACCAGATGGGATGCGCGACCTGCCACAACGTCACCGGCGCTCCCGGCGGCACCGGTCCCACGTGGAAAGGCCTGTGGAAGAGTGATGTGACCTTCTCCGCTTCCAACGTGCCCGGCTTCGCCATGCATGCCGCTGACTCGGATCAACAGTGGGAAGACTACATCACCGATTCCGCGCTCCATCCCAGCGCCAAAATCGTTTCCGGCTACCAGGACCAGATGCCCTCCTTCGAGGCCCAATTCTCCGGCACCCACGCCAAGGAAGAAAAGCTCCGGGCCATCATCACCTACATTCGCAGCATCGGAAAACTCCCCTTCACGCCCCCCATCCCCGAAAATTCCGACCTCTATGATGCCGATAAACATCCCGATCATCACCCCGAGTGGCTACAATCGCACTGGCCCGCGGCCAACGGCGGCACCACCGCCCCCGCCGCCGCTACCACCCAGGCGCAGTAATTTGGCAGGACGTATACCATGACCACCATCACCCCCGATCTCGCACAACCTGGCGGCCCCTTCGATACCCCCGCCGACAATTACCTCACCCACACCCACGGCTTCTGGTCCTGGGCGCTCACCCTCGATCACAAACGCATTGGCGTGATGTACCTCACGGCGACCCTCTTCTTCTTTTTCGTCGCCGGCGTCTTCGCCATGATCATCCGCACCCAGCTCCTTGAGCCCAACGGCGTGATCTTCACCACCGAAGAAAGCTACGTGCACTACAACCAGATGTTCACCCTGCACGGCGCCATCATGATCTTCCTGGTGCTGATCCCCGCCGTGCCCGCCGCACTGGGCAACTTCGTCCTGCCCATCATGCTGGGCGCCAAAGACGTCGCCTTCCCGCGCCTCAACCTCTTCTCCTTCTACCTCTATGTCACCGGCGCCATCCTCGCCATCCTCTCGATCATCCTGGGCGCCGTCGACACCGGCTGGACCTTCTACACGCCCTATTCCGCTCAAACCGATACCGCCGTCTGCTGGATGGTCGGCGGCATTTTCGTCCTGGGTTTCTCCTCCATCCTCACCGGCATGAATTTCATCGTCACTATCCACAAACTCCGTCCGCCCGGCATGACCTGGTTCCGCATGCCCCTGTTCCTCTGGTCCACTTACGCCACCTCCATCATCCAGGTCCTCGCCACCCCCGTGCTGGGCATCACCCTCCTCCTGCTCATCATGGAACGCGTCCTGCGCATCGGCATCTTCAACAGCGAATACGGCGGCGACCCCGTCCTCTTCCAGCACTTCTTCTGGTTCTATTCCCACCCCGCCGTCTACATCATGATCCTCCCCGCCATGGGCGTCATGTCCGAAGTCGTGCCCACCTTCTCCCGCAAGCACATCTTCGGCTACCGCTTCGTCGCCCTCTCCTCCCTGGGCATCGCGATCATCGGCTTCCTCGTCTGGGGACACCACATGTTCCCCAACGGCCAGTCCACCATGCTCGCCACCATCTTCTCCTTCCTCACCATGCTCGTGGCCATCCCTTCGGCCATCAAAGTCTGGAACTGGCTGGCCACCATGTACAAGGGCTCCCTCTGGCTCCAGACCCCCATGTGCTACGCCCTCTCCTTCCTCTTTAACTTCACCATCGGCGGTCTCACCGGCATCTTCCTGGGCGCCCTCTCCGTCGACGTCCACCTCCACGATACCTACTTCGTCATCGCTCACTTCCACTACGTCATGTTCGGCGGCACCCTCCTGGGCTTCATGGCCGGCCTCCACTACTGGTGGCCCAAAATCACCGGCCGCATGTACAACGAAACCCTCGGCAAAATCGCCTGCGGCCTCGTGTTCATCGGCTTCAACACCACCTTCCTCCCGCAGTTCGTCATGGGCTCCCACGGCATGCCGCGACGCTACGCCACCTATCTTCCCTACTTCCAGCCCTACCACGTCATGAGCACCATCGGCGCGTACATCCAGTTCGTCGGCTTCGCGCTCACCGCCGCCTATCTCATCCACAGCCTCTTCAAGGGTGAAAAGGCCCCCGCCAATCCCTGGGGTTCCGCGACCCTCGAATGGGCCTGCACCTCGCCCCCGCCGCACGACAACTTCAAGCATCCGCCCCACGTCGGCGATCCGTACGACCACTCCAACCTGGTCTGGGATGATTCCGTCCAGGGCTATGTCCGCGACAACCGCCTCGCCGAACCCTACACCACCACCACCGCCATCCCCCATCAGGCCGGCGGTCATCATTAGTGTCTCGGGCCGCGGCGCATCCGCGCCGCGCTCCCCCCGCGGTCCCTGCTTTTGTCTCTGATTCCCTGCTCCCTACGAGAACCACATGACGACTATCGCCGAAGGACACGAAGAACCCGGGCATCACGAACACCCCAAGTTCCTCGCGCACCATTTCGACACCCCCCAGCAGCAGTTCGATTCCGGCAAGCTCGGCATCTGGCTCTTCCTGACCACCGAGGTCCTCCTCTTCTCCGGCCTCTTCTGCGCTTACTCCGTCTACCGCTCCAATCACCCCGAAGTCTTCGAATACGCCCACCTCTACCTCAACAAAATCTACGGCGGCCTTAACACCCTCGTGCTCATCTTCTCCTCCTTCACCATGGCCTGGGCCGTCCGCTGCTCGCAGCTCGGCACCGCCCCCGCGGTCTTCAAAATCCCCCTGGGCAAGGGACGCCACAAGGTCCTCTTCTCCGTTTCCAATCAAAAGCTCTGCGTCGTGCTCATGGGCATCACCATCGTCTGCGGCGCCATCTTCATGGGCATCAAGGGCATCGAATACAACGCCAAGTTCAAGGAAGCCCTTTACCCCGGCTATTACTACAACCCCACCGAACGCCCCGGCGAAGTCGGCAAGGTCGAAAACACCAATGAGTCCCCGATCGCCGTCAAGCCCATCACCGCTTCGGCTCCCGCGGACGCCCCGCCGCTCGCCCATGACGCCAACGGCATCGCCTTCGAAGAATCCCGCGTCCCCCGCGCCGCCATCGGTCCCCAGGGCCTCAACCCCCAGTGGGAGTCCACCGAAGCCGCCCGGGACGCCGGAGAGGATATTGTCACCGGTCACGAGGTCGGCAACGAACCCAAAAACGTCCAGATCTTCTTCTCCTGCTACTTCCTCATGACCGGCCTTCACGGCATCCACGTGCTCGTCGGCATGTCCCTCATCTTCTGGATCCTCCTCCGCGCCCGCAAAGGCGAGTTCGGGCCCGAATACTACTCCCCCGTCGATTTCGTCGGCCTTTACTGGCACGTCGTTGACCTCGTCTGGATATTCCTCTTCCCCCTGCTCTACCTGATCTCCTGACACGCAACGCCCCTGCCGCCGCCCCAACGCAAGGCCCTCCTCTAAGGAACCGCTCGCATGACCGACATCCCTTCCAATGCCGCCATGGGACATCCCGTGCCCCCGCCCGTTCCCGGCGACTTCGCCCCCGCCACCCCGCCCGCCCACAGCAACGAGGAATTCGGCGGCCACCCCGTCCACGGCGTCGGCCACATCGTGCCCTTCCGCGTGCTCGCCACCATCTTCATCTGCCTCGTCTGCCTGACCATCCTCACCTACCTCGCCTCGCTGGTGAACTTCGGCGAAATGAACCTGGTCGTCGCCCTGGCCATCGCCGTCATCAAGTCCTCCCTCGTCATCCTCTATTTCATGCACCTCCGCTGGGACAAGCCCTTCAACTCCATCGTCTTCGTCGGCTGCCTCATCTTCGTCGCCCTCTTCATCAGCCTCACCATGCTCGATTCCCACCAGTACCACTCCACCGTCTGGAATCAGCAGGCCGAGAAGGTCAAGCACCGCGTCCTGCTCACCGCCGAAAACGAACCGGGCGCCCAGGCGCCCACGTCCGTGCCTCCGGCCAACCCCGACGTCAACCGGCCCTGACTCCTTGTCCCGCTGGCGCTGCTTTTCCCCAGGCCCGCCGGAACCCCCCGCGGGCCTCTTTCATGGCCTCCGCTCCTGAGTGCCTTCGGTGACCCATGACCTCGCCCGATGATCTCGACAGGGACACCGTCCCGGAGAATTACGACCTCGCCACCGGCAAAGGCGACCTCCGCATCGGCGGGGCGGGCACCATCGGCATCGCCATCCTCCTGGTCTCCCTCGGCGTCCTCTTCACCGCCTCCATCGTCGCCTTCCTCATCCTGCGCTCCCGCGCTCACCAGTGGCCGCCGCCAGGCTTCCCGCCGATTCCCCGCACCCTCTGGCTTTCCACCATCGTCATCGTGATCTCCTCCTTCACCATCCAGAGCGCCGTCAACGCCATCAAACGCGACAACCAGCGCAAGCTCGTCCGCATGCTCTGGACCACCTTCTTCCTCGGCATCCTCTTCCTGGTCCTGCAAACCCTCAACTGGATCGAGTTCTACGACCGCCTCACACCCGCCACCCAGCTCCGCGGCCTCTACCTCGGCATGTTCTACGTCCTCACCGGACTCCACGCCGCACACGTCATCGGCGGCCTCATCCCCCTGGGCGTCGTCATCCACGTCGCACGCCGCGGCAATTACTCCCGCAATTACTACCCCGGCGTCCGCTACTCCACCGCCTACTGGCACTTCCTCGACATCGTCTGGCTCATCCTCTTCTGCGTGCTGTACTTCTGACGACCATAAATGGCCACGAAAAGCACGAAAAGCACGAAACGGGGGATGGGAATTGTCCACAAATGCACACAAATCCCCACAAATGTCCGCCCCTTGCAGCGCGCACCCTCCGCGCACGATGTATTTAAAAATTTCTATGTAATACGGAACTCCATTGATTCTTGGGCTGAAATAAGTTTAGCCCCGGCCCTTGGGCCGGGTTCCACTGGCGCGAATTTCACATGGAAACCGTATAACTGATGAAAAATAAGAAGCGGCGACGCCACCCGATACGGAACGCATTCGTGCGCATTTGTGCAAATTTGTGGACCCGTCTCCTCCTCCCCGTTTCGTGTTTTTCGTGCCCTTCGTGGCCACTTTACGTCGGGCCTCACGTTCCCGCCGCTTCCAGCCGCGCCCGCAGATCCGCCAGCCTTTTGCGCGTGTCCAGATACTGATAGTCCCACCGCACGATCTGCGAGTACACGTCCACCGCCCCCTTGATCTTCCCCGATTCCTCCAGCGCCCGCGCGTACCAGTAATGGATCGCCTTGCTCTTGGCGTCCCCCGCCATAGCATTCTCATATTCCTCGATCGCCCGCTTCAGCGTGTCCAGCGCTTCGGGAAGCATCTTCTGCGACATGAACGCCCGCCCCAGCAGGTACAGCGAATCCACCCGGTACTTCGGGTTGTTCTGCGCCTCCTGCAGCGCGCCGATCGCCTCGTCGTACATCCCCGAGTCATACAGCCGCCGGCCATATTCGTAGCGCACCACCAGGTCCGTCGGAAAATGTTCGGCCCGCTCCCTGTATTCCCCGAGTTCGAACGCCAGCCGGTCCTTCTGCAACTGCTCCAGTTCCTGCTTGAGGTGCTCATCGTCGGCGTGCGCGTACACCGCCTCCTTGAGCATGCTGGCGTTCCGCCGGAACTGCTTCATCCGGATATCGCCGATGCTGCTCTTGAACCGGTACACCTTGGTGGCCGCGAACGCCTTGCGCAGCACCTCGATGGCCTCGTTCTCGTGCGCCTCGTCGTCCATGTCCGCCAGCGTCTTGGCGTACTTGACGATCACCTGCATTTCCGTCGGGTTCTTCTCGTAGGCTTCCTTCGCCTCTTCGATCGCCTTGCGCTTGTAATCCGTCGATTTGCCCAGGTTTTCCTCTTCCAGCAGCTTCTTGGTCGTTTCCATGTCCTTGATCGACTGCTTGAAGTCCCCGCCCTGGTCGAACTTCCCGCGCACCATCGTCGCCTGCGCCGCGTAATCCTTCACCAGCGCGTCGAGCTTCCCGTCCTTGGGGTCCATCATCCGCGCCAGTTCCGCCGCCTGCGCCGCCTTGTCGAAGTCGTTCACCTTCGCAAAAAGCTCCGCCAGCTCCAGGTACAAATCCTTCTTCGGCGACTTGCTCGTCCGGTTCGCTTCCTGCGCGATCGGCCCCATCCACGACACCACCTCCCCCAGGCTCGCCCCCGCCGCGTTCCGCACCATCTGCATCATGTGCGTGATGTTCCCCACATCCTTCGCCAGCAGATACTCCGCGTTCAGCATCGCTTCCTTGGGCACCTTGCCCTTGTAGGGCGTCTTGGCCCCGAACAGCCCCCCCTGCGGCTTGCCCCCGTTGACCTTCCGGTGAAACGCCACCTCGCGCAACTGCTTGTGCTGGTCCATGTTCAACGGCTCGCGATACAACCCCTGCACGTACAGGTCGATCGCGTAATCAAAATTCCCCGTCGCCGCCACCGTCGCCGCCCGGTCAAAATACACCTTCCCCTTGCCAGGGCCTTCCTCGGGATCGGAAACGGCATTGTTTGCATTATCGGTCATAGCGTAATCTACTTCCGCCTGTTACACGGACGTCTCTGCCGAACGTTGCGGCAATCGTTGACCGTACCACACAACCGCCGTAAGTCAAGACGCGAAAGGCCCCCATGTTTACCGTAGACCAGGTTCTTCGCCTGATCCATCAGCTCGTCGAGCCCGTCGCCCCCGAGCCAGTCCACCTCCGCGACGCCCTCGGACAAGTGCTCGCGGCTCCCGTCGTTCTCGACCTCGACGCCCCGCCTTTCGATCGTGCCGTCCTCGACGGCTTCGCCGTCCGCGCCGCCGATACGGACCGGCTCGAACCGCTGTTGATTATAGGCCATCAGGATGCCGGAGGTCTCCCTTTCACCACCCCCGTTGGGCCGGGCCAGTGCGTCCGCATCAACACCGGCGCTCCCATGCCGCCCACCGCCGATGCCGTCCTCATGGTCGAGCTTTCCGAGCAAGTGCCCGGCCCCGCGGTAGGGGGGTCCACAAAAACGGATGCCCATCGCATCCGCCCGCTCCGTGCCGTCTCGCCCGGTGAAGCCGTCCAACGCCGCGGGCACGATGCCGCCGCCGGCGACACCGTCCTCTTCCCCGCCACGCGCCTCACCCCCGCCCACCTCGCCGTCGCCGCCACCGCCGGCGCAGACCAACTCCCCATCCGCCGCCCCTCCGTCGCCATCCTCACCACCGGCGACGAACTCGTCGACATCTCCGCCACGCCCGCGCCCCGCCCCGCCCCCGGCCAAATCCGCAACTCCAACCGCCCCATGCTCGCCGCCCTCGTCGCCCAATTCCTCACCCTCGGCGCCGTCCTTGATCTGGGCAACTGTCCCGACGACGCCCCCGAACTCCGCCGACGCATCCTCCACGCCCTCGAAAAAGCCGACCTCCTTGTCATCTCCGGCGGCATGTCCATGGGCACCCGCGACCTCGCCCCCCAACTCCTCGCCGAACTGGGTTTTGTCCTGCACGTCGAAAAAGTCCGCATGAAGCCCGGCAAACCCTTCCTCTTCGGCTCCCTCCCGCACAATGGCCGCACCCGCTACGTCGCCGGCCTTCCGGGCAATCCCGTCTCCGCCTTCGTCACCTTCCACCGCTTCGTCCGCGAAATCCTCGCCAGCCTCTGCGACGCTCCCGCACCGCGGCTGCTCGTCGCCCACTCCACGGTCGAACTCCCCCCCAACGCCGACCGCGAGTTCTACCAGCCCTGCAGCCTCTCCCTCGAAGACGCCGCCCTCCGCGCCACGCCCCTCACCTGGAAAGGCAGCGCCGATCTCTTCACCCTCGCCCGCGCCACCGCCCTTCTCATCCGTCCCCCCGACGCTCCCGCCCTCTCCGCCAACGCCCCCGTTCCCATCCTTCCCCTCGCCGCGCTCCCCTGAAAATTCCGTTGACGCCTCGACGCTTTCCCTTTTACTCTTTCCCGCTTTCCTCTCTAATCCTTCCCCTTATGCCCTCCTCTCGCAAACGCACCGAATGGTTCCAGATCGGCTCGGGAAAAACCTACGCCCACCGCACCCATTGGCCCCTCCAATCCCTCATCTTCATCCTCCCGCTGCTCCTCTTCTACCAGATCGCCACCGCCATCCACCCCTGGGCCCCCGCCGCCAACCAGACCCCGCCCCAACTCGTCGCCTTCGCCTTGCTGCTCAAGTTCTTCGCCCTCTTCGGCGCCGCCGGAAACATCCTCCCGCCCCTGGCCGTCATCGCCATTCTCCTCGGCTGGCATCTCGCGCGAAAAGACAAATGGGAGATCGATCCCCAGCTCTATCTCGGCATGGCCGGCGAATCCCTCCTCTGGGCACTCCCCATCTTCGTCATCGGACTCGCTCTCGTCCGCCACGCCTCCCTCCAGGCCGCCGCCGCTCCCACGCCGACCACCCTCCCCTGGCAAACCGACGTCGTCCTCTCCGTCGGCGCCGGCATCTACGAGGAACTCCTCTTCCGCCTTATCGCCATCATCCTCCTCAACATCCTCTTCGTCGACATCTTCGAACTCAAAACCTCCGTCGCCATCCCCCTCATCCTCATCCTCTCCGCCGTCCTCTTCGCCGCCTACCACTACCTCGGCACCGAATCCTTCGCCACCGGCGGCATCGGCACCTTCCTCTTCCGCACCGCCATGGGCATCTATCTCGCCGGCATCTTCATCTACCGCGGCTTCGGCGTCACCGCCGGCGCACACGCCGCCTACGACCTCATCGTCGTCGCCTACTCCCACATCCACCATTGACGCTCGCACCTCCCGCCCTCGCCACCTCCACCGAAGTTCCTCTCCGATTGACGCCCCCTTCCCGCCCCCCGATCATCACCCCAATCGAAACGCGGCGCGTTCTTGTCGCAATCTTTCTCCAACCCTTGCGCTCACCGGTATACTGATCATGCCCAGCAACGTGCGTTTTGGTGTCGTCGCGGCAATATTTAAATCGCACGGGTGGTGGCTCCTTCGCGTTCGAGGATCACACCACATCTTCACCGACGGTTCCCGTACCTTCGCCGTCCCCGTGCATCACAACGAGGTCCGCCATGTCTACGTCCGTCAAATCCAGAAAATCCTCGACCCGGCGCCCTGAGTCGCGACCGACTGCCCGGCCCGCGCTCGATCGCCCTTTCCCTCCCGCCCTGCTCCGCCGCGCCCGCGCCATCGCCGCCTCCTATCAGTTCGTCCTCTGGCAGGAAGGTGGCCGCTGGTATGGCCGCGGCGTCGAACTCCCCAATGCCATGAACGATGGCAAAACACCCGATCAATGCATCGCCAACGTCCGCGACATGTTCGTCTCCGTCATCGCCACCATGCTCGAACAGGGTCAAAACCCTCCCGCCCCGGCCGCCCTTTCCTGACAACCGAGGCACAGACCCCATGTCCCAATCACCCCCTCCACCCCTCAACTACCAACCCCCCACCCCATCCTCCAACGACGCCAAAAACCGCTGGTGGAAAGTCCTCCTGCGCATCTGCGCCGGCGGAATCCTCGGCGCGTCCGCCATAGTCTTCGGCATCTACCTCTACTCCCTCACCAACCAACCCCTTCTCGGATTCCTCCCACCTCTCATCCTCTTCGCCCTCGCCCTCTTCATCTCCATCAAATACCACCGCTTCGGCTACACCGCCGGCGTCCTCCTCGCCCCTTTCCTCCTCGCCGCCGCCACCGCCCTCCTCCTCCTCATCATCTGCGGCGGCTACGCCCTCACCAAATAATTAAAAAAATGATCGGCGTCCATCCGCGTCCATCGGCGGCCACTCCCCGTTCCACTCAATCCCACCACGTCCATTCGTGCAAATTCGTGTGCATTTGTGGACAATTCCCGTCGTCACCTTTCGTGCTTTTCGTGCCTTTCGTGGCCATTTACGTCGTCATCCGCGCAGCACCGCCCCAAACCGCTCTTCCAGCACCCCCACCGCCTTCTTCACCTCCGCATCCACCTCCTCGCTCGTCAGCGTCCGCCCCGCCTCTCGAAACTCCAGCGCCAGCGTCAGCGACTTCTTCCCCGCCTCCACCCCCTTCCCCCGGAACGTCGTCACGAACTCCACCTTCGCCAGTGACTTCAGCTTCGCCTCCTCAATCGCCTTCTCCACCTCCGCCCACCGCACACCCTCCGCCACCACCACGCTCAAATCCCGCTTCACCCCCGGAAACCGCGGCACCGCCCTCGCCCGCCGCACCGGCTCATACGCCCCCACCAGCGCCTCCCACGAAACCTCCACGCCCCCCACCTCCCCGCGCAAATCAAACCGCTTCACCACCTCCGGCGAAAACACCCCCACCCACCCGATCGCCTCCCTCTTCCCCCCAACCTCCAACCACACCCGCCCCGCCGCCCCCTTCACAAAACACCCGCGCTCCGCCGGTTCCACCCACACCCGCGCCTCCGGATTCATCGCCTCCACCACCACCCGCGCCATCCCCGTCAACGCCTCCACATCCCCCGCCACCGCCGCCAGCATCGCCCGCTGCGTCGGCGGCTCTTTCATCACATCCCCCCGCTGCACGAAAATCTCCGCCGTCTCAAACACCCGCGCATCCCCGATCCCCACGTTCTGATTCGTCCGCCGCACCGCCAGCAGACTCGGCAGCAAACTCGGCCGCAACACATCCGCCTTCCACCCCTCGTGCTGCGGATGGATCAGCGTCTCCCCCTCCTGCGCAAACATCCGCCCCTCCGCCTCCGGCACGAACGTCACCGTCACCGCTTCGCTGAACCCCGCCTCCACCAGCGCCCGCCGCGCCGCACGTGCCGCCTTCTCCCGCGCAGGCTCCGGCGCCACCGGATGCGTCACCCGATCCAGCGTCGGCACATGCCCGTACCCCTCCACCCGCGCAATCTCTTCAATCAAATCAATCTCCCGGTCCACATCCAGCCGATGCGTCGGCACCCGCGTGTACAGCAAATCCCGACCGCCCTCCTCCTCATCCACACCCGCCGAAAATCCCAGCGCGCACAAAATCGCCAGCCCCCGGTCCGCCGAAATCCGATACCCCATGATCTGCTCGAACCGCTTCAGCCGCATCCGCACCGTGATCGCCCGCGCCCCGTGCACCGCTTCCGTCCCCTCCACCGCCACCCCCGGCACAATCGTTCCGCCCGCCACCTGCACGATCATCTGCGCCGCACGCCGGCTCGCCACCTCCGCCATCGCCGGATCGATCCCCCGCTCAAACCGATACGACGAATCGCTCTTCAACCCCAGCGCCCGTGACGTCGTCCGCACAGAAAGCGGATCAAACCGCGCGCTCTCCAGCAAAATGTTCACCGTCCCCTCGTTCACCTCCGTCGCCTTCCCACCCATCACCCCCGCGATCGCCACCGCCTTCGCCCCATCCCCGATCACCAGCATCGTCGGCGAAAGCGCGTACGTCTTCCCGTCGATCGCCTCCATCTTCTCCCCCGCGTGCGCCATCCGCACCACGATCCGCTGGTCCTCCAGCTTGTCCAGGTCAAACGCATGCAGCGGCTGCCCCAATTCCATCAGCACATAATTCGTCACATCCACCACGTTGTTCACCGGCCGCAGCCCGATCGACAGCAGCCGCTTCTGCATCCACTCCGGCGACGGCCCCACCTTCACCCCCCGAATCACCCGCGCCGAATAATAGGGACACCCCGCGCCCGCCTGCACCCGCACGCTCACCGGCGCCGCCGCCCCCGTATCCGCCTGAAACACCGGCGCCGCCGGCGGGCGAAATTTCCCCCCCGTCAACGCCGCCAATTCCCGCGCCAGCCCCACGTGACAAAAACAATCCGTCCGATTGCTCGTCACCTCCACATCCAGCACCTTCGTCGGGCCCTTCGCCCCCTCCGCCTCCTCCACGCTCTCCACCGGCAACCCCGCATTCATCAACGCCTCCCCCGCCACCTCCGCCGACGGCCCCGGCGCCACATACTCCCCAATCCAATCCATCGCAATCTTCATCACCATTCCCTGCAAAATCACACGCTCGGCGACACCGACGCCGAACCACAAACTCTACCAAAACCCCCCCGCATTGCCACCGCCCCCGCCGCAGCCATTCCCCAAACCCCGTGCATGCCATCGATAACTCGGGTGCCATGCCCTGCGGGGCAGGGGCCCCGCTGGGCATGCCCATGGCGCCCCTTCCTCATTCCAACCGCCAAATCCCCATGCCCAAACCTCTTCCCCAAAAAGACAATCACCTGGAACTCCTAGGTATTCACCCAAATCCCCAACATCGCCGTCGTCCCTCTGTGTCCTCTGTGCCCTCTGTGGTTAAATCTACTCCCCCCCTTACTCAGCAGCCCGCCCCCAATTACCATACCCCTATCCTCAACCGGAGCCCTTCATGACCCGCCTCCTCCTCCCCCTCCTCCTCGCCGCCACCCTCGCCCAAACCTCGCCCACGTCCGCCCCCCAAACCGAAATCCCCCTCACCCTCCACACCGACACCCCCATCCACCACATCGACCCCCGCATCTACTCCCAATTCCTCGAACACATCTTCCACTCCGTCCACGGCGGCATCTGGGGCGACCAAATCCTCAACCCCTCCCTCGAAATCCTCCCCCCGCGCCCCGCACGCAACAACCAACCCGCCCCCGCCTTCACCGCCCCCTTCGATTGGGAAACCTTCGGCCCCGCCACCTTCGCCAACGACCCCCTCAACCCCCAAAACTCCACCCTCTCCCTCCATATCACCCAGGGCTTCACCGGCAACCCCCCGCGCCCCCAGCCCAACGCCGCCCCAAACCCCGATCCCTCCGGCATACGTCAGCATCATATCTACATCCAACAAAACGAATCCTACACCCTCACCCTCTTCGCCCGCTCCGCCATCACCGCCAACGCCACCGTCGCCCTCGCCACTCCGGACAACAGCCCCCTCTTCTCCGCCCCCCTCCAGAACCTCTCCCCCGACTGGAAAAAATTCACCTTCACCTTCATCCCCACCGCCGCCACCCCCGAAGCCACCCTCTCCATCACCCTCACCGGCCCCGGCGATCTCTCCCTCGACCAATTCTCCCTCTTCTCCAAATCCGCCCTCGACACCGGCGGCTTCCGACCCGACCTCCTCAAAGCCATCGACGACCTCCACCCCGCCACCATCCGCTGGCCCGGCGGCTCCTTCGCCAACTCCTATATGTGGGAATACGGCGTCGGCCCCGCCGATGACCGCCGCACCTCCCCTGTCGAAGCCTGGAGCGACCGCGACCCCAACCAGTTCGGCACCGACGAATTCATGCGCCTCTGCGACCAAGTCCACGCCCAGCCACTCCTCGTCCTCAATACCCGCCGCGGCCTCCAGCCCAACCTCGACTGGCTCGAATACTGCCTCGGCGACCCCTCCACAAAGTTCGGCCACCAGCGCGCCCAGAACGGCCACCCCGCTCCCTATCCCCTCGACGTCATCGAAATCGACAACGAACCCTGGCTCCTCATGGACCAACCCCGCTACCTCGACATCGTCCACCGCTTCTCCGCCGCCATCCGCGCCAAATACCCCCAGCTCCACCTCTCCGTCGCCGGAGGCTACGCCTTCGATACCGGCCCCGGCGAAGGCATCCCCGCCAACGCTCACTGGGATGCCGCCATGCTCGACAACGCCGCCAGGGATTTCGACATCCTCTCCCCCCACTATTACAACGGCCTGCTCGACAAGCTCGACTACGCCAACAACCCGCGCGATTTCGAAAAACACCTCCTCGATATCGGCGCCCTCATCAAAAAATCCGCCAACCCCAACATCAAACTCTACATCTCCGAATGGAACGCCCAATCTACCGACTGGCGCACCGGCCTCTACGCCGCCGGCATCCTCAACGTCTTCGAACGCAACGCCGACCTCGTCGAAATCTCCTGCCCCGCCCTCTTCCTCCGCTCCACCTCCGCCAAATCCTGGGACAACGCCCTCATCAACTTCAACCAATCCTCCTGGTTCCCCGCCCCCAACTACGTCGTCATGAAACTCTGGCGCGACCACTACGCCCCCAACCTCCTCCAACTCGACACCCCCGAAAACTCCCCCTTGAGCGCCGTCGCCTCCGAATCCGACGACAAAAAAACCATCTACCTCAAACTCGTCAATCCCTCCGATTCCCCCATCAACCTCACCACCACCCTCACCGGCCCCTTCACCCCCACCTCCGCCACCCTGCAACTCCTCGCCCCCGGCTCCCCCTCCGCCCGCAACACCCTCCAAAACC
>DASZZD010000086.1:0-28069 GCA_035545015.1 Phycisphaerae bacterium
GCTCAAGCGCCGCCCGAACCGCTTCCCGCGTCTCCGGCTGCCCGCCACCCACAACAACCTCCATCCCAGCCATGCGCAATACCTCCTCCAAAAGAAATACCTACCCCAGCCCAACCACACTACCCTACCATCCCCTCACCACTCCCTCCAAAAAAAATTCCCCCGCCCCCTCCAAGCCCACAGAGCGCAATCCTCACCCTTACCCACATCGGGTAAGGGTGTTTTGGTTTTCTCGTGCTGTGGCCATGAGTTCTGCCCCGGTGACGAATTGTGCGATGTCGTGCCAGCCGGTCCAGATCGCCTTCCAGCCCGGACGCCCATCGCCTTTTCTCCCCAGCCACCCGCCACGCTTGGCGATCGTCTGCCAGAATTTCTTTGGCGTCAGTGCCTGGGGTTGGGTCTTCGCCAATGCCGCCACTATGATTATCCAGGCTTGGGGAACCATTCTCTGAAGTTCCTGGGCACTCTCGCTCGCACCGGTTGAATCCGCCAGATCTCTCAGTTCCAACAGCCGCACCGCCACGATCGACAGGACCGCCGTCATCCGCCTGAGCACCTCGATTGATTCGACCTGCGAGAGTTCCAGCCGGCATCCCTCCTTGAGCGCCCGGTGCCACTCTTCAATCACCCACCGGCATTGGTAGTACGCGATGATGCGCTGGGCCTGTTCAACGCTCGTGACCTCCTCGCTGGTCAAAAGCATCCAGTCCACCGGCTCAACTCCCTGCGGCGGCTCTTCCTCTACAAGGTGCACCGCATATACCACCAGCGGCCCGTCGTGTGCTTCATGCTGATTCCAGGGCGCTTCAAGCTGCACCTGCTTGAACCGCACCGACAGCGTCGCTTCCCGCTTCCGGCGCGGCTTGTTCCCCCGCTGCGCTCCAATGGTCACCTGAATTTTCTTCCGGACCGGCTCCTGTTCGAGTGTTTGCCACAGCTTTCCCGTGTCCTGATCCACTCGCCGGTCATGATGCGCCCGCACCACAAAGCCGGTCTTCTTGGCGATGCAGGCATGCATGAACCGAAGATTATCCGCCCCCCGATCCGCCACATGAATAAAACGCGTCCCCTCGGGCGCGTCGCTGATCGCCTCGACCGATTCCTGCCAGATGTCGCTTTCGCGCCAGCGCTCCGCCCGCTGTTTACGTGTCTCGCCGGCCTGCTTCTTCACCCGTGCAAAGAAACGCTGCTGCAAAATCCCCAGAAGCTTGCCCTCAGGGACAACTGCCAGCGTGTGATGCATCAGGTGCTCTTCCGCCGCGATCTTCACCGAGGAGAGGTCCGAGTCATCTTGAACGCACAGCACCACCTGATGCCCCACGCAGGCCGCAAACGTCGCCTCCCGGTGCGGCAGGCCAATCGCAAGCTCATCCACTCGCGGATTGGCAAAGAAGCGGTAGGTTGCCTTCAGGTCCGCCCAGGAACCGGCCTGCTTGGGCATCGAACGCTCCGGATACTCTGCCATTTGCGATGCGGTGATCAGCAATCTTTTTTTAAACGGGCATCGCCCAGATTCACATTGCCAAACTCTCGGACGACAAACGACGCACACGTTTCCGCAGCCATTTACAGACCTCCGGTCTTGCCGCATACCAAAACGCCGGCTCCTGCCTGGCGATATTCCCAACACTACCGACTTCCACTTACTCTATACAAATGAAACCACCCTTACCCGATGTGGGTAAGGGTGAGGTCCCACCCCTTGGAACACCCTTTGCACCCCCCTCAACATGCGCGCCGCTCCCCTCATCCTCCCCCTCGCTTGCATCCTCCTCGCCCGCTCCGCCGCTGCCGCCACTCCCGATCCGCAATCCGTCGTCCGCCAAAAGGTCCAGGACCTCTTCACCGCCTCCGACCAGAAAATCCAATGGCAATTCTCCCGCTACGCCAACAAAACCTTCACCGCCGACAACATCCGCATCACCCCCGATTCCGGCCAGGACCGCCTCGACGCCCGTGACGGCCACCCGCCCGGGCCCATCCTCACCATCCGCCAACTCTCCTTCACCCTCGCCGCCGACCCCACTCCCAACGACGATCTCCGCCCCACCTCCATCACCCTCGACCATCCCACCGTCCCCGCCGAAAAACGCCCCGCCGCCGATACCCAACCGAGCGGCCGCGATACCGCCCTTCTCTTCATGTTCGTAGACATCATGAAGGATGCATTCAACACCAATTGGACCAAAATCTTCACCCTCGACGGAGACGCTTCCCCGGGCCAACCCCCGGCATGGACCCAGCAATTCGCCGCCCTCCAAACCATCACCGTCCACGACTTCCGCTATGAAACGTCCTCCCCCGTCCAACACATGCCCGCCGCCTTCATCCTCACTGTCGACGCCGCCCGACAACCCACCGGCATCTGGAACGTCACGCTCCTCGTCACCACCGATCCTCCCGCCGCCGCCCCCGAAAAACCAGACCTTCCCGCCCACCTCCAACTGAAAATCGACGGCCACGACCTCCTCGCCCGCTCCCCCCTGCCATCCACGTCAGTTCCCCCATAACGTTTGTTGGTGGTGCGAATACTGCGCAACATTCCATCCGGAGTCACCGTCGTCCGAACCGCCCCGCGCCGCGTAACTACCATACGCCATCTCGACCGCCTGAAGCCCCGCCTGCGTTTCGGGGGTTACTGCCAGTTCGCCTCTCGGCTCGATCTCAACCCGCTGGCAGCCTACCATGAAAACGACTAGAATAAGTGCAACGCATCGCATCGTTCTTTGGACGCCCCGCCGCCTGTCCGGTTCCTGCATTAATCCACACCCCCCCCTCCGCCAACCGAAAGGCCCCTGTGAATCGCCTCCTCCCTACCCTCGCCGCCCCTCTTCTCATCGCCCTCGCCGGCTGCGCCGACGTTTCGCAATCCCGCGCCCATTCTCCCGCCCCCGACCAATGGTCTTACGCCGTCCTCAGCATCCCCCACCTCGGCGAAACTGCTCCCGCCGCCTGGACCACTCCCTCTGGCAAAGTCCTCTCCGATAACGCCGACGCTCTCTACAAAAAACTCGCCAACTCTAATCCCTCCCCCGACACCCTCCCCCAACTCCAACTCCTCAACCTCCTGGGCGCCCAAGGCTGGGAACTCACCGCCACTCAATCCGACACCGCCTATGACAACTACTGGCTCAAACACCGCTAAGCCCCCCGCGCGTCGCCACTTCACCACTGGTAATTTCCATCAGAAGGAGCTGCCTATGCCCCTGTCCTTCCTCCCCACTCGCAGATAACGCTGACGCACTCCGCACCCTGTTCCCGCTGGCCCGCCAGCTTTGCCGCAGGTTGATGTCTGACATCCGTCATTCATCATTGCCCCCGCCCATTTGTCATTCCCACCACCACCCCCCTACACTTCCCTCCCTATGCCCAACCTCTTCCAACCTCCCCCCGGCACGCGCGACTTCTTCCCCGCCGACATGGCCCTCCGCCGCTACCTCGAAGACACCTGGCGCGCTGTCTCCCTCCGCCACGGCTTCCTCGAAGTCGATGGCCCCACCTTCGAATTCCTCGACCTCTACAAAATCAAATCCGGCGACGAAATCGTCTCCCAACTCTTCCACTTCGACTCCCGCGAAGACAAGTCCGGCAAAACCGACACCTTCGCCCTCCGCCCCGAGTTCACCCCCACCCTCGCCCGCATGGTCGCCGCCAAAGCCAACGCCCTCCCGCGCCCCATCAAGTGGTTCTCCATCCCCCGCTGCTACCGCGCCGAACGCCAGCAAAAAGGCCGCCTCAAAGAATTCATCCAATGGAACGTCGACATGCTGGGGGGGGGCGGCGGCGACACCCCGGACCAGCGCCGCCAGTTCGATCTCGAAACCGTCGCCCTCTGCCTCGACTGCCTCCGCACCCTCGGTCTCGCCTCCACGAATGTCCAGCTCCTCTGGAACGACCGCCAGCTCGTCGAGCATCTCTTCACCCTCGCCGCCATTCCCCCCGAGCGGTACTCCTTCGCCTTCCACCTCCTTGACCGCCTCGCCAAGCTCAACCCCGACCAGCGCAAAAAACTCTACGCCGAAAACGCCATCCCCGCCCCCGAGCAAGCCTTCTTCGAGCAGCTCGCCGCCGGCGAAAATCCGCGCAGCCCCGCCTTCTGGAACCAGCCCGGCGCCCACCATCAGGCCTATGTCGACACCATCGAACGCACGCAGCTCGAGATCGAAAACAAACTCGCCCTCATGGGTCTCCCCGGTTACGCCCAGTACGAACCCTCCATCGTCCGCGGACTCGCCTACTACACCGGCTTCGTCTGGGAAGTCGCCGACACCTCCGGCCAGAACCGCGCCCTCGCCGGCGGCGGCCGCTATGACAAACTCATCGAAATGTTCGGCGGCCCCTCCCTCCCCGCCACCGGCTTCGGCATGGGCGACGTCGTCCTCGCGCTCCTCCTCGCCGAAAAAAACAAGCTCCCCGCCACCCTCTACACCGGCCCCGCGCCCGACGTCTTCATCGCCAACGCCCTCGACACCCCCGACGAAACCCTCCGCCAGCTCGCCCTCCTGCGCGCCGCAGGCCTCACCGCCATCACCAGCTACAAGGCCACCAAAAACATCGGCAAGCTCCTCGAAGAAGCCGGCAAGGCCCGCGCCAGATTCGCCCTCCTCCTGGCCCCCGCCGAATTCGCCGCCGGCCTGGCCAAGCTCAAAAACCTCGCCACCCGCGAAGAAAAAACACTCCCCCTCGCCGGTGTCCTGCCCGCCCTCGAGGCCTCACGCTGATTGCCCGCCCCGCCCCCCGCGCCCGCCCCCCCCGCGCCGGCCCCGGAAGGAATCCCCCCATGTCCGCGAGCCCGACCATTCGATCGCTCGATCCCGCCGCCGCGCCGCTGCCGGATCTCACCCGGCCCCGGGTCCGCCGCCTCCACGCCCTGACGGCCCTACGCTTCGTCGCCGCCGCCGCCATCGTGCTCACCCACGCCGCCGGCATGCAGCTTCTGCCCTCCGCCACTTTCTCCCCCTTCCTGCTCGCCCAAGCCGTCTCCTTTTTCTTCGTCCTCTCCGGTTTCATCCTCACCTACGTCTATCCTTCCCTCGATACCTGGAATGCCCGCGGCCGCTTCCTTCTCGCACGCTTCGCCCGCATCTGGCCCGCCCACATCATCGCCCTGCTGCTCCTGATCCTCCTCAACGCCAACGCCCTGGGCTACCCCTCTCAGACAACCGCCGACTGGCTCCGTCCCTTCGGCGTCAACCTGCTCATGCTGCAATCCTGGTTCCCCTACCCGTGGTCCTATTTTGCTTTCAATCCCGCCGCCTGGAGCATCTCCACCGAGTTCGGCTTCTACCTGATGTTTCCCCTGCTGATCCACCGCTGGAGCCGGACCTGGTGGTGGAAGCTTCCCCTGGCCGCCGGCGCCGCCGTTCTAATGATCGCCCTGGGCAACCGGCCCGACGTCCTCGCCACCGCCCGCCCCGTCCCGGCGCAACTCCACCGGGTGGCCATGGTGGGCCTGGTATACACGCATCCCTTCGCCCGCCTCTTCGAGTTTGTCCTGGGCATGAGCGTCGCGTTGCTGTGGCGCAGGACGCCCGCCGCGTTTCACCTGCGCCGCGCCGCCGGCACCGCCCTGGAACTGGCCGCCGTCGCCGCGGTGATCGCCAACATGTACTTCGCGCATTCCCTCGTGGATGCGGCCAGGCGCGTGGCGTGGATCGGCGCCGGCGGCACGCAATGGCTGGAGCAGGCCGGCTCCGTTTGCTTCTCCTTTGCCGCGCTGATCTACGTGATGGCCCGCGAGGAGGGTTGGATTTCCCGCGCCCTCTCGGCGCCGCTCATGGTCCTGCTGGGAGAAATCAGCTTCAGCGTGTATCTCCTCCAGGACGTCTTCTTCGTCTGGTATGGCCGCCACAAGGCCCATCTTTACGCCATGCCGACGTGGGTGGCTTTCCTGGTTTTCTGGGCCATGCTGCTCTCGAGCGCCTTCCTCGTCTGGGCTTGCGCCGAGCGGCCCCTGCGCCAATGGATTGTCCGGCTCTGGCCCATGCCCGGACGCCCGGACGACGCCCGCGATGCGCCGCGCCGGGCCCTCGAAGTTCCCGGCGGCCGGACCCGCTCCCTGTGGGCGCCGCTCCTTGATCCCGGACCGCGCGTCATGCTCGGCGGCGCGCTCGTGGTCGCCCTCCTGGTCGGGGTGATCGCCCTTGAACTGTGGACGGCGGTCCCGCCCCACGTGAACCGCACGCCCGACTACCTCGCCGCCGTCGAGCGTTCCGCCCCCGCATCGCGCGAGATCCAGTTCGGAAACCAATTCGTGCTCGCCGGGCTGCGCTTTGAGGACCGTGGAGACCAGGGCGTCGATGTCATCGCCACCTGGCAGGCGATGCGTCCGGCGGTGCTGCGTTACGCGCTGGCGCTCTATGTGCTGGGGGCCAACGATCAGACCCTGGCGTGGGTGGACCGGCCGCAGGACCCGGATCAGCGCTCAGTGGCGGAAGGAGAAATGTGGACGGACGTCATCCACCTGACACCCGCGCAACTTGCCGGGGCGAGGGATATCGGGCTGGCATTGCACCTTGGCAGCGATACCGCGCTGGCGCCGATGGATGGAAAACGCGACTGGGGCGGCGTGCGGCTGCGAGTTCCCTTGCCGGAGAACCTGGCTTCAACCGGCGCGGGCGACCCCTTGTGAGGCAAAGGGCGTGAATCGCCCAGCCGCCGCTTAGGGCATTCCCGTCGCTCCCGCGCCCCCCTGGCCCGCGCCCCGCCCCGCCGCCCGCGCCTTGCCCACAAGATCCAGCACGCTGGTGATCGTCCCCACCGGTACGTGCAGGTGAGAACTCCCCATCGTCCCGTTGGCTTCGAACGTCGCCATCAACGGAGGCGCTTCCTTCATCTCGCTCATCAGCCGCGCCCACGACGGCGCCGCTTCCCCGGTCGTCTGAATCTGGTCGGTCAGCAGCTTGCCCACCAGCGCCATCCATTTGTTCAAGGGCCCATACATGACCGCGATCGCATGCGAAGGAATCTCACGCTTCTCGGCCGCTATCATCGGCATCGCGTCCAGCTCGTCCGAATCCGCCAGCGCCGCGGACACCGCCCCCTCCAGCACCGGACCCTCCGAGCCGAAAACCCCCAGAATGCGCTGCGCCCCGCCGTTCTTGCCCGGCACCAGGCCCACGTACATCACGAACCCATCCGGACCATACATCTTGTTGATGATGTCCATCCCCTGCTCCGCACCGGGAGGCAACGGATGATCCGGCGTCGCCGCCACAAGTTTGTACGTCGCCTGAATCTTCGTGAGCTTGATCCCCTTGATCGTCACGGCGTCGCGGACCACCGTCGGTTCCACCTCGATCGTCGGGGAAAACAGTTTCATCACCTCGGCCATGTCCTTGCCGGTGTACATGTCCACCAGCACGTTCATGCACTTCGCCGGATCGCTGCTGTCGACCAGCATCGCTCCGTTGAACGCCCCTTTGTCCCCGCCCACCGGTGGATCCAGAACCACCATCTTCATGCCTTTCTGGAGCGCGGCGAGTTGCTGATAACTGTCCAGGATGTGGCGAATCTGTTCCGCGTGAGGGTCCTTGGCGATGACATCATCAGCCATCACGCTCTTTTCAAAATCCGCGATAACCGGAGCCATCACGGAGCCGTCAAAGCGCGCGGCGCCCGCGCCAAGGAACCCGCCGCCGGGAAGGCCGCTGAGCGTCAGCGCGTGCGCCGGGTCCTGAGCGACCGCGGACTGGGCGGCAATGATTTTTCCCAGCGTGCTGCCGTCCTTCATCACCGTGTTCTGGCCGAGCGTGACGCCGGCATCGGAAAGATGCAACGTGGTCAGGCTGCCCTGGGCATCGCGAAACTCGGCACGGATGATGTCGATGTACGCGCCGAACAGGTGTTTCTGGAATGCCGCGGTGATGGGCGGATTGTTGGCGCTCATGTTCGCCAGATCGAACCCTTCGCTGAGGCGTTCCTGGATCATGCCGAAGAACGGATCGACGACCGACTGGATATCCGGGACGTTCAACCACAGCACCGCGTCACTGCCGGAGAACACCTGCAGCGCCGCCGCCCCGGTGCCGCTGCTGCCCAGCCCGCCAATCGTCTTGTCGAGTCCGGCGCCGCCGTTATCGCCTTTCACGTAGCTTTGCAGCAGATCGTGATCATGCGCGAACGCCACCCATTTGTCGGCGACAGTAGCGGCGAATGTCTTACGATCCGGCATCGTGGGAAGCGTGATCCCCTCAATACCATCGGCATCCTTCGCGGTGGGCGAGAAGTCCGAGAGCATGCCGTTGGCGTCGCTCGTGGGAATAAGGAAAACCATCTTGGGCCCGGTCTGGGCGATCTGCTGGATTTCCTCGGGTTGCATGTGCAGCAAAACGATGGCCGCCGAGCCGGTCGGATCGAGCCCCTTGGTGATGCCCAGGTTCCGCGCCGCAAAGCCCACGAGATCCGTCGGCAGCGGCACGCCGAAGCGCTGCGTGAGGTTGAGCCGCGTCCCCAGGTTGCTGATCTGGGTGCCAAAAGTTTTGAGATTGCCGACGACCAACGCCGCGCTCGCATCACCGGGGATATGAGACAGGATGGCCGGCGGTGCGGTGGGGGGGGTATTGGGAGCGGCGGCCAGCGCGGGCGCGGCGGAGGCGACAATGGCCGAGGCCAGGAGGAACCGGCGGAGGGTCGTGCCCATGCGAGTCTTCATGAATTCATCCTTATGAGAAATGCCCCCGGACCCCGTTGCCGCCGGCCAGTGTACCTTGCCTGCGTAGTTTCACCAGTAAAGCGGCAGTGGCGCTTTGGGAACGTCACCGCGGGAAACGGGCGTAAAAGGGTTTCCATCACCCAACCAAAAACACGCGTTTTTGATGAGTCATGTCCGCAGGCAGGAGGGTCCCCGGTGAGTGCAATTTTTACCTACGATGCTTTGCCACGGCGCCAGTTTCGATCATTCCTTGATTCAGAAGTGCATTTCCGCTAAATTGCCGGATTCCCCGTCCGCTTGGGCAGTGGTCTCTTGCGCGCGGGCCGGCGGCTGGCGCCGGTTCGAAACAACCCCGTACCCCCGCGAGGTCATCCGTGGTCAAAATTCGCCTGAAACGCTTCGGCCGCAAGAATCACGCCTTTTGGCGCATCAATGCCGTCGATCATCGCGCTCCCCGGGATGGGAAAGTGATCGAGCAACTGGGATTCTACGACCCGGTCAACAAGGACAAGTCCAAGCAGGTGCTGGTGCATAAGGCCCGCGTGGATCACTGGTTGAAGAAGGGCGCCCAGCCGTCGGACACGGTGCGGCAGCTCCTGACCCGCGCGGTGGATGCCGGCGCGGCGGCGGTCGCGGCGGCGCCCCAGGCCTGAGCGAAGACGTCACAAAACAGTCGTCAGGATGCAGAAGGACGGCGGCGTCTCCTTCCGATTCGGACGGCGGTTCTGAGTTCGGCTTCGCGTGTGTTCCCATGCGTATTGATGTCCTCACGCTCTTCCCCGAGATGTTCGGCCCGGTGCTGGGGGCCAGCATCCTCAAGCGTGCCCAGGATAAAAAACTCGCCAGCTATCACCTGCACCAGCTTCGGGACTACACCACCGACCCGCACCGCAAAGTCGATGACCGCCCCTTCGGCGGCGGCCCCGGAATGGTGCTGATGTGCCAGCCCGTGCTCGATGCGGTGGCGGCGATCGAAGCGATGGACCCCTTGCCCGCGACGCGCGTCATCCTGGCGCCGACGGGGCGGAAATTCACCCAGGCGCTGGCCGAGGAACTGAGCAAACGGCCCCGCCTGCTGCTGATCGCCGGGCACTACGAAGGGTTTGACGAGCGGATTCACCAACTGCTCGCGCCGGTGGAAATCAGCATCGGCGATTACGTGCTCTCGGGCGGCGAAGTCCCGGCCATGGTGGTGCTCGACGCCGTGGTGCGCTTGATCCCCGGCGTTTTGGGGGATGAACTTTCCGCCCATGGCGAATCGTTCGGCAGCGGCGACGCCACGGTTCAGGGCGGCCTGGAATATCCGCACTACACGCGCCCGCGGGAATACGCGGGCCTGTCGGTGCCCGACATTTTGCTTTCCGGAAATCACGGGGCCGTCGAAAAATGGCGCCGCGATCAGGCCGGGAAACGGACGGCCGAGCGCCGCCCGGATTTGCTTAAAGACGGTTGATGCAACCGTGTTTTCAGGGTTCCGCGACGGGGACCAACCGGCGGTCGATTGAATGAGGGAACGTCCCCTCTCTCCCGCCACCCGATAGCGCGAACCCGCTCAGGGGCGAAAAGCCCAGGGAGTCAGACGTCATGAAGAACGAATTTCTCGCGCATGTCGAGAGCAAGCATCTCAAGGCCAAGCCGCCGGAGTTCGACATCGGCGACATCGTGGATGTGCACCAGCGCATCGTCGAGGGCGACAAGGAGCGCATCCAGGTGTTCTCCGGCACGGTGATCATGCGCCGGGGCGAGGGCATCAACGCGAACTTCACGGTGCGGCGGATCGTGAACAACGAGGGCGTGGAGCGTATTTTCCCGCTGCATTCGCCGAAGATCGAGAAGCTTGAAGTGAAGCGCAAGAGCCGCGTGCGCCGCGCCAAGCTGTACTATCTGCGTGAGCGGACCGGCAAGGCGACGCGGCTGAAGGAAGGCGCGCCGATCGTGGTGAGCGACAGTGCGACCCAGGCCAAGCCCGCCGAGCAGCCCGCCGCCGAACAGGGCAAGTAACCCTCCCGCACGATCCGAAGCAACGAGGCCCGGCGCCCATGCCGGGCCTTTTTCGTTTTGCGGGTGCGATCCTGTAATGCACCGCCCTCCGCCGCGTTATCCCAACACGATACAGGAGAAATGGCATGATGCAGGTGAATCCCCGGCGCGGCTGGGCGTGGCGTTCCATGGTGATGCTCGCGGCGGTGACGGCGGCGGTCTCGACCGTTCGCGCCGCCGACGGCCCCCGGCAAGTCCAGTCCTTCGACAAAGACTGGCGCTTCCTCAAGAGCGACGCCACCGGCGCCGAAGCGCCCGCGTTTGCCGACAGCTCCTGGGAGCACGTCGACGTCCCCCACGATTGGGCCATCCTCGGCCCCTTCACGGCCGACGCTCCCACCCGCGGGTCCGGCGCCTTCGCCCCCAGCGGCGTGAGCTGGTACCGCAAAAATTTCTCCCTGCCCGCCGGCGCCGATGGCAAGCAGGTCTTCATCGATTTCGATGGCGTGATGGCCAATTCCGATGTCTGGGTCAACGGCTTCCACCTCGGCAAGCGGCCCTACGGCTACATCGCCTTCCAATATGAACTCACGGGTCACCTCAATCCCGCCGGCCAACCCAACGTGATCGCCGTGCGCACCGACACCAGCGAGCAGCCCGCATCGCGCTATTACGAAGGCGCCGGCATCTATCGCCACGTGCGGCTGGAAATCGAGGATCCCGTCCACATCGATCACTGGGGCACGGTGGTCACCACGCCGAACGTCACGCCCGATTCCGCGACGGTCCATCTGACCGCCAAGGTCGTCAACCAGTCGCAAGCCCCGCGCGACGTGGCGCTCGAGGTCACGCTCCTGGGACCCGATGGCAAACCGGCGGGCACGGCCAAGGGCAAATCGCAGACGGTCGCGGCGGGCCAAAGCGTCACGTTGGATCAGGACATCACGCTCAACAAACCCGACATCTGGGACATCGACCATCCCGCGATGTACAAAGCCGTGGCGACCATCAACGCCGACGGCAAGGCGATCGACGACGACACCGTGCCCTTCGGCATCCGCAGCTTCGTGTTCAGCCCCGAGACCGGCTTCTCGCTCAACGGCAAGAACTTCAAGCTCAAAGGCGTCTGCCTCCATGCGGATGCCGAGGGCTTTGGCATCGCGGTTCCCGAGGATGAATGGATTTACCGCCTCGACACGCTCAAGAGCATCGGCGTCAACGCCGTGCGCACCGCCCACAACCCGCCCTCGCCGCAGTTCCTCGATGCCTGCGACAAGGTCGGCATGCTGGTGATGGATGAAACCTTCGACTGCTGGACCGTCGGCAAGAACACCTACGACTACCACATCTTCTTCAAGCAATGGAACCTCATCGACGCGCGCGACATGGTGATGCGCGACCGCAACCATCCGAGCATCATCCTCTACAGCTCCGGCAACGAAATTCACGACACGCCCAACGCCGAGCTGGCCAAATCCATTTTGAAGCCGCTGGTGGCGGCGATCCATGAAGCCGATCCCACGCGCCCGGTGACCCAGGCGCTCTTCCGCCCGAATTCCGACGGCGAAGGCGGGGCCTACAAGAACGGCCTCTCCGATATGCTCGATGTCGTGGGCACCAATTACCGCGATGATGAGCTCCTCGCCGCGCACGCGGCCAAACCCTCGATCAAAATCGTCGGCACTGAAAATAAAAAGGATCTCGGGTCCTGGGAAAAGGTCCGCGACAACCCCGCCTACTCCGGCCACTTCATCTGGAGCGGCGTGGATTACCTCGGCGAAACGTTCGCGTTTCCCAACATCGGCGCCGGCAGCGGCATCGTCTACGACAGCGACCAGATCAAGCCCGAAGGCTATCAGGATGCCACCTGGTGGGTCGATCAGCCGGTCGTCTACATGGCACGCACCGTGACCGGCGGCTTCGGGCGCGGCGGACGCGGGGGGGGAAGGCAGGGCGGCCCCGGCAATCCCAATGAGGGGGGGATCGACGGCCAGCCGCCGCCTCCGGGCGCCAATGCCGGCGGCGCGGGGCCGACGCTGGCCATGCGCCTGGCCGATGGAACGACGTTCATCGCAGCGCCCGGCGGACCGCCCGCGGGCGGACGCGGCGCGCGCGGCGGCCGCGGACGGGGCGGACGCGGAGGACGCGGCGGCGGGCCCGGCGGTGGTGCGGGCGCCGGCGGCTTCGCCGGGCGCGGCGGTCCCACCACCTTCATGGATTGGGACCCCACCAACACCGCTGCCCACCAGGAAACCGTCCAGGTTTATTCCAACTGCGATGAAGTCGAACTCCTGCTCAACGGCCAATCGCTGGGTGCCAAGCCCCGCGGCGCGCAGGATTCCGTCCGCACCTGGACCGTCGATTACGCCCCCGGCACGCTCAAGGCCGTCGGCAAAAACAAGGGCCAGCCCGTCGCTACCTACGAGCTCACCACGCCCGGAAAGCCCGCCAAACTCGTGGTGACCGCCAGCACCAACAAGCTCTTCAATGACTTCGATTCCGTCGCCCATGTCACCGTCACCGTCACCGACGACAAAGGCATCACCATCCCCAACGCTTCCAACCAGATCAAATTCGCCGTCACCGGTCCCGGCAAAATCGAAGCCCTCGAAAACGCCCACCTCATCAACCAGGACTTCCGCGGCGACACCCATGAAGCCTACAACGGCCAATGCGTCGGCTTCGTCGGCGCAACCGCCGACAGCGGAAAAATCACGCTCACCGTCTCCTCCCCCGGTCTGGCCGATGGCACCGTCAGCTTCGACGCCGCTCCCGGACAACCGCAACAATAGCGAAACCCTCGCCAACCATCTCCTCGACGATACGCCCCTGCTCGGCCGCAACGCCGCACGCAGGGGCGCATCTTTTGCACACGCCGCCAGATAGCTCCTGCCGAGCGTCCATCACGAGGAGATTCCGCATCATGGCCCACGACAAACGCACCGAAGAAGTCGCCCGCGAACAGCAACGCAAACGCGCCAGCGACGAAAAACCCGCGCAAGTCCAGGAACGCCGCCCCGGCCATCAGGACGAAATGTCCCCGCGCCCCATGACCGTCGATCAGAACCGACGCGGCTCCGGAAAACTCCACGGCAAGGTGGCGCTGGTTTCCGGCGGCGATTCCGGCATCGGCCGCGCCGTGGCCGTGCTGTTCGCGCGCGAAGGCGCCGACGTCGCCATCGTCTATCTCAATGAGCACAAGGACGCCGACGAAACCGTCCGCCTCGTCACCGCCGAGGGCCGCCGCTGCATCAAATTCCCCGGCGATGTCGGCGATGAAAAATTCTGCGGCCACGCCGTCGAGGAAACCGTGCGCCAACTCGGCAAGCTCGACGTGCTGATCAACAACGCCGCCGAGCAGCACCCCCAGAAGTCCCTCGAAGACATCACCCAGGAACAGCTCGAACGCACCTTCCGCACCAACATCTTCGGCTACTTCTTCCTCACCAAGCACGCCATGAAGCACCTCAAGGAAGGCGCCACGATCGTCAACACCACCAGCGTCACCGCCTACAAAGGCAGCCCAAAGCTGCTCGATTACTCCGCCACCAAGGGCGCAATCGTCGCCTTCACCCGCTCGCTCTCGCAGCTCCTGGCGGAGAAAAAAATCCGCGTCAACGGCGTCGCCCCCGGCCCCATCTGGACCCCCCTGATCCCCAGCACCTTCCCGGAAGAAAAAGTCGAAAAATTCGGCGAAGACGTCCCCCTGAAACGCGCCGGCCAACCCGACGAAGTCGCCCCCTCCTACCTCTTCCTCGCATGCGACGATTCCAGTTACATGACCGGCCAGATCCTGCATCCCAACGGCGGAACGGTGGTCAACGGGTGACGCGGCCTGCGACTGCGGCGGATGTAGGGATGAGCTGCTGGTCTCCATACGGGCGCCGACGGAACGTTCACTCAGCAAAGCGCCGTGTCCTCTAAATCGGATGATGGGGCATCGCTCATTGCCGTTTCGCCTTTCGAATTGCTGCGCGACGATTGACACCTCGAGGGCCGCGCGTGCAGACTTGTCCGGGTGGTTTTTCATTTCCGACGCGGGTGTTCGTAGGAGTTGCGCATGTTGGTGAAGGCGATCGGGCGGTTGGGGGCTGCCGGTGGCGTTTTGCTGCTTTTCTCAATCCACGCTGCCGCCGCGGCGGACAGGGCTGCCTGGACGGTCCGCGAAGATCCTCCGGCAACGCATTCCGATGGCGTTCTCGCCTCAGCTTCCGCGACGCCAGGAAACGCCGCTGTCAACGCGAAACCCGACTTCGCGCTACATCAGCCCTTCGTGGGAAACTGGACGATCCCGGACGGCCCTTCCTCGTTCGCGCTGCGCTCCAACATGCAGCATTGGACGCTCTGGGACCTGCGTACGGGCAAGGTTGCAATGGAAGCGCAGGTCCCGCTGCCGATCGACAATCTCAAACTTTCTGTCGATGGGCTGTTTCTTGCGGGGACGACCAGACGGGGACTTGCCGGAAGAGGGGGTGCATATTCGGGCGCGGGCGTCGATGTCTGGGCGCTGCACGGAAGCCGCGTGCTTCACTACAGCCCGGCGGGAATCACGGACTTCGGTCTGCTCGCCTTGACGCTCGATCGCCGCATCATCGTGTCGCAAAAGAAGGAAGGAATATCTGAAATCGCCGCCGTCCCCTTCAGCGGCTCCAAACCGACGGTGACCATCGTCCTGCCCCGAGCGCCCGCCGGCGCCGCCGCCGTTTCTCCCGGTGGCACTTATCTTGCACTGCGGGTGGAGAATTCCAGCGCCGATCTCTTCGAGATACTGAATGTTGACGCGGGAAAAATTGCCGGGGAAATCAGCCTTCATTCCCGCCCTCCGGAAAGCGTCACCGCCGCTTTCACGCCGGACGGAAAGCACCTGATCATCGCGCAGCAGAACATGACCGGGGCGACACTGTCGCGTTTTTCAGTGGCCACCGGCGCGCTGGAAACAGCGCTCTCCTACGATCCCTCCGGCGCCAATCACCTGGGCGCCGCGATCCGCCCGATCCGCTTCAGCCCCGACGGCTCGACTTTCCTGCTGGGTCTGGACCTTTTCGATTCGGCCACCTTGCGTCAGGGCCTGCGACTGGAAGGGAATAAGGCTCCCATCGCCGCGGTGTGGGCGTCTCCCCGATCGGTGCTGCTTTTCGAGGATGATTTCAATACGGCGATTGTGGAATCCCGGAGTATCGGCCCCGAGGACTCGCAGGTTTTCGCCAAGCCACTGGACGCCTCAGGCGCGGTGTCGCTCAAAATCGTGTCTGCTCAGGACCCCTCTCCGCTGCCGCCGCCCGCGAAAATTGCCGCGGAAAAGCCTTTCGCCCCGGCATTTGAACTGCTGCCCTTCGCCCATCCCCGAGACAATGGCCTTGACGAGGGAAAAATGACCATCGTGCCCACCTCGCGCGATCAGCATGCGGTCTTCGTGCAACGCAACAGCTCGCAGTTGGAACGCTACGACCTGGTCACGGGCAAGGGCGCGATCGCCGCGGAGCTTCCCAAGCCCCTCCAGATCGTCGCTTCCTCCGCCGATGGCTCGACACTCCTCTTTTCCAATGAGCCGGCATGCGACGAGCTCGACGTCTGGACCATGAAAAACGGGCGCCTTCAGCCTCGCGCGGCCTTCATCCCCTTTAGCAACGCTCCCCCGGCCGCTCCCGCCAAGCCTCCCGCGAGAACCGCCGACCCCCATCGCATCGTCGCCGCCGCGGTCATTGACCCCGATCACCTGTTGGCCGTCAGTGAAGCCGGATGCATCGCCGCCATCGAGGCCTCCACCGGCAAGGCGCTTTGGCAAACCACGCTCCATCTCCCCGGTGACGGATTTCCCCGCCGCCAGATGATTGCCTTTTCACCCGCGCGCGACGTCGCCGCCGCCATTGACAATCAGCACCTGACACTCATCAACACGCTCACCGGCGCTGGCGTCGATATTGAACTTCCCCACAAGGGCATCCCGCTTTCCTGGACGTTTTCCCCCGATGGCGCATCTCTGGGCGTCACCGCCTTTGCTTCTGACGGCAACTTTGGAGAGTTTGTCAACTATCCCCTGGCCTCCACAGGCGCCTCCGACGTCACGCTGATACGTGAACCGATGATCCCAGCGCATATTCAGTTTCTCACCGATGATTGCGTGTTGATCAACGAATGGTGCTATAGCCTCCGGGCTCACGCGCTCCTCTGCCGTTACAACTTCGCCGGCAATTTTCTCTGGCCAGAGAATGACTACGTCGTGAGCATCTTCGACCGGCCATTGCGTCTGGTCATGGACGACCCGGGGGCCTCCAGTCCAGGCCGGACCAAGTGGCGCCTGAGCGCTCTTGCCCTGCCGGACCCGTCCCAGGTGACGGCGGCAGCCGCGCTTGCCAAATCTGACGCTGTCGCCTTCGCTCCCGGGCAGGCGGTTCGTTTGAATCTTACAGTCGTCGGCGACGCGACCTACAAGCAGGCGCAGGCGGAGGAATGGAAAAAGCAACTTGCCGCCCGCGGCGTGACGATCTCCGATTCCGCCGGCATCGAACTGCGGGTGAATAACTCGGTCGTCAGCGCCGGCAAGACCATTTACCAGTCGCGGGAGGAACGGGTGGGCAAAAAGCCAGAGCAGGTGACCGTCGAGTCCTACGCGCCCGCATGGCGTATCGAGCTTCTCGATCACAACAAGGTGATCTGGTCCACGGTGAGCCCCCCACCACGTCCGGCCTCCGTGCCGACCAGCATCTTCATCGAGGCCCGGACTGGAGAAACTCTCCAACAGGCGGCGGACCGGGAGAACAAGATCGACCAGGCCTCACACATCGCGCTGCCCCCTGGGTACATTCCCGTGGGGCGTGAGGTGCCCGCTTTTGCAGTGACGCCTCATGGCATCACGCCGCAAGGAAATGTTGGGCCCTAAAATCAATGGGCTGCCGCAGGCTTCGGCGGCGAGTTTTACACATCCAGGTTCTTCACCTCGAGCGCATGCGCCTCGATGAACTGCCGCCGCCGCTCCACGTTCTCCCCCATCAGCGTCGAGAACATCGCTTCCGCGTTGCTCGCCCCTTCCAGCGTCACCCGCAGCAGCGTCCGCCGCGCCGGATCCATCGTCGTGATCCACAGTTCCTCGGCGTTCATCTCGCCCAGGCCCTTGAACCGGCCCACCTCGATGCCCTGCCTCCCGATCTCGTGGATTTCCTTGACAATGTCGCCGATCCCCGCGATGTCCTTCTTGTAATCCTCCCCCGATTCGATCAGGTACCGCGTCATCTTGCGCTCGCCCGAATCCGTTTCCTCGATCCGCAGATACCAGTCCTCGATCGGCAGCCCCAGCTCGTCGAGCTTCACGAACAGGTCCTCGAGTTTCCTGGTCTCGTGCAGCTCTTCGTTCTTCTCCAGCCGGCGCTTCGCGGCGCGTTTTTCCTCATCCAGCTCCGCCTTGGTTTTCTTCTTGCCGTTGGACTTCGCGTGGCCGTTGCCGTTCCCCTCCGCCGCGCCGTCGCCGTTGCCGCCTTCGCCATCCGCCACCGCGTGAATCAGCTCCTCAAGCTCCGCAACCTTGTTCTTTTCCACGAACGCCTCGTAGTCCTCCTGCTCGTAGAACAAGTGCTCCTTGCCGTCAAGAACCACGCGATGCGTCGGCAGCTTCCTGGTGTCCTTGCGAAGCTGCAGCAAACGTGAGAACGGCAGGCCCCGCCGTTCCACGATCTTGATGTACTCCTCCGCCTGCTCCAGCACCCCCATCACCTTCCGCAGTTCCGCCGCCTTGTAGCGCGACTTTTCCTTGCCCGCCTTGTCACGCACCACCAGACTCGTGCCCTCCAGCCCCAGATCCGTCAGCGTCTTGCGCATCACCGATTCGTTCTTCACATACTCTACCTGCTTCTTCCGCGTCACCTTGTACAGCGGCGGCTGGGCAATGTAGACCCGGCCTTCCTTGATAAGCTGCGGCATCTGCCGGAAGAAAAACGTCAGCAGCAGCGTCCGAATGTGCGAGCCGTCCACGTCCGCGTCCGTCATGATCACCAGCTTGCCATACCGCAGCTTGCTCATGTCGAAGTCCGCCGCCCCGATCCCGCACGCCAGGGCCTGCACGATCGTCCGGATTTCCTCGTGCCCCAGCATCTTGTCCACGCGGGCCTTTTCCACGTTGAGGATCTTGCCCTTGATCGGCAAAATCGCCTGGAACACGCGGTCGCGCCCCCCCTTGGCCGTCCCGCCTGCCGATTGCCCTTCCACAATGTAAAGCTCCGTGGTCTCCATGTCCCGGCTCGAGCAATCCCACAGCTTCCCCGGCAAGCCCCCGGAGTTGAGCGCCCCCTTGCGCGTCAGTTCCCGCGCCTTGCGCGCCGCTTCCCGCGCCTGCTTGGCGAGAATGCCCTTCTGAATGATGCGCTTGGCGTCGCCCGGATGCTCCTCCAGCCACGTCCCCAGCGTCTCATTCACCGCGGTGGTCACGAAGCCTTCCACTTCGCCATTGCCCAGCTTGTCCTTGGTCTGCCCTTCAAACTGCGGATTCGGCACCTTCACGGTGATCACCGCCGAGAGCCCCTCGCGCAGATCGTCGCCGTTGGGCAGGTCCTTTTCATCCTTCACCACGTTGTTGTTTCTCGCATACTGGTTGAGCGTGCGCGTGAGGGCCGTCTTGAACCCCGACAAATGCGTGCCCCCGCCCGGCGTGTTGATGTTGTTCGCAAACGAATGCAGCGATTCCGCATACCCGTCGTTGTATTGCAGCGCGATCGCCACCTGCAGCGGCGTGTCCTTGTTGTCCTCTTCCTTTTCCAGATAGATCACCTGGTGCAGCGGCTCCTTGCCTTCATTCAATTGCTTCACGTATTGAATGATGCCCTTGGAATATTTGAATTCTTCCTTCTTGCCCGTGCGCTCGTCTTCAATGAAGAACGCCAGCCCCTCATTCAAAAACGCCAGCTCCCGGCAGCGCGTCACGATGCGCTCGAAATCGTACGTGGTGTCCGGAAAGATTTCGTGGTCCGGCCGGAACGAAATCTTCGTGCCCGTCTTGGCGCGCTTGCCGATCACCTTGATCTTGTCCTTCACCTCCCCGCGTTCAAACGACATCCGGTACACGTTCCCGTTGCGCGCCACTTCCACTTCCGTCCATTCCGAAAGCGCGTTCACCACCGAAGCGCCCACCCCGTGCAGGCCGCCCGACACCTTGTAGCCCCCGCCGCCGAACTTGCCGCCGGCATGCAGGTCGCACATCACGATCTCCAGCGTCTCGCGCTTCTCCGTCGGATGCATGCCCACCGGAATGCCCCGGCCGTCGTCGCTCACCGAGACCGACCCGTCCGCGTTCACCTTCACCCAGATGTTCTCCGCATGCCCCGCCATCGCCTCGTCCACCGAGTTGTTCACGATCTCCCACACCAGGTGGTGCAGGCCCCGGCTGGTCGTGTCCCCGATGTACATCCCGGGCCGTTTGCGCACCGCTTCCAGCCCCTTGAGCGCCTGAATCGCGGCCGCGTCATACTCTTTGGTGACTTTCAAATTGGACACCTTCGGCTCTTCCTTGGCCATTGAGAACTCCTCAGTTTTTGGAGATGAGCGCCGGCTGAAAACACCGCGCTTTGTTTAGTCGTCTCGCATCACCGGCGGGAAACACAAATTCTATGCAAAACTGCCTGTTTTTTCAAGCGCACGCCGTTCCCTTTGCATACCAAACATAATACGAAAACATCGTGCGGAATCCAACCCCCTGAGGACCCCTTTTCTCACGGCACTCAAGCAATCGCTGAGCTGCTCCTACGGCCTCGGATACCGTTGCATTCACAGGCTGGACCCTTATAATCGTCGGACTCGGAAATCCCCGGCCGTCGCTGCGCCAAGCCGCACCGGCCAACGTCGTTCTCAGGAGGCTCCCATGCCCCATGTCATCACCGAACCCTGCATCGGCACCAAGGACGCCGCCTGCGTCGCGGTCTGCCCCGTCGACTGCATCCACCCCCGCAAGGATGAGGCCGAATTCGCCGACTCCAAACAGCTTTACATCGATCCCGACACCTGCATCGACTGCGGCCTCTGCGTCGATGAATGCCCCGTCAAGGCCATCTTTACCGAAGACGATGTCCCCGCCGAATGGAAAAATTACATCCAGATCAACGCCGACCATTACAAGAAATAACCCCCCGACCCTCCTCTCATGTGGCCCCACCCGGAGCCAGCCATGTTCCCGGCACGTGACCGGGAAATCGTGAGAGACCTCATAAGGACTTTTCTCCATGCCTCCAGCACGTAAGCCCCGCTTCCAGACCTTCCAGCGCCCCAAAACCCGCATCGCCAAGGTCTCCAGCCTCAGCAAGGTCTACATCGACTACAAAGACGTCGAAAGCCTCAAAAAGATGCTCTCCATCAACGGCAAAATCCTCCCCCGTAAACGCACCGGCGCCTCCGCCGCCGAACAACGCATGATCACCGACGCCATCAAACGCGCCCGCTTCCTCGGCATGCTCCCCTACGTCGGCGGCAACGCAGTCTGAACACCACCGCAAATAGAACACCCCCCAGCGGACCACCCCCCGGTCCGCTTCTTTTTTGCGCCTGCTCATCCCTGTTTACCCCCGTCGTGTGCCATGCTCAGGGAAGGCCCCTGAGCATGCTCGCAAGGGCGGGCGCGCCAAAAAAACACAACCCCTCCCGCGCAAAACCACCGCTTCCACACACCATGATGAGGGGCGACCAGTTACGGCCCTCCCCGCTGGATCACAGCCCGCCGCCGCCCCCCGGTGCGACCGGCGTCATACTGCGGCCCACCACGAACCCCAGGATCTGCAGCGCCAGCAGCCCTATCGCAAAAATCACCCCGACGATTCCCAGAATCATCCCCGTCGTCGCCATCCATCCATTGCGGTAACGTTCCGGCGCTGCGTTGATCTGGCTCCGGCCCATAAAGCCCAGCACGATCGCAATGATCCCGCACGGCCCGCCCAAAACCTCGCCATAACAGCAACAAAGCAGCGGCGTAATAACCACCGACACGATCCCGACGATGAACGAAACCATCGCCATCGTGTTCAATTCCCCCCCAGCGCCCGGCGATGACGACGCGTACGATGGCGAATAGGGCGCCGCCCCCTCCGTGCCCGCACGCACCACCGGCGTGTGACCAGCCACCGTGCCGGCGCCCGCAGCGCCCGTCGGCGTCGCCGCGGCCGGCACGGCGCTGCTCGGCGCGCCCGGCGCCGCCGGCGCCGCCGCGCCCCCGAAAAGATCCGACAGCCCCGGGTGAGCGCTTACGTCCACCCAGCTATCGCTCCCTTCCGGCGCAATCGCCATCCCCGCCACGATCCGCCCTTCCCTCACCCATTGCCGCAGCATCTCCACGGTCGCAGGGCCGTAGACGTTCCCCTGCCCATCCCGCACGTTGTATTGCACCGGCTCTGACATTGGCCAAACCCCGCGTGTGATCGTCTCGCAGCACTCTAAACGAATGCGCCCGCTTGTCCAGCCTTCCCTTGATGGCCTTTCCCCGCACCCCAAACCCCACTACACTACCACTGCCGGTGCACCTCAGGACTGTGCCATGACTCACCCGACTGATTCCCCACATGCCTCCCCCCCCTCCGCCCACGACTCCTCCCTCGAAGCGATGGCCGAAGAAATCTTCTCCCTCACCGTCCTCGGATGGCGCGAACGCATGAGTTCCCGCCAGCAGGGCGGCCCCGAATTGTCCGAGTCCCAGTTCCTCGCCCTCGACGCCCTCGTTCGCTCCCCCGATACCCTCACCGTCGGCGAGGTCCAACGCTCCGTCGGCGTCCTGCCCGCACAAATGTCACGCATCATCCGCTCCCTCGAGGCCGGCTTCGATAAACCCCTCATCCAATGCGCACTCAATCCCACCGATAAACGCAAAATCGACGTCACCCTCACCCCCGAGGGAAAACAGGCCTACGAGGAATATCGGACTATCCGCCTCGCCAAATCCGTCGAAATCTTCCAGCGCCTCTCCCCAGAAGACCGCGGCGACTTCATCCGCGTCTGCCGCAAAATTCGCGAAGGATACCTCGACCCCGCCGCCCCGCCCCCCTCAAAAAACCCCGGATCTCCGGAAAACCCGTAACGTAATCGCCCCCCGCCCCGCCCCCCCGAGCCCGGATAGTTGGCCCTCATCGCGAATTTCCCTTGCCTCCCGCGAAAATTGTGGCAAAGTACCATCATCTCTACCCATCCATCGCCGGCGCGCGTCGCGCCGCCCGGCCATGCCGGCCCCCAAGTCACCCCACTTTTCACAAGGAGCGGTTCCCCCATGGCCAAGCCTGCCCTCCCCGATGCCCTCAAAAAAGCCAACTGGGACAAACAAAAAGGCATCGTCGCCAAGCTCGTCCAGAAGGAAACCGGGATCGGCGCCTCGCTCGAGGGACTGACGTCCGCATACAACGCCGTGCCATGGGACAAGCTCGATGAGGCCGCCCTCGCTCACGCCAAAACCGGCGAGGACATGAAAAAAATCTTCGCCGCCGGACGCGCCGTCTTGACCAAGGAAATCAAAACCGCCCGCGAAAAAAGCCTCGAAGTCGGACGCCTCGCCAAAAAATGGGCCGATGATTTCAAGAAAAACAAGCTCATCCCCAAAAGCACCCTCACCTATCTCGACACCATGTCCAACCGCGCCACCTGGTTCTCCACCACCCTGCTCGATGAACCCACCGCCTCGCTCCTGAAAATGGAGGAATCGATCAAGGAATTCGACGAACACTTCGGCGAAGTCACCGCCATGGGCAAACAATATGTCGAAAACCGCAAAAAGGCCCTCCTCCAGATGGAAGACCTGGAAGCCGCCTTCACCAAGCTCAAGCAGGACTTCACACGCGGCGAGGCCGCATCGCAGAAATTCGCGGAAACCGGCGGGCCCGCGAATGTCCAGAAAATCCAGCAGATCATCGAGGCCGCCAAAAAATCCATCGCCGCGGGCGAGGAACGCTGGAAGACCGAGGGGGACGTCAACAAAAACGAAGTGCAACGCGTCGCCCGCGCCAAGCTCGGCCAGTACAAGATCCCCTCCATGCAGCGCTTCCTCCTGCCCTACGCACAACAGAGCGAATCCATCTTTAACAAAATCATGGCCTGCACCGCCAACATCATCCGCATCCGGTCCGAATTGCAGGCCATCCTCACGGGCCTCGAAACCGACCTCGAAATCGCCGCCGAAAAGGGCGGCCAACCGAAAAATCTCCAGGAATCCCAGGCCTATGCCAGGGACGTCACCAAACAAACCCTCGCCGAAGCCGTGAAACTGCAGGACAACGCCGAGAAAATGGCCAAATCCGCCACCCTCATCCCCAACCTCCTCAAAACCCTCAAAGACCCGCGCACGCCCCCCGAACAGCGCGCCCAGGCGCCCAACCTCGTCGAGGCAAACCTCGGGGAAATCCGCCGGCGAATCGCGGTCGTGCAGGCCGCGATAACCAAAATCAAGAACCTCCAGAAGCGGCTCCTGGCGATGCCCAAGGAAATCCAGGCGGATGGCGTGGTAAAGGGCGAACTGGCCAAGATCGACGGCGTCATCCGCCAACTCGAAGCGCTCGTCAAGCAGGGCCAGGGAAACCTCGCCAACTCCGAACAGGTCGCCGAGCAGGTCCGGGCGTTGCTCTGATGCACCCTACGCATTGAACGCAGGGCCGCGGAATACAACTTCCGCGGCCCTCCCCTTTTGCCCGCGCCACCACCCCCGCGCGAAAATCGACCGACTCGCGCCAGCACGTCGGCGACACTCACTCCCCCGGCCCCAAAACCTGCCACGATTCCATCACCGGCTCCCGCGCATCCCGAAACCAGCACCGTATCTCCACCTCCCCTCCCGCCGCCGTCGCCACTGCATACTGTCGCCCATACCTATCCCCCACCGGCATATCCAGCAAAAACTTCGCACGCACCGGCACCGCCAACTTCGCTATCCCCTTCATCGCATCCGCCGCCTCCCCCTCCGACAATCCCGCCCCCATCACTCGCTTCTCATCCCCCGCCGCCACCCCCGCCAAAAACTCCCGGCTCATTCGATCCGTCCGCTCCACCACCCCCGCCGGCATCATCCCCGGATACCTCGTCTCCGCACACCCACCCACCAGCGCCGCCGCAACCGCCACCCACACCGCACCAGCCGTCCACCGCATCGCACACCTCTCGCCAATCCAACCCTCCACCTCCCATTCTCCCTCTCCCCCCAACCCCCGTCCACTTCCCCGCCACATCGCCATGCATTCGTCACCAAAATTTCCTTCCCCCCGCGCCGCGCCCCTCCGTATAGTAACCCCCACGGGAGGAGCACATGCCCAAATCACACCCCATCCCCACCCTCGCCGCACTCGCCCTCACCCTCCTCACCGCCACCGCCCGCCCCCAATCGCTCCCCGCCACCACACCCGCCCTCCCCAACCTCCCGCCCAACACCCCGCCCCCGCACTGGCCCGTCGCCCAATACCGCGCGCTCCTCGCCCCCCACGACCCCACCCCCGAACAAAAAGCCCAAACCACCCGCCTCATCAACGACCTCACCGCCGACGACTACCCCACCCGCCAACGCGCCTCCAAAGAACTCGCCACCCGCGGCCCCGACGCCTTCCCCGGCCTCCGCCAAGCCGTCGCCAATGCCAACTCGTCCTACGCCTCCCTGGATCATAATCCTCGCGCATGTCTCATGTTACGGATTGCACAAAACAGTATTGACACTTGTGATACAATCTCGCAATAGGAGTGCCGCGATGTCACGATCACCGTCCCCCGTCCGAGTCCAACCCACTATATGGGGCGACATCCACGAGGAGGTCCGTGTACTGGTCAGCCGTGTCACACACAACAAGCCCCGGGACGCTCGAACTCGGAAGCGGATCGCTTTCGGCTGGTATGGAGGCAAATTTTCCCATTTAGACTGGTTGCTCCCATTACTACCGCCCAGCCATCATTACTGCGAACCATTTGCTGGCTCTGCCGCCGTTCTCCTCAACCGTCTCCCATCACCCGTTGAAACGTACAACGATGTCGATGGGGAAGTCGTCAATTTCTTCCGCGTCCTGCGCGAGCACAAGGAAAAACTCGTTGAAGCCATCGCGCTAACACCGTTCTCCCGCGAGGAGTTTTCCATCGCGTGCAGCGAACTTTCCAAAAACATTTCTAGCTTCGAACGGGCACGTAGGTTTTTCGTCAGAGCTCGACAAGTGCGAACAGGACTCGCCCAGACGGCGACATTAGGTCGCTGGGCAAATTGCAAAGACACGACGCGCGGGGGAATGAGCGGAGTCGTCTCGCGTTGGATCGGAAGTGTGGAACGGCTCCCTGAAATTGCGGAACGACTACTCCGGGTGCAAATCGAGAACCGTCCCGCACTAGAAGTGATAGAGCTTTATGACAGTGCCAACACCCTTTTTTACTGCGACCCGCCGTACCTCCACGAAACGAGGGGAGACGCGAAAGCCTACGGCTTTGAGATGAGCGATTCCGACCACTGTATGCTCGCGGAAAAGCTGCAATCCATCAAAGGAAAGGCAGCGGTGTCCGGATACGACTCCAATCTCTACCAAAGGCTGTACAAAGGTTGGAACAAAATCGTCGCCCCGCCCAAGTTCTGCCACTCGATAAAAAAGGAACGCCAGGAAGTCCTATGGACCAATTTCTAGAGCCCGACCGGGAACGTCAACATGACATTTATTGACGATGCAAGGGATACCTTGGTCCTCGCTTGGGAGCGCGCGACTACCCCACCCGAAATTGTTAGCCAAGCCGTCCCCCCGGAAATCGCCGAAGCAGTCGCGCGAAACGTAAACTCGAGAAGCAAATCTTATAGGTACGTTCTACTCACACAGCTGCTTGCAAAAGCCACCGATCCATCGCTTGACTGCCGATCAGTGCAGGCAAATAGCGGACTGATCAAACCCTTCGACGCGCGAAGCCTCGCCCAAGACGTCGTCGTTCCATTCGACCGTGAACATCACACCGTCCTTGGTGGCTCACCTGAGCCCTATGCCAACAACCCCCTCAGAATCCCAGCTATCACCACTGCCGCGCGGGCGGCGCAGAAGTTCAAAGAAGACTTCGACGATATCCTTCGCGTCCTTGATTTCGCACAGACGCATCAAGATGCAGTCGGCGCCTTGCTGGACCTCGTCCTTCGCGAAGTTGCAGCGAGACTTGCGACGACCCAAATCACATACCCTATTCCGAATAGAAGCAGCTTGGCGCAGACCACCAATCTACTTACTTCCTACCTACAGGAAAAAAGCGGGGGGCTGCGGCTCCAGGCGGTGGCAACCGCCCTCTTCAGAGTTATCGGATCGAGATTCAGCATATTTACTTCCGTGCAAAGCCATGTGATTAACGCCGCCGATGCTTCGACCGGCGGCGCGGCTGACATCGAATGCACCGACGCGAACAAAGTTACCGTGCTTGCCGTCGAGGTGAAGGACCGCCAACTCACGTTTCGACACGTCAGCGATAAATTACCACTCGTTCGCGAGCGGGCGATCCGCGAGCTTCTTTTCCTTGTCAAGGGAGGCGTAGAAGCGCGTGACCAAGAGCCATTGGTCGAACTACAACGCCACGAATTCACGAGCGGCCAAAATATCTATGTGTGCGAATTTGAGACCTTCCTAACGGCATCCCTGGTGTTATTTGGAGAGCCTGGCCGCCGGGCCCTTCTTGAAGCCGTAGGGATGGAATTAAACACGGTGCGCGCCGACTTCGGCCACCGCAAGGCATGGCGAGATGCTCTCGCTGCCGTCTAACTAATCCCTGAGCGCAGTTCCCCACCCTCGCCGACGCCCTCAACCGCTCCCTCGACGACGGCCCGCCCGACATCCCCCTCCTCCAGAAAGCCCTCCCCGCCCTCCACGCCGCCGACCCCGCCGCCGCCGCCGCCATCCTCACCCGCGCCCACGACCGCCTCGCCCCCATCCTCCACGACTACCCCACCGCCGAACCCTACCGCACCCAACTCCAAACCCTCGCCACCATCCTCCCCACCCCCTGACCCCCCCCAAAAAATCCGCCCCTCGCCAATTTTCCGGGAACGTTCCCCCCCAAAAATCCGTTCTCTCTCCTGCGACGCCCCACACTTTTAGCGCTCGGCCTCGGCCGACCCTGTCCCCGTCGCAAGGAGAAGGATCATGCTTCACCCGTTCCACCCCCTACATTGCCCCAATTACCAATCACCCCTCACAAATCTCCCGCCCTCCACCCACCCCTCTGTCGAATTCCCCCAAAACCCTCATACACAAGCACAAAAACCTCAATCCGCAAAAGACACAACGGCAAAAACTCAACCTTTTTCACAAAACACCCCCGATACATCGAACAAAACCCCACATCTCCCCTCCCCTCCCAGTCCCATCCACGATCCCGCCCTCCCCGCGCCCCCCATTTTTCCCATTGACTTTCGCATTTCGCGTTTCCCTCTCCCCCCGTACATTGCCCCCATGCGCACCTCCTACCACCCCTTCCCCCCGACCCACTGGTCCCTCGTCCGCC
>DASZZD010000087.1:0-56855 GCA_035545015.1 Phycisphaerae bacterium
ACTTCCGGCTGGCTCATCGCCCCTTCATCACAGGCCCGCACAACCCGCTCCCGCAGGTCTTGCGAATAGGCGTCCATAATGCACCTCCATGGTGCTCGTGACGCCTGATATAGTACACCAAATTGAAACCCGCCCTAAAGCTCGCGAGCGGACAGACGCAGATCATTGAAGGCGATCGCATCCGCACCCCCTACACCGGCATCCCCGCGGGCATCAACCCGATGTTCATCAACCAGGGCGTGTACTGCAATACCGCCGGCCGCCCGGTCGCGTACGTGCTCTGCCGGCGCGCCCGCACGACCGACACGGGCATCATGGGCGCGGACATGGTCTACGACCGCATGCTCCAGGCCCAGTACGTGTACCACCATGCATGCTGGGACACGACCGCTCGGTTTGACCAGGTGCGCGGCGTCAGCCCGATTGCATCGGCCTACAACGCCTTCCGCGATGTGTACGAGAACATCGATTATGCGAGCGTGAAGGCGAAGATCAGCCAGATGTTTGGCGTGGCGATCACGCGCGATGGCACTCCCGAGGAAACGGGCCTCGGCGTCGGCGGCACCGGCGTCTACGACGGAAATGCCAACGGCACGCCCCAAAACTGTGACGGCACCACCGCGAACTTGAAGCCGGGGGAAACCAGTTACGACAAGCTCGACTTCGGCCGCGGCCCGATCGTACTGCAGCTCGATCAGGGCGACGATGCGAAGATCCTCGAATCGCAGACGCCAAGCACCCAGTTCCAGGATTTCATCCCGCTGGTGCTGCAGATCGCGCTCAAGTCCATAGACGTCCCCTACAGCTTCGCCGACGAGTCGCACACCAACTACAGCGGCCAGCGGCAGGCCTGGATCCTCTACGAAAAGTCCGCCCGCTCCAAACGCGGCGAAAACCGTGACCTCCTGGATGACTGGACCGCCTGGCAGATGGGGATCATGGTCGACGATGGTGAACTCGAGCTGCCGGCCGGCATGTCGGTCGCGGACCTCAAATGGCAGTGGAAAGCGACCGGCACGCCATGGATCGATCCACTGAAGGAAGTGTTGGCCGACGTCGCGGCGATGGAGGCGGGGATCGAAAGCCCGATCGGCGTCGCCGACCGCGTGGGAGATCGCGACCCGTTTGAGATCAACCAGGAGACGGCTGACTGGTGTAGTCCGCCACGCGACTTTAGATTTCGCGACGCGCATTTTAGACGAGTCCTCTGCGCGCACTGAAAGCCCGGCCTAGCCGAGCTTTTTTTGAGCGTCCGAATAGCCTTCGAACGCGGTTTTAGTTTTCTGCCCCCGACCCGGTCTCACATTTCTGGCCGGCATAAGGAAACCGGCGATTCAGATACTGCTGGCGGCTCGCACACCCGCAATCTCGCCCCATTAGCTTTAGGTACCACCGTTTGAATGCCCGGCCGCCACGACGGTCGAGCACACGAGCCAGCGTATCGCCAACTCCCGCCTCGCCCGGCAAACTGATAGACGCGAGCTTTCTTGCCGCCCATGGCCAGTCCGCAAAGCGTTCCCGAATCCCCCAAACCAGCCCGGCCCCCTCATCCCTTCGCCGGCATGCTCGCGTGCAGGTGCGGATCGTTGGCCTTCCCCCGTAGAGGCCCAGCGAACATCCTACCCTCCCAGACTTGACGGAAGCCTTTTGATGGATGCAATCAGGCATCTTGCACCACAGTCAAAGTTACGGTTCCATTGTGGGTTGTGATCGTTACTGTTGTGGATCGGTCCGAGGTGGGTGTGCTGCCATCGGTGTAGACCTCGATGGTGTAGGTAGCATCATCGTCATTGTCGCTGATGGCAACGTCTGCGATCCACGAATCGGCGGCGGTCCAGGAGATGGTGTTGTCGTCGCAGAGATAATCGAGCGTGGCCGATGCGTATCCGTCCCCGTCTACTGTTACCGATGACGTTGGAAGCGATGGCGCGGCGGTGCATCCGGCTTGGATGAGAGGGACGGTCGGCCCTGTGCATCCAAAGTCCAGGGCGCTGTTGTAGGGGGTGAGGTTCCGGTTCTGTTTCAACGTTACGGTGATGGTGGCCGGCTTGAATCCACCATTCGGGGAGATCGATGTTACATTGGTCGGGTCGGCCGCGTCGGTTACAGTCCAGGTTGCTCCGTCAATCTCCCCGTTGCGGTTGATCGTTTGCACGCTGAGCGAGAAGGTGACTGTCTGTGCTGATTCGGAGAGGTTGGGGTAGCCGTCCGATGGAGTAACGGCAACCCACGCATCGGCATAGTAGCTGCCTCCGTACGCTTCTATATCGATGAATGGGAGGCTCGATACTGTGCCTCCGCACTGGTCAAAGGGTGCGAGGTAGTACCTCCCCGCGGGCGTCTGACCACCAACTTTAATGCCCCGCCATGCGGCTACTCCGTTCTGGTTGTTGAACGTGAAATACCATCCACCACAGAAGGGAATGATGCACGTCGTGCGGGCGTCTGGGAAGGTAAGGTTCCACACATTCATTGTGGACCTGGTGCCATTAACCCTAACCACCATCTTGTCCCATTCTGGGACATAGGCGCACACGTTGCAGTCTTTGAGCGCATGAAGAACCAAGTCCCAATCGGTATCATCCGGTTGAGGAGGATAAGTCTCTGAGCTGGATGAGCGGCTTTGGAAATAGGTTCCCGTATCACCCGTCTCCGGCGTGTTGATCGACATGTTAAGGAGGGTGTCGCCGCCTGTGGTGACGATGTAGGAGTTTTTATCGGGTAGCTCCATCCCCCTCAAAACTCCATTACTGCCAGCGCCCAGCCTAAATTCGTGCGCGGTGGTGTCTATCTGGTAGTCATTATCACTCGTTGAGGCGAGCCATCTATCGGCTTCACCCATGACGCGGCGAACGGTGATGGTGGAAGGGGCGCCGGTGATCCCCGTGGAAGGTGTCACGGCGAGGGTTGCGGACATGCTTGTCCCGGTGCACGTGCCCGTCGCGGTGAAAAGCTGAACCCACGGGAAAAGGTGGCTGCTGTCAACGCGGAACAGGCCGTAGAGGTTGAATGTCACGTGGCCGGCGGCGTCAAGTCGCAACTCCCCGCCAAGATGTATCCCGTCTTTGCCGGCGCCCCTGGCCGGGTCGATGCACCAATAACAGCTTGCGGTGGTAACGAGCGAACCATCCCATGTCACGCCGGCAACGTTGGTGAGGATCGTGCGGCCCACCCCGGATACATCCAGGGCGGTAGTGATGGCCGTGAGCGAATCCGAATCGATCTGCCACTGGAAAGGCACGGCGGTGGCGCAATCAGAGCGGGAGCATGCGCATGGTGTGGTGACACACGGGGCGTTCTTTCCTGTCGGCCCCTTGACGATGCCTCCTGATGATCCGCGGCGCATCACGAACAAGCCTCCGTGAGGACGGTTTCCTGGCAGTCCCAGAGGCGAATGGCGCCGTCGGCGCCGTAGAAGGCAAGGCCTTCAGTGTTGTCAGCGGCTTGGACGACAGGACCGATGGTGACGCGAGCGGCGCTGCGGAGGGGTTGGATCGCGCCGCTGAGATTGAGCTTCGTGGAGCTGGAGCTGTCGCTGAGGTCGTAGAGGTCGTAGGCCCATGAGGCGGTCGTGCCGGTGTTGCTAGCGGCGTCGTAGGTGCCGTCCGTGCCGCCGTTTTGTTTGACAAGGACGGGAAATATAAAAGGCTGCCGCAACTTCCCGTAGCCAGAAGTCTCGGTGAAGCGTTTCTGCTGCTCAGCCCACAGCGTGGCCTTCGCCATTCTGGTGCCGGTTTCAGGGGAGAATTTGGCTTTGGCCTCGGCCATCAGGTGCCAATCCCATCCAAAAGGCCTGTGAAGATTTGTGTCTGCGGGGTGACGGGGATCGTGACCATGGGATCGCCCTCGGCCAGCACATCGGTTCCCTCGTCGTTGAGCGCGTAGGGCGTTGTCGCGGTCGCGCTGATCAGCACCAGGTTCTCGCCGACCAGCTTTCGATAGCCCATGTTCGGAACCTGGCGAATCCAGGTCACATCGCGGATTTTCAGGTGGAGGGTAATCCGGGGATAAGAAACGCCCGAGACATCCCAGATGAATGAATAGGTGTATGCGACCAATTTCATGCAGTAGGGATTGAACACGCGCTCCACGCCGTTGATCGTCATCGTCACTGTGTCGGAATTCACCTTGCCCTTGGTAGCCTGTAGCGTGCCGAAGTCGATCGAGGTGCTGGAGAATGTGACCACAATCTCTTCGTCATAGGCTTCGTCGGTGATGTTCTCAATGAAATCGCCCGCGGTGTTCACGATGCGCGTTCCATCCGCCTGCGTTTGAAGTGACACCTCGTAGGGAACGGAGCTGCCATCTATACGAACCGCCCAAAGGCTCGCTCCATCGGGCTTAGCCTCTTGTCCTGGGACTGGCAGAACATATTTGCATTGGACGGTCCATTCGAGCGCGGTTGCGCGGTTCATGTTGGCGGTCTTCGAGGTAAGCACCAGGAATCCGCGGGCATCACCAAAGGCCGGGACGCTGCCGTCGCTGTCGGTAGACGCGAAAATCGCGTCAACCATCGTCGATCCGGGCCCATCGAAAACAACGCGGTAAGTGACGGTCTCGCTGGCGCCATTGCTGACGATGTCGACATCGCCATTGAGCTGACCGACCGGGGTGACGGAAACGACTGAGGGCGTGGGCATGCGAGTCCTTCAGGGAAGCGAGATTATCACATCTTTTTCAGCTTGTTTGACGACATCCTGGCCGATGCCTACGAGTGTAAAGAGCGCATCGAGCATTTTGGCTGTGTTCTTGGCGGTCTCGGTAATGGGAGCGGGGACATCATTGGCCGTCACATACTTGGTGAGCTGAAGCTGGCTGGCGTCGATCTGCCGATTTTGCGGGGCTTTTTGAGAGTCGAGCAGGTCCTTGTAGTCGTTGAGGCTGGCGCGGGCGAACGTTTTGTCGTCGATGTAGCCGTGCTGAAAGAGGTTCTGGGCCTCTTTGATTTTGGCGTTATAGACCTCCATGGGCGTTCGCAGGTTGTCGGCCATGTCTTTGCCGGCCTTGCGCATTTCCTCGGCTGCCTGGGCGATTTTGTCGCGCACGCCTTGCTGGATGGCATCGCCAATGCCGTGGATTCCAGATTTGAGGTTCTCCCATGCGTCATTGAGGACGCGGGCCTGTGCGGCGGAGGCATTCGAGTTGATCTTGTCGATGTCAGGCTGCGCGGCGGAGAGCGCGGCGGATTTGAGTCCTTGATCCCGCTTCAGGTCATTTTGGAAGAGTTCAAGAACCTTCTGCGCGTTCTGAATTTTTCCAGGCAATGCGTCCATCGATGCCCAATGAACGCCTCCATTCACGGCGAAGGCCTCCTTGTCGATCTCGAATTGTTGCTGCAGGGCATTGAGCGAGGCCTTCACGTGGTCTACGGCGTCCTGATCCTGCTTGATCGACGTGTCGAACGCATCGGAAATTTTGCCAGTGATGCCGCTGACGGCGTTGGTTGCCTGAAATTTTATTTCCGCAACTTCCCGCGCTACGCCCTTCATTCCGTCCAACTGAAAGGCCTGATCTAAAGTGACCCCAAGGAGGCGGAATTCTTTGGTCAATTCCGCCACGACTTCCTTTTCCTGCTGGATGTGTTCCAACCGCTTTTGCCATTCGGCGAGCTCGACATTCTCCTTGGCCGTCTCTTTGGCCAAGTCTCGCTCCGCTTCCGCCTGGCCATCAATGACGTCGACAACCTTGCTGGCCGCTTCGTAGAGGCCCCCGAAAACCGGGATGGACTTCAGGATGCCGTCCACCATCTCACCGCCGGATATTTCCCCCTCCTTGTACTGAGCCGCAAGGTCGGCAACACCCCCAACGATATTTTTGACTTGCTCGGAGAAAATAGACAGGCCGGCGATGGCCCCGCCGCCAGCGAGCAGCTCGAACGATTCGCCCAGGAGGGATTTCTTGCCGTACTCAGCCTTGAGGCCCTCCAGCATCTTGTGGAACTTGCCGCCGCCCTCCTCCGCCGCTTCGCCCATGGCCTCTTTGACGCCGGCCATGTTGCCATCGACGGCCTGCTTGAAGCGCTTTACATCCTCAATGACGCCGCCGATGGCCTGGGTGGCGGGCTCGCGATCCAGGCTGATCTTGCCGGTGATTGCGCCAGCTTCAAACGCCACCTTGACTCTCCCTTCCCGCGTTGGCGGCAGCCGCCCAGAGCCGGCAGAGTTGCTCGGCCTGCTCGTGCGTCATGGATGATGTTTCGCGGCGATCCTGCGGCATGAAATCCTGTGGTGTAAAGCGGTGTTTCGAATGGCAATTGGCGATCGTCGAAGCGATGACGCCGGCTCGCCAATCCTCGCGCCTCTCCGGGTCCCGGACGCTGAACCAGGCGATCCAGAGGGCGATTTCCTCTGGGTCCACTGCAGCCATTTCCTGAAGCGTTTTACCCAAGCGAAACGCCACCAGCATGAAAAGCTGCAGCTCGGGAGAGGCTTCTATTTTCCCTTGGCGGCATCCACGTCGAGCGCGTTGAGCTGGCGCGCCGCCTTGATCAGCGGGAACGTAAAAACAAAAGGTGCCGCGGCGACGGCGGCGGCATCGGGAAACAAAGGCGAGCCGTCATCGTCAAGGATGGTTGCGGCCGCAATCTCCAAGCCGTGGTTTTCCTTTGGAAGCGCCATCACCTCGCCTGCGGTGAGGCGGCGGATGCGGACGGGCGTGGCTGCCTGACCAGGCAGATCGACCGAGACGGTCTCGATCGGAGGGAGGCTGCCGAGCGATTGGCGGAGGGTCATAGACGTTCCTTTACGAAAGGGGTTCCGAGGAGGGGCGACGGCGCGTCAGCTTCGGGCGCCGGCGCCACTGGGGGCGAGGGCTTCGGCGGCGGCCTTTTCAGCGGCCGCACTTTTTTCCGCGAGGGCCTTCGCGTTGGCTTTGAGCTTCTGGGCCCTGTATGTCTTCGCGCGGACACTTTCCGGAGGCGAGAACGTTACATCGCCGGAGGGCTGAAAGGTGAGCTGCACGGAATTCTCGTCCTTGTCAGCCACCGTGAAGGTGGGCCCGAGAAGGATGGCGTTGAATTCGACCAGCGCGCCGCTGGCGAAAGTGATGCGGTAGGCCTTGAGGACGCGGCGGAGGCCCAGGGCGGTGGCGAGCTGCGCATTGTCCTGGCCGACAGTGACGACGAGCTTGCCGGGGTCATCAAAGCCGACGCCGTACTGTCGCCCATTGGTAGTCTGGTCGGTGCGCGTGATGTCGAATGCTTCGGCGATGGGCCCGGGAATCGTATTCCAGGCCTTGATGAAGTTTTCCAGGTCGGTGTAGGTGGGCGTGTCGGCGACATCCCCATATCCGAGGGTTGTTCCAGGGGCGGCATCGTATGCGTTGGCCGTCATGAGATCTCCTTTGGCATGTAAAAGATGTCGAGGTTGAAAACCGCCTCGGTGCGGCCGCGATCGTCGCGGCCGATCTGGCCCGGCGGCTGATTGAGGTTGATGAGGCGAACTTCCCAGTTCTGGGTGTCAGCGATCAGGGCGCCCGAGCCGTCGATCTGCTTGCCGTCGATGACCCAGTGCGTGCGGGGGTTGCCGGAGGCGTCGTAGCAGGCCTCGTAAAGGCTATTTGCGAGGCGCAGGGCCGCGGACGGGGATTTACCCGTCGCCTGGCATTGAACGCTCACAGCGGGCACGCGGAGGATGCCAGAGGGCACGGGACCGCCATAGCAGCGGAAGACCGCGTAGGGATCATGGGCAACTGATTCGTCGGCCTGATGGGCGAATACATCCTGGGCGAGCTGGAGGCTGCAGGCGCCCGCCAGTGCCGCGGCGAGGGAGAGGACGAAGTTGGGAAGGTCGAGGTTCACCCCTTGGGGGCCTTTCAAACGGGCTTTACGAAAAGTTCAAAGTGGCTGAGATCTCCGAGGACCTGCTCGGCGATGCCCAGGATTTGCCAGGCCTGGCCGGCGGGATCGTCGTCATCGACGACCACGGTGATGCGATCGAGCAGGCCGGGATCGTCGAGGCTCATATCTGCGAGGGCCTGTTTCTCGACGAAGACGACGACGCTGGCATCGTCAATGGTCGCACCCAGGGCAAAGCGGATGGACAAGCCGCCCGAGGCCGCGGACCTCGCGGAAACACCGCCTTTGAAAACGCGGAGATCATCGGCGGCGATGATGGTGGCGGAGGCAAAGAGGGGATCGCCGCCGGCCGATGCGCCGGTGCGCCGCTGGAGGGAGACGATGCAGGCGTTGGTAATCACAGCATGGCCCCCGTCTTCAGGCGGTATTGATCGAGCATGCGGCTGGCGCGATCGGAGAGGCCCGTCATGGTGCCTCCGGCGGCGGCGAGGGACTGGAGGGTTTCGGAGGCGGTCGCTATGCCTTGCGCGGCAAGGCCTGAACGGATGGATTCGAGTCTCTTTGCGTACTGAGGCTGGAGAATCCAGGCGACCTGGAAGAGGCAGGCGATCTTGACGGCGTCGGGGACAATGGCCGCGCTGGCGTCGGAGTTCCAATCCCAAACGATCGTGTCGATCGCGTACGGCGATGGTCCAGGAATGAGCACCCCCAAGGGGGTTACCGGGGGCCCATAGGCGACGCGCGGGAACTCCCGCACCTGGGTCAGGTCGAACTTGCGGCCCTGGTAGCGCATGGCGGCATCAATGTCGATCGACGCAAGCAGGAGGAGCGTTCCCAGGTCGTCGTCAGTCTGTGCGACGACCTTGGTCATCAGCGGGAGGGTCGCCGCCAGGGCGCGGGCGTCGGAGACAGAGAGGTATGCGCCGTCGCCGGTGGCGGGGGTGATGGGGGTGAGATTAACTGACAATGGTCACCTCCTGATCGGCAAGCACATAGCCGGGCGCGGAGAAGGTGAGGGTATAGGTGCCGGCGGAGAGCATCATGTCTTCGATCCAGCGTCCGTCATCCCCCGTCGCCGCCTCGGCCTTGACGACGCGCAACCCAGCATCGTAATCCGCCTTGATGTAAGCGCGGATGGTGCAGCCTTCGATGCCAACGCCGCCGGCGACCACGCGCAGGGCATCAGTGCCACCGGTGTTGTGGTTGACGGGGATGTTGCCGTCGCCGGCGCCGCCGCTGCCTCCCCACTCCCCGGTGCCGTGGGCGTCTGTAAGCTCCGCGTCGATTTCCGCAGCGGTGGGCACGTCGTCCGCGGTTGCCGGGATGCCGATGGCCGCTCCGTCCCAAAGGATATTTTCGGCGCCGATGGCCGGCGCGTCGGAAACTGCCGGTGTGGCCCCCGCGCGGCGGAAGTAGAGAATGCCATAGCTGTCGGCGGCGAGTGCGGGGAAGTCGCCGGCGTAAATGCCAGCGCCAATCTCAGTAAGCGCGACCGCGTAATCGGTCCAGTGCGCGGCGTCGTACGCTTCGAGCGAGGTGCCGGCGGCGAACGTACCCGCCATGCTCACGATGATCGCATAGATCGCGAGACCGGAGGGGGCGGCGATTTTGAGCTCACTGGCCACGGCCGGCCTCCTGAACGGTCACGCTGCCGTCCGCGTTAATCGTGTAGGGCAACGGGGGTGTTAAAGACGCATCGGCGATCGTCCCCGGCACGGCGCTATTGACCGTGGTGGCGAGCAGGTTGGCGAGCCGGAAGAGCTCTGCACCGTTGGCGCCGAAAGCATCGAAAACCTGCTGGGGCGTCACATTCTGATTTTGCCAGACCTGGCTCATGCAAAATGCGAAGGTCGCGCCCATCTGCTGGAACAGGGAATTGATGCGGGCGGTCACGCGCTGTTGAACGTTCTGCGCGATCTGCTCGGGCGTCGAGGGCGGCGATTGATTGGGGGGCGGCGCGATGATTCCCATTTTTGGGTTCCTCAATTATCAAGCTGCTTCCAGGCTGATCCATTCCAGCCGTAGAAGTGACCGTTCACAAAAACTATTGGTCTTTGTCCGACCGAAGGAGAACTAGGAAAGGTGCTGCCCAAATCGCTGAGCATAATGGTGTCGGCGGCGATGGAACAATCGAATGTAATGATTCCGCTGTCGGCGAACACATTGAGATAGGCGTCTAGACTCGTATCATAAAAACCAATCTCTCCGTCGGTGGCGCCTATAACGTCTCCCACGGCGAGCGTATCGCGCACGGTGAGGTTCCCGGTGATGACGCCGCCGGCAAGGGGCAAGCTGGAGGTGGCGTCCACCGTATAAGTGGTCGTGCCGTTATTGGCGTACAGGTGCCCATCATCTTTGAAGAACAACATGCCTTTGGATGGGGTGGGATTGCCGCCGGAAGTCGCGGGCACGGGCAAAATCAACGGAACGGAGTTGGTGATTGCGGTCGTGGTGAAATGAATGATCGTCCCGAAATTGGCGTTATAGATGCGAAGGTAGTCATCCGAGCCAAAAGCGCCAATTAAGTAGCTGCTTCCCCAATCGTTAGCGGTGCCAAATCGGAGGTAGCCATCATTTCCGGAGCCCGCGCGATTCAAGAACAAATGCACCGATGAGAACTCAGAAGTGCATTGCATGAACGTCGTTTGATTGAAGTTCGTTACCTCAAAGTACCCGGCATCATTGTTGATTCCAAAAAGAACTCCGCCGGTCCATCCGCTTTCGAGCAACTGCAGGTAGGCCGTCGCCGAGTTGACGCAATCGGTTTTTATCAGCGATCCCGTGAGCGTGGTCGCAGTAATCGTTCCCGCGCCGGAGATGTTGTGGCCCCCCATGGCGAGGTTGCCTGACATCGTTCCGCCGGCGAGGGGGAGCTGCGCGTCATTGGTGACGCTGCCGAGCCCCACCTGCGCCTTGGTGACGCTGTGGGGGTTATTCGTCAGCGCTTCATGGGCGAGCAGGGCGGTATCGACGGTCGCCGCGGCGGCGGCCCCGGCCCCGGCGGCGTCGAAGTCCGTCGCCGCGTGGGTCGCCGCAGTTCCCAGACCCAGATTAGTGCGGGCCGTGGGGGCGTCCGCCAGGTCGGAGAGGTTGCTGGCGGCGGCAAGCTGCAGGGAATTGGCGACATTTCCCAGCCCCAGATTGGTTCGCGCCGCCGCGGCATCCGCCAGATCGGAGAGATTGCCCGCGACGCGCAGGAAGGGGATGAGAATCCACGCGCCCGCGGCAAGCGAGCTTGCCTGGTACACGGCGCCAGAATCCGCCTGAACGGCGAGCTGGCCGAGGAACGCCGGCGCCGCCGCCGCGCGCGCCGCGTCATTGGCGAAGACAGGCTGAGGAAATTGTGCGACTGCGGCCAAACGTCACTCCGGAAAAAGCTGACCGACCGGAATCACTTCCGAAACGCCATCGGGCCGGACCCATGCGAGCTCGAGCTGGCCATCGGCGCCATCGTTGTTGTCGTTGAAGTAGTCGAGTTCGATCGGATACTTTTGGCCGGCGGTCAGCGCGACGGGGAATTTGACCTGGCGAACGATATTTTCGGAGAGGGCGTCGGCGACAACGGCGCCGTTAAAAACAAAACGAAGGCCGTCATTGGCGGTGACGATGAGGGTGTAAGTGCCGGTGATGGGGGCGAGGACGAATCCCTTGTTGATCTCCGAAAAATAATCGGCGGTGCATTGCTGCGTGACCAGTACCTGGTTACGGGTGTAGTGGCGGTCGATCGCGCCGGGCGCCATGCCGATCCCGGTGGGAGTGAATTTGATGGAGTTGGGGAAGATGCCGCGGCTGAGGCCGGCGCCATTGCCGGCGACGAAGGGCGTGGGCGCGGGCGTGGGGGCGGCGTTGGCCGGCGGCGCCAGCCCCGCGAAAACATCCGTCGCCGGGAAGGCCAGGGTCTGGCAGCTCGGGAAGCTCGTCATGTCGAGGAGATCGGACTGCGGGACGATGATGTCCTGGCCCCCATACCAGGGCTGCTGGAGCGTGGCGGTGCCATCGGCGTTGAGCTTGCGGACGAGGTAGTAATGCAGAGGGATGTACTTGGGTTTGGGATTGGCCGAGGTGCAGAGGATGACGATCTTGCCCGAGGCGAGGGCGCCGGTGATCGTAGGGATGCCGATGAGGAGGCCCGCGCCGGTCAGGCCAAGCGCCCCGCCGGCGTCGATGGGGGCGCGGTAGGCGTCCTCGAAATACGCCGGCGCTCCGCTGATGACGAAGCCCACGCCCTTCTCGAAAAGCTCCGGGCGGATGTCGGCATCGCTCGGGTTGTTGTACTTCGTCGAGACCAGCAGGCTCATGGTCACATCGATAACTTTTGAGAGCCACCAGAACCGGAAAACAACCGTGGTCGAATTGACCGGGAAGAGCCGGCGATCGAGCAGATCGGGCTGGGGGGAGTAAGAGACGCCCAGTAGCGTGCACAGGGGCCCGCAGTCGGCGAGGTCTCCGCCGCCCAGGTCCTGCCCGATCGCGGAGGGCGCCAGAGGCCCGCGTGTCAGCGTGCCCATCTTGGTCGTGCCGGCGTCGGTCAGCTCCGGCTCGGTGATCGGCACGATCGGCGGCGCCGCCGCCAGGTCATAGACGCGCACCGCGAGGATGTTGGTGCGTTTGACGCCATGGCGCACGCTGAATCGATTCCGCAGCCCCGCCGGCCGCGTGTCGCGCGCGATCAGGACGTTGTAATGGTCTTCGAGCGCTCGTGCATCGAACGCCATCGCAACCAAGGCGCGATGCGATGATTCGTATTCAAGGGCAGTCATGAGATCTCTCCGGGCAGGGCGGTCAAGAACGCGCCTCGACGACGCCGAGGCGCGTGGTTTGACAACCGTGCAGGGGTATCAACCGATGGGGTAACCCAGGGGCGAGAACCACGCGGTGTACGTGATCGAGGGGGTGGTGCCGGCGAGGGTCCAGGCGATGCGAACATAGCGCTTGGATACGATTCCTGGGATAGAGATGACGCCCGTCCCCGTCACCGAGACGGCGGCGCCGCAGGCGGAGAACGAGGAGTTGTCGTCGGATTCTTGCAGTACGGCGGAATAGGTCTCATCGCCGGTCGTGTGGTCGAACGCGGTCGCGTTCACGACGGCGCAGGCGGGCATGCCCAGGCCGCCGGGGGCGAAGCCATTGCCAAGATCGATCGAGGCGCCGTTGCCGGTGGCGGTTTTGGTGACCGCCGCTTCGATCTGGAGCTTGTCGTCCAGCGGGGAGGGTACGAAGGTCGGATTCATGAAGTTCCTTTCGGAAACAGTTTCAGGTTCGTTTTGAAAAACTGGAAGGCGAATTCCCGGGAGTTTCAAACATGGGCGCCGCCGCGGCCATCCCGGCCTGCCGCGGCGGCGCGAGCGGCGTGTTTCGATCAGGTTGCGGTGATGCCCTGCAGGCGCGCTGCAGAGTAGCCGCCGAAGATGCCGATGCCGGCGACCATCTGCACGACATCTTCGACATACTCGCCGTAATTGAAGGGACCGCTGACGGCGATCTTGCCAGGCAGTCCGGCGATGCCCTGGACGTCGAGCTCATCGACGGCCCCGCCGAACTTCACGCAGTACATCGACGAGCAGGCGTTGGAAGCTCCGCAAGTCTCATTGAACTGCAGGATCTCGGCCTCAGCCTCGTCCTTGAACACCTCGATGATCGGCGCGTCGTTGAAGGACTGCAGCTGCTTGCCCTGGTCCATGACGAGCGAGCCGGTCGCCGCGGCCACGACGGCGGCCGAGAGGTTGCGCCGCGTGGTGCGGTTCATCAGGAGCCTCTTGTCGGTGTTGGGACCCTGGACCGCGTCAAGCAGTTGCGTCACCGCCGCGATCGTGGGCAAGGCGCCATTGGCGGAATTGGTGATCAGCTGCGTGCCCGCGAGGCGTTTCCGCAGGCCGTAGAACGCACCCGGCGTGACGGTGGGGTCACCGATGAGGAAGTTCTTATCGAAGAACTTGCCGGCAGCCTGCACCTGTCCGGCGATTTCATTGGCGCGGACGCGGTCGCCTTTGGTGGCGATGGCGATCGAGTCGGTCCGGATCGCGCCGCCGAGAATGGAAAGGTTCTCGACCGCCGGGTTGGTGACGCCCGCAGTGCGGGTGAATTCTCCATTGAGGTTGCGGAATGCGACGCCGGCGAGCGATTTACGTTGCGCGTAGGGATACGCCGTGCCGTTGAATTCGATGAAGTTAAGGTTCTGCATCACCAGGGAGGACTGCCAGAGCAAGTCAACGATGCCCTGACGCATCGGGTCCTGGAACATGGACTTCATCTGGAGGAGGGTCAAAGCCATTTTTTTAAGTCCTTAGAAGGTCGTTCGAATCGGGTATCAGTTCGAGTTAAAAGCGAGAGAAACCGGGCGTGCGCCCGAGGGCTACGCGGTCGCGGCTGCCGCGCCCTGAGCCCCGGCGGCGGCGCCAGGGGCGTTCGCGGCGGCGCCCTGCAGGGCCTGGGCGGCGGGTGTCTGCGTGACGCCCAGCTTGATCAGCTCGAAGCCCGAGAGCTTGCTGGTATCGATCTGGCCACCGGGCTTGACGGTCCCTCCCGCGCCGGCGTCGGAACTGACCGGGGGCGCCTTAATCCCGTTCGCCGCCAGGTCGTCCTGGAAATTTTTCCGAAGGGCCTTGGCTTCGTCGGCCCACTTGGCCGGGTCACCTCCGAGTTTCTCGGCATACACAGCGGGCACGCCTTTGAGGTTCTGGGAAACGAAGTCCGCCTTCGCCCGCGCGTTCGTCTGAGCGGTCGCCTGGGCCGAGCTCGCCGCGGCGATCTGCTCGGCGACAATCTTGCTGACCTGCTCGGCAGTTAGCGTACTGGCCGCTTCCGCCGGCTTGGCGCCAGCGGCCGGGGCGGCGGCGGTCTGGCTGGCCTTGAGCTGGCCGATCGAATCGGTGATCGGCTTGAGCGCTTCGCCCAGGCTGACCTTGAGCATTTCGCTCACGAGGCTCTTGACTTGATCGGCAGTGAGTCCGCCACTTGCGGCCGGCGGAGTAACCGTGGTTGCTGGATCGCTCATCGCGACCTCCTTCCCGGCGTTCGCCGGCGTTGAAGATTTCCAGAATTTGAACATCAGTCCGCACCCCCATACTCGGTGTCGTCCTTGCCCGCAGGCGCATCGTCGCCTTCGTGCTCGTGCGGATCGCCCGGTTCGGGCGGCGCCGTCGCTGGGGCGGGGGGCATGTCAGCGCCGGCGTTCGTGCCCAAAAGCACGGAGGGCGTCGCCGCGGCCTGCTCTTTATCGAGTTCCGCCATCTCGGCATCCACCGCCGCCTCATCGCCCAGCTGCATCTGCACGGCGCGCCGCCGTGAAAGAACGCCCGCCGAACGCAGGGTCGCGATGTTGGTCGCCTGTTCGCCCTCGTCCACCGGGATGCCATCACGGAGCGTCACGCCGACAGGATCGAGCGAATAACCAACTCCCGGCCGCGTGCAGTCGAGGGCCTGGGCGACCGCGATGACGCGCTGCACCGCGGCCGTCCAGATGATTGATCGCCGCGCCGCCTTGTTGATGGAGTTGAACGCTTCCAGTCGCACCTTTTTGTAAGCATCCGGAGCGGAGCCGTCCTTCAGGCCCAGCAGCACGGGCGAGGTTTCGGTGCGTACGAGGAGTTGATTCAGGGTGAAGGCGCGATGCTGGATCGCCAGGGCGAGCTGAGCGTCCCATGTGATGTACTTAGGAACGACGTTCGGATCGTCGTAAAAGAATGCCTCGGCGGCGGCCGGGACATTTCCCTGGGGATCTGCCATCTGCCGCGGAAGGGCGATCCTGGGATCTGAATGTTTTTGCACGACGCGGGAGATCTGCGTGTTGACGGCATTGAGCGCATCCTGCAGCTCCAGCGCGCAATCATATTCGCTCACAGCCAGGCCGCGTACATTGGGCACCCAGGTGATCGTGTTCTGGGCGATGCCGGTCTGCGTTACCGGCACAAGGCTGGTATCGAAGTATTTCAGATCGACCTGCTTGAGCTTTTGGAAGCGGTCGCCGAGCTGCCAGCACACCCGCGTGATCGAGCCCGCGGCGATTGTGGTCTCCAGAAGCAGCCAGATGGGCGTGTCGGGCGTGCCGATGTTCTTGCTGTCGTAGCGGACGTACGATCCATACTGGCCATCAGGCCCCACGTCCCCCACCGGGAAGATTTGTTCGTTGTCGACTTGGCGGACATACACCTGGCTGTCCGTATGGATCATGGCTTCAAAGTAGGCTTCCCCCTCAGCGCTGCCAATGATCGATCCGTCGAGCAGCACGGCATGGAGTTGGGTCCTGCGCACGAGCGCCTGCAGAGCGTCCCACTGATTGTCATCATCACAATCCAGCAGCGGCGACTGGCTGAACAAGAGGTCCGATCCCTTGATCGAGATCAGCCCCAGCACGTTGTATGTAAGGTACATACGCTGGGAGGCGCCGTTGGATTTGACGTAGGGGAAATCAAACGCCGTGCGACCGTGGGTCAGGTAATACTCGCGATGCCTTCCGCGGAAGAGCATGCGGGCCTGGAAGATGCGATCGAGCCTGGCCATCTGCGCATCGGAAAGAAACGCCGGATAGCCCTGCCAGCGCAGGCGGTTGTAGGCGGGGTTGCCGGTCATCGACCAGACGGCCGACTGAACGCCTGGAGGCGACGCGGTTTCACCGGTGGACCCATTGCCAAAGCCGGCGAGCATGAGGGCCTGGTTTTCACTGGAAGCGATCATCACCAGCCCTCCGGTTTGTACATTCGGGGAGCTGGCAGCGGTAGGACCAGATCATCGGCCGCGTGATTGGCCAGGGCCTTGGCCCAAAAGCGATCGCTGTGTCCGGCCTCGTCGCGATCGGCCTCGAAGCGGATGTTGCCAGAGGCGGTAACGACACGGCGGACCTTATGCAGATCCTCACGCACGGATGCTTCGGAAGGGATGCGAAAGCGTTTGTCCTGGAAGCCCCGGAGGAGCGGGTTGGCCAGTTCGCTTTTGACCGGCTGCGAGAAGGTGACGGCCTCCACACGGTGCGAACCGAACCGCTGGACGAGGCGCTCGGCCAGCATTGCGCCGATGCCCGTCGCGTCGATGCACAACCGCTTGACCGACCGGCTGGCGAGAATCCCGTTAAGGAATTCTTCCTGGGCGGTGAAGTTCATCTTCTCTAGCGACCGCACCATGCGCGTCCAGTAGACGTCCCCGATTCTTTCATCGAGCCATAAGACCGAGAGGTCATGTTTGCGGCCCACGTCGAAGCCGGCATAAAGCGTGCGTTCGCCCTCGGGGATCTCGTCCCAGAGTTCGAGGTTGGCGACTTCGCAGGCGGCGATCAGTTCGTAGGTAAGTAGGGCGCCTTGATCGGTCGAAGGAATGCACATGTACTCTTCATTCCATGTGTCCTCGTCGGGGCAGGTGGCGCGCAGCTCATCGAGCCATTCGCGGCGGGCGATAGGGTCGGGGGCCGGAACGTCGAGCAGACGTTTCTTACGCATGATGATGCGCTCGACGATCCCATCATTCACCGCGTCCTCGATCGTGACGCGATGCACGGCGCCCTTCATGGCGCCGCCGCGGATCTGGCCCAAGAGCCCGTTGAAGTAGCTGGCCGGCCCATTGTGGGTTGACCAGATGCGCATCTGGTAGCCCCAGAACATTGCCGTGGCATGCGCGGCCTTATAGAGCTCTCGCCCTTTCTGGTGGAACGCGAATTCGTCCAGGCCCACTTCGCCGCCCTTGGAGCGGAAGAACTTGGGATTCGAGCTGCCGGCGACGATCTTTGTGCCGTTGGTGAAAGTCATGACTTTGGTGGTGATCTCTTCGTCGTCCACGACCTCGATCCCATCGGTCACCGTGGCGACCGCGTTCACCACGCCCGCCCAATACTCGCAGTAGTCGATAAATTCCAAGGACGCCGTCATGTCTGCGGAGGAGTGGTAATAGTGCGAGCCGCCCTGGCGAAGGCCACGTTCCGCGCGTTCCAACACCACCTTCAGTGCCTGCACCCAGGTCCAGCCAATGCGGCGGCTCTTCTCTCCGATCGCGAGGCCCGCGGTCTCGCGAAGCCACCGGATCTGGAATGGGCAAAAAATTTTGAATGCGCCCTCGTTCATGCCGCCTCCCCCGTGATGCCCATCGCCTGCTTGATCGCCGCCACCACCGCCGCGCCCCCGCCGCCGGCCTCGGCCGCTTTGGTCGCCGCGTCGATCGCCCGCTGGCGCGCGTCGCGCTCCGCCTGCAGCTTCATCTCCTTGGCTTCCAGGTCCGCCTGGGCCTTGCGCAGCTTCGCCTCGGATTCCCGCAGTCGCGAGTCCATCTTCTGCTTGTCGAAAACCGTCTGGGAGACGGCTCGCACGCCCTTGATCAGCACCTCCAAGCGATCGGTGTCCAGCTCATCGCTCGTTCCGCGGCTGAGCAGCTCGTCAGTGATGCGCTCCGTCAGCAGGAGATTGACGGCGACCTGCTTGGCGTCCGGATCGTCGGCGGCGGCCTCGGCGACGTAGCGCGCGGACTTTTGACGGGCGAGGGAGTATTCGACCAGGCGATACTCCTCCATCAACACTTCGCTGAAGCGCTCGACGCTGGATCTGGCTGGCGCATCCTCCGTCTGGCCGGCCAGCCATTCGGCGGTTGCACGCACGGATTGCGTGCGATCCAGCAGCATCCGGCAAAGGTCGTTGAACATAGGCGCCGGCAGTTGCATGCAGGCCATTCGGCGAGTCGAATCGCCTCGTGCCTTGAGCCGCTCGATGGCGGACTGCAGGATCGCTTCCGAATACTCGGCGGCCGGGTGCGGGGGGGGAGATTGTTCAGGCGTTTCGTCCATGGACCTTTTTCAAACGATGGTCAAAGCTCGATCGACGGTTCTTCGATGTCGCCGTTGAGCAACTGGATGCCCCTGGCGGTCAGCCGGAAATCGCAGAGCGGTTCCCGATCCAACTTGTCGCGCCTGAATTCGCGGCGTTCCAACATCCCCATGTCGATGAGATACTGCACTTCCGCAAGAATCTGCGCTTCAGTCCACCGGGATCGCCCAGCAACATGGTGAAGGTTTTCAATCGCAACGCCGGCATCATCACCGTAGGCGGTGCGCGCGGTGCGGAGCAGCGATCCCCGCAACCGGCGAATCTTGTTGCGTTTGACAATATCGTCGTCGTTCACCGCTGCCTCCCGAGCTCGTGGATGGCTTCAAGGATCTGGCTATGCCGCTCCTCGGCGCGTTCCTGGTGACGCAAGAACTCGTCACGAGTGACGAATTCCTTGCGCATTTCGATCCGCGCTTCAGTGATCGCGCCCAGGCCCTCGACCTTGATGTCCAGCTGCCGTTCGTTGGATTTGGCCGAATCCTGTTTCATGTCCCGCATGTCGCGGGCAAATCCCTCGACGGTGGTTTCGACGCGCGTCAGCGCTTTGCCTTGCTCCTCGAATTTTTCATCCCCATCCCTGAGCCGGGAAAATATCTGCTTCATGTACACCCCGATCATCGGGGCGAACACTGTCTGGATGAGCTGGAGGACCGCGACAAACGCGATCAGCGATGTCCAGTCCTTCCCGGATTGCTCGGCTGCCTGTCCCAGGAGAAACGTCACGAAGCCTCCTCCGTCGCCATCGCGCGGACGGCGTCGATGATGGTCTGGCGCACGATCGGATCGCCCTGGATGGACACATGATCGAGGCCGCGATCGCGGCAACTGATGTTGACGTACCGATCGCACTGGTTGTGAATGCCGCAGGAGGCGGGGATCGAATCGATGTTGAAGCAGGTTGCCGCCTGGATGTTGGCGGGGATCGTCCAGGGCGTCCCGTAAAGCTGACCCCACCAAAACCGGGGGACGCCGGCGATGATGAACAGGTGCTTGATCGTGGGGCGCTGATCGGGGGGGAACGCGGCGAGCGCATGCCACAGAGCGGCCTGCCCATAACTGTAGGCGATGATGACATCCGCCGCGGCGACGTCTGCTGGCGCGAGCGTGTCCCACTGGCGACGGACGACAAGATCGACGGCAGCCGTCGAATCCAATGCATCCGCGATCCCCCAGAACTTGCTGTCGTCCTGGACTTCCTCGCCGAATCCGCTCACGCACAGAACATTCATCGCGTTACCCCGTCACCGCTTTCAGGTCCGCCGCCAACTGCGCCGCGTCGATCCCCGCCGGCGATTTGCCTTCGACCAGCATGTCCGCCGACAGGATCGCGTAGGACTCGTCGCAGTACGCCGTCCAGAAATTCCAGGTCATGCGCTTGGTCTGCCCCCAGGTGACGATTGTCAGGCCCTCCGCGTCATAGCCCACGACGCACACCGCATGCCCGCCCCAACTTCCCGGACGCCCTTCGCCCGTGGGACCCCCCGCCGGCACATCCCACACGTCGTCGCCGCCGTCGGCGCCCATCTGGTGCTGCGCCGAGACCGGCAACGCCAGCCCGATGTAGCAGCCATCGAAGATCGCCACCGCCTGGCGGACGTGCTGGTTGTTCGCGGGATCGAGGCGGGCGTATCCGCAAATCTTGTGGCCCCCGATCCCCTTCCTCCGCCAGTAATTCAGCACTTCGATTTCAACGGCGCCGTTGTCGTTAGCGCCAGTCTTGGGGTTGTAGCCCGACACGGCGCTATACGCCCGGACGATGTCAACATCGGCGATCGTCTGGATCTTCCCCGCCGCCGCCGTCCAGGCCTGCGTCAGGTGCGCCGCCGCCGCGATCGTGCAATCCCCAATGGCATCATTTTCCATCACTCCCCAGTTGCCCCCGCCAAGCACCTTTTCCACCACGGCCGCGTTATCGACCGCATCGGGCGGCGGCGGCAGCGCGGGGCCGATGTACTTGGCCAGGCGAAGCGTACGCGGGTCCGCCTTGGGAGCGAGCTTGCCGAGTTTCACCTTCAGGGCTGCCATGGATGTCCTCATTTTCTTCCCGCCCCAGCCCGTGATGTTCACAACAAATGTCGGAGTGTTTATACGTGGAATTGAAACGTGAGCGCTACTGCGCGATCGCGGCGTCCAGCGCGGCGATGTCCCGCTGCAGGACATCCAGCGATTGCTGCACGTCCGCGGAAGTGACCGTCACATTGGCCGTCGCCGCGTTGATCCAGTTGACGAAGGTCGGTTCGAGGTCGGCGACGAGCTGCAAAACCGCGACGGCAATATCGATTTCGCCAACGGTCTGCTTCCCCGGCGCCGCCGAGGCGGAAGTGGGAGGGGAGATTTTCAGCATCGCCCGGCCCTGCGCGGGATGGAGGGAGAGTTGCTTGGACTGCTGGAGCTGCAGGAGCTGGGCCGAGAGGGTGGCGAGCGCCGCGGTCGCCGAGCTGGACGCGGTGGCGGCGGCGTCCTTGTCGCCCGCGTCCAGGGCGGCTTTCCATGCCGTCTCGGCGGAATAGAGGGTGTGGGCGGCGATCGAAATGGGCTTGGCGTCAGAGGCGGAAATCACGTTGCTCGCGCGGAGGGTAGTGGTGGTGATGACGGCGGCGTCGGTGGCGGTGACGGTCTGGCGGCAGTTCGCGTAGGTATTGGCGCAACCGCCGAGCGTGAAAACGGCCACGACAACCAAAATCACGGCGACGATGCAGCCGCCCAGGGTAAGGGTGCTGATGCTGGGGGGGGACATGGTTCGATCTCCGTATCGCTTTGTTTTTTCGATCGCGCATCCGTACGCGGATCGAGGTTATTCTCAAGAGAGCTTGCCGGGGCCGAGGCCCTCGCTTTTTACGCTCGACGGCGAAGCCCTTTTTGATTTCTTTTTTGAAGGAGCGGTGCGTGAAGAAAACTCTCTCTCAGCAGTTGGAGCGGATCGAGACGCTTTTGGCGATGATCGTCGCCGAGGGGATGCACGCGAGGTATCGCGACATCCATCCTCGTCGCGTCGAAAAGGCCTTCGCCGCGATGAACTCCGAACTGGACGTTGTTGCGTTGCTCTCGCTCTATGTGAAGGCAAGATACTTGGACGGCAAGCTTCCAGTAACGCCTGCTTCAGCACAAAAGAAAGGACGGCCAAAGGAGCGTTCTTAAACTTGGCGAAAGTTCTCGCAGACGAGTCGATGGCCTCCATTACGGCTCGTACATCGACCGTAATTTCGCCGCGGAGCGGTTCGCTTGCCGTGGCCACCGGGAGGGACGAACGCCCCGCGCCTCCGGCAACCGGACGTGTGCCCGCGCGGGGCGTCGGTTGGCTGTGCAGTCGGGGCCTTGCGGCCTTGTCTCCCGGCCGTTTCCCGCCGGGTCCCTGCAGCGCAGAAAAGTTATCAATGGGAGTGCGGGGGATTCGGCCGTTACCCGCGTTCCCCCGCGGGGACGCGATCAGGGTCTTCCTGCCGTTTGCCCCCGGCAGGCCGCACGCGCCGATGGCGGTGTGATGGAGATCGGAAGACTTGGAGGATGCTGACGACACGTCGAAGTCCGCAAAAAAACAAGGGCCGCAGATCGAATCGCCCGTGTCCCGCGATTCGATCTGCGGCCCCTGAAAATCAGAGCCCGCGGTTTATTTTACTTCGCCAGCAACCTGCGCCGGGCATCGCCTCCCAGCTCAATTAACATTATCCATGGTGCCAGAGCGGAAGATTTCTGTCAAGCGGTGTCTACCGTGGCTGATTATTGAGCTCGGCGTTGTCCAGTTGCCCGTTGAGAAATATGCAACTCAAATTCGTTCCCTCCAAGCTCCCCCAGACGATGAACGCCATGCCGTCCGAACTTGCCGTGATGACGCGACCCTTTGTTCCGATCAGCTTTTCCAAGCTATCGAGACTCATGCCGTCCTTCACTTGGCCGCCATTGAATAAAGACGTGATGCGAGCAGTGAGTTCCGCCGGCCTGCTAGCAGCCTCCGCACGCTTTGCGTCTTCCTCCTTCGCCAAAGCAGAAAGCGCCGCCGCCGCTTGAGCCTTCGCCTTTGCAACTATCACCTTATCCGCCTCGATCATCGACTGGAGCAACGAAATTTCCTTCTGCATGTCCGCGATTTTGGTCTTCGCGTTTTCAAGCTGAACCTGCGAAACGGGCACCCCGCGGCGTTTGGCCTCTGCTTCGTCGATCCCATCGGCTGCACAGTAGCCAACGAAAAGAAGTACCATCGTCGCCGCCAGCGTCCAGCGTCTCATTGCTTTGTCTCCATCTTGGGGCCGTCGAGCGTTATTTCTTTTTCTCGCCATCAACATAGCGTGAAATCATAGCAAAAACGGCAACCCTGTCGTCTCTTTGGAGCGATTTGAACCAGGTCATCACGTCCGAGAGACCCGCTATCCCTGGCTTCACGCCCTTCTCTGCCGATTCCGCCTTCCCTGCAATCGCCAAGTCTTCTTCCGTTGCTTTGTATTCGGGCGCCGGGGCGTAGTTGGCAGGAAGCTCGGGATAGTTCTCCGCGTTTTTTTTGTCATAGGCGGACATCGGACGGCCATGAATGTCGCGAGTAAGGATGTGGACGGGAAGCCTGAATGCAGTGGCCACCCGGTCCACGGTCCTGTCGCTGAATTCAAAGTGCCATTTTGAGGCGAGGAGACTGTAGACGGTGGCCCGACTTATTCCCGCCTTCATGGCGAGCGCCTCTGGCGCCCAATTCCGCTGAGCCATGAGCTGTTGAATCTTCTCTCCGAATCGCAATCTCTTGCCCCGCTTCATTTGGTTATTACCCAAAAATCATACCCGCTTGGAAAATTTTTTTCTGCGGTATTGACATTTAGTCTATTTAGACTAAAGTAGTCTAAGTTGGACTACATATGGTGATCGGATGTCGCAAGAGAACAGGTCACAAGTTGCCGTGATGATTCGGCCGGAAACTCGTGAAAAGCTAAGGAAAATCAAGCGTTTTCGGCGATGGTCGTTCACGGACATGGTAGACATTTGGGCCGATCGGGAAATGGATACAATCTCGTTAGAGGATCCAAAAAATTCCAAAGTCATCGCCACGCCGCCCGGACGGTCCGGGGCCAACGGCGTTTCGCCTGCACCCCTGCCCGTGTCCCAGAAACCCGGCAGGGGCTTGAACGCTGCCGCGCCCACGGGCGCGCGTTGATAGATGGTCTCCCGGGCGGCATTTGCCGCCCGGGCGCACGGAGGCAGCCATGAAACTCTCCATTGAAGTCGAAGGCGACGAGCATTTGATCGGCCTGTTCCTGGGCGCGGGCATTCGCGCCGCCAACGCCGCCAGCGCCTCGCCGCTTCCCTTCAACAAAATCCAGGAGAAGGTCGAGGCCATCGAAGACCAGCTCCCTTCGCTCAAATGCGCCTTCGAGCTCGGCCTGAGCAGCCCCGCCGCCATGGCGCGGCGTCTCCACCGCGGCTTCCTCGTCGTCAAACGGCCTCCCGAAAAGGCGGAGGCGAAAACCAAATAAGGACGCCGCGCACATCGTGAACCTCGCCCAGGGCGGCAACTAAAGCCGCCCGGCTAAATCTACCCGCGCGGCGTTCGCGCGGGGAACGAAAACGAGAACGGAATCTCGCATGGCAAACGACACCTCGGGAGATCTCATGCCGCTCTTCTGCGACGTTCTCGCGTCCCTCAACGACGCCGGCGCCCTATCGGTCAAACAGATCGAGGACGCTCTGGGCCTGGCCCGGAGATCGGGCTACCGCCTGCTCTCCGGCAGCGTCCCGGATGTCCAGCAGTTCCGCCAGCTTTTCCGCAGCGCCCGGTCCGAATCCGTCCAGCGCGCGCTGCTGGGGTATCTGATCGACGGCACCGGCTGGGTCGCCCAGCGCCTCGAAGCCGATCGCGACATCGACGGCGACGGCGTCGTCTCCACCGACGACGTGTTCGACGGCGCGATCGAGGCCAACGGTTCGATCGCCGATCTTTTGCGCGACGCCAAAAAGCGGCTGGCCACGGGCGCCCGCCGCATCACCCCCGAGGTCGCCGCCAAGCTCAACGCCGAAATTTCCCGCGCGATCAAGGAACTGCTGGCCGTCCAGCAGGCCGCGCTCTTTTTGTCCGAATCACCCCGGAGAAGTTCATGATGCCGTACTGCACCAGGTCAACGCTCCTCGCCCAGACGATGGATTCCCGCCTGCGCAACATCGAAGAGGAATTGCGCAAGCAGCTCGAAATGCAGATGGGCATCGAATTTGTGGACCCGCTCGACCGCCTGTCCCACCTGGGCCTGGTCGGCACCAGCAGCGGCGTGCTGGCGCGTCACATCGCGGTTTACTTCCCCTTCGTTTCCCCCGAAGCAGCCGAATCCCTCGTCGCCCGTTCGGAGACGGTGCGCGATCTCATTTATGCCATCAACAACAAAGTAGGTGCAGCATGAGTCATCCCCACCTTCACCTGGCCCCGCTGACCGAGCGCCCCGTGACGGAGTTCTCCGGGCGCCCCACCGCCCGACGCGTCGAGTGCCCCGACTGCGGCAAAACTTTCCTCGACACCGTCGTCGTCAACGACGCGCCGGAATTCTCCGACGCCCATGGCTGCTACATCATCTGCCGGCGTCTCTACTGCGATCACTGCAACCAGCTCATGCTGTGGTTTCAGCATTCCAACGACTCGGGCACGCGCATCGGACCGCGCGTCGATGACGAACCGCCGTTCATCGTTCGTGAGAAGCGCCTCATCGAAAAATTCCTCAAACAGCACCCCGAAGCCGCCGGCATGATCGCCGTCTGATTTTCGCGGAGGTCGTTTACAGAAGACCCCGGAACGCCGTCCGGGAGACGATGGCTCGGACCCATCCCTCCGCTTTCGAGGACCCATGAAAGTTCACCGCCTCATCATCATCGAAGACATCCTCACGGGCCGGCAGGTCGGCGCGTGCGAGGACGTGGTCTACCTGCAGAACCTGATCGGTGAGATTTCCGCCGATAACGTCGAAATCTTGAGGGCGGCCAACGACGTGCGCTACGACGCTGGCGTGGCCGGGCTCCGCATCCACGGACGGCTCACGCCCGCACACGCCGCCAACCGCCAAGCCCTGCTCGCTCGCAAACAGGAGGCTCGGAAGTAATGGACCTCCCGCTGGCAATTTCCCCCGTTTCCCCCTCCGCGCCCTCGAAGGTCGAATGGATCACCCTCGATCAGGCGGCGAAGCTCTCCGGGATGTCCGAAGGACACCTCCGCCGCAAGTGCGGCGACACATGGCTGGCCCAGGGCCTCGCACGCACGCGCAACGAGCCGGGGAAGCGGGCGTTCTGGGAAGTGCGCACCGACGCCGATCCGGCCTTCATGGTGCGCACAGCGCCCGCGGTGATTGCCTCGGTGAACGATCTGCAACGCGTCTCGGATACCGCGCGGCGGAAAGCCCAGGAACGGGCGCGGATCGTCACCGAGTGGACGAAGTTCGTGCAGGCAAGCGCCGTCCTTGGACGCTCCGCCGATCAAGCGACCGCCGACTTCCTGGCGTCGATGCCCGAGGAAGGCCGGATCACGCGTGCGACCCTGTACAACTGGCGATCCACATTCAACCGGGAGGGCATCTCAGGTCTAATCGATGGCCGCGCCGCCTCCAATGAATGTCCGCAGTCGGACGATCCCTTCCTCGCCGAGATATTGAGGCTCTGGCTCGATCAGCGGCAAAAGAAGGTGATGCGCTGCTATGACATCGCCCTGGCCAAAGCTCAGGAGCGCGGCTGGAAAATTTGCTCCGGGCGCACGGCACAGCGGTTCATTCAGGACTATGCCACCAAGAATCCCGGCCGCACCATCCTTGCCCGTGAAGGGCCCTCCGCATTCATCGACAAGGTCGAACCCTACATCACCCGCGATTATTCCACCCTCGATTCCAACTGCGTCTGGAATGCCGACCACCACGTCTTCGATGTTCTGGTGAAGGTGGGCGAAAAGGTCGATGCCGGCACCGGCGAGGTCACCCCCATCTACCGCCGCCCCTGGCTCACGGCCTGGCAGGACGTGCGATCCCGCAAGATCGTCGGATGGATCATCCGCCTCGAAGACCCCAACACCGACGCCATCCTTTACGCCCTTTATAACGGATGCGTTTCCCATGGCATCCCGCGCGTCGCCTATACCGACAACGGCAAGGACTTCGACGCCCGCGCGCTGACCGGCGTGACCAAGCGCCAACGCCGCGAGATCAAAAAGGCGCGCAGCCTCTGGCAAAAACGCCACGTCCGGATCTATCACGATCAACAGAAACTCGGCGGCATCTATGCATCGCTCCGGATCGAGCATCTCCATGCGTGGCCCTATCACGGGCAGTCCAAGCCCATCGAGCGCTTCTTCGGAACGCTCGAAGATCGGTTTGGCCGGCTCTTCGAGACCTACTGTGGCGCCAGCACCGATCAGAAGCCCGAGGACCTCGCCGATGCGATCGATCGGGGCCTTGGCCCGACGCTCGATGAGTTCGTCGAGAAATTCGCCGCTTGGCTTGAATCGGATTACCACCAGCGCATCCACACCGGCGATTCGATGGACTGCACGCCCGATCAGGCCTTCGCCGTCAACCTGCAGACGCGCCGCACCGTCCCTGATGATCTGCTCAAAGTCCTCGTCCAGCCGCGCGTCGGCCCCATGAAGGTCGGGCAGAACGGCATCCGCCACGGCTGCATCAGCTACGGCGCCGGCGAACTCAATCACCTGCTGGGCCAGGATGTCTTCATTCGCACCGATCCTCGGGACATCGGCCGCGTCTCGGTCTGGACCGCCGATGATAAGCCCATCGCCACCGTCTCCGCCAACCGCTCTCTTCCTTTCCTCGCCGACAAGCAGCTCCTCGACGCGGCCATCGCCGACAAGCACCGCCGCACCAAGGCCCTCAAGGGCGCCGCCGAAGCCCGGCTGCGGCTGCATGAGGACGTTTCCGACACGATGCTCCGCATCGCCCAGGCGAAGGCCCAAAAGCCACGCCTGCCCGCCGGCACGGATGATCCGCCCCCCACAATTTCCCCGGTTCGAACCGACCTCGAAGCCGCTTTGCCCTTCATTCGAAGCCAGCAGGAGCGGCCCCTGAAAAAAGCGGTGGGCGCTCCGGAGTTCGATTTCGCGGCGGCGATGGAGGATTTCCCGCTCGATCCGGCTATCCCCGCGCGGCGCGCAGCGTTGCCGTCGCTCGCCGACATCTACGAAGACGAATGAGGAGGTCTGTCATGCAGGACAAAGATGACTTCATCGCTCGTCTCACGGAGGAGACCCGCATTTTAGGAGAGGCACGGATGCTTCGAGACGATCAGCCCCTGACGCCCGAAATCACCGCGGAGATCCTGCGCCGGTTCCAGGAACTCCTTGCGCGCATCAAGCGGACGCAGGATTGGGCCGGGCGGTCGATGGCGATTTCGCCGACCACCATCAGCTCCATCATCAACGGCACCTTCGAGGCTGACCCCGAGAAGCACATTCGAGCGATCGACAAGTGGCTTGAGACCCAGTACCTCAAAGAGCATGCCCCACGTCCCTCAGGCTTCGTCAAAACCGAAGTCGCCCGGCGCATTTACGCCGCCGCCAAGGTCGCCATCGAAAGCTCCGGCATCGTCCTGGTGCACGGCCCCGCCGGCATCGGCAAATCGATCACCGCCCAGGCGATCCGCGCCGAGACCCCTGGCAGCATCTTCACTTCCATCAGCACCGCCGGCCTCTCGAAGATCGCGGTGATGGAGCTGATCGCCCAACAGCTCCGCGTGAGCGCCCGCTCGACCTCGGCGCAAATGTTTGACGCCCTTCGCTCGGCGCTGCGCGACACCGGGCGCCTACTCATCGTCGATGAAGTTCACAAGCTCGAAGGGCGCCGCAAGGACGAGGCCCTGCACTGCCTGCGGGATCTGCACGATCAAACCGGCATCCCGATGCTATGGCTGGGCATGAGCAACATCGCCGATTACATCCAGCGCGGCGAATCGGCCGGGTACGAGCGCCTCGACCCGCTTTTCTCGCGCATCACCCTCTGGCTCAATTTGACCGAGATCGCCAACCGCGCCGACGGCGGTCCGGGGCTCTACTCAGTCGAGGACATTCAGAAAATCCTCGCCGGCAGCAAGCTCCGCATCACCCCCGACGGCGCCCGCTACCTCCAGATGCTGGCCAATGAGTATGGCGCGGGCGCCCTGCGCACCGTGTCCAAGCTCCTCCAGCTCGCCCCCAAATTCATCAGGGACGATCGCGACATTGACGCGGAGTTCCTGCGCAGTTTGCAGGTCCAGCGTTTGGGCCTCCGCGCCGCCGAGCGGCTCGAAACCCGCATGCAGGCGCGGCTGGCCGTCGCCTGATAGGAGGGGCCATGAAGGCACCGTCGCTTTATCCGGAGATCAAAGGCGAGATGGCCATCATCGCGCGCGCGGTGATTTGCGGAGAGGACGACGACGCTGAACGTGAGTGGCGATCGATACGCACGCAAATCCAGTCAATGGCCGCTCGGTGTAAGGAACGCAATGAGGATGACCGATGCGGCTTCCGAATCACTCCCGATGCAGAGTTCATCGAATGCAGGAACTGCGGCGACATTTGCCCAGCCGGCTCGAAGAAATGTCTCTCTTGCCCCCAACGTTTTAAGCGGAGGCGCTCATGACGCCCACGCAACTCAAGATCATCCACATTGCCGCCCATCGCTGCGGATTCAACGATCAGCAGTACCGAACGGTGCTGCGCAACGTCGCCCAGGTCGAATCGTCGAAGGACCTCTCGAACGCGGACTTCGAGTGCGTGATGGCGTTTTTTGAGGAGTCCGGATACCCCGGCCACTACTGGCGGGACAAGGTCAAAACCCGCGGCAACGTCGCCACCGAGCGCATGCGCTGGAAGATCAGCGAGCTGCTCGCCCATTACGAGGAAATCCGCGGCGAACTCCCGCACTACGAGCTCGAGGGCCTCGTCGCCCGCTTCTCCCACAATCGCACGCGCAAGGTCGCCGATGTGACGCCGCGCGAAGCCTGGCAGCTCATCGAAGCCTTGAAAGCAATCATCGCCCGCGTCGAAGACGCCGCCCCCGCCCCGGCGACCGCCGCCGGCGAAGCACCCTTTTAATTCAGGAGTGGCCAAGGATGGCCATTTTCAAAAAGAAGATCATCTTTGGTTGTGAGTCGCGCGGGGACGCGGATTCCGTTTACCTCACGCGCTATACACTCCTGAGCGCGTTTGGTCGGAAGCTCTGCCTGCACATCTTTCATCGGTCCGATGCAGACGAACTCCACGACCATCCATGGTCATTCTGGACCTTCATCATCTGGCGCGGCTACCTCGAACACACACCTGCCGGCGTTCGACGTGTGTGGCCTTTGACGCTTCATCGGCGTCCGGCGACATGGCGACATCGCGTGGAGCTTGTCGGCGGCAAGGCCGCCGTAACCCTCGTCCTCCTCGGACGCCCTCATCGCATATGGGGCTTTTGGACGACGCGCGGGTGGGTCAATTGGATCAAGTATTTCCGAGACAGGGGATGCTGAATGGCCGATGGCCTGGACATTTCGAAGTTCATCAGCTCGCTGGAAAAGGAATACCAGCCCCGCGCGCAAGCAGCCGCAGAGAGCGCCGTCGAGCGGTTCGCGCTCTACGTCGTCGGAGAAGCGGCGAGGCTCTGCCCCGTCAAAACCGGTGCCCTCAAAGCATCATGGGTCGTCGAGCAGCCCGAAAGCGACGGCGACGACATCGAGGTAACCATGGGCTTCAACACCAGCTACGCCGCCGCCGTGCATGAAATCCTCACCAATCACCACGCCCAGGGTCAGGCGAAATATCTCGAAACCGCCCTCAAAGCAAACGCGCCAAAGCTCGTCCCCTACGTCGAGGCTGAATTGCATAAGGAGTTCGGCTGATGCCCATTCCTGACAATCCCAGCCTCATCGAGCAGCTCGCCGGCTACTACGAGGACGCCGCCGCCAGGCTCAGCCAGATCGTGATTTCGCCGCCGGGCCGCACCGCCGCCGCGCAGGAATTCAACCACGCCCGCGCCGCCCAGCAGCTCGCCCAGGTCAATCGGGAAATCTTCCTCCTCCGCCACCACGCCTCCCAATGGACAAGCGAAGCGATTACCGACGCCGTCCGCCGCGGCACGCTTTTGGCCGACAAGCAAGCCGCCAGCGCGGGCATTCAAGCCCCCGGCCTCTCCGGCAGCTTTGGCGCCATCAACACTCAGGCCGTCGAAGTCCTCGCCAGGGACACGATCGGCGACCTGTACAAAGCCGCCGATTCGATGGGCAACACCGCCGCCTTCGCCCTGCGCAAGATGGCGGCGACCGGCGTCACAAACGCCCAGGTCAACCAGATCATCGCCGGCCGCGCCATCATCGAAGGCCAGCCCCAGGCAGCCGTCCGCGAGCTGCGGGACCTGCTTGAAAAGGTCCATGGCAAGCGCGTCGTCATCCAGGGCAAGTCCGGCCCGATCAGCTTCGACACCGGCTACTACGCCAAGATGATCGCGACCACCAAAACCCGCGAAGCCGTCGTCACCGCCAACTCCCACCGCCTCCAGCAGCATGGCATCGACCTCGTCCGCATCGTCGGCAAGGTCAGCGTCCACTTCTGCACGGCGTTCCTCGGCCACGTGTATTCGATCTCTGGAGGCCACAGCCGCTATCCCGCCCTCTCCAGCCTGCCCAGCGGCGGACCGCCCTTCCATCCCAATTGCAGCAAATCGACGGTGCCTTTCATCGAGGGTCTCTCGACTCCCGACGCCGCCGATGCCGCCTGAACCATCGAAAGGGATTTCGAACATGCTCGTCATCACCATCGCACCAGGGGAATTTTTCAGCGTGGGAGACGCTCTGATCAAGATCGAACGGCACACGCGACACAGCGTGCGCTTGCACATTTTCGCGGACAGATCGTCGCCGGTTCACCGGTTCGATCGCAACCTCAGCCTGCAATCAAAAAATGCGCCCGCAGAGGGCCTTGCCCATGCCGCCGCCATCGCGGCCAAGTTCCACACGCACCGCAAGTCCCAGGGAGCCGCCATCCGTGAAGCCGTCTGATTCCGATTCGCTGCGCAGGATACTTGGCGCGGAAGCCATGGGCATCTTCGATGACCCCGGCTTCTCTGGCGCCCAGGACACCGATCTGCGGGCCTTTACGCAGGAGCAACTCGTGAAGGCGTTCCGCGGCTGTTTCCAGGCGGTCGCCTTGGCGATGGCCGACGTCGGCCGCATGGTCGCCCGCGCCGACAAGATTTCCTCGGAGCTGCTCTCGCGGCACGGCTCGCTGGTGGAAGTCGCTGAGCGCTCCCAGGAGTCGCCGCAGGCCCGAAAGAAAACGCGACGTTCAATGAGTCCCGAATCCCGCGCTCGCATCAGCGCGGCGAGGAAGAAATGGTGAGCCCAGATGAAAGGAGAAGGCCATGCTTGATCGCAACCTCCGCCCCGTCGATTGCCGGGGCAGTTTCCCCGAACATCTTTTCGGCCTGCAGGCCGCGGAGCTTCCCCCGCCGATCGTCGGCTGGATGCTCGGCCTCACGCCCTATTACCAGCGCGCCGGCATCACCATCTTCCGCGGCGACTGCAAACGTATCCTGCCGCTTATCCCCTCCTCCTTCTTTGACCTGGTCGTCAGCGATCCGCCTTACGGCATCGCCTATGACACCAACGCCGATGGAAGCCGCCCAAAGCGCGGGCGCTATCGCCCCGTCCGCGGAGATAACCGCCCCTTCGATCCCTCGCACCTGCTCTGCCACCAGCGCCTATGCCTCTGGGGCGCGAACTATTACGCCCACCTCCTTCCCCGCTCCACCCGCTGGATCATCTGGGACAAGCGCGAAGGCCGCGGACAAAACTGCGGCTCTGACTGCGAACTCGCCTGGACCAAGGGCCTGCCCGGCGTGACCAGCCGCACCTTCTACCACATGTGGAACGGCGCCTGCCGCGCCAGCGAACGAAACGATCCCCGTCTGCATCCCACGCAAAAGCCCATCGCTCTCATGCGCTGGTGCATCGCGCTTTTCCCCGGCATCAAAACGTTGGTCGATCCCTACATGGGCGTCGGAACGACCCTCGTCGCCGCCAAGCAGCTCGGCCTGGCTGCCATCGGGATCGAATGGGACGAGCAGTATTGCCGCGCCGCCGCCGATCGCGTCGAGGCGACCGGCAAGCTTTTGAACTGAGGCATCCATGGGCCAGACAACCGGCATTGAATGGACGCACCACACCTGGTCTCCCTGGTGGGGCTGCACCAAGGTCAGCGACGGCTGCAAGAATTGCTATGCCGATAGCTGGTCGAATCGCTGGGGCTTCAAGATCTGGGGACCCAGCGCGGAGCGCCGCTTTTTTGGCGACAAGCATTGGAACGATCCGCGCCGCTGGGACCGGGAAGCGGCCGCTGCCGGCGAGCGGCGCCGCGTGTTCCCGTCGATGTGCGATCCCTTCGAAGGGCGCGACGATCTATACGAACCGCTGATGCGCTTCTGCGGGCTGATCGAGCAGACGCCTAACCTCGACTGGCTTCTCCTGACCAAGCGCCCCGAGAATATCGATCGGTTGCTTCCGATGCACTGGATGCGTCCGGGTATGTTCCCTCGCAATATCTGGCTTGGAACCAGCTTCGAAGACCAGAAATCGCTGATCGATCGGTTGGGGCATTTGTGCAATTGCCCCGCGCCGGTTCGATTTCTTTCGGGAGAACCGTTGCTCGCGGAGGCCGATCTCATTGAGGCCTTCCGGCTCGTGCTTTCTGCGGCATGCCGGCTCGCGCTGATTTGTCCGCCCCCTACAGCTAAAGAAATCACTACGGAGACAGCTTCTCAGTCCATTTCATCCGTCCTCCATTGGATGATCGTCGGCGGAGAAAGCGGCGGATTGGCGCGGCCCATGGACCCGGCCTGGGCCATGAAGCTCCGGGACCAATGCCGCACCGCTGGCATTCCGTTCTTCTTTAAGCAGTGGGGGGAATGGGCGCCGTGGGATTTCGATAGCTGGACGCCCAACGAGCTGCACGAATTTCGGTTTGGACAAGGCGAAGAATCGCGCGGCGTTTTCCGCGTCGGAAAGAAGCTTGCGGGTCGTCAGCTCGACGGACGCACCTGGGACGAAATTCCGGAGGTTCGCTCATGACACCGATGGGACGAAAATTGGTGGAAAGCCTTTCCTCGTCGCTTTGCCCCGCCTGCGGCCGCAAAAAAAAGCACGCACAGACGCTCTGCTACGGCTGCTACAAATCCCTCCCGCAGCCGCTCAAGAGCGCCCTCTACGCGCGCCTCGGCAATGGGTATGAGCAGTCCTTCAACGACGCCATGCGCTATCTCGAAGTGGAAACGCCGGCATTTCCGGAGGCTCGCGAATGCCAGTGACCGACGAGGAGTATGCCAGGAAATGCGACGAGCTTTGGAAGCTCCACCTGCGCTCGCCGGGCATCGTGAAGCCCGCGATCGTCAAAATCCTACGCACCAAAACGCATCCGATGTCGCAGTGGACGAAGGTCTGCATGGAACATCACCGCTTATTCGCGGAGGCAAAACCCTGACCTCCTCCTCCGACATCTTCGCCCAGGTCCGCGCTGGTATCGACATCGTTGACCTCATCGGCCAGCACGTCGCCCTCCGCCGCGCCGGACGCGAGTTCAAAGGCCTCTGCCCCTTCCACGATGACCATCGCCCCTCCATGGCCGTCGTCCCCTCCAAGCAAATCTTCCATTGCTTCGTCTGCGGCACCGGTGGCGATGCCTTCAAGTTCATGGAGCTTTTCCACAAGATGGGCAAGGGCGAAGCCCTCCGCGCTCTAGCCCAGCGTGCGGGCATCCAGCTCCCCGATCTCCCCCGCGCCAGCGACAATGGCGATGGCCCCTCTGTCCGCGAGCAAATCGCCAGCGCCAATGCCTGGGCCTGCGACTTCTTTTACGCCGCTCTCCGCTCCCCCGCCGGCAAAGCCGCCCTCGATTACCTCCATTCCCGCGGCCTCACCGACGACACCATCGACCGCTTCCGCCTGGGCTTCGCCCCCGATTCCTGGACCGCCCTCTGCACCGCGGCCCTGCGCGCCACGATCCCAGCCGGCCACCTCGTCGCCGCCGGCCTCGCCAAAACGCGCAGCGACGGCTCGCCCTACGACCTCTTCCGCAACCGCGTCCTTTTCCCCATCACCGCCGGCGATCGCATCATCGGCTTCGGAGGCCGCGTCCTGGCCGAACGCCGCGACGAGGCTGGCAACGTCATCGAAGCCAAGTACCTCAACACTCCGGAAACCCCCCTCTTCGACAAATCCGCCACCCTCTTCGCCCTCCCCTTCGCACGCCAGGAAATCGTCCGCTCCGGCATCGCCGTCATCGTCGAAGGCTATATGGATGTCCTCGCCTGCCATCAGGCTGGCATCACGAACGTCGTCGCCACCCTCGGCACCGCCCTCACCCCCGCTCACGTCCGCGCCCTGCGCCACCTCGCCCGCACCCTCGTCCTGGTCTTTGATTCCGATGACGCGGGCGCCCGCGCCGCCGATCGCGCCATGGATGTCCTCGTCCATTCCCCCCTCGATGTCCGCATCGCCGCCGTTCCCTCCGGCAAAGACCCCTGCGAGTTCATCCTCTCCCAGGGGGAAGCCGGGCGGGATGCCTTCCGCAAATTGATCGCGCAAAGCCGCGATGCGCTCGACTTCAAGTGGCGCGGCCTGATGGCCAAGTTCAACGGCGTCGAGAGCATCGCCGGCCGTCAGGAGGCCCTGGCGGAGTTCCTGCGCTTCCTCTCCTCCAGCCTTCGCTCGGGCGCCGTCGATCCCCTCCGCCGCGGCCTCATCCTCAGCCGCCTCGCCCCCCTCTGCGGCCTGTCGATCCAGGAACTCCGTGCCGCCATCGATCAACTCTCAAGCCCCCGCACCTCCGGCCCAGGCGAAAAGGCCGAGGCTTCCCCCCCTTCCCCCTCCTTCGATCCCGCCGCGATCACCGGCGCCCCCGCCGCCGAAGCCTGGATCATCGGCGCCCTGCTCTTCGACCCCTCCCTCTACGCCGACTTCCGCGATGAGCTGGAGCTTTCCCTTTTCCCAGCGTTCTCCCCCCTCGCCGCCGCCGCCTTCGAATACCTGGAGGGTTTCGCCGACGCCGGCGATGCCTCCCTCGCCGGCTTTCTCTCCTACGCTGGCGAACTGCCCGATGGCCAGCAACTCGTCCACCAGGCCGTCTGCTTCGAAGAGCGTTTCGCGGACTGGATCGAGCCGGCTCACTTCTCTCCCAAGATCGGCGAACTTGTCCAGCGCCTGCGCCTCGATCGACAGGTCACGCGCGTCAGCATGGTCCGCGACTGCCTCAAAAAACTCCGCCCCGTCAAACGCCGGGAGGTCGCATGAAAAGGAAACACTTCCCAGATCTCACGCCGACGAGGCATGTCCCTCGCCACCATCCCCGTTGGGAACTGACGGCAGAAGGCGCTAGACGCGCCAGCTTTTACGAGGACGGCGGCGTCGTTGAAGTGTTCTCCTACAAGGGTGACGCTCGATGCGGGGCCTTCACCAGCTTTGATATGTGGCTTTGTCCTCACCTGTATCACCTCACGCTTCGACGGCATTATCACGATCTCTGGCTCGGCCGGCTGGCGCATCGGTTCGCCTGGGAATGCGCGCAAATAGCGAAGGGGGATTCTCAACTATGAAGTGCCTTTCTCTCTGGCAACCCTGGGCAACCCTCGTCGTCATCGGCGCAAAGAAGTTCGAGACGCGGAGCTGGCCAACGTCGCATCGGGGCTGGCTGCTCATTCATGCGGCGAAAAAGCGGGATCGGGAAAGTCTGCGCGACGCGATTGAGGACGTGTTTTTCTCCGATCCGCTTAAGAAGGCGGGATACGCCGATCCGGAAATGCTGCCTTTTGGCGCGATCATTGGAATGGTCGCTTTGGAGTCGTGCCGCCTGATTCATCACGACAACACGATGGGCTATTCCTCGCACCGGCTTCCAGACTATCCAGAGAGGGCACTGGGAAATTTCGCCCCTGGTCGCTTTGCTTGGGAGTTGCGAGATTTCGGACGGTTCAGTCGCCCCGTCCCCTTCAAAGGATGCCAGGGCATCTTCGATGTGTCGGAAGAACTCGTGGCCGATCAAATGATGCGGGCGGTGCAGGCATGATTTCCCGCGCCTACTACAACGACAACGACCCCGACGCCGCCGCATGGCTGCGGCGGTCAATCATCGACGGAATCATCGCACCCGGCGACGTAGACGACAGGAGCATTCATGACGTTCGTGCCTCTGACCTTTCCGGATACACCCAGCATCACTTCTTTGCCGGAATTGGAGGATGGCCGAAGCGGAAGTCGGGGGGCATCGATCTTCAATCGACGGCACAGCTTTCCGCGTGGCCGACTCCGATGGTGGGAACGCCGGGAGCGGGCAACAACGACAGCAGTCGGAAAATGATGGAGGCTCTTACCCCGTGGCCAACGCCCAATGCGATGGAGGGCGGGGCGACCAGCAGGGGCGGCGACCGAAAATCGGAGTTGCTGATGGGGGGCCTCGTCAAGGGGTGGAATACACCGCGGGCGACGGACGGGGACAAGGGCAGTGCGGGCCAGACGGGGGGATCGCTACCCGCAGATGCTGCTCTTGCCGCATGGTCGACGCCCACACGCCAGGATGCGGCGAATCATGCTGGCCCCTCACAGTGGATGCGCAAATCATGGGCGCTCAACGTCCAGGCCTCGGCATGTGGGGCGACTTCGAACTTGCCTTCTGCCGCGATGGTAAAGCACGGCGCATTGAACCCGGATCTTCCCCGCTGGCTTATGGGATTCCCCAAAAAGCTGGACGCCTCGTCGCGCGGCTTCGCAAGCTGGGTGTTGATCCAAGAACTGCTCGCAGGATTATCGCCGTCGCAAAGCACAATCGAATCAGCCGTCTCCGAGGCTACGGCAATGCAATAGTTCCGTTGCTGGCTGCGGAGTTTATCCGCGCCTGCGTGGATGCTTTCAGGTTGGAGGAATGCTGATGTTTGACCTGACCCTCTCCGCCATCTCCCCAACATGGGCGATCATCATGGCCGCGGCCTCACCGCCACCAGCGCCGCCGCCAGCTCCCCACGCGCGCACGAAGCCGGACATCACGCTGGGAATGCTGGAGGCTCTCAAGCGTGGATGCGAAACCTTCGGCGGCATCCTCCGCGCTCGCGGCTTCGATGGCTGCGCGCTCACCATGGCCAAATGCTTATTCAACCGCGGATTGGCTGAACGCAAAACCTACTATGGAAACCGGAGGGAATACGTCGTCAGCGACAACGGTCGCATGCTCATCCGCACCCAATACGACGCGCTCAAAAAGGTCCTCACCGACACCCTCTAAACACGGAAGGCAGAAAGGCAAGGATGCCTGAGCCCACCGACAACCTCCCCGCTCCCCCCGCCACGCCGGCGATGCCGCTGTTCGAATCAACCAGCGCCGCCGCCGCCCGCATCGCCTCGCGCTACGCCCGCAAACGCTACCGCCAAATCCTCGCCGCCCTCGCCGACAAACCCCTCTGCATCTTCGAGGTCGCCGAGGTCCTGCACTGCTTCGACCATCAGATCTCCGGCCGCTTCGGAGAGCTGGTCGAACACGGCCTCATCGCGCGCACTGGCCATCGCCGCGTGAAGCCGGCGACCGGCTGCAGCGCCGAAGAATACACCCTCACCCTCGTCGGCCAGGGCGTGCAGATCGCGCTGAAGGAGCAACATGAAAAAGAGTCCTAACCGGAAGCGGATCGACAAGGCCGCGGAGTATTTGGCCAGCTACGCGATGAAGCGGGCGCCATTCCGTCTGGTCAAACGCCGATCGATGGAGCGCAGGATACAGAAGATGCTCGTCGACGCGCTGGTCGCGCGGTCCAAAAACATCCGCGACTTCCTTGCCACCTGGACGATCATCCTCCAGCGCCAGATCGATGAGGTTGCACAGGAGCATCATTCGAAGGTCATTCAAAGGTGGAATGACTGCCAATCGAAGGGGGCGGGTAACGATCATCCCCGGCCGGAAGGTCGGGAGTTGCAGGTGGCTGATGATGACGGTGACGTGAGCTAACGCTCGCTGATCGGGAGTCATCACCCGCCTGCAGACGTTTGGCCGAATAGGGGCCAGCCAGCGTCCTCCGGGCGCCAAGGCAAAAAACCCCGCGAAAGCGGGGCGGTTGTGTTTTTGCCTCCTGTTTTATTGTTCGCATAAGCGGGCAAACCGACCTCAAAACCGCGCGCGATAGGCGCGCGATGCGCGCGATTCTCACCGCCGCCAAAAACTTGATTTGGAGCGGTACGTGATAGGGTTTGACCAAAGTCCGATGAATCGCGCGCCGTCTAAACTCGCCCCCGGTTTCCCCCGCTTTTGGCCGCGCCGTCCAAAGTGCGCCCGCCACCGCCGAATCGTTCGTAACCCCCGCACCCACCGAACCTTTGTGGCCCGCCTAATCCCGCCCGATCCCGTCTAATCTCGCTTGTCGATCAACAACTGGCTCGCCGATCGTCGCCGGCTCGGACTTCCCGACCCACCCTGGATCGCGCCCAAGCCCGTCGGCGGCACCGGCACCACCGCCTCCGCCAAGGCGGCCGACGCGCAGCAGCAGTCCGATCGCCAGGAGGATTCCGCCGCCGAGACAACTACCGGTGGCGAAGCCCGCCGGGCCGCGGCTGCGTACCTCGCAACTCTTGCCCCTGAACCGGAGCTTGTCAGCAAATGAGCGACCTTCACCCCATCGACCTTTCCGGCATCGCCACCTCCCGCCTGGATGAATACTTCGGCCTGTGGGCGATCGACGCTTCCCGCGGCCTCGCCATGTTCGAGCGCATCCGTGGCATGGACCTCAAGGCTCATGTCGAAGCGGCCGACAAGCCCCGCCCCACCGCCGGCCTCAAAAACATCGTGGCCATCCATGTGGGCGCAAATGGCGCGGTGGTGCCCCTCGCCGACGCCATGCCCGGCGCCGGCGGCGACAGCACCGACGACAGCACAGACGACGAATCGATGGACGAAGGCGCCATTCGCCCCGAGGGCAACATCGCGGTGATTCATTTGTGCGGCACGCTCATGAAGCAGCAAAGCAGCATGGACGAATCCACCAGCACCGTGGTTGTCCGCCGGCAGGTCCGCATGGTGAAGGACGATCCTCGCTTCGCCGGCGCGATTATCTGCATGGATTCGCCCGGCGGCACCGTTGCGGGTACCTCCGACCTGGCCGCCGACATCGCGGACCTTGCCGAGGCAAAGCCGGTGATCGGATTGGTGGAGGATTTGTGCGCGTCCGCGTGCTATTGGTGCGGCTCGCAATGCACGGAGCTGTACGCCAGCAACGGCACCGCCCTTGTCGGCAGCATCGGCACCCTCATCGCTACCTATGACTATTCAAAATGGGCGGAGCAGGAGGGGATCGAGGCGAAGGTGTACGCCACCGGTGACCTTAAGGCCGCCGGCTTCCCGGGCGCGAAGATCACGCCCGAGCAGGACGCGTACTTTCAGACCATCGTGGATGAGACGCAGAAGTATTTCGTCCAAGGCGTGGCGACGGGGCGGGGAATGTCCATCGAGAGCGTCAACAAGGCCGCCACCGGCGCGGTGTACCTCGCCGGCGAAGCGCAGGACCTTGGACTCATCGACGGAATCAAGAGCTTTGACGATTGCCTCGCGCGCATGAGCGAATTGCTCGCCCAGCGGCAACAGGCCAGCACCAGCCCCGGCGCAACCGCGGGCGCTTCTCAGGAGATTCGGATGAAAACCGATTCCGGCAAGCCCGCGGCCGATGCGGGCACGGCGACGGCGGCGCCCATCAGCACGCCGGCAACCGCCTCGGCGGATACCAAGGCGGAGCTCAAGCGGTTCACCGAAGCCTTCGGCGCGGCCAATGGAGCGTCGTGGTACCTGGAGGGCAAGACGTTCGACGAAGCCACCGCCCTCAACAACCAGGCGAGCGCCGAGGCGATGGAGGCGCTGCGCAAGGAGAACTTGCAACTCCGCTCCCAGAATGACCAGCTCCAGGCCCGCGTCCGCGAAACGCGCGGCGAGCTGACCCCCGTCTCCGCCGACCTGGAGCCCGATCCCAACGCCAAGGACACGCGCAACGTGCGGACACTCGAAAACCGCATCGGGCCGAACCTCGCCGCGTTCGCTCGTTCCATCAAGCTCCCCAAGGACAACTAACCCGCGCCGCCCCGGTAGACCCGAGGCCGCATTTTTCAAAGGAATTTGCACATGGCAACCACCCAAGTCACTGTGAACGTCGGGCCCACGATGCTCGACATCGCCAAGGCCAACGGCTCGGACGGGATCGCGGGGCTGATCGACCAGACCATCCGCGTCGCCCCCGAGTTGCAGATCGGCTTTGCCCGCACCATCAAAGGGCAGAACTACAAAACGCTGGTCCGCACCGCGCTACCCGCCATCGGCTTCCGCGATGCCAACCAAGGCATGGCCGGCGTCAAGTCCACCTACGAAAACAAGATGGTCGAAACCTTCATCCTCGACCCGAAAATCAGCGTGGATAAGGCGGTGGCCGACCAGTACGAGGATGGCGCCGAGGCGTACATCGCCCTGGAAGCCGACGCCATCATGAAGGCGGCACTCCAGCTTCTGGGCAAAACGTTCTACTACGGCAAGCGATACGCCTACACGGGGGACTCCAACCCGAACTCCGCCACCGGCAAGGCGCGAGGCTTCTATGGCCTCCTCGACTTTGTCGATTCCTCGCTGATTTACGACTGCCAGGGCAGCGCGGTGGGCACGTCCAACTGGCGGACAAGCGTGTGGGGTGTGAAGTTCGGACCCGCCGACGTTGCGTGGGTCTACGGTGAGGACGGCCAGCTCGCTATGCTCCCGACCCGGGTCGGGGACGCGCCCGACGCCAACGGCAACTTCTTCACCGCGTACATCAGCCAGCTCATGGCCTACCCCGGCCTTCAGATGGTCCAGCAGTTCAGCGTGGGCCGCATCAAGAACATCACCGACGAATCCACGCACGGCCTCACCGACAAGGTGCTGGGGTCGTGGCTCGCCCAGTTCCCAGCCGCGTACACGCCGGACGTGATTTTCGCCAGCCGGAAGGCCATCGAATCTCTCCGCGCCAGCCGCACCGCCACCAACGTCACCGGCACGCCCGCACCGTCGCCCACCGACTACGAAGGCATCCCGATCGTCAAGACCGATTCGCTTTCGGCCGTCGAGGGCAGCGACATCGCGTAAGCCGGCGTTCGGCTTCGCTTCCCATCCGCCCACCACCCGGGGCGGGGACATCCATGGCACTCCCCACCCCTCCTGAAAAATAAGGAAATCTCCCATGAAACCCGCACTCCAGGACGCCCAACTCAACGTCACCTTCGCCCTGCCCAATGGCGCGGCCAACGTCAGCAGCGGCGGCATTCCCACCGCCAACGACTCGACCGGCGATTTTGTCGCCAACGCGCAATTCACCATCCTCGCCCCCGCGCTCACCACCAGCCAGCTTCCCGACGCCGGCACCATCACCTATGACGTGTATCAGTCCGCCAACGCGGACCTCTCCAGCCCGACCGTGCTGTATCCGGGCGTGCTGGTGCAGACAGGCGCAGGCGGCGCGGGCGCGGCGGCAGCGTCATTCGATTTTCGCGTGCCCACCAACGTCAAGGGCTATGTGTTCGTGAAGGCCACCAAGTCCGGAACTGGCAACGCCAGCACGTCCAACGCCCAGCTTACCGTCAGCGTCTGAGCCATGGGGACTCCTCCGCGAGCGGGGCGGACGCGCACCAGGACGTCACGTCCGCCCCCGCGGCGGAAGGGATGAAAAATGCCGAGATTCGCCGACATCATCGAGCAGGCTCAGCGCACAGTGGAATCAGTCCACGGCGGATTTGTTCGGTACGCATTCGCCTCGCCGGTCGGCGTGGCGGAAATCTGGATTCCAGCCGTTCCCACCGGCCTCGCCGGCGGCGTGGCGGTGACGGACGACGCACTCATGGTCGAGAGCAAGAGCCGGGACTTCCTCATCCGAGCGTGCGACCTTCAGCTTGGCAGCGGCGAGATCACACCCCAGAAGGGTGACACGATCACCGAGCTTGACGACCACAACCTCGCCACCGGGTATGTGTACACCGTCACCCAGCCGGCGCAGTCAGACGCGCCGTGGCGCTGGCACGATCACACCCACCTGGTGTTTCGTGTCCACACCAAGGAAACGGCGGTGCCGGCATGAGCGCATCGCTTTCCGTGCAGATCGCCGACGAAGTGGTCGCACTGCTCACCGGCGCGGCTTCTGGCACATTTACCCCAGCCATCACTGTCGCCCGCCGGTACGCCCCTTACGTTGAACTGGCCAAGCTCACCGGCGTGCAGGTGTCGGTGGTGCCTATGTCCAAAGAGCAGATTTTCACCGGCCGGAAATTCATCGCCGCCGACCATGACATCAAAATCGTGGTGCAGTCAAAACTCGCGAAAGCCGAGGACGCCACCGCCATTGACCCACTCACCGCACTGGTGGAGGCGATCGAGGAGTATCTGGCTGGTGACGACGAAAGCGGACAAACCCGCCGACTCCTGCCCACCACAAAGGCGTCGCTCATGAAGCTCGCGGGCCCGGTCCTCTACACCGCCGACCTCGTCAGCTCGCAGACCTTCAATGCGGACATCACCGCCACCTACCACACGGAGGCGGCATTCCGATGATCGACGCCCGCATGAAATCCCTGTTTTTCGACCGCAAGGCCATCATTGACAAGGTGGACGCGGGAACGCGTCGCGTGCTGTCCAAATTCGGCGCTTTCGTCCGCACGCGCGCCAGGAGCAGCATCAGGAAGCGCAAGAAGCCGTCCGCCCCGGGATCGCCGCCCAGCAGCCACAACGGGATGCTCAAGGACAACATTTTCTTCGGCTATGACTCCAGCAAGCGATCGGTGGTCACCGGTCCGACCAAGACGAATACCGTGCATTTCGATGGCGACGGCCAGCCGGTCAGCGGCACCGTGCCCGAAGTTCTGGAAGAAGGCGGGGAAATCAAAATCCTCGAGGTGTTCAAGTATGGCCGCTGGCAGAAGGCGGACCTGCGCAGCCGCCGCCAGCTCACCAACCTCCCCACGCGCCTCCGCACCATCAAGATCGCCAAGCGGCCCTACATGGGGCCGAGTTTCGAGCAGGAAAAGAAAAATCTGCCCAGCCTTTGGGCCAACGCCATCCACTGACCTTCAAAGGAGCCCGACATGGCGGCCGCCACTACCCCGGTTAAATCGTATGCCAACAAGCTCTATTACTGCCTCGCCGGCATCGGCGGGACGCCCACGTGGGTTGAGATTACGGAGGCTGAGAACGTCACCGTTACTCATACCTTCGGTGAATCCGATGTCACCACGCGCGGAGCCGGTGGTGTGAAGCAGTCGGAGCCCGTGCTGCAGGAAATCACCATCGAATTTAACGTGCCTTACCTGCCCGGGAGCATGCATTTCCTCGCATTGCAGGGCGCCGCCTTCGCCCGGTCGCTGGTGGGCATCGCCGCGATGTCCGACGACATCGCCAACGATGGCGCCGAGGGCGTGTGGGCGGACTGCAAGATTTTCGGCATGCCTTTCGATGAGCCCATCGACAAGCACGTGGACATCAAGATCACCTTGAAGCCGTGCTATTCCACCAACGCCGCCACGTGGCAAACCACCTCCGCGTAATAGCCGATCGCTCACTATTTACAGTGGCGGCATAACCGGCCGCCTCTCACCCTCAACCAGAGAAAGGAATCCCCATGCTCCGCATCCGAATCAAAGGCGAGGCCAAGGCTCGCATCATCCCCGGCGGACACGACACCCGGCCCAGCCCCGACGGCGCGACGCTCCAGGTGATCGACGCCAGCGGCAATCCGATCAAAGACGTGACGTTCAAAGCCGCCGATGTGGTGGTAGTGGTCCGATGCGACGATCCGGCAGCGCCGCCCGCACCCCCAAAGGTCGCCGCCGCCGCCGCGCCAGCGCCCGCCAAAGTCTGACGCCCCCAAACCAGAACCTCAGGAGGAACCCCATGAAAACCTTCGCCGACACGACCGGACGCCCATGGTCGATTGCCATCAACGTCAACAGCCTCAGACGCGTGAAAGACGACGTGGAGGGCTTTGACCTCATGCGCGTGGTGGAGGACCAATCCACCATCAACCGCATCACCACCGACCCCTTCACCCAGGTCGCCGTCCTGTACGCCGTGTGCAAGCCACAGGCGGAAACGCAGGGTGTGACGCCCGAGCAATTCGGGGAAGCGATGGGCGGAGACGCCCTGGATGCAGGCATAACCGCACTACTGGTGGAGCTGGCGGATTTTTTCCCGCCCCACCGCCGGGGGCCGATGAAAGCGGCGATCCAGAAACTCCATCAGATCCAGCAGAAGGTGGCGCAGATGGCGATTGCGAAGATCGAAGCGCCGCAAACGGAAGCCAACGCCCTCGCCGCGCTGCAAAGCCGGCTCGACGCACTGCCGGAGAAGTATGGCAGCTCGTCTACCAGTCCGCCGGCATCGCAGGGGTTGACCCCGGGCCATTCACACTCCGCGAATTGACATGGATGGCCGAGGGACACGGCAGGCTCGCGTGGGCCCAGACCTCTCAGGTGCTCGCCATGCTCTACAACTGCAATCGCGACTCCAAGAAGCCCGCCGCCAAGCCCTCTGACTTCGATCCCTACGCCGAGAAACAAAAGCCCATGGACCTTAAAGCCATGGGGCGAATGCTCAAATCCAAAGGACTTCTCCCCCATGGCTGACAGTGGAGCTATACGTGCGGGCCGGGCGTTTGTGGAACTTTTCGCTGACAGCAGCAAGCTCGACGCAAGCCTTAAAAACGTCCGCAAGAACCTCGACGCCTTTGGCAAGATGATTGCCGGATGGGGAGCGGCCATGATGGCGGCGGGCGCCGCGATCACCGCGCCGCTCATCGCCGCCGCCACCATCACCGGCCAGATCGGGGAGCAATTTTCCAACATGGCCGCGCGCACCGGCGTTTCGATCGAAGCACTCACCGCGCTCAACTATGTCGCCAGCCAGACCGGCACGGACATCGATACTGTTGAAAACGGCATCCGCAAGATGCAAAAGTCGCTGCTCGACGCGTCCGAGGGCCTTTCCACGGCCACCGACGCCTTCAACGCGCTGGGCCTTTCCGTCGCGGACCTGCAGGGGCTTTCCCCTGAGCAGCAATTCCGCAAGATCGGGGACGCCCTCAACAGGATCACCGACCCGAGCATGAGGGCGGCGCTTGCCATGGAAATCTTCGGCAGGACCGGCACAGCGCTTCTGCCTATGTTCGAGATGGGTAGCGAGGGCATCGACCGGCTCATCGCGCGCGCGAAGGAGCTGGGGCTCGTCCTCTCTACCGCTGACGTTCAGGCGGCCGGAGCGTTCAACGACAAGCTCGCCGAAATGTGGCTGACCGTGCGCGCCGCCGCCTTTGCGGTGGGCTCTATTCTCATTCCCCCGCTCACGACCGCCATCAACGCCGGGGAGAAGTTTGTCGCCATGGCGGCGAATTGGATCAAAGCAAACAGGGAAGTGCTCGTATGGACGCTGGCGATCGGCGCGGCGATCGCGGCGGCTGGTGCGGTGCTGCTGGGCGTGGGGACGGCTTTTATCTGGGCGGCGGCTGTCATTGCCGCCGTGGGTACGGTGCTGGCGGCGGTCTGGACGACGATCAGCACGATAGGCGCGGCCATCGCCGCGGCGGTCACCAGCCCGCTGCTCATCACGGTGGGGGTTATCGCTGGGCTGGGCGGGGCGTTCCTCTACATGAGCGGGGAGGCAGGCAAGGCTATCGCGTGGGTCGGCGGACAACTCGGGGCGCTCAAGGATTTTGCCACCGAAGCGTTCAGCGGCATCGCATCGGCATTGGTGGCGGGAGACATCGAGACGGCCGCGAAGATTCTCTGGACCAGCCTGCAAATCGCGTGGCAGGAAGGCGTGCATGCGCTCGAATCCGTGTGGGCGGCATTCAAGCTGGGATTCCTTCAAGCCGCCTACTCCATGTATTACGGCGCACAGTCGGCCTTCGAGGAGTTTACGGACACGCTGGAAGTGGCGTGGATCGAAACGGTGGCGGTGCTCAAAACGGTGTGGGCGACATTCAGTGCGTGGTATCACACGGCCGTCGAGGGACTGGCCAACTGGCTCGCCAAGCGGTGGGTCGAGATTCAGGCGCAATTTGACAGCTCGATCGACGTGGACCAGCAGGAAGCCTACATCGACCAGGATACGTCCCACGCCATGCAGGACATCAAGCAGCAGGAATCGGCGGACAAAAACAAGATCGAAAATGAGCGGAAGGGCGGCCGCCAAGCCGAGCAGGCCCTGCATGATAAAAACATGGCCCAGATTGGCGACGACTACAACCAAGCGGCGGCCGACGCTGAGGAGGAATATCAGCAGCAGCAGGTGCAGGGCGCCGATGAACTGGCCAAACTCTGGCAGCAATTCCATAGCCTTACGGCGCAAGCGAAGAACGAAAAAACAAACGGCAAGCCCTTTGGCCAGCTCGGGGCAGCGCCGACCCCCGACGACTTCGCCGGCACGCTTGGACCCGCGCAAAAAGCCGTGGGCACGTTCAGCGGCGCAGCGGCACAGGGGATATTCGGGGGCACAAGCACGCTGGAGCGCCATGCCCAGGAAACCGCCAAAAACACCGCCACCATGGCCAAGATCATGACGCAGCAGCGAAACGCGCTTGGATCGATGGGCATTTTCAGTTGAGGACCCTCATGGACTGGATACCGCTCGCCCCCATCACCGCCCCGGATAAAACCGCCGCCATCCTCAACCGGCAGATAGCCGACCTGCAGAAGTTTCGCGCCGATGCCCTGACCGCCAACCCCAAGCCGGGCAAGTTCTACCAGGGGGCCGAGGCGATCGATGAAGCTCTCCGCCGGGAACTCATCCTGCGCATCGACATCGCCCAATACCGTAATGCAAAAAACGCCCCCGATCCCGCCAACGACGCCGCGATCGTGGCCGTCCGAAAGACGCTTGACGACCGGGAAGGACACCGGAGCTAAACCATGGCCATCACGTTCAGCGAAAAATCCATTTCGGGCAACATCGCCGGCGGCGGTCAAAACTCCTATGGAATCAACGCCCTCGGCCATGCCACCAGTGGCGAAACCGCCACAGACGTGTTCAATGCCGCCTGCGCCGACACCACCACCTTCCCCATCAATGTCAGCGTGACGCTTCCCGGCGGATCGGCCGTCACCTTCATCCGCGAAACCATCAGCGTTGACCCGGCCTTCGATGAAGGCGACGACCCGACGTGGTTTGAGGTGAAGGTCCCCTATGTGATTCTCGGCGGTTCCCAGCAGCCCTACGCAGAGGGCGACACCAAATTCAGCTTCTCCATCGGCACGCAGTCCATCAACATCAAGCAGAGCAAAGCGACCAGCAATAAATACTCCACCCTCGGCGGCGGAGCGCCGGACCTCAAACAGTGCATCAACGTCACCCCGCAAGGCGACGTGCAGGGCGTTGACCTGGACTTTCCCACCTATACCTGGACCGAGACCCACTACCTGCCCGCGTCGATGATCACCGACGCGTACAAGGCCGCCCTCTACAACGCCATGAGCAACCCCGTGTGCAACGCTTCCTTCCGCGGGTGCGCGGCGTACGAGGCGAAGATTCTCGGGGTGGAGGGCACCGAGCGCCACAAAGAGGGCGATTGGGAGGTGAATTTCCGGTTTGCCGGCAGCCCCAACTTCACCGGCCTCACTGTGGGCGCCATCTCGGGGATCGCGAAAAAGGGCTGGGAATATCTGTGGGTCTACTACGAGGAGACGACCGCCACGGTGGGCAGCAACAAGGTCCGGATCGTTCAGCCCCGCGACGTGTATGTGGAGAAGGTGTACGGAGATTTTGACCCTTCAACGCTGGGGATCGGCACGACATGAGCGGCGGAAACCCCTTTGAAAAAGTCAGCAAGGGCCAGCGCATCAAGATTGCCGCCGCCGCCTGGAATCCGCTCATGGATGTCGCCAGACGCGAGGCCGGAGGCGCGGGCGCGGGCGGGGCGGACTTCCTGCAATACGGAGGCGATCGCTCCATCGTCCGCGTCTACAACGGATCCGGCAGTGACGTTGACCGCTTCGCCGTGCTGGGCATTGACGATGCCCAGATCACGCATACCGACAATCCCACCGACTTCCTCAATTTCCCCGTCATCAAAGGTGTCACTCCTACGGCCGCCGCACATACCGGCTGGTTTGCCGTGACGCTGGAGCCGATTGTCAGCGGAAAGATCGGCCGGGCCGTCGTGTCGGGCATGGTCCCCGTGCAGATCAACATGCTCGCCGCAACCGACTATTGGGCTGACGTGATGGACGGGGACGCCACGCAACTTCAATCCAATGCCCTCGGATCGGCGCAGATTCTCTACGTCGAATCCGGCACCGGCACAAAGTGGGCGTGGGTGCGGCTGGGGACGAATCCCAACACCCGCCCTCTCCGCGTCAAGCTCACGGGCGCGACCCAGATTGGCAGCGTCTGGCGCTATACCTACACCGGCACACGACAGGCCCGCCTTACAGTCGGGGCCGAGCAGGATGATCCCGCCTATCCCGATCCCCTCACGCTCTACAACGACATGGAAGCGTACAACGGCGCAACCGGCGCCATGGGTAACGGCGACACCATTACCACCGGTCAAACGCTCCAGCCAGTGGGAGGCGCGGGATGCGCCGGCAGCCCGGTTGTCCATGCGTGGCCGGACATCGATTGCAACGGCGCGCTCGTCTACACCTTCTCGACCCCCAATCCCCCCACGTGCTAAATGCCCCGATGCGACAAATGCAAACTCCTCCCCACCACCGTATGCAGCGGCCCTGGCGGCGCGCCCACCCTCTACGTCAAGAAAAAATCCGCTCCCACCACCACCAAATACTTCCGCTTCGAGGCGCTGGCGGGAACGTGGTGTTTCGAGATTGACCCCTCCGCCGATCCGATATGCGAGCCGACCGATGGCTCTGTCGTCATCGACCTGACCGGCGTCACCCTATTCGATACCTGCCCCGACGCCTGTGCAGGTACCGGCACGCCCGCGTACAACCCGGGCGACGCGACACCGGGCACCGGACCGGGCGGCGCGGGCGGCGGGGGAGGCTCCGGGGGCGGCGGGGGATACATCGGCGGCGGAGCGCCGGGCATGCCCACACCCCTCATGGGCTGGGAGGGAACCGTTTGCAGCGGCGGCAATCCCGATCCCCCCGACGTGTGGGCCATCCAGACCGTTGACCTGCCGCCAGGCACCTACACCATCCCTATCGGCGCATGGTGTTTCACCTTCGATACCACCGCCTCGCCCTCCGAAATCCCCACCGATGGCTCTGTCGATACCATCTACATCGTCGGTCCCTCCGACACCGATTGCGATGCTTGCCAGAACGGCATCCCAGTCCAGATTTGCGGCGATCAATCCATCCCGGCCGGCTTCCCCACCAAGCTCTACATCAAAACCGCCGACCTGCCCTCCTCCCCCATCACGTGGCTCTATCAAAGCGTCTGTGTTTCCGTCGATCCGCTCACCGAACCCGAACTCATGCCCCCGGGCAGCAAGGTCATCCCGGTGGGCACCCCCATCGAAGATGGCTGCTCCGCCTGCACCCCCGGCATCCTCGCCACCCTGTGCACCGACTACACCGGCGACACCACCGATCTCCCCACGGTGTGGGTCCGGCTCGCGAACATGCCGGAGAGCGCGTGCGTGGACCGCGTGCGCGGCTTCCCCTTCCTCTTCGATCCCGCCGGCGATCATGTCCCGCGTCCCCCGGACGCCATCGACTGGATACCCCAGTGCGACTTCGCCGACTGCTCCGACGAGAAATGCAACAACCCCAACAAGGGCCAGGGCGTCAAATGGATCGTCTGCCCGATGGACCCCAACGCCGCCTTCGCCGCCGACCTCTGGACCAAGGAAGCTGACCTGCCCGGCGTGGTCGTGTTTCGCACCATCGACAGCATCAGCTACTACCTGCCCACCGGTCCGATCAGCCGCATCACCGGTGCGGTGGTCCCGCCGACACCTGAGTATCCCAGCTGCGCCGCCGCAACCAACTCCCAGCATCCCGGCGGTGCCCCCGGCGATGGCGACGGGCCGCCGCAATTCCCACCTCCCTCTCCACCCCCCGACAATCCCCCGCCCGTGGGTGGCGGCAACGGCGGTGGCGGCGGACCCGGTGGAAGCGGCGGCGGAGGTGGTGGCGGCGGTGGGACCGATCCCGGCGGCGGAAGCCCCAGCAATCCCCCCGGCAGCGAAACCCAGCCCTATCGCCGGCTCGCGGCGTGCGGCGGCGCGGACCTCGATTTGTGGATTGACCGCCGCAAGCTGGGCTACTACGACGATCCGCCTGTGGTCAGCGTCGGGGACACCTGTTACCAAGTGACCGGCGAAATCTCCGCCACCCCCTCGCCAGGGTCCGAGCTGACAAGCTGGGACTACGTTTACCCGTCGTGCGCCTCCTGCCTGTACCACCACGCCTGGATACAGCTCAAAAGCTGCGCCACCGGGGACTATGTGGACGTGTGGGTGCTCGTCTCCAACTGGATCGCCGCCGACGGCACCAGCGGCGTCATCAAAGGCAGCGATGGCACCTGCTACACCGTCGCTCCCACCAACACCCGCACCAACACCACCCCCACCACCGTCATCACGGTCGAGGCGTTCTACGCGACCTGTGACGACTGCTCTCCCCCGAACAATTCCTACTGGTACTGCCATTATGAGGTGACATACACCTGCGGGAGCGGGTTTGGATCGGTCACGCTCCTCGACATCGAGTGCCCCGACCCGTCATCGGTGCCGGCGGAGGATACCTGGGTGCGGGGGGCGGTCGCGTACGAGAGTTCCATCACGTACGACTACTGGCAGAATACCGGGATCGGCTGTAATTCCGGCACGTCCGGCACGCCCCCCGAATCCTGCGGCGCGTCCCCTCCCGATCCCCCCGACCTTGGCTTCGACACGCCCAACGAATGCGAGGAGTGCGTCCCCTGTGGCGCGATGTGCCTCAGCCACGGAACGGAAATCCAAATCAACGCCTGGGATTTGACCGGCATCTGTCCGATGGCCGAGTGCGCCGACTTCGATGGAGTGTTGACGGCCGGCACCGGCACCATCGATCAAATCTGGGACGACACCTTCATCCAAAATGACCTGGGCGAGGATACGCCGTCCATCAGCCCCGCCGACGTGGACCTGGGCAATGGCTGGACCGGCTATAGCCAATTGAACTGCCCGTTCCATAAATCGGACGGGTCGGATGATCCGGGCGGCTTCCTGGTGCATCTTGAAAAAGGGCCGGCGCACGTCGATTTGACGTTCAAGAATTACACCGGCACCGGCGGACACTCGGACGGCACGATGGATTTGTTCTTGGATGGGGTGGACTTCGGCACCACCACCCCCAATTGCCCGCCGAGCGGCACCTGCACCGGCACCAACACCTTCTCCGGATCGGGCACGCTCTTCGATGATTGCTGCACCCCCGACAACGGAGACACCTGTCAGGAGGGCACGCCGCAACCGGGCGTCGATACGCCGGGCGGAGCACTGTTTGGGAGATGCGCATGAGCGGACATTTTTCCATAAGCGAAAGCGCCCTCAAACGCGAGGCGGGGACGCGCGTGGGGTATGTGGGGTTCTGGCGTCGTCACGCCGATTACATCGTCGGCAAGACGCTGTTTTTCAAGCCCTACCGCTACGCCTACATCCGGGGGTATTTCAAGAACGGCATGCCGGTCCTGCCGATCCCCACCCTTCTCAAAATCCCCGAGCCTGCCGCCGGCCAGACGGTGACGGTCCCGCCCCCATCAAAGGGGACGGCCAAGCCCCCCGCCATCCGCATCACCACCGCTCAGGATGCCGCCTGGATCAAACGAGCACGGGAAATGTGGAAGGAACTGCACACGAGGGCGCTGGCGTACAAAGGCGAGGTTGCGGCGGAACAGGCGTGGCTGCGGGAGTTCGCCCTGCGCGTGAAGTGCGGAACCTGCCGGCAGCACTGGAACGCCATGACTGCCAAGACGCCGCCGGATCTGTCCAGTGCCGACGCCTACTTCGCTTGGACGGTCGATCGGCACAATGAGGTAAACGCCCTCATCGATGCGGACATCGCCGCTGGCAAGAGGACAGACGCCCTCAAGCCGCTGCTCGCGGTGGAGGATGCCCGGGGACTCTGGACCGCCTCACCCACCACCACGCCCAGCACAGTCCCGCCGCTGCCACCTCACCCGTGATACCACCATGCCCCAAGCCGCGCGACAACAGTCACGCCAACGCCAGCCACGAGCAGCAGCAGACCGAACCCGGTAAACTCGGGGCCGCTTCCCGTAAATCCCATCACCCCAAGTACAAGACCAGCCACAATCGCCAGCGACCCAAAGGCCTGCATCCCCTTCCACCGCTTCCCCGTTGCTTCAATGGTCTGCACGTGAGGGCGATGCCGCTCCGCAGCCACCATCAGGACGTGAGGCGGCGGCGGGGGCTTCTCCAGGGGTGATGGCGTGACGCTCGCCGCCGGCACGACGGCCGTGCCGGTCAGATGCCGGTGACACGTGCCGCAGACGATATGCTCCTGCCAGACGCGGGGAGTCTCGAGCTTCCCGATCGTCCGACCGCAATTCTCACACGTCTCAGTTTTCACAACGGCCGTCGACATGAAATCCTCCCTGGCCAGCCCGGGCCCCGGGCCATCGCATCATAGCTCACCCAACAATAGACGCCAGATTCGCTCGTCTTCCCCCATCCTGTTGCCCTCCAGTGCCGCGCCATGCACGGGCCATGCACGGAAATGAGAGAGGCCGCAGGTTCACCGCGGCCTCTTCGGAAAGATGGTGTTTTTGTCGAGGTTTTCACTGCGCCCGGCAGGAGTCGAACCTGCAACCTTCTGATCCGTAGTCAGATGCTCTATCCAATTGCGCTACGGGCGCTCGCCAGAGTCACACATTATCCCCGTTCCCCCCCAAACTTCAAGCCGCCCACGCTCCTTTCCCGCCGCCGTTTGACACCCGCCCCAACCCCCAATACCCTCGCTCCTTTCCATCCTCACAGGATTCCCCATGCCGAACCCCGCCCCAACCCCCATCTCCGTCGCCGACCTCGCCCTCGCCCTCGGCGGCACCCTCATCGGCGACGGCGCCCGCGCCATCTCCTCCTGCGCCACCCTCGATACCGCACGCCCGGACCAAATCTCTTTCCTCCACAACTCCCGCTACTTCAAACAACTCGAAACCACCCACGCCGGCTGCGTCATCCTCGCCCCCAACACCGCCAAAACCATCAAACGCCCCCCCGACGCCGGACCCCTCACCGCCATCGAAATCAAAGACCCCTACTTCGCCTGGCAGCAAACTCTCGTCCGCCTCCATGGCCACCGCATCCACCCCGCCGTCGGCATCAGCCCCCTCGCCTCCATCCACCCCTCCGCCAAAATCGGCGCCAACGCCAACATCCACCCCTACGTCGTCATCGGCGAAAACGTCGCCATCGGCGACAACGTAAACCTCTACCCCCACGTCACCCTCCTCCACCACGCTTCCCTCGGCAACGACTGCACCCTCTTCCCCTCCGTCACCATCTACGAGCACTGCCGCATCGGCAACCGCTGCATCCTCCACGCCGGCACCGTCGTCGGCTCCGACGGCTACGGCTACGCCACTCACAACGGCGTCCACCACAAAATCCCCCAGATCGGCATCGTCATCCTCGAAGACGATGTCGAAATCGGCGCCAACTCCATGATCGAACGCGCCGTCCTCGACGCCACCACCATCGGCACTGGCTCCAAGCTCGGCAACGGCGTCGTCATCGGCCACAACTCCTCCGTCGGCCCCGGAAACCTCCTCGTCTCCCAGGTCGGACTCGCTGGCTCCACCTCCACCGGCAAGTACGTCGCCATGGGCGGACAGGCCGGCGTCTCCGGCCACATGCACATCCCCGACTTCGTCCGCATCTCCGCCCAGGCCGGCGTCATGTTCCCCCCCGAACCCGGCCAGGAAGTCGGCGGCACCCCCGCCATGGAAGCCTCCCTCGCCCGCCGCGTCTACATCCAACTCGCCCAACTCCCCGACCTCGCCAAACGCCTCAAAGACCTCGAAAAACAACTCAAACGGGAACAACCGCAGAGTGAGCAGTCTCCCTGATGACATCCGCCGTGCTCTTCGAGAGGACCGCTTCCTCTTCAGCATCCACGCAGACGAGCGCATCCGTCAGCGCGGCCTCACCGGCTGGCAATTGTAGCCGGCACCCTTGATGCCCACGTGCTCGCCGAAAACCCGCTGCATACGCCTCATCCCCTCGTTGATTTTGAAATCCTCCTGCCCGATGGCTCCCTCTGCAAAGCCGTCTGGGCGTGGATTCCAAACATCCAAACCGCTAAGCTGATCACCGTCTTCTTTCACAGGTGATGCATGAACCTCCCTGGAAAACGCGTCAAGATCGAACGCTGGATCCATGCCAGGCCCTGCGTCGTGCGCGTCGAAGTTGATGCCATCATCCCCGACGAAGATCCCGCCGAACCCTGCCTCGAACCTCAAACCATCCGCTACCTCGACGACCTGCAAATCAAGGCCGACCGCGGACTGGTCCACGAACTCGCCCAATACGGCGACGTCTACGTCCGCCAATCCGCCGCCTGATCCACTGCCCACCCGATCGCATTCCCCCCAAAAAAATTTCGTGCGTTTCATGTGACTACCGCCCAACTTCTTCGCCCCGCAACAACATCTTGCGCCCGCTCCCCCTCCCAATTTCACCCATTGAATCAGTACCCCAAATGAACCCGTCGACGCACGCCCCCAATTGAACGAGTTGAACCAATTTTTCCAATTTTTCGCCAGACCGTTTTGTTGCGCCACGCCGCGCCAGGCCCTTCGTGGCCATTTACCTCCTTTCGTTACTCTTCATCGCCTCACCGCCGCACCACCCCCGCATACGCCGCCCCAATCGGCTTCCCAATCAACGGCCAGGACCACTTCCCCAGAACCACCGACAGCAAATCCCCATGATTCGCGCTCTCCAGCCGCGAAATCAGCATCACCGTCGCCACCGCCGCCCCCACTACAAATCCCCCGATATGCGCCCAGTGCGCCACCCCATCCTGCGAACTCAGCAGCGTCGCCGCCACATCAAACCCCAGGTAAATCCCCAGCACCCAGAACCCGCGCATCGGCCAAATCTTGATCCACGTCGGTATCCGCCAGAAAATCTTCAGCCAGAACGCCATGTACACCTTGTGCACCGGAAAGAAAATCAGATACATCCCCGCCAACCCCATGATCGCCCCGGACGCCCCCAGCGCCGGCGCGCTCGAGCCCGCGTTGAATATCAAATACGCCCCCGATGCCGCCACCCCCAGCAACGGATACAACACCAGCATCTTCAAATTCCCCACCAGCGCATTCACCCGCGTCCCGAATATCAGCAGGAACAGCATATTCCCCCCCAGATGCATGATCAGCCCAAAGATCGACGACGGATCATGCAAAAACGTGTTCGTCAAAAGCTGATACGGATGGAATGGCTCCGCCTGTTCGTCCGAGTCCGCGTGCAGCGCCCGAACCGTCGCCACAATCCGCTGATCCTCCGTCCCCTCCAGCTTCCCATTCTCATCCTTCTCATTCGCAATATCCCGCAGCAGTTTCCCCTCCGGCTTGTCTTGTATCGCGTGATACGCCGACAAAATCTGCGCATCCGTCTGCACCTCCCGCTCCACATGATGCGCCGGCCACAACATCAGCGACAACGCCGCATCGTGATCCCCATCCGTACGCAGCACCACAAAAAACGCAATGCTGCATATCGTCGTCAAAATCGCGATCGCCCAGATCGCAATCGGCTTCTTCGTCGCATACGCCTCCGACGCGATCGGATACAACCCCAGCCGCAACAACCACGACAGCGGCCGAATGATCGCCTCCGCGTTCCTATACAACGCATCTTCATCCCGCCCCATCGCCGTGATCAGCGGCCTCCCCGACGGCACCTTGATCCCGCACCCCGCGCAAATCTTCGCCCCCTTCGACAATACCTTCTCACACGAAGGACACGTCGGCCCCCCAGCCACCAAAGCATCCCCCCGCGCCCCACCCCCGAGCCCCACCCGCACCGCCGCCCGCGCCGTTTCCGCCACCGGTGCCAACTCATACGCATCCTCCTCCCGCGTCTCAATCACCGGCGCCACCGGTGCCACCACCGGCGCAGCCGCCCCCCGCGCCCGCTCCGCCGCCGCCTTCGCGCACGGCTCACAGTAATACCGCCCCGCCGAATCCTTCACACGCTTCACCCCCGCCACATCCTTCCCACACACCCGGCACCGCTTCTCGACAACCGCATCCATAAAATTCCCTTCTCACAAAACCCGACATGTCCCCTCTTCCTCCCCCCACT
>DASZZD010000088.1:0-6423 GCA_035545015.1 Phycisphaerae bacterium
TGCGTGCGGCAGAGGCGCGCACGCAGCCGGACCTGGAGGTAGCGATCTCCGACGCACTTCACAGCATCACTGCCCAGGATGCCAAGGGATATTTCAGAAAATCAGGCTACATCGTACACTGAACTGAAACCCGCTCTAGCCACATGATGTCGCCGTCGATGAGGCGGCGGGCCTCGGACATGCGGAGAGAGCGGGCGAGGGAGTGCCGCTGGGCGAGGTCGAAATTCTGCCGCTTACTTTTGCTGGCGATCTTGGCATTGATGGCTGCGTCCAGGGCATCGACCCCGGTCTTGCTGCGGAAGGTGAATGTGGACACGTAATCGAGATGGCGCCGGACGGCCCAGCCCACGACGGAGAAGTTGCGGTGGATGTCGCGGATCCCCGAAACGAGCTGGCGCCTGGAGGTGGGGGGCAGCTCGGCGTCTTCGGAGCGGACGATACCGGTGGGGGCGGCGCGGCGGTTCTTCGGCTTGGTGGCGTCATAGCCGCTGTAAAAAGTGAAGGACTTCCGCTGGACGGTCGGGCTTTCCTGCGCGGGCGCGGATTTCCACGACGGGGGACTGGTGTTGGGGGGAATGAATCCGAGCCTCTCCACGTCAGAAGCCCCCAAGATTGACGGAGGCCGCGCGGGGGCGAGCCAGCGGATTGATGATGCGATTGATCTCGCGCAGCCGGCGCCGGCAGGCGTCGAGGTCGTATTGAACGGTGACGCCGTCGGTCGTCACTGACGTCGCGCCATTGTTCAGGATCGATTGAAGTTTGGCCGCCTCTGCCCGCAGTACTGAGCTATAGCCGGGGACCGGCAGGACGTCCGTCGTTCTGAATTGATTCTCCATGCAGCCAAGTAGACAGAGGGCCCCCCATCGGTGGGAAGAGGCAATGTTCCGTACTTTGGCTTGAATTTCATTTTTCTGATGGTACCGGCGTCCGGTTCTCATAGGTGCGGTCCACCCTGCGCTGGCCACATGCAGCGCAGGCGGTCCAGCGGCGCACGACGTGCGTGGTCGGTTTCCCGTCCGGCGTGCCGCCGTTGTATTCGTCCTCCGTGGTGCGGTGGTACGGCTCTCGCTCGGTCGATCCGCACGCGACGCGCGGGTAATGGTCGCAGTGACGACGGGGGCCTTGGTGGGTTTCTGGGGCTTGCTCATGGGGATCCTCAAATGTTCATGGGGGACACGCGGGGGCCGCGGCTCCGTCCGCGGCGCGTCAAAGGCAGGGGTAATGCGCTGTGGCGGACGCCAGCCATGGATGCGGCGACGTGGCATCCAACCAGGACGTCCAGAAAATGATTCTCGCGGCCGGGCATCAGTCTCCATTCGGTGAGGGTGCGGCCGCGGCCCTCCGTTTTGATGCCGAATTCCGCGGTCAGGTGATCGGCGATCATCCGGTGATCGCCCGTGAAAAATTCCACGCTGCGGGTATCGCCGATGGGCGCGGCAAGCCCTACCGAGAGGAACGTTTTCCAGAAATTGGTGTCGATCGTGGCAAGGCGTGTGGGAGAGTTCTTGAGCCGGGCGAGCGACCAGTGGTATCCGAGCCGCTCTCCCTCGCGGGCCTTGTACTGCTCCCACGGCACGGCGGCGGCGCCGATCCCGCGTCCCTTGCTCGGCAGCAGCACGCCTGCGAAGCGCGAGCGGCGGCAGAATTCGTAGACGGTGTCGGCGTGATCGCCGTCCCCGGCGTCGATGAGCGCGAGCTGCACCGCCATCTCCGCCCCATCCTCGCGCTGCCAGCGTTTGCCGATCAGCGCGTCGGTGACGGCGGTGAGGCCGGCCTGGAGCGCCGCCGGCAGCGACGTCGCGCCGGTGGCTTTCTGCAGGAACTTTTTGGCGTCGCGATAGGTGAAGTAGCTGCGGCCCTGGTCGGGAAAAGTGAGATAGTCCACCACGTGCGCGCGGAATCCGTCGCGGAAGGCGCACACGCCGGCATAAAGAAGCCGGTCCTGGACGTCGACGAAAGCGGTGAGGTGCGTGGCCCAGAGGGGGACGATGCCGCGTGCGAGCGTCGTCGCCTTGGCGCTCACTTTGCCGGCGTCCAGCTGCGGCTGGCCGATCGAGGCGTCGCGCCGCTGCGGCGAGTTTTGGCATTCTGATTCAAACACCTCGGCACCGTCGTCGATCAGGATGTTGTAGGCATGCTGGATGGCGGAGAGTTCGGCGCCCCGGTCGTAGCATTCGTCCCAGCTCACTTCGGCGCCCGCGTCCATCTTTGCCCGGTTGTTGCGGTAGAACTCGGTGGCGCGGGCGCGGGCCGCCAGCTGGGCGTCCGGGTCGTCTGGATCGAAGGATGTGCGTAGCTCGCGGTAGGTGCCCATCCAAAGCGTGTCGTGCGCGTCTGCCCATTTCCGGACCATTTTGATGCGCTCGCCCTGCCAGCCCGGATGCTTCTTGGGATCCATCATTTGATCGATCATGTCGTCTTTCTCGATTACCGTGGCCGCGATCACGGCGGCGAGCTGGGTGTCATGGCCGCCGAGCTTGAGGATGTTCTTTTTCACCAGGCCGATGCGCGTCTGCACCTGGCTGGGAGATCTCGCGCTTTCGTCGGTTTGGGGGTCGTCGACGGCGGCAAAGTCCGGGCGCTGCTGGCGCCCGTCCGGGCGTTTGAACTTCATGCCGCGGGAGGCAGCGGTGATGCCTTTGGCGGAGATGATGGCGCCGCTGGCAGCGGATCCCTCGATCGTGGGCAAAACAATGGTGTCGCTTGTCCAGCGGACGTGGGTGAGACGGCCGTCCTGGCACTGCCCGGCGCACCGCTGAGGTTTTCCCTCCAGGGCGCGGATGGCGTGGCACACCTCCGGGAAGTCCTCCAGCAGCAGATCGTTTTCCGCAAGCTCGGTCTTGATGCTGCTGATATTGCGCTCGGCAGCGGAGCTGTCGGCGCCGAAGATGATGACGAATCGGCGATGGCCGTATTTCGTGGCCCAGAGCATGGAATTTTCCAGGATCGTCGTTTTCGCCCAACCCCGATAGACTGCCTCCAAGAACCGGCCGCCATGAAGGATGCACTGCTCGATGTGCTTGATGCCGCGCTTGTGATCGCTGGAGAACGGGTACAGCCCCGTCGACGCGGGGAAGTAGGTGATGAGATACTTGTGCAGGTCGAGGCGGCAGGCCTCCCGGCGCGCAGGATCCGCCACTGCCGGGATTTCTCCAAGCTCGGCGGCCTCGGCGCTCTTGCGCTGCTGGTACCTGCGCTGTCGACCGAAGACTTCTGAAAGTTTGCGGGCCGCGAGTAGCACGCTTCCTCACCGTTGAATGCGGACGCGGCTCGATGGCGAGAGACCGAACTCCCGCAGAAAAAGTCGCATCTGCGCCATGGATCTGTCGGCGATCGATAAATAGGGGTTGGGAACCGGAACGCCGTTGACTTTCACGAGCAAGCCGGACGCGTGTACCTGCCGCTCCGCCTCCATCCATCGCGAGTAGGTCTGGCAGTAGGCGGCGAGCGCCGCCTGGTCGACGCTGCAGACCAGGCCGGTGTCGACGAGATCAGTGAGGATCCGCTTCCATTCGCGCTTGGCCTCGTCGTTGAGGAACTCCGGTGCGGGATCGAGGTCCTCGGGCCCCAGCTTCGGCGATTCGACCGGTCGTTTATCGCGCATGCGGCTTCTCCCTGAAAAGCTGCTGCATCCAGCCGCGGTGGAATTCATAAAGGCCGGCGTCGTTCGTGAGCACAAACTGCTCCACGTTCCGGCAAGATCGGAGATTAGCGGACGATTCGATCGTGATGAAGTGCCCGGCGGATGTGGATGCCAGGATGATCTTGGCGTGCGTCCTCATGGCGAGGATTTCGTGCCCGCGCTTCTCCAGGCCGGCCGCCATGGGGTTGTATATCTCCGCCGACAGCGATCTGAAATAACACGAGCACAGGACGCGCACGCGCCTCACGTCGCCGTCGTCGAGCATGGCGAAGAGGTTGTTGGCATTCTTCATCGAGAATCCGAGCGTCGCGAGCCATAGTTCGTCGATGGCGGCCGGGGCGATGATGCGCAGGATGGCGCCCACCGTGTCGAAGAGCGGATAGTTGCCTTTGACAATGGCATGAAGCGATACGCCTGGCTTCGGAAGAGCACGGAGGTGGGCGGCGGCGTTGGCCACGCCGAGTGCCTGCAGGTATTCCCGGCCGGCCGCACGGCGTGCATGCGATGCGTTCTCCAGTGTTTCGGGCCGCGCATCCGACGGGCGATCAGTATGGCCGCTCTCAAAGCCAGGCAACTCGGGGAGGTTGGAGGCGTCGAACTCATTCATTTTGCTGGCGATCCCGCAGGGGTTTGGGGTGCATTACCCCACCCCCCCACCCCCAATAGCGCGCGGCGATGTATAGTCAGTCTGGTTTTGCGGCTGTTCCCGTTGGGCACGCGCGACCAGGACGCGGGAAAGGACCCGCAAAGTGGGGGGGGTGGTACATGGTTCGACGGTTCTTTCATCCGACCATCCTCCGGCTCCAGGTGTGCGAAACCGAGAGCCTCTGTCCGGCGCCTTTGGCGCTCGCCTCAAGTTTGTAGAATTCGCCGACGGCGAACCGAGCTGCCTCGCCCGGTGCGATCGCTTGCGCGTCGGGCAGGGCGGCGTGGCCGCGGTGGATGGTGATCAGGACCGCGACGCTGTTATTTGGCGATGCTTCCACGTCGACGGATTCCACCCCGCGGACGTGCTCCTCCATCGAATAGAGCACCGTCTGCCCGTGGCGCCACTGCTCCACCGCCACGACTTCGGCAACACCGCGGAATCCGCCCTTGTACTGCTCCCGGCGATGCCCGTTGATCAATCGCGGATCGAAGGGGAGCGGGACCTTCCCGAGGTTGGCGTTCGGGGGTGGCGCTAGGGCCCCGAGCTTCGTTCCCACGCTCCACAGAGCCCGGCGGATTCGGAGCTGCATCACCGCCGGCGTCACGCCGTATTTTGGGCCCAGCTCGATGCAGGTGCATCCGTTGCAATAATCGCTGAACGCCTGGGCATCATCCGGCCCGAGGGCATCGACGGCGGCGCGAACCGTCTCTATCTCCTCGGCGGTTTCGGCCGCTTGTGAGGGCGTCGGAAACGTCCCTGCAAGGCGGAGGACGAACCCGTCTTCTACGCCTTGGCCAAATTGGGAGTTGGTCTGTGCGCGCCTATCGTGGCCCTCGCGGCGCAGTTTGCTCATCACCTTGCGGAATATCCATGTGTGGTCTTGCACGATGCCGCCCAGACCGCTGCAGGTGGGGGCGATCTCCGTGCATCCAGCGATTACCTGGCGCCCAACGTTGCGCGCGATCTGAAGCCAGAAAACTCCCAGCGATTCCTCGGAGCGTTTGGCGCGATTGGACCAGTAGGTAACCAGGTCTTTGGCGAGGGGTGCGATCTTCTCCGCTCCGAGCTTGGTCTGCGCGTCGATGCCCTCAGAATCATCCGGCATCCAGTACCGTGCACCGCGTCTCGGGGCCGAGTTTTTCCAATCCGCGGCTTCGCGGCGGACGCTGTGAACAACGGCTTCCGTGCGTCGCTTGTCCGACTGATAACTCATGAATGCTTCTCCGGCATAAGCATCGCGCCCGCCGTGCGGGCCCATGCGGGCGGATGATCAGTGCCCCGAGCGTTGTGCGATCGCGTAGACGAATGCGATGACGGCCACGCCGCCGCCGCAAAAGAGCGCCATGAGCCAGGCATCCAGACGGGCAGCTCGGGCGCGGTAATCCGCGAGCGTGCGCTCGATCCTGTCCATGCGCAGGCGATAGCCGGGGTGCTGCTCGGTTCCATCACCGACGATTTCTTGGTGGATTTGGCTGAGAAGGTCGTTTTCCCGGTCCGTCATCTGCGCAACCCCCTGGTGTTGATTGAGAACGGGTGTTGATGTGAGGGAAGGATCTCTGGCGCGTGCACCGGATCACGGCGGCGAGCCAATCCCGGCACGGCGTTCGCACAAGTGCTGCAAACTTTTGTGAGATGTGATTGGGCGCTCGGGGCTGTCATTGCTGCGGCCTCTTTTCGCCCAAACGAAAAGCCCCACAGGCCGCTGTCTAGACAGTCTGCGGGGCTTTTGTTCGTTGCCGACGGACACGGGGATCAGCCGGGGCCGCTGGGCGATTTAGGTTGTCATGGGGGATGTCATACCGTCCGCTGCTCGTCGTGCGGGTGCGACACCCCTGCCAGAATTTAACGTGAGGCTTGCGGCTGAGGTTCCGAATTCTCCTCGTTGTCCGAATTGTCCGATCGTGAAGCCGCAGCAGCGTCCCTGAGAAATGAGGCGACGGATTCTGGCGCGATGGCATAACGCGGTACGTTCCCACCCCCGACATCGAAGGCTTTAGGGCGGGTTTCAATTTGGTGTACTATATCAGGCGTCACGAGCACCATGGAGGTGCATTATGGACGCCTATTCGCAAGACCTGCGGGAGCGGGTTGTGCGGGCCTGTGATGAAGGGGCGATGAGCCAGCCGGAAGT
>DASZZD010000089.1:0-28238 GCA_035545015.1 Phycisphaerae bacterium
ACCGTGACCTGCCCGGTCTCGATCTCCCGCAGCATCGCCACGATCTGCTCTTCCGTAAACCGCTTCTTCATCCGACTTCCTGCCTTTCCTGGCTGGGAAGTCTATATGATCCAGTGGCGTCATTTTAGGGGCGCAGGACAAGAGCAGATGGGGCCGGTTGCGTGTGCGGAATTTGACGAGATTGCGGATGCCGAGGACCGTGCGCTGCGGGTTCGTGATGCGTTTGAATGGGTTGACGATCTGCTGAAGCGATTGGGGTTTTGAGGCGTCGTTGCGGATGGAGTGCGAATGCAGCGCCTGCGGTGCGGGGCTACTCGGACATTTCGACGACGTAGACGGGGGTTTGGGCGACGGGCATGCCGTTGTAGACGGCGCTGAGGATGTGGCGGCCGAATTCTTTGACTTCGAAGGGGTAGATGCGGGAGACGAGGGTGTGGACTTCGAGGGGGTCTTTCTGGCTGACGAACTGGGCTTCGAATTCGAAGAGGACTTCGCCGGAGGAGGCGTTTTCGAAACGGACGGAGAGTTTTTGGGAAGGGTAGACGTTGGAGACGCGGAGGTAGGCGACGAAGTTGCCGGCGACGGCGGGGACGGCGGGGAGTCCGAAGGAGCCGATGACGCCCTGGAGGACGTGCTTGTCCTGGGCGGTGGAGATGACGACATCGTCGCAGAGGAGCAGGCAACTGCAGGTGGGCGCTTCGGAGAGGGGATCGGGACGCGAGCCGGCGGGTTTGCGTTTTTTGGCCATGGGGGAATTTTAGACGCTCCATCGATGACGGTAAATGGCCACGAAAGGCACGAAAAACACGAAAACGACGACGGGAATTGTCCACAAATGGACACAAATGGGCACAAATGTGTTGTCGGCGGCAGGACGGCCCTGTTGGGGTGGGTGCATCTATTATTTTAACTATGTATATTAATTATTTTTGTTTGTACTCGGGCGGCTGGATGATTTCGGTCGCGGCCCGGGGTATTTGTTGGCATTTGTGTGGATTTGTGGACGGGTTCCCGTCGTCCGTCGCGATCATTGGGCGGCGGGGGCGGGGGCGGGGGCGGGGCCGTTGTAGGGTTGGCCATTGATTTTGACGTTGTCGAAGGTGAGGTTGGTGGCGCCGCGGAAGCGGGGCAGGCCTCGGGGGGAGGGAACTTCGACGTCGATATTTTTGAAGGTGAGGTTGGTGATGGTGTCGCCGGGGCCGGGGGCGACGGAGCCGAAGGCGGCGCCTTTACCATGGACGTCTTCGATGGTGACGCCGTCGATTTTGCGGGTGGGTTGGGGTTGTCCCATGAGGTCGAAGTATTGGGACCAGGGGGCGATGTTGATGATGGTGCCGCCGCCGTCGAGGGTAATATTTTTGACGTGGATGTCGGAATATTCCTGGGGCGTGTCGGTGCGCAGCTTGAGGCGGACGACGCTGATGCCGCCGGCTTTATCGCCGGTGATTTTGCAGTTCTGCACCGTGACATCCTTAACGATGGAGGCTTCGGACCCGCAGGTCATGATGCTGCCGCTTTTGAGGAAGGTGGAATCCTCGATGAGGATGTGTTCGTCGGCGGGGCTTTCTTCTTTCTCCTTGTCGCGCATGGCGAAGGGGCCCTTGGTGCCTTTGATGGCGATGCCGTCGTCATTGTTATAGACGGTGATGCCCTTGATGGTGACGTACTGGCAGGAATCGACGTCGATGCCGTCGGTGGAGGGCGAGCCGTCGCCGGCGTGGATGTCGATGCCGTCGACGAGGACATCCTGGCAGTGGTAGAGGTGGAGGTTCCAGAAGCCGGAGTTGAGATAGTGGAGGCCTTTGACCTGAACATCGTCGGAGTTGGAGATGAAGGTGAGGCGTGGGCGGGGGACGTCGAGGTTTTTGGTGCCGCGGGTGGCGCGCTGGGCAGTGCGGAAGGCGTTCCAGTAGACCTGGCCGCTGCCATCGAGGGTGCCTTCGCCGGTGAGGCGGAAGTGGTCGCAGTGGTCGGCGTTGATCATGGCGGGGACCCACTGCTGGAAGTGGCCTTCGATGCGGGTCTGGCGTTCGGGGAAGTCTTTGAGGTCGGTGGAGCCTTTGAGGACGCCGTCCTTGTCGACTTCGAGATTGACGCCGGGTTTGAAGAAGAGGGCGCCGGTGAGGAAGGTGCCCTTGGGCACGACGAGGGTGCCGCCGCCGGAGGAGGCGAGGGTGTCGATGCCTTTCTGGATGGCCTCGGTGTTCATGGTTTTGCCATCATCGACGGCGCCGAAATCGGTGATGGGTTTTTTGGGGCCTTCGGTGGTTTTGACGTGGTCTTCGCGGACCTGGGCGGGGGCGAGCGGGGTGAAGGCCGGCATGGCGAGGATGGCGGCGGCGAGCAGGGCGGAAGCGATGGCGGATGTACGCATGCGGGGGACCTCATGACGACGGTGAATGGCCACGAAAAACACGAACGACACGAAACCGGGCAGGTTTTTCAAAGACCCGGGGCGGTGTGTGAAGAGTAACGGACAGTGGGCGTGGATCATGCACGGTGCATCACCCCGGCTGGCTGGCGCCTCCACGACCTGCCGCCAGCCCGCGGCCCCGTCCGCGGCCTCCGCCAAAGCCGGCGCCGAAGCCCCGCTGCGGGCCCGCATTCAGGTTCGCCTGATCCAGGCGGATGGCGAAGGGGACCGGCGGCTCCTGAACGATATTGACCGCCCCCGTGATTTCCGGCTTGGTGGGGGGATCCTTCAGCTCCAGCACCGTGATCTGGTTGTCGCCTTCCTTGAGGAAGTGGGAGGAGAGGAACAGCGAGCGCAACCCGCCGCGATCCCAGAAGCGGCCGAGGTTGTGGCCGTTGACCCAGACGGCCCCGAAGTGCCAGTTGCGCATGTCGAGGAAGGTGCCGGCGGGACGATCCACGTGGAACGTGGCGGTGTAGAAGGCGGGTCCGGACGGCGTGGTGGGCGGGGCGGCGGCGGGGGCGCTCGTCAGCGGTCCGTCGGATTCGTTCATGGGGAGCGAGTACATGTCCCAGCCGGTGAGCTCTTTGCCGTCGAGGGTGGCGCCTTCCATGCCTTTGGAAGCGCGGGCGGGGGCGTTGGAGTTGACGATGACGGAGATGCGGCCGAGGTTGTAGACGAGGATGTCGAGGGTGGTGGGTCCGGACTCATTGACGTCGAGTTTGTTGGAATCAAGGCCGAGGCCGACGAAGGAATCGCCGATGGGTTTGCCATTGGCCAGGACGATGGAGTAATCGCGAGCGCCCTGGAGTTCGAGCTTACCTTTGATGCCGTTGGGGAACTGCTTGCGGTAGAGGACGAAGCCATAGGCCTGGTTGAGGTTTTCCATGCTGACGGGCTTGTCGGCGGTGAGGGTGGGCTTTTTGGGGAGCCAGTCTTCGAGGCTTTCGCGCTGGGTGAACTGGATGGCGGGGAGGGCGGCGACATCGGGATCGGGCGGCGGCGCGGGGAGCGTGCGGCCGGTGCGCTTGGCGAGGATGTCGCGGAGGGTGAAGAATTTCTGGGTGGGCCGGCCGGCTTCATCGATGGGGGCGCCGTAGTCGTAGCTGGTTTGCACGGGGAGGTATTCGTTGCAGCCGTTGGAGAAGCCCCAGTTGGTGCCGCCGAAGAACATGTAGTAGCACCACGAGGCGTTGTGATCGAGGAGGAAGTTGGTCCAGTCCACGATCGCCGGCAGGGAGGCGTTGCGCGTGGCGATGGGCTGCCCCCAGCCGGAGAACCACGCGGTGTACACTTCCGGGGCGTAGACGGGCCCGTCTCCGGCGGCGGCGTAAGCGGCGTTGTAGGCCTGTTCGCCCTTGAGGCCGTTGCGGCCGCGCAGGACATCATCGCCATACGGATTGCCTCCGCCCCGCCCGGAGAAAGAGCCGGGATCGCAGGCATAGATGGGGATGTCGAAGCCGGCGTCCTTGAAGATGCCATGCAATGCGGTCATGTAGGAGTAATCGCCGCGCGCCACCATGCCGTATTCGTTTTCCTCCTGCACCATCAGCAGCGGGCCGCCCTTGGTGACCTGGAAGTCGGCGACTTCCTTGTAGACGCGGTCGATGTAGGCCTTGGACCAGGCGACGTATTGCGGATCGTTGGTGCGGATTTTGACGTTGGGGTATTTGAGGGTCCACGCCGGAATGCCGCCGTAATCGACTTCCGCGCAGCAATAGGGGCCGGGGCGCAGGAGGACCCACATGCCGTTGTCCTGGCAGATTTTGAACATGCGGCGGACATCGTTCATGCCGGTGAAATCGAACTTGCCTTGCTCGGGCTCCACCTGGTTCCAAAAGAGGTAGAAGCTGATGGTGTTGAGGCCCATGGCTTTGGCCTGCTTGACGCGCTTTTCGAAATCTTCGGGGAGGACGCGGCCGAAGTGCATTTCGCCGGCGATCAGGAGGGTTTTCTGGCCGTCGATTTCGAAGGCGTGGTCTTTGAGTTCGATGCGGTGGGGTTTGCCGTCGGGGACGATGGTGGTCATGGGCACGACCGCCGCGGGCGGCGATGCCGGCGCCGCCGCCTCACCGCCCATCTGCCCGGCAGCCACCACGGCCATCGCCATCAACCCCGCCAGTGCGCCCGCAACCATGATTCGCATAGAGAGCCTCCACGCCAGGAAAACGGAAATGGTAATGAAGTGTAAACGCGGCCGGAGCGAAGTTCATCCATCGGTCGCTCCAGATTTCACTCCCCACCATCCCCATTTAACCAATTGAACCACTACTCCAATTGAGCCCGGATGTTCTCGGTCGGGAAAACCGGCGTTATTCGCATGGGCAGGATGCCCATGCCCCTTTTGAAATGCTTTTTATTGATGCGTGCCGGGGGCGGGGTAGTTTTTGGCGGCGTCGTCGAGGACGAGGACCCAGTCGTCGTTGCCCGCGGGGCCGGCGGGGGAGGTGAACGCTTTCGTGTCGGTTTTGGCGAGCGTTTCGCCGGCGGTGGCCTTGCCGGTGCGGGGGTCGTACCACCAGGTTTTGAGCTGGTTGCCCGTGAGTTTGCCGGTGTTCACCGTGACCTCATGGATGCCTGCGGGGAGGTAAACGAACGCGTAGGAGTTGTCGGCGCCGCGCAGCGCTTCGATCCGTTCGACGGCCCGGTTGCTGGCCGGGGCGGCGAGCAGCGACTGATCGGGCATGCGGCCAATGGCCGGGCGGGAGAGGATCAGATCGCGAACGAACTGAATCTGCCCCGAGGCGGGGAGCTTGAGCGCATCCTTCCAATCCATGTTCGCATGCCAGCCCGCGCCGGGGGCGCCGCCGGGCATGGGGTGGTAGAACTCGTACACCTCGCCATTGCCATACGAATGCCCCGCCGCGCCGGCGAAGACGGCCAGGTAAGCCGAGCGGCGCACATCCACGGCCTGGATGCGCTTGGCGTCCGGATTGTCGCGCACGAGACGGTCCGTGATATTTTCATAGCCGGGTTCCATGTCCAGCGTGGGCTTTACCGGTTTCTTGACGAAATCGTTGCCGACGAGCTGGAAGTTGGTGGTGTCGATGAAGTGTCCGGATTGAATGGCGTTGAAATCCAGCCACGGGCTGTCCTGGAACCAGAAGCTCGACGACTCGCGCCCGGTGGGATGATAGGTAATCATGATCTTGCTGACGCCCGCTTCCTTGGCGCCCTCCTGCAGGCCGGCGGCTTCGGCGTTGATGACCGGCTGAATTTGCGTGGCCGCGGTATCGCCGCCGAGGACCCAGAAGATGTTTTTCGCCGCGTATCGCTTCGCCAGATAGTGGCAATAGGCCTTCATGGTCTCTGGATCGGCGGCCGGGCCGGAGCGCGTGTTCTTGGTCCAGAAGGGCAATACCGCCATATACATTCCCCTGGCTTCCACTTTGTCGATGACCGAATCGACATTCTTAAAGTATGCATCGTTGATGTGCGCCGGATCGCCGTTGACGAACGGGACTTCGCCATCGGGGTTCTTGCGCGTGCGATAGTCCCACACGGCCACGCACCCCTGAACGACGTTGAAGCCCTTGCTCGCCCGATCGTTCAGATACAGATCGACATCCGCGGGGCTGGGATGATTGAAGATGCACCAGGCCGTGTCCGCCTGCCAGAACCACGGCTTGCCCGACGCGGTGACGAAGGAGTGGCCATCCGGCGAGACCTGAATGGCCTCGGGGACATTGGCGGCCTGGGCAACGCTGACGGTGGCGAGGATGGCTGCCATCAGGGCGAGGGTCGATGATTTTCGCATGATTTCACCTGCTGAAAATGCTCGTTACAAACAGTTTCGAATCTTCAGAATAAACCACGGAGGACGCGGAGAACACGGAGTTTTCCGTGCGGCTTATTTCTGCTTTTCTTCGTGCTCTTCGTGTTCTCCGTGGTTTGAAATCGTCCCGATAATTTTGGAATCGCCGCTAGTTTTTTGGATCCCACGGCGAGGACGGCGTCCCCGCCTCGGACGCCCTGGGCCGCGTGGCGAAGGGCAGTTGCTGGCCCTCGTGCACCGCGCGGAGTTCTTTCATCGTGCTTTCGACCGCACCCACCAGTTCCGGGTAAGGCCGATCCGTCACATCGACAAAGCCAATGTTGTAATTCTCCCCGTCCATGCGGCCCGAGACCGGCTCATCGCGCCACTCAAACCAGTGCGCGCCCAGGAAGGAATCGAGCGAGGCCGCCTGCTCCATATAGTAGCGGTACGCCACGCCGCGCTCCGTCTGGTTCATCGCCTGCACGAGACCCGCGCCCAGCCCATTCTCCGGCACCCCGATGTGAAACTCCCCGATCAGCACCGGCCGCCCCGTCAACCGATACGCCCGCTCGACCTGTTTCGTCGGCTCATACTCGTACACGTTGATGCTGCACACGTCGAACGCCTTGCCGACTTCCATCATCTCGTCCGAGGGATTCCCACCAAACCGCGTGCCGATGATAAGGTGATGCGGATCATGTTTCCGCACCGCCGCGCAAATGGTGTCGATATAAACGCGGAACGCCTCGATCACGAACGCCTTCCGCCGCTTCGGCGTATCCCCGACGCCCGGGCCGCCCTCCGCCAGATACGCCTTGAGCTTGGCCTGCGTCGACGTCGCCGGACCCGCAAGAATCATGTCCACCACTTCGCTCTCGCGCCCATCCCACGGCGGCTCATTGCCGATGAAATACCCCAGCACCAGTGGATCATCCTTGCGCGCCGTGCATTGGCGGCCGGCGGCCTGATCGATCGCGGCGGCGAAGTTGTCCGCATACACGTCCGGCATTCCCAGGAATGTCGTGGCCCGATCCTGCGGCCAGCGCAGAAACACCGTGTTCGGCTTGCCCACGCCCCCGGTGGTCAGCCCCCAGCTTTCCAGCCGCCGCGTCGTCAGATCGGGCGCCGCCGGCGCCGTCCCCGCCGCCTCGCCGCCCCCGCCGCCCCCGCGCCGCCCCCCGCCGCCAAACCCCGCCCCCGCCCCATTCACACCCGTCGACAGATACAAATGCCCCGCCGGATCGACGAACCACCATTTCCCGTTGACATTCTCCACACGAAAAAAGCCCGTCGCGCCCCCCGGCGCGGAGCTGTCCGCATACCCGCCATACTGGTCATACCCATACGCCGCCCCGGTTTGAAAGCCCTTCGTCTCCTCCGCCAGTTCCTGCTGCAATTGCTCCCGGCTGTGAATTTTCCGCGGCCAATCGCCAAACGTCCACTGCCCGAACTCGTCCAGCATCTGCCGCGCCGGCAACTCCTGGCCAAGCACGAGAAACGCGCTCCCCTCATCCTTCCTGGAAAGATGCACATTTCTCAATTCGATCTGCGCATGGTTGATCGGATATTCCATCGCAAACCCCACCGCCTCCACATCCTTCAACTCCCCGAACGGCCCCCACACCGACATCCAGAACGCATCCGTCCGCCGATTGATCGTCGACGCCAGGTCATTCCCCGATTTGTCCATCCCCTGAAGATATTGCAGCGGAATCGACGCGCGCAGCCACTGCCCCTCGCCAAAGGGCTGGATCTCGATGCGCCGCGGTCCCTCCTTCGTGTAGACCCACAGCGCAAAGCGCTGCGGCGTCGCCGTCCGCATCTCCAGCACCAGGTGCGTATACCCGCTCCAGTCGCTGGGAATCTCCGCCCCGCCATTGGCCAGTTCCTTGAGCGTCAGCCGATGCTCCGGCAGCACGCCTTCGAACCGGAGCGTCCGCACATCCGCCGCCCGCACCGCCGCCGCCGCCGCCAACACCGCCGCCACCGCCGCCACCGCCCCGATGCTTCCCACCCGCCCGCCGGCGCGCCGATGCAACCCTGTTCCCGCCATGCGTCTCCTCCGTTCTGCAAACCCTGAGCAAGTGTATGGTTTTAACGCACAACCCGCACCTTGCTTTCCAAGGGTCCTGTGATATGCTGCGCGCTGCATATCCCAGGCCTGCGATCTTGAGGAGATTCCCATGCGTCCATCCCTGCGTCCTCTGACGTTTTGCACCCTTCTTGCCGCCTCCGCTGCCCTCACGCTCCCCGGCCTCGCCCAGGAGACGCCCCAACGCATCAGCCCCCACGAAACCATCTCCACACGCGTGGGACGCAACCTCATCGAAATCACCTACGGCCGCCCCTATTCCAAAGACCCCAAGACCGGCCAAATCCGCAAAATCTGGGGCGGCCTTGTTCCCTTCGGAAAACTCTGGCGCATGGGCGCCGACGAAGCCACCCTCTTCCTCACCCCGATCGACCTCACCGTCGGCGACACCACCATTCCCGCCGGAACCTACTCCCTCATGATGCAGCCCGAAGCCGACGGTTCCGCCAAACTCATTTTCAACAAGCAGACCGCGCGCTGGGGCATTCCGATTACGGCCGCCGTCACCAAGGACAATCTTTACACCGTCGACATGAAGAAGTCCCCCCTCGATAAGCAAATTGATCAGTTCACCATCACCCTGCAGGGCGCCCCCGACAAGCTCACCCTCAACGCCCAGTGGGAAAATACGCAATACTCCGTCGAGTTCGCCGTCAAAAAGTAAACAACACCAGCGCCGCCTCGTCCCGCGCGTTTAGCCGCGGCCCTCGGGGCCGCGCGTCTTGGGGCGATCCATGGTCCACTTTTGCTCGCGTCTTGCGGTCGTTTTTCCCTGCGCGCTCCTGCTGGCAACTGCCGCCCGCGCTGCTGATGCCGGCCCTGCCACGCAGCCGGCGGTTCCGCCGATGCAAATCCTCCAGGACCTCAAGGCCTTCGCCAGCACCGGCTCCGTCCTCTACATCGCCGCCCACCCTGATGACGAAAACACCCAGCTCCTCACCTACCTCGCACGCGGACGCCACTACCGCACCGCCTATCTCTCCCTCACCCGGGGTGACGGCGGCCAAAACCTCCTCGGCCCCGAGTTCGGCGCCGAGCTCGGCCTCATCCGCACCGAAGAACTCCTCGCCGCCCGACGCCTCGATTCCGCACAGCAATTCTTCTCCCGCGCCCTCGACTTCGGTTTCTCCAAACGCGCCGATGAAACCCTCCGCATCTGGGACCAAAACGCCATCACCGCCGATATCGTCCGCGTCATCCGCACCTTCCGACCCGATGTCCTCATCACCCGCTTCAACCCCGACATCCCCGGCGGCGTCGGCACCCACGGCCACCACACCGCCTCCGCCATCCTCGCGCGCAATGCCTTCAACCTCCTCGCCAAAGACCCCAACGCTTTCCCCGACCAGCTCACGCCCGCCGGCGGAAACCTTCAACCCTGGCAACCCAAACGCATCTTCATGAACATGGGGGGGCCGGGTGGTCGCGGCGGCGGCGCTGTGGCCGACACGGTGCGCATGGATATCTCCGGCACCGATGCCGTCCGCAATATCCCCTACACCCAGATCGCCGCCGAATCCCGCGCTCAGCACAAATCGCAAGGCTTCGGACAGGGTCCGGGGGGGGGCGGCGGCTTCGGTGGCCGCGGCGGCGGTGCGGCCGGACCGCGCTACGAATCCTTCACCCTCCTCGCCGGCGACCCCGCCAAAAATGACATCATGGACGGCATCGACACCACCTTCGCCCGCTTCCAGGGCGGCGACCAAATCGCCACCCTCACCGACGCCGCCATCCACAACTTCAAGCCCGACGATCCCGCCGCCTCCGTCCCCGCGCTGCTCGATATCCGCAAAAAGCTCGCCGCACTCCCCGATCCCAACGACCCACGCCTCGCCGCCAAACGCGATCAGCTTGACCACCTCCTCGCCGAAACCCTCGGCCTCCGGGTTACCACCCTCGGCCCCGCCACCGCCACCCCCGGCGATACGCTCCACCTCACCTGCACCGCTGCCCTCTCCGCCAACTTCCCCATCCAATGGCTCGATGTCAGCCTCCCCGGCATCGACAACCCCGCCACCATTCCCCCCACCGATCTCCACCCCGACCAGACCGTCAGCCGCCCCCTCATTGCACGGCTCTCCACCGCCGCACGCCCGTCACAACCCTACTGGCTCCGCGAAGAATCTCTCACCGGCCTCTTCCAGGTCGAGCCCCAGGACCAGCACCTTATCGGCCGCCCCGAAAATCCCCCCGCCTTTCCCATCATCTACACCTTCAGCATCGGCGGCCAAACCCTCCGCATCCAAGACCAGCCCGTCCAACTCCCCACCGCCTCCTCCGACTCCCGCACCACCTCCCCCTTCCCCCGCCAACTCGAAATCCTCGCCCCCGTCTCCCTCGCCTACCCCTTCGACGTCACCCTCCTCTCCCCCGGCCAATCCAAGCCCGTCTCCGTCCAGGTCACCGCCAACACCGACAGTGTCGCCGGCGCCCTTCACCTCGATGCTCCCCAAGGCTGGAAAGTCTCCCCCGCCTCGCAATCCTTCACCCTCGCCGCCAAAAGCGCCACCGCCGATTTCGCCTTCACCATCACCGCCCCCCCTCAACCCACGCCCACCCCCGCCACCTTCACCGCTGTCGCCACCATCAACGGCCACGATTATTCCACCGGCTACAAAACCATCGACTATCCGCACATTCCCTTCCTCACCCTTCAACCCCCCGCCCACCTTCACGCCCTCGCCCTCGATCTCAAATGCACCGCCAAAACCATCGCCTATCTCCCCGGTGCCGGCGACAGCGTCGCGGAGTGCATCGGGCTCATGGGCTGCAAAGTCACGCAAATCACCGGCAAAGATCTCACGCCCGAAACGCTGCGAAAATTCGATGCCGTCGTCCTCGGCGTCCGCGCCCTTAATGTCCGCACCGATCTGGGCCAATCGCTGCAAGGTCTCTTCGACTACGCCAACAACGGCGGCACCGTCATCGTGCAATACAACCGCCCCGATGGCATCAAGGTCCCACGCCTCGCCCCCTACGACCTCCGCCTCTCCTCCAACCGCGTCACCGATGAAAACGCCCCCGTCACCTTCCTCGCCCCCGATTCCCCCGCCCTCAACTCCCCCAACAAAATCACCACCGCCGACTTCGACAACTGGGTCCAGGAACGCGGCATCTATTACCCCTCGGAGTGGGCCAAGGAATTCACCCCCATCCTCTCCGCCGCCGACCCCGGCGAGAACCAGCTTCCCGGCGCCCTCCTCATCGCCCCGGTCGGCAAAGGCCATTACGTCTACACCTCGCTGGTCTTCTTCCGCCAACTCCCCGCCCCGAACCCCGGCGCGTATCGCCTCTTCGCCAACCTGCTGTCGCTGGGCAAAAAATAAGCCCTCTCCGCCACCTGCTACAATCTCCCTGAGGTGCCCCATGACGACATTCAAAGCTCATTTTGACGGCAAAGCCATCATTCCCGATGAACCCGTCGATTTTCCCCTGAACGAACCGCTCACGATTCAAGTCGTCGCTCCGGTAACTCCTGAACGCTCCATCACCGGTGCCGAACTCGCCAACTCCCCTTTCGCCGGTCTTTGGAAAGACCGCACCGACATCGGCGACTCTGTCGAATTTGCGCGTAAGCTCCGCCGGCAAGCCGAGACCCGCCAGAGAGATTAACCTGCTTATCCTCGACACCGACATCATCGTCGATCCGCTTCGTGGCGTTACTCCCGCCACCGCCTGGCTCGCCGCCATCCCCGCCCTGCAAACCCTGCAACCCTACACCCGCTGAAACCCTCACGAGCCCGCGCATGCCGACACCGCCATCCAACGAGCCCATCCCCGCTCCAATCAGCAATGGCCGACCCCCAATCGGCAATCCCTCCCCAATTGAAAATCGAAAATCGGAAATTGAAAATTCCACCGGCCTCCCCTTCCTCTCCACCTGGCCCCGCCTCTACGCCTTCATCCTCCTCTTCTTCGCCGCCTGCGTCCTCGCCCTCGCCTGGCTCACGAGGGCCTTCTCGTGAACCTCGCCGATTACCTCGTCCTCTTCGCCTCCATCGGCGCCATCGCCCTCTACGGCATCCTCCGCACCCGCGGCAAGAAAAACCTCCACGACTATCTCCGCGGCCAGAAAAAACAGTCCTGGTTCCTCATCGGCCTCTCCGTCATGGCCACCCAGGCCTCCGCCATCACCTTCCTCTCCACTCCCGGCCAGGGCTATGACGGCGGCCTCTCCTTCGTCCAGAACTACTTCGCCGTCCCCCTCGCCCTCATCATCATCTCCATCTTCTTCCTGCCCCTCTATCGCAAGCTCAACGTCTACACCGCCTATGAATTCCTCGGCACGCGCTTCGACAAAAAAACCCGCCTCCTCGCCGCCGCGCTCTTCCTCCTCCAGCGCGGCCTGGGCGCCGGCTACACCCTCTACGCTCCCGCCATCGTCCTCTCTACCGTCTTCGGCTGGTCGCTGCAGCTCACCATCCTCCTCTCCGGAATCGTCGTCATCGCTTACACCGTCGTCGGCGGCTCCGATGCCGTCACCCACACCCAGAAATACCAGCTCGCCATCATCTTCGCCGGCATGATCGCCGCCTTCGTCATCCTCCTGCACAACATCCCCTGCTCCTTCACCGACTCCCTCGCTCTCGCCGGCCACTTCGGCAAACTCAACGCCGTCTCCTTCTCCCTCAACCCCGACAAACGCTACACCTTCTGGACCGGCATGCTCGGCGGCCTTTTCCTCATGCTCTCCTACTTCGGCGCCGACCAATCCCAGGTCCAACGCTACATCTCCGGCGACAACCTCCGCGAATCCCGCTTAGGCCTCATGTTCAACGCCCTGTTAAAAATCCCGATGCAATTCGGCATCCTCCTCCTCGGCGTGCTGCTGTTCGTGTTTTACCTCTTCCATCCCGTGCCGATGTTCTTCAATAAGAATGCCATGGAAGCTCATTTCAATTCCACCCGGATGCTGCCCCACGATGCATTCCGCCCCGATTGGGATCAATCCTTCGATACGCATTCGGAGGGGGAACTTCTTCGCGAGCAAAAAGCATATTTTGAGAATGAGCACCAGAACCTGAGTGAAGCGCTCAATGCGTGGCGGCTCGGAAGACAGCAAGGAAACGCCAACGTCCAGCATGAATCCCTGAAAAAGGCCGATGCATCCCTGATGAATGAGCAGGATTTTCGCATGAATGACGCCATAATCTTGCGAGCCGCTGACGGACACGAAAGTGCCAACGACAACGACTACGTCTTCATCACCTTCATCCTCGACAACCTCCCTCACGGCCTCATCGGCCTCCTCGTCGCCGCCTTCTTCTGCGCCGCACTCTCCTCCAAAGCCGCCGAACTCAATGCCCTCGCCTCCACCACCACCGTCGACCTTTACCTCCACCTCTTCCCAACCGTGCAAAACAGAGCCGCGACCGTTAGGGAGCGGTTGCCGTCGATGCCTGAGCAACCCGACCGCTCCCTCACGGTCGCGGCTCCGATGACTCCGCCCGCCCCCTCCTCCCGACCCCCAACTCAGGACTCGGAACTCAGCACTCAGGACTCCCGCCCCTCCGTCCGCGCCGCCAAACTCTTCACCATCCTCTGGGGAATCATCGCCCTCCTCTTCGCCCTCTTCCTCCTCCCGCACTTCGGCGAAAACCTTATCCAGGCCACCAACATCGTTGGCTCCCTCTTCTACGGCGTCATCCTCGGACTCTTCCTCATCGCCTTCTTCTTCAAATTCATCACCGGCACCCCCGCCTTCCTCGCCGCCGTCGTCGCCCAGGCCCTCGTTATCACCCTCTTCGCCACCCTCAACATCTCCTACCTCTGGTACAACCTCCTCGGCTGCCTCGCCTGCATCACCCTCGCCATCGTCCTCCAACCCCTCTTCCCCCCGCGGCAACAACCTCCGGGCTTCGACGTCCTCCCTCCATCCCCACTAAAATAGATTCGTGTCCATTCGTGTGCATTTGTGGATAATTTATGCCTCGCATCGCCTTCGGCCAGCAACCCTCCGGCTTCTTCCCCAAACGCTTCCTCGTCTCCAAAATCCTCTCCGCCCGCAAACTCCAACAGCAGATCGGCGGCACCCTCCACTTCTTCTACCACGATGCCGACCACGACCCCCGCGAAACACGCACCACCCTCCACCACCGCGATACCCACGCCCCCCACACCCTCAACTTCGAATTTGAAAACAAACTCCAACGCAAATTCTCACCCCTCTACTTCAAACGCATCCCCCACCCCTGGCACACCCACACCGCCAACGCCCTCCCCAATTACGTCCCCAAAGAACTCGCGGAGATCTTCAGCAACACGCCCCCGACCAACGTCGCCGATTTCTGCCTCGCCATCATGCAAAAAATGGGATTGCTTGAAAACATCGAAATCCACCGCTCCTCCGACCCCGCCCTTCGCACCGCCGCCTGCGACATCGCCGACTTCTTCGTCGACATCCCCTATCAAAACGAAATCGTCCGCGCCCGCCACTCCCACGACACCTTCCAACTCCACGAAGGCGGCCCCTCCTTCATCACCCTCCCCGCGCAGCCCTTCACCAAATCCCAAATCTCCCCCACGCGCGACTCCCGCCTCCGCTGGATGCAATCCGTCCTCCACTGCACCCACTACATCACCGGCCTTGGCGAACAAAACTACCTCGACACCACCCAAACCCCCGAAATCACCTTCATCAAACGCGACAACATCGAAAACGCCGACGACGCCTGGACCGACATCCTCACGTAAACGCCGCGCTCACGTCTTTGCCGGTGATGTAGACCGCAACCAGCCGCACTCCGGACAGCGGTCGCTCGTCAGCCGATGCAGGTTGTAATGGCACTGCGGGCACCGCGGCTCCTCCACATCGATCACGAATCGCAATTGGCAACGCCCACATGCCGACTCGCCCATCGCCAATTCCTGCTCCATTCCGCACCGCGGACAGAACAGCCGCACCGTGGTCGAGACACAGCTCGCTAAGTCCTGTGGTTTGAGCCTTGAAAATCTCGCAACCCCGAAAACGCACAATCCCCCGCCAAATCCCACGACCAACGCCCCAATCATGGCGCTCACCGTTTCATCATCGGAAGGCGTGCTCCACGTCACCACCATCAAGAGAATGGCCCCCACAACAAGCCCCAGAATGCTGATGAATTGCAGGCCCTTGCCCAAGGCGTTGAGTCGAGGAATCGCGATCACCGGTGCATAGCACAGCAGCCCCGCAAAGATCACGCCGGTGCACGCCAGATTATCGATAAACTCCAGCGTCCTGCGGCTATACGGGTATGCCCAGGGATAGGTCGCGTTATACCACCCGCACACCGGCAGCGCCAGAATCATCAGCAGCGCGAACATCCAGCCCCCCACAACGATGAACCGAAGATGCGGACGATCAAACGCTGCCAGACCGCAGAAACAACCCACCAGCAGAAACCCCATTCCGAGTCCGGCGATCAACACCGCGTCTTGCCCGTGCCTTGGCCCCTCCCACAACGCCACCAGGCCGCCAAGAATTGCAAGAGCCGTTATGACGATCAGAAACGTCAGGAAATGGCGCTTGACCACGATCACCCAGGGTTCGGTCGCTCCCGCTTGCGCCAACACCATGCCTGCTCTCCGCGCGAATCAACACGTCCTCACCAGGAAGTACGCTCAGGCTGCGCCGTGGTTCATTCCACCCTTCACTCCACCTCCTCCTTCGGCTTATACGCCGCCACGATCTTCGCCTGCACATTCGGCGGCACCACATCATAATGACTGAACTCCATCACAAAACTCCCCTGCCCGCTCGTCACGCTCCGCAATTGGTTGTTGTACGTCATCACCTCCGCCAAAGGCGCCGTCGCACGGATCACCGACATCCCCCCCGTCATCGCATCCACCCCGTTCACACGCCCGCGCCGCCCGTTCAAATCCCCCGTGATGTCTCCGACATGCCTCTCCGGCACCGTGATCTCCATGTTCACCACCGGCTCCAGCAGCGACGGCCGCGCCTTGGTGATCGCATCCTTCAGCGCATACTTCCCCGCCGTCCGAAACGCGATGTCCTTCGAATCCACCGGGTGATATTTCCCGTCATACACCACCACCTTGATGTCCTGCACCGGATACCCCGCGATCGCCCCGCCCGACAGCACATCATGCACCCCCTTCTCCACGCTCGGTATGTATTGCGAAGGAATCGTCCCCCCGAACACATCGTTCACAAACTCAAACCCCTGCCCCCGATCCAGCGGCTCCACCCGCAAAAACACCTCGCCAAACTGCCCCGCCCCGCCCGTCTGCTTCTTGTGCCGATAGTGCCCCTCGGCCGGCGCCGTGATCGTCTCCCGATATGCAATCTTCGGCGGATGCGTCACCACATCCAGGTTGAACCGGTTCTTCATCTTCTCCAGCATCACCCGCAAATGCAGCTCCCCCAGCCCGTGAATCACCATCTCGTGCGTCTGCGGATCATGCGTGAACCGGAACGTCGGATCCTCCTCCGATAGCTTGTGCAGCGCCCCGGAAATCTTCCCCTCGTCCCCGCGCGCCTTGGGCTCGATCGCCAACGAAAACATCGGCGTCGGATACTTCGGCAACACCGGCTTCCAATCGTTCGACGCCGCCGGATCGTGCACCATCTGGTCCACATGGATATCTTCCACCTTCGCCAGCGCCACGATGTCCCCCGCATACGCCACCGCCGATAGCTCCGGATGGTCCCGCCCCTCCACCTTCAAAATGTGCCCCGTCTTGTGCGATTTCTTCTCCTCCGCGCACACGAACATCGTGTTGCTGTCCATCTTCCCCTGCAGAATCCGCAGCATCGCCAGCTTCCCCACATACGGATCCGTCGTCACCTTGAACACGTGCGCCAGCAGCGGCTTGTCCGCATCGCACGGAATCTCCACCACCTCCTCTTCGCTCCCCCGCCGCAAACGCTTCATCCGCCCGTTCTCCGGGCTCGGCGCCTCCTCCACCAATATGTGCAGCAGATCATCCACCCCCGCCTCCGTCTTCGCCGCCGTAAACAAAATCGGCACCACGTGCCCCGCGTTCATCGCCTTCACAAAACACGCCCGCAACTCATCCAGCGGAATCTGCTCCCCCGACAGATACTTCTCCATCTCCGCATCATCCACCTCCACAACGCTCTCCACCATCTCCTGGTGTATCGCCCGCACATCCCCGAAATCCGTGCTCCCATGATCCGCATCAAAACAATCCACAACGTCCCGCCCGTAATCCTTCGGCAAATTGATGCAGTGCAGCTCCGGCCCGAAACTCTCCTTCAACGCCTCCACCAGCCCCTCCAACGCCCCCATGTCCTTCACCTTGTCGATCTTGTTGATCACAATCATCCGCGACAGCCCCATCTCCCCCGCCGCGTGATACAGCCGCCGCGTGTTCACCTCGATCCCTGTCTCCCCGTTCACCACGATCACCGCCGTCTCCGCCGCCGGCAACGCCGCCAACGCCTGCCCGATGAAATCCGGATACCCTGGCGTATCAATCAGATTGATCTCCCGCCCCGCGTGCGTCGCAAACAGCAGCGTCGAACTCGTCGAATGCTTGTGCTGCTTCGCCTCCGGCTCAAAATCGCTCGTCGTGTTCGCATCGTCCACGCTCCCCATCCGCGTGATCGCCCCGCACCGATGCAGCATCGCCTCCGCCAACGTCGTCTTCCCCGACCCCCCATGCCCCACCAGCACAATATTCCGAATCTCCCCCGGACGATAAGAACTCGCAGCGGGCATGAGGAACGCTCCTTTCGGATCCAGAAAATCCTACCGACGGAGCCTCGTGGAAATCGTCTGCCCGGCCCACAAGATGTGCATGCGCCCAAGCCGACCAGCCGACACGCGGCACCACTTCACGCGCAGTATAGCGCGCCCCCGCCCCCCCCGAAAGACCGCATCCGTTGCATTGGCGTCCCGCCAATGATCAGCCGCAGCCGAAAAACCTTGGCCAAGGCCACCGTAAGCAACCATTGAATCAGAGCCGCGACCGTAAGCCATTGAATCAGAGCCGCGACCGTAAGGGAGCGGTGGGGGGGGGAGAGCCCAAAAGCAAACCGTAATTCAACCTCCGCACCCCAAAAACGACCCGCACCTCCACCCGCTGAAATCGCCCCCGCCGCGCCGCGTCCTCCCCGGCCGACCATTGATCTTGACCTGTTCAATGTCCCACCCGATCACCGCCCCCCAAAGCGGCGCAGCCCCAAACTGTCCCGCGGGCGTCCCGCCCGCATCGCCCCGCAGGGCGAGCGCAACCCCGCTCCAAAAATGAAGACCCGCCCCGCCCGAAAGCGCCAGATCGATCCACGCCGCAATTCAATCACGAACCCGCCGCGCCTGCTCCCTGACCCACTCTTTCGCCTCGGAAAGCTGTTCCGGATCGCTGTACAACGCCTGAAACCCAACCTTTCCGCCCCTTGGTCACAGCAGCACCCCATACCTTGCGAAGGCCAGTGCCGTCGCGTAGTTTGATCTTCACCCCCAGCGGGAGCTTCCAGAATGTTAAATTTTCGCTGGGGCACTATTGTGATGAACAGAAATGCGAGATCAACATGGGACGGAGCAAATCACGGTACATCAAGTACGTCCCCGAGAAATATTGTTTTGGACCAGCAGTCGAGGCATTGTTTTCCCCGTTGCTGCTTGGCCTGGGCGAGGACGATCGACAGGGTAACGAGGCGATAACGACGGTGAGGTATGCGTTCGCGATATGGCTCAATGAAAAATTTTTCAAGCCCCTCAAGCGAGAGGCTCCTGAGGAACTTATAAAACAGGCTTGGGATCGCGGAATTGCGGAAATTTGCTCGCCGCGCTACCCATTTAATCCGCCGAACCTACCTGACGTGGGTATGAAATACTTGGACAATTATCGCCAAGCGATTGGCCGTCTGGTGAATCGAACGCTTGTGAATGACCGCTTGGATCGGGCTCGGGCGTGGATTCAGCACTTGGTGCCAACCGATGATTTCAAGTTTCAACGTCCTCCCGCGTTCTATCGATCTGAAAACTGGTTTCGCGAGAAGTTTCCCGAACAATACGTGCCAGTGGCGGAGATCGTGGGGGAACCTGCTTGGGCAAAGCGAGCGCGTGACATCGCGAACGGAGTGGATGAGCACGGAGTGTTTGGACTTGTTAAGAGGTGTTTGGAGGACTACGAAAAGCAAGCTTCTTTCGTTTTGAATGGGGTGGCAGGATCGTGCATTACGCCGACAGACTTTGCGAAGGTCCATGCGCTCGTATCACGTTACCTGGGCGATGATCTCGCTTAGGTCAACCGGACAGGAGTGGACGACGGACAAAACAGGGACGCCGACTACAAACGAGGCGCAGCGAGCTTTTCGAAAACAGTACCGCCATCGTCCCCGTTCCTCATGCCTCTCCCGCCCCCCGCATCCGCCCCCACGCCAACATCGCCACCGGAACCATCACCAGCACCGAAACCAAAGCACCATTCCGCAAAATGTCCGCCGTCATCCACCACACGCCTCGCTTGCAACGCCGCTCCGCACAAGCCCGCCATCTCGCTGCCCGACTACCCTACCTCACGACCTCCCCCGCATCCACCAAAATCCCACCCCCCGCGCCCGGCCCTCTCCTCGCCTCCCCGGCTCGACCGTTTTCGCCACGCGAGCTTCCTGCGGAAGATGCTTCTTGAATGTGCGCAACTTGACGGCCAGACAAGCTACATCAGCATTAGTTAATTGGATTACTTCTCTGCACGATCTATTATCTCACACATAAGCGCCTCAAATGAAGCAGCTATGGGCCAGACATCACCGATTCTTCCTCGACACAAGACACTTTCGTGCTCGATACGTAGGATTGGACAATCTCCATCGCGTAACTCATGCGTCGAGAAGCAAATAGGATCATAAGATGGTTTCGGCGGATGACCGAATGGTATCAAACCTTGAGGAAACAGAACCTTGGTTAGACCAGCATCCTTTGTTATTTCTTCAAGGACTGGCCGAAGAGATGCAATAGATGGGTTGGCATATAGCGTTATTATATCATCTAAATCTATGTCAATCCAGCGATATGATAGAAGCAACTCCTCATAAAGCGACGGAAATCTCCCCGGCAAAGTGCGGTATATTTCGTCAAGAAGAGACCGTTGCGTGCGAACAACAATTGGCTTCCACATCGGACGTGCCGCCACTGAATCGTCAAACCCAGCCCGCATTTCGATGGGTACGCTCTCAATGTCGTTCCATCCTCCAGGGATATATAACGCGTCAAATTTCGTGAAAGATTCCACGAATTTCTTCAGCAATTGTTCCTTTGTCATAGGCGAATCACCTCATGCATGTTTATGCCCAAGGTTTCGATGGGGGGTGCTAAGGGATCAGGAGTCATTTCAACGGGGATTAAACATGGGACGCCGCCAATTCCGACCATCGCCAAAAATACGCAAATATATGCAAATGCTAACATCATGCCATGCGACACGCCCAACGTATCCTCTCACCCCGCCCCCGCCCGGCACGCCTCGCTTGCAACTATTTTTTCGCGAGTCCTAAACGCGACAGGTTGCCTGATACATCTATTCTGCACTCTTCATCGGTTGTCGTTCTGAGTATGGTCTCAAGCGCGTATTTTTCTGGCGCTCGTTGGCGATCCAACAGCGGCAACTTGGACAACCTCCAACTAAGAGATTCCACTTCATACTCCTCTTTATACTCTCCGGTATACATATCATTATAAAAAATGAGTGAAAGAATAAGCAGAACGGGTGTGCCAAATAAAACGACGATCACCTTCCATTTGGGAAAGCGTTTGACCACGACAAAAAGACCGACGCTGGCGCCAATCATTAAAAAAATAAAACTCACAATTTGAAATACAATAACTGCTTTTATTGAGGCTGCATAAGGACCACTGGAGGAGAGATACCAAAAGTGAGTGATCATCGGTAGACCGACGATTACTGTACTTGCGAAGAGAATGGCAATTATTATCGATTTCATCATAGCAACGGCGCCCCGCACAAGCCCGCCATCTCGCTGCCCGACTACCTTACCTCACGACCTCCCCCGCATCCACCAAAATCCCACCCCCCCCGCGCCCGGCCACCTCCTCGTCTCCTTGTCTCCGGCCCCCCCCTCCCCCCCCCCTTCGCCCCCCACCCGAAAAAAATCCAAACTTTCCCGGAACCTTTCCCCCTCTCTTTCCGTTCTCTCTATGTAGCACCCCCGCGCCCGAGCCAGGGTGCCCTGCTGCAAACGAAAAGGAGAAGGCCAATGTCTCCCCAACCCATCACAACCGCATATCCTATCTCCTCCACCCTCCCCATCTTCCGCGCGCCCTCTCAAAACCATGCGTATCTTCGGCCCACCCTGCGCACCTTCCGGCCTTTTTGCACATTTTCCCCGCCCACCCTGCGCACCTTCCGCAAAAAACCCACCCCTCTCCTTGTCTCCTTGTCTCAGTGTCTCCTTGTCTCCCCCCTCCCTCCACCCCCCTCCTCACCGCACCGCCTTCCCCTTCCCCCCCACCTCCGTCAGCACCACCGCCGAAAACGTCACCCCCGCTCCGTTCGCCCCCAGCCCGCACAACGAATCGTCCGTCATCTTCCACAACGCATATCGCGACATGTCCTTGTAATCCGTCTTCCACTGCGTCAGCAGTTTCCCATCCAACAGCGCGGCCACATGATCGTTCCGCACCTGAATCGTCACCACATACGCCTGCCCGTTGTTGATCACCACCGGCACCGACGTCGGATTGTCCTTCGCAATCTTGTTGCCCACCCGCTCAAACCGCGCCTCGCCCTTCACATCCAACGCCAAATCAAACGACTTCCGATGCGCCGCCAACAACACCGCCACCGATCCCTGCCCCGCAGTCCGCGTGAACGTCACCGATAAGTCATATTCCTCCGGAACCGAAAATGGCAACTGCAAGAGCGCATACCGATCCGATGCCACCGTCAACCCGCCACCGCTCCGCCACGCCCCCGATACCCCATCCTTCCCCGGATCCACCAGCGCCAGCAAATCCACACGCCCCCCTGCCAGCGACACCGGCCGCGCCGCATCCCCCGGGTCCGCCAGCGGTTTCGCCGCGCCGACCGTCGCCGGCGCCGCCGCTGGTGCATCCGCCAATCGCGCCTCAATGCGCGTCAGCGTCAATCCCTCCAGCGACGCCTTCGCCGTGCGATACCACTCCCGCGCATGCCCCTGCACGATCCTCCGCGTCCGCCCCGTCTGGTTCTCCGCAATGCTCCACCACGCATCCCCAATCTTCACCTGCTCCGACCCCTCCGCCGGATGTTCCAATTCCTCCCGCGCCAAACTCGCCAATTCCTTGTCCGACCCCCGCGCCAGGTGCGGCAGCCCCACAGCCCACTGCCCCTTGTGCAACCCATAAAACGTCCCCACCGCCAGGTGCGCCTCCCCATCCTCCGGCGAACTCTTCAACTTCTCCAGCGCCTCCTTCACCCGCCCATACTCCGCCATCAACGCCCGCATCTCCGCGATCCGCGGCTGCAACGCCGCCACCACCGCCACGCGCCGCGTCTTGTTCCCCGCCGCCTCCGCCAGCGACACCAGTTGCCCCACCGTCCCGAAATCATCCACCGCCGCCGCCTCCTCCGCCACGCCCAGCGCCGCACTCGCCGTCTTGTCCGCCTCCTCCGGCGTCGCCGCCTGCAACGCCGCAATCAACGCATGCGTCTTGAGCGCAATGCCGTTGACGTCATAAAGCCCCGACACCGCCGTGAGCGCCTGCACCGCGGTCCCCGCATCCCCGGCATTGGCCGCCAGGTTCGCCGCCTCGATGAACAGCATGTACCGAGCCGCCGCATCATCCTTCGTCGCCGGCGCCTGCGACAGCAGCATCCGGGCCAGCGCATCCCGATCGGCAACGCCGGTCCTGGCGTACTCTTTCTTGAATAGATCGTGGATCAGCTTTTCCGCGCTCGCCTGCGCCGCCGCCGATGGCATCGGCAGCTTCGCCGGCCCGGCAGCCTGCCCCAGGCCTGCCGCCAGCAGAATGCCCACCAACCCAATCTCCGCAATACGCCGCATCCGCAATCCCCTGACCTGGTCGGCCGTATCCTAAAGCTGGGCCTGGACTTTGTGAATCCCCCCGCCGGGACAAACAAGCGACCTGGGGCAGCGCGGCAAAAAAGTGCGGGCAAAAAAGAAGCCGGTGGTCACGTGGGAGATGACCACCGGCCTTCGTGGGGGAGAAGGAAGGAACTTCGTCAGCCGTGAGTTGTGGGGAGACTCGAACGACTGACGCTTCATGATAGGCAGCAAGCGCGGGGCAAGTCGGCGAATTCCCAATTTTTTTATTTTTTTACATCGTGTGAAATATGCTGGGACAAGGACTTACATTTTTCTGGTCAGCCCGGCCTTTGTACCTGTTTTCACAATGGCACGCCCCGACTATCAGCCAAACGCAGAGGCGGCCCGGGGCTGCTCAAAGCCGGCCAGCTCGACGGTCGCGCTGCTGGCGTCACGCGTGTTCAGAGTCGCCATCCGCAGGTCACGCATCGCGGTCTGCAGCCGGCTCAACAGCGGCAGCCGGCCCTGGACGCCCACCTTGCGGTAAATCGACTTGATGTGCGAGTGCAGCGTGTGCGGCGAAAGGCTGAGCCGGTCGGCAAGCTGCTTCTCGCCATCGTCGGAGTTCAAACCCCGAAGCACCATCCACTCGCGATCGGTGAGCCGCTCGAACGGGCCGCCGAGGCTCTGCGGACCGGCCTGCCAGGCGAAGAGGCACTTGAAGAGCTTGGCGAGTTGGCCCGCGACCATCTGCAGGGCGTCGGTCAGCGGCATCGACATGCCGGTTTCATCGACGCGCTGATGAACGAGAATCACGAGGCGATGTTCGGCGTCGATCGTGCGGCAGAACACCAGGGCCTTGGGATAGGCGCCCAGGCCGGGGATTTCGAGTTCCGAGCAGCCGGCGCCGATCGAGGAGCGGAGCGAGGGGGCGACGCCGATGCTCAGGGGGCGCGTCTGGCGGCAGATGTCGAGGAGGCGGGGAGCGAAGGCGAGTGCCGCTTCGCCGGCGCCCACGGCGCCGGAGGTGGCTTGGAGGACAAGGTGCGATTCGTCGCGGCCGTTGTCCCGGAGGATGGCGATGGTGAGAGGCTCGACGCCCAGGGCGTCGCTGAGATACGCCGGGATCCGCTGGGCGAGTTCGAGGGATTGCGTGTACTCCCCGAGAGTCGTGGCGATGGCCATGAGGGCTTCGAGATGGAGACGGGACCAGGAGGAGGTGCGGAACGGCATGTTGTCACCCAGAACACAAGGATCGGAGTTTCTCCGCCACGGCGGCGGGGTAAGTGACTCCATACCGTGCATCGACGGGAGATTTTGATTTCTCCATGGAAAGGGGAGGCGGCGCTGAAAAAACCGGGGTTTCTTGCAAATTGCATAGGCCCGCGCACGCCGAAAACGGGGCTTTTTGCAAATTGCAATACCCGAGGCAGGGGATGGCAGGGGGTCGCGGTCGAAGGGCGCGGGTCACGGCGAATAGGTAGTTCCCCCCAGGCCTCCGGCGAGCATCCTCACTTTGGCCTGATCGAATGGAGAAGATAGACGGTGGCGCACCAGGCGGCGGCGAGGGTAAGGAGGTGGAGGGCCAGGGAGAGGGGGTGAAACTGGTGGGTCACAGAGGGTGGGGCGAAGGTGTAGGTGGAGGTGAGATAGTCGGAGAACCAGCCGAGGTGGAGGATTTGCTGATTGATGGGGCGGGAGACGGAGTTGCCGCCGAACATGATGATAAAGGTGACGAGGAGGGACGACGGATGTGGGACTGCGGCGTTGGTGGGAAAAAAGAGCGTCAGGGTCTTGGGGGGATAGGTGGTGGATCAGGAAGCGTGTGGGTGACGATGAGGTGGAGCGTTTCGCCGTAGATTTCGTATAGGTCGGGGGTGTTGGCGGCGGCGGTGGGGGAGGGGGTCAGGACGAGGTCGAGGGCGGGAACGCGGGTGTTGTTGTCCGAGGAGGCGAGGCTTTGAGCAGGCAGCGTGAAATTATCGTAGTCGTAATGGCCCGCGCGGGCGTTGAGCGTGCCGACGGCGGCGCCATTGATGCGGAGATCAAAGGCGCCGTCGAGAGGAGGATGGTCGAAGCCGATGTAGGCGGAGGCGCTGTGATCGGCGTTGAGTGAGTACATGGAGACCGTGAGGGCGTGAAGCATGGCGGGTTCGAGGTCGGGGCGGTGGAGGAGGGTGACGGAGGATTGGCCGGCGGGCAGGATGGTGATGTGGAATAGTTGGTCGTCGGAATAGGTGATGGGGCTGGGGATGGTGCTGCCCTCGACGCGGTAATCGATGTGGACAGCAACATCGGCGGGGCCGGGGCCGAGTTTTCGCGGCCAGTCGCGGAGGGGGTTTTCGCCAACCGGCATGAGTTGCGGGAAGGTCGCATCGAGGGTGCGTGCGGACACGTGGAGTTGGATGGAGTCGACCGCGATAAAATCGGGCATGGGGGTGAAGCGGATGGGGACGCGGGGAAGGTCAGGGTGGAGCTCAAGGATTAAGAAGTCGTCAACAGCGGCGCGTTGGCGGATTGAGGGGTGAAAGTTGAAAGCCTGGCGGAGACAGGTGCTGAGTTGGCCGGGCCCGATGGTGCCGGCGTGTTGTGCCTCGACGATCAGGTCGCCCCAGCGTGAGTCCCAGGGATGAGCGCGGTCGGCTTGGTGGTGGAGGGCGATGTCGATGATGGGGGCGGCGGAGGCGGGGGGGCCGGTGGAGACCCGGCGGGTGAGTTCGGTGAAGGCGCGGCCTTGGGCGTCTGGGGAGCCGGTGGCGGCTTGGTGGGCGAGGAGGGAGAGGGGGAGGTAGGGGTACTCGTTGAAGTGGGTGAGACGCAGGGCGGTGAGGAGGAGGGTGATGAGGAGGGAGAGGGTGAAGAGGGTGGTGGTGATGGCGAGGAGGAGGGGGTTGCGTTGGCGGTGGCCGATGCGGAGGGCGTTGGGGAGAGTGGTGTCGGCGCCGCATTCGGGGCAATGGGTGGAGGTGGGGGATTTATTGAAGAGGTCGAAGCGGCATTTGCGGCAGAGGGGGTGGTCGTCGGTGCGGCGGCCGCGGCGGGCGAGGAGGAGGAGGGGGAGGGTGAGGAGGGTGATGAGGAGGGCGGAGAGCATGCGCGGATTGTACTGTGGTGGAGGGTGTGTTTGTGGGGGGTCAGGCGAAGGATTGGGCGAGTTGGACGAAGAGGTCGCCGCGTTTTTCGTAGTTGGGGAACTGGTCGTAGCTGGCGGAGGCGGGGGAGAGGACGATGGCGGTGAGATTGGGCGATTCCTTGGCCCAGGCGGCGGCGGTGGTGATTGCTTGTTCGAGGGTGGCGGCGTTGTGGATGCGGGCGGCGGGGAGATCGGCGGGGGCGAGTTGCCGGACGGAGTCGACGATGCTGGCGCCGGTTTGGCCGATGCCCAGGACGCCGCCCGCTTTTTCGGCGAGGGCCTGGGCGAAGGGGTGCAGGTCGATGTGTTTGTCGTAGCCGCCGACGATGAAGATGGCGGAGCGTGAGGGGGGAGGGGCGAAGGCGTCGAGGGCGGTGAGGGAGGCGTCGGGGGTGGTGGCTTTGGAGTCGTTGTAGAAGCGGATCTGGCGGTCGGGGAGGCGGAGGGTGTGGACGAGTTGGAGGCGGTGGGAGAGGCCGGGGAACTGTTCGATGGCGTGGAGTGCGGCGGGGCGGTCGAGGGTGGGGAGCGTGGGGGCGAGGGCGTCGAGGAGGGCGAGGGCGGCGCGGGCGTTGGATTGGTTGTGTTCGCCGGGGATGGCCAGTGGGAGCGGGCCGGCGGGGACGTGGGTGGTGAATTTGATGACGGTCGCGCCGCGAGATTCGGCGAGGCCGGTCCAGCGGCGGACAAGTTCGTGGTCGTTGTTGAGTATGGCGATGTCGCCGGGCTTCTGGAAGCGGAGGATGTTTTGTTTGGCGGCGGCGTATTGGGCCATGGTGCCGTGGCGGTCGAGGTGGTTGGGGTAGACGTTGGTGACGATCGCGATGTGGGGAGACCAGCCGGGGGAGCCGTCGCGGGGATTGCGGGCGTGGGGGGTGTCTTCGAGCATGAAGCTGGAGAGTTCGAGGACGACGAGGTCTTGGGGGCGGATGTGGGGGAGTTCGAGGAGGAGGGAGCGGCCGATGTTTCCGCCGAGAAAGACGCGCGGGGATTCTTGCAGGGGGGCGTCGGACGATTGGTGGAGGCCGGCCTTGAGGGCTTCATGGATGAGGGCGGTGGTGGTGGATTTGCCGACGGAGCCGGTGATGCCGATGGTGGTGGCGGCGCAGCGTTCGACGAAGAGGTTGATTTCGGTGGTGTAGGGGATGCCGGCGCGGAGAGCGGCCTGGACGGGTTCGGAAGTGCGTTTGTCGACGGCGGGGTTGAGGACGAGGAGGTCGGCGGCGAGGAAGTCGGCGGGGTCGTGGGAGCCGAGTTTGAAGGTGATGGGGAGGCCTTGGAGCTGTTTGAGGGAGTCGGCGAGCTTGTCGGCGGAGGCGGCGTCGTTGACGGTGACTTGGGCGCCTTGGGAGACGAGCCAGCGGGAAACGCCGACGCCGCCGCCGAAGCGGCCGAGGCCCATGACGAGGACGCGTTTGTTGGCGAGGGAGGGGAGGGGGGTTGGGGGATTGGGGGCGGGCATGGGGGGCCTTTCGTGGAGAGGGAGTCGTGAAGTCGTTAAATCGTCAAGTCGTGGAGTCGTCAAGTCGTCGATGGGTGGCGGGCGGTGTGAGGGACTGGAGGAGTTGCGCAGGTGCGCAAAATTACGCGGATGCGGAAATTTCGTAAAGGGTTGGAGGGTTGTGGGTTGCGAGGGGTGGTAAGGGAGATGCTCAAGATGCGCATGGTTTTTTGCGCGGGGGTGGCGGGTGGGATGGGGGCACGGGGACAGGGAGGGGCCGCCGATGGGGGCGGATGGGCGCCGATGGTTTTTGAATTTGGCAGGGTTGCGGGAGCTGACGGAATGATGGGACATGTGGGTTTCCTCCCCCGGTGAGCGTGTCGGCTAAGAGTAAACGGAAAGGGCGGGGGAAAGGTTCCTGGGAAGTTTGGATTTTGCGTGGGGGG
>DASZZD010000090.1:0-15117 GCA_035545015.1 Phycisphaerae bacterium
CCGGAACTCAACCCCATGGACCACCTCTGGCGTCCGGCGAAGGGCCGGATCGCCGCCAACCGGCAATATCGGAACGTGGACGAAGAAGCGAGGTATTTGGAGCAATTCGTCCATCACCTTTCACCCATGCACGCCCTGCGCGTTGCCGGTATCCTCTCTCAGGGCTTCTGGTTGCCGCAGGTGCGCAAGAACTTTTGGCAACCTACTTAGCGGGCGCGGGCGTGGCTTCACTTCGTTACGACAAGTCGATCACGGCCTATCCGTCGGAGGCGGGCTTAAGCCGGCGCTTCACCATAGACGATGAAGTGACCAACGATGCGGTCAGCGCCCTGCGCGTGCTCGCCAGGGATGAGCAGGTCGATCCGTCGCGCGTTTACGTGTTGGGCCATAGCCTTGGCGGCATGATGGCGCCGCGGATTGCGTTGCGCGCGGAGAAAACACTCGCGGGCGTGGTACTGATGGCGGCGCCGGCGGAATCGATCCTCGACAACGGCATCCAGCAGACGATCTATCTCGCCTCGGTGCGCCATACGCCCGAGGCGACGCTGCAGGCGCAGCTCAAAAGCGCGCGTGACGAACAGGCCTTGCTTGCAAGCCATTTGCATGGCCCGCTTCCAGCAGAAGGCTATGCAGGCTTGCCACAGAGCTGGTGGATGAGCGTTCACGTCTACGATCAAGTCACCGCGGCCAAGGCATTGAGAGTGCCGATGCTGATCGTCCAGGGCGGCAGCGATTTTCAGGTTTCGCCGCGCGCCAACTTCATCCGCTGGCAACAGGCGTTTCCTGACGATCGGCGGGTCACGTTCAAGGAATACCCCGGCCTGAGCCATCTTTTCGCGCCCGCAGGAAATCCCCCGACGCCCGACGATTACGCCAAGCCCTCGAGCATGGATGCCCAGGTAATCCGCGACATCGCCCGCTGGATCAACACGCACCCCGCATCATGACGGCCGGGAAATGGAAACGCGCGCGATACGCATGAAGCGGGAATGCTCCAGCAGGCGCATCGCAGTCCTCAAGGATGGGCGAAGGGGATATTCACTCCTATCGATACGGATTTGACATCCCCCCGGCCTCGGCTAGCATTGCCCGTCGCGGTTCCCGGCGGAACTGCCTGTCGTTCGCGCAGGTGCCGTACATGAAGCTTGTCACCACCCGGGTTTTGATTGCGGTTCCGGTTTTCAACGAAGAGAAGTACGTGAGCCCGGTGCTTCGGGAGATTCGGAAATACGCGCGGGCGTCGGCGCTGGCGCAGCACGTGGAGACGCGGGTGCTGGTGATAGACGACGGGTCGACGGACGGGACGCCGGAGGTGCTGTCGGAGCTGGCGTGCAGGGATCAGATCGAGCTGGTGAGGCATCGGGAGAACCGGGGGTATGGGCAGTCGCTGATCGAGGCGTTCAGGTTTGCGGCGGAGCGTGGTTACGAGTGGGTGATCACGATGGACTGCGACGAGCAGCACGAGCCATGCCGGATTCCGCTGTTCGTGCGGGAGTGTTTGAAGGATGACGCCGACATCATTTCAGGGAGCCGGTATTTGTGGCCGGAATCAGCGGGGACGGGGGCCCCGCCGCGGGACCGGCGGAACATCAACCGGCTGATCACGGAGCTGCTGAACGCGTCGCTGCATCTCAATTTCATCGACACGGCCACGAAGAACGGGTCGGGGATGACGGATTCGTTCTGCGGGTTCAAAGCGCACCGGGTGTCGGCGATGAACCGGCTGTCGCTGACGATTCCCGGCTATGCGTTTCCGATGCAGTTCTGGGTGCAGGCGGACGCGCGGCGTCTGCGGATCCGGGAGATTCCGGTGAAGCTGATTTACAAAGACGCGACGCGGCATTTCGGGGGGATGCTGGACGACCCGTCGGCGCGTCTTCAGCATTATCTCGAGGTGCTGACGACGGAACTGAAGGCGGTTCGCGAAGCGGTGGGGGCGTTCCCATCGGAATGCGCGGCCGTGTGTGACGAATAACGACCGATGACGATCCGCCCCGACCCCGCCAAGATCGTCGTTCCGCGCCGCCAGGGCGAAGTTCTGATGGAGCCTTCGCTGTGTGAAATGGAAGCGGCGGCGGCGCATGGCGCCGGGGGGAGCGAGAGCCGGCGGCGGGGGCGCGAGCATTTGCTGGCGGCGGCGGCGCAATGGCGGCGGATCATCGGGGCGGATCCTCCGTCGGGCGGCGCTTTCGACGGGCCGTTCATTCTCAGCGGGCACCAGGTGGAGTTCTATCATCCGGGCGTGTGGGCCAAGGTGATCATCGCGGACGAACTGGCGAAGCGGACGGGGGGCATGGCGTTCGATCTGCTGGTGGATCACGACACGGTGGACCACCTGGGGTTCGACGTTCCGCGGGAATCTGCCGGGGGGGAGTGGGCGAAACGGATGATCGAATTCGCGCCTGCTTCGTCACTGCCGGCGGACGCGCTTCGGGCGCCGGGGCGGGAGCAATTTGAGCAGTGGGAGGCGGCCCTCGCGTCATTTCCCAGCACGCACACCGACACGATGGCGTTCTGGCTGGGGGCCCTCGCGCCCGGGCGGGAGACGGGGGATGGGGGGCCGGCGATGGGGTATAGCGCGTGGCTGTCCCGCGCGCGGCGGCGGTATGAAGCGTCGCTCGGCATTCAGGCGCAGCACGTGCCGACGAGCCTTCTGTGCGCGGGGCCGCTCTGGCGGGAATTCGTGCATACCTGGATCAGCCATGCTTCGGACTGGACGGCGGCTTATAACGGGCACGTGGAGGCCTATCGCCGGGGAAAGCGGATCAGGAGCCCCAACCGCCCGATGCCGAACCTCGCCAGGGAGATCTCCGGGAACGGCGGCACGTACGAGCTGCCGTTCTGGATTTACGCGCCCGGAAGCGCGCGGCAGCGGCTGATGGTTGAGACGGGCGGGGGCGCGAGCAGGATTCTGTTCCAATCCGAGCGCCTCGGTATCGGGGAAGTGGGCGCTGAGGATTCAGGATTCGTCATCCGTCCGCGGGCGCTGACGCTCACGATGTACGCCCGCCTGTATTTCGCCGACTTTTTCATTCACGGGATCGGCGGCGCGCTGTACGACCAGATCACCGACGGGCTGCTGGGGGAGCTGTTCGGCGACGTGCCTTCCTATGGATGCGTGTCGGCGGCCTGGCTGCTACCGCTTGGGGAGCCGGCGGACCCGGAAGACGTTTCGGCGCTGGCGCATCGGCGGCATCATCTGGAGCACAATCCGCAACTCGCGCTGGATGCGTTCACCGCGGGCGGCCCCCCCGCCGCGGTGTCCGGGCTGCTCGCCGAGCGAGCGCGCCTGATCGAAGAAATCGGGAGGAGCCTGCGCGGGGCGCGGCGGGATCGGGGCGAAAAGCTGCGGCGCCGGGGCTTGTTCAAGCAACTTCACGCCACGAACGCGGATTTGCACGCGCAGATGCCGGCGATCCTGCGGAACCTGGACCACCAGCTCGCGGCCGCGCGCCACGCCGCCGCGCAGAACAAGATCTTGCAAGACCGGGAATTCTTTCTGGGCCTGCACACGACGCAGTCGCTGAGGAAACTGATCAGGCTGCTGCGGGGATGAGGGGGGCGTTGTGCTGGGCGGGCCGGCTATCCTCCGGCGATCGCGCCGATCACGTAGAAGGGCTTGGCGCCGGTGGCGATGGCGGCGGGGAGCTGCGCGTCGGGCGGATCGTTGGAAACATCTTCCTCGCAGGCGAAGAAGCGGATCATGGGCCGGCGTTTCCTGGTGACGTGGTCGCGGATGGCCCCGGCGAGGGGCGGATATTTTTGTTCCAAGGCGGTCAGGATGCTGTTTTGCGTGACGGCTCCGGGAACGTCGAGTTGGACCTCGCCGTCGACCCTGGCGAGCGTTCGCAAATGGTAGGGCAAGACGACCCGCACAGTCTCATTCATCGCCATCATCCTCCGCGTTATCACAAACCGAGCGTATGCCGGAGCGCCGCCTGCACGGCCCGCATGTCGTGACAATGCCCGATGGTGCGATCAATTTCGGAGTGCAGGACGACGTCGCCTGAATCAAAGGCCATCGTAGGCATCCATCTCCGGCCTGTCCCAATCCTCGACAAAGGGCTTCAATCGCCCCCGCAAGTCCGCCGCCTGTTCAGGCGAGAGGCCCGTCCGCGCCAAGTCCACCGGTCCCGCGGCGGGCAAGAATGTCACGATCACCCGTGCATCTTTCCCCACCGGCGCCGGCTCCAGCAGCTCCACTTTCCCATTGCGATAAATGCCTTCAATCGATTTCACCATGGCACCAGTATAGCATCCGCTCACCCTGCCAAATCGCCCAACAACGCAGCCGCGGTATTGGTGCGGGTTGGTGTTCTCTGGTGGAGGGTCCCTCATGGGAGGGTTTGGACTTCGACGCTCAGGACGGCGGGGAGATCGCGGACGATGGGTTCCCAGGTGTCGCCGCTGTCGGCGGAGCAATAGACCTGGCCGCCGGTGGTGCCGAAGTAGACGCCGCATTTGTCGAGCTTGTCGACGGCCATGGCATCGCGGAGGACGTTGACGTAGCAATCCTGCTGGGGGAGGCCCTTGGTGAGCGCCTGCCACTGGCCGCCGCCGGTTTTGCTGCGATAGACGCGCAGCTTTCCTTCGGGGGGATAGTGGAGGGAATCGCTGGTGATGGGGACGACGTAAACGGTTTCGGCCTGGTGGGCGTGGACATCGATGGGGAAGCCGAAGTCGGTGGGCAGGTCGCCGCTGACCTCGCGCCATTCGCCGGCGCCATCATCGGTGCGCATGACGTCCCAGTGTTTCTGCATGTAGAGGGTGTCGGGCTTGACGGGGTCGAGCGCGATGCGGTGCACGCAGTGGCCGACCTCGGCGGTGGGATCGGGCATGAACTCCGAGCGGAGGCCTTTGGTGACGGGGCGGAAGGTTTTGCCATGATCGTCGGAGCGGAAGACGCCTGCGGCGGAAATAGCGACGTAAATCCGGCCGGGATGTTTTGGGTCGAGCACGATGGTGTGCAGCCCCATGCCGCCGGCGCCGGGCTGCCATTTCTCGCCTTTGGCGCCGCGCAGCCCGGCGAGTTCCTTCCAGGTGACGCCGCCGTTGGTGGTTTCAAAGAGGGCCGCATCCTCGACTCCGGCGTAGCATTTGTCGGGGTCGGTGAGGGACGGTTCCAGATGCCAGACGCGTTTGAACTCCCAGGGATGCTGGCTGTTGTCATACCACAAGTGGGTGGTGATGGGGCGGCCGGTGTCGGGGCTGGTGTCATAGACGAACTTATTTGATTCGCCCATGGGGAAGCCCTGGGGCGATTTTTGCAGTCCGCCGCCGGGCGTTTCCCAGGTTTTCCCGCCGTCGCTGGAGCGCTGCATGATCTGGCCGAACCAGCCGCTGGATTGCGACGCGTAGATGCGGTTGGGATCCACGGGGGAGCCCTTCATATGGTAGATTTCCCACCCGGCGAAGTGGGGTCCTTCCACCTTCCACTTTTTCCGCGTTCCGTCGGAGGTCAAAATGAACCCGCCCTTTCGGGTTCCCACGAGCACACGCACCGCACTCATACACCGCTCCTTTTGATATTCCGGGAGACGCCTATTGCGCCGGCAACACGATCACCATCCACGACACCCCAAACGCATCGGTCACCATGCCGAAGCAGGGTGAAAAAAAGGTCTTGCCCAGCGGCATCATGACGCTTCCGCCCTCGGAGAGCCCCGCGAACAAGCGGGCGGCGTCCTGGGCATCTTGCGCTTCGATCGACAGGGAGAATCCCTTGAAGGCGGCATGGCCGGAGTTGTAACCGTCGGTGGCCATCAGCACCGTGCCGCCGATGGTGAGGACGGCGTGGAGGATTTTGTTTTCGGTTCCGGGCTTGAATCCCTGGGGCGGCGGGGGAGCGTCCTTGCAGCGGACGAGCATGGTGACCTGGGCCCCGAGGACGCGCTGGTAGAACGCGAGGGCTTCTTCGGCCCGGCCTTCGAAATTGAGATGGGTGGTCACGCCCATGGATGCCTCCCGGGAAATTCAGCACGAAGCCTTTTCTGTAATGATCGCTAAAAATATCAGCTTGAGATTGGGCGTCAAGGAGAATATCGTCGGCGGGGAAGAATTCACGAAAGCTCCACAACATGCCGCGCGGACGCCCCCGAATCTTTGACCCCGACGAGGCCCTGGAAACGGCGATGCTTCTGTTCTGGCGGCACGGGTACGAGGGCACCTCGCTGGCCGCGCTGACGTCGGCGATCGGCATCAACACGCCGAGCCTGTACGCGGCGTTCGGCAGCAAGGAGCAGCTTTTCCAGAAAGTCCTGGAGCGTTATCTGCGGAATCCGGCGTGTTACCTGCCCAACGCGCTCCAGGAGCCCACTGCGCGGAAGGCGGTGGAGAAACTTTTCGCCGGGGCGATACGCATGGTGGCGCACGTGCGCCATCCGGACGGGTGCCTGCTGGTGCAGGGCGCGCTGGCGGCGGGTCCGGCGGCGGAAGCGGTGCGACGGCAACTTGCCGCGACGCGGCGTCGTGCGCAGCGTGCGTTGCAGCGGCGCCTGGAGCGGGCGGTGGCCGAGCGCGATCTTCCGCGCCGGGCGAACGCGGAAAGGCTCGCGGGGTATCTGATCACGGTGCTCTGGGGGATGTCAGTGCAGGCCGCGGGCGGGGCGACGCGGGGGGAGCTCGCGGAGATCGCGAGCATGGCGATGGGCGTGCTGTGGGGCTGATCCAATAATCCCAAGGGCTCGCGTTGCGTTCGCGCCGTTGCGTGCCGGGACGTTTGCTGGCGCAGGGATTTTCCTTTGCATATCCGCAACTCGATGAAGCGCTGGGGGCGATTTACCGTTGAAGAAGGAGCGGCGTTCGCTGGTGGACCGCCGGGAAGGTTGTGCGAGGAGCAAGCATGGGCGTGAAGATCGCGGTGGTGGGCGTCGGGAAGGTGGCGCGTGAGGAGTATCTGCCGGTGCTGGCGCGCGAGGGGGATGTCGAGCTTGGGTATTGGAACCGGACGGCGGAGGGTGCGCGTGCGGCGGCGGAGAAGTTCGGCGGGCGGGCGTTTGGGGCGCTTCAGGAGATTGGCCGGTGGGAACCGGACGCTGTGATGGTGCTGACCAGCGAGCGGGCGCGTTATGAGGTGGGCAGGGCGCTGCTGGAGGGGGGTCCGCGGCGCCTGTTTTTTGAGAAGCCGCTGGTGGCGATGGGGGGCCAGGCGTCGGTGACGGAGGAGGATTTTGTGAAAGGGCGTGAGTTGCTGCGGCTGGCGAAGGAGCGTGGCTGCGAGACGGCGATGGTGTTCAATTACCGGTTTTTCGAGCAGACGCTGCGTGCGAAGGAGATCGTTCGGTCGCGGAACTTCGGCAAGGTGACGGGGATCACGGCGCTGGTGCATTTTGCGTGCTGGAGCCACATCATCGATCTGATCCGACATTTCGCGGGGGACATCGTGCAGATCGCGGCGCTGGAGGGCGCGGTGCATGCCAGCCGGGAATTGAACAGCGAAGCGTGCGATGTGGCGGCGGCGCTGGTCACGGAAGGGGGCGCTTCGGGCACGATCGTCGGGACGCTGGCGATGCAATGGCGGCATCCGCTGTACGAGCTGATCTTCACGTTCGAGCGCGGCCGCGTGCATCTGCGGGATCTGGATGGGACGCTGGAGATCCTGGATCCGGCGATGGGGGCGCATGAACGGATTTCGCTGGTGCGCGACGCGTCGCGCTGGGATGCGTACCGCGATTCGTTCCGGAAAGCGGTGACGGCGTATATCGCCAGCGTGCGCGAGGGGCGTCCGCCGCCGGTGCCGGGGATCGAGGGCCTGCGAGAACTTCAGGTGGAGGCGGCGCTGCGGCGGGCGGCGCGCGAGCGGCGCGTGGTGCGGGTGGGCGAGGAGCTTCCGGTCGATTGAGGGGCGGGGGCGGCACGGGGGGACCGCCGGTCACCTGCCGCGGGCGCGACCGGGGGAGATGGGGGGCGCCGGGTGGGCGAGGGCATGGCCGACGATGCGGCGATAGGCGTCTTCCATGGCCTGGGAGGCCTCATCGCCGGGTTCGAGTTGGCGGCCGCTGCGGACGAGGGCGTCGGCCTGTGCGAGGTCAGCGGCGGCGGCCCGCTGGTTGCCGAGGGCCTGGTAGACGATAGCCCGCCGCTGGTACATGGTGGGGGACTGGGGGGCGAGGCGGATACCCTCGGTGTAAGCGGCAAGCGCTTCGGGAAGCTTTTTTTCGGCGCGGTAGACGTCTCCCATGCCGCGCTGGATGTTGGCGGGCGCGGCGCCCAGGGCGGCGGCGCGGCGGAAATCCTCCTCGGCGCGTTCCGGCCGCCCCTCGGCGAGGCGTGCGACGGCGCGCTGCTGATAGCCCCAGGGCTTTCCGGGGTTGAGCACGGCGTAGGCGGTGAAGTCCTCGGCGGCTTCCTGGTAGTCCTTGGCATACATGCAGGCGAGGCCATGGAAGAGGTAGGCCTCGGCGAACTGGAGGTCGGCGTTGATGGCCAGCTCGAAGGGTCCGGCGGATTGCACCCACTGTCCGTGCTCGATCATGGCGGCGCCCTGGTCGAAGAAGGCGCGGGCCTGGGGGCTGGAAGTATCGCCGAGGGCCTGGGGGGTGAAGCAGGGCAGAACCGCGGCCAGCAGGGCGATCATGGCGCGACGAACGTTCATGGGGGATCCTCCGGCGATGTGAAGCGTGTGGGGTGTGTATCGACTATCGCGAGCGCGTTCCTACAGACACCGGGCGGGCGCGGGCGTGAGGCTGCGTAGTTATACGGGAAGCTCGTAGACCTGGGCCTGGGCGAGGGAGAGTCCGCGCTGGTCTTTTTCGCTGAGGCGGGGGGCGCCCGGGGCGTCGAGCGTTGCGAGGGGCCAGGGGATGGCGAGGGCGGGATCATTCCAGAGGATGGTGCGTTCGTGTTGTGGAGCGTAGTAGTCGGTGGTTTTGTAGAGGAAGTCGGCGGATTCGGAGGTGACGAGGAATCCGTGGGCGAAGCCTGGGGGGATCCAGAGCATGCGGTTGTTGTGCGCGGTGAGGGTGGCCCAGGCGGCCTTGCCAAAGGTGGGCGATCCGCGGCGGATATCGACGGCGACATCGAACACCTCGCCGTTGACGACGCGGACGAGTTTGCCCTGGGGCTGGAGGAGCTGGTAGTGAAGCCCGCGGAGGACGCCCCTGGAGGATCGGGAGTGGTTGTCCTGGACGAAGGCGCCGCGAAAACCGGTGGCGTCCGCGAAAGCGCGGGCGTTGTAGCTTTCCATGAAGAAGCCGCGGCTATCACCAAAAAGCCTGGGTTCGATAATGAGCACGTCGGGGATGGGCGTCGGTATTAACTGCATTTGCATTCCTTAGAAGCGTGGCAAAAGCTCCGGAAGTATACCCGGACGTGGAAGTGCGGCGGAGGAGGGCACCGGGGCCGTTACTATTGATCGTTGGAGGATTAGGGGACGGTCCTGAGGATTCGTTTTGGATTTTCTATTCAAGCTGCTTATCCAGCTCCCCATTTCTACCGATCTTGCCAGTGTGAGCCGGCGTGGCTTCCGCGGTTTTCCAACCGCCCCCGCAAGGCCGAAATTCCTGAGGGCCCTATCATGCGTTCAAGGTCTCGTTCCCAGGGATTCACGCTCGTGGAAATCCTGATCGTGGTGATCATTCTGGGTATCCTCGCAGCGATCGTGATCCCGCAGTTCACCAATGCGTCCAACGACGCGCGTAACAACTCGGTGCAATCGACCCTGCAAACGGTGCGGTCGCAGATCGAGCTGTTCAAGATTCAACACTCCGACACGCCGCCCGATCCCTCGGGGATGTGGACGATCATGCTGGGCAAGTCGACGACCACGGAAACCGGCTCGGCGGCGGCGACGGGGACGAACTTCGGCCCGTACCTGCAGCAGGCGCCCACCAATCCGCTGAATGGCCAGACGGCGGTCGGCGCTGCGGCGGGGACGAACGTCGGCTGGGTGTACACGACCTCGGCGACGGGCCAGTACACGATCTCGGCGGTGAACACCGCGGGTTCGGGCACGCTGACCTACTAAGCGATGGGTCTTGCCGGGATGCGGACGGACCGTGTCGCGGCGGATCGATCGCCGGTAAAAATTGTGCGCTTCATGTTTCCCTGTTGAAAGCCTTCCGGCGCGGCCGGAGGGCTTTTTTCGTTTTTATTCCCTGCTTTCCCCCCCCCACCGCGCCCCCCTGCCGCGGGGCGGATCACTTTTTGCCGAGGCTCCAGCGCAACATCAACAGGGGCACGCCGATGCAGAGGAGGACGTCGGCGGTGTTGAAGATGTAGGGGTACCAGTGCACATTGAACTGAAACATGTCGCGGACGCCGTGGAAGACGGCGCGGTCATAGAGATTGCCCAGGGCGCCGGCGGTAATGAGGCCCAGCGCGAAGTGGACCAGCCAGTGATCTTTTTTGCTGCCCGCGAAGACCCAGAGGATGACGCCCATGGCAACGATGCTGAATAGGAGAAAATAGAGGACCATGCCCTGCCAGATGCCAAAGACGGCACCGTGGTTGATGGTGGTGTGCAGGCCCAGGACGTGGGGGATGAGCACGGCGGGGGGATTTTCCACGGGGCCGAAGTCGGTCATCAGCCAGAGGGGGTTGCGGCCGACGATTTCGAGGGTGTCGCCATTGAGGTGGAAGACGGTTCCGCTGACGCCCTGGGGGAAGGCCCAGCCTTTGACCCAGAGGTCGAGGGCGAGGCCGAGGGCGGCGGGGATAAGGAAGCGGGCCCATGCGCCCGGGGAAGCCCAGGCGCGGGTCTGGCTGCCGCCCTGCGGGGCGGGAGCAGGCTGGTAGTCGACATCCCGTGGATTTTTGTGGGGGAGTGGTTGAGGCATCGCGGCTTCCCCGCCCGTATCGCTCATCACGCGGCCTCCAACATCCTGCCCCGGCGTCCCGGTTTTCATGCCCCTCGCTTTTGAAGCGGCCCCAGGGATTAGTCCTCATCCTCGTCGGAGGAATCATCGTCGGAAGCCTGGCCGGCCTCGCGGGCGACCTTGCCCTGTTCGAGAAGGCGGGAGTATTCGATGGTGTACTTGGCCCAGGGGACGGCTTCGAGGCGGACGCGGGGGATGGGCTTTCCGGTGCCGAGGCAGACGCCGAAGCTGCCATCATCGACGCGGGCGAGTGCATCCTGGATTTCGCGGAGGATTTGTCGTTCGGATTCGATAAGGCCGAGGGTGAATTCCTGTTCAAAGTTGTCGGTGCCGACATCGGCCATATGGATGGGCATGTTGGAGAGGTTGGAGCCGCCCTTGAAGGCTTCGGATTCCATGGAGCCGACATCGCCGAGGATTTCGCGGCGTTTTTCGAGCAGGAGGTTGCGGAAGTACTGGAGTTCGGATTTGGAGAGGCCAGCGGAGGCTTTTTCTTTTTTGTCGGGAGATTTGGCCGCGGCGGTTTCGGCGGCTTTGCGAGCGGGAGCGGCGGCGCCTTTGGGTTCCGGCCGGGCCTTGGCCTTAGGCCGGGGTTCTTCGCGCCTGGGCGCGGCCTTGGGAGCAGCTTTTTTGACCGGAGCCTTCTTCGCCGATTTTTTGTTGGTGGTTTTTTGCGCCATACGTCCGTCGCCCTACCCTTGGACTGAATGCCCGGCCGCTGGCGGAAGTTCACTGCAAGGCACGTCGCGATCCGCCCAATGCGCCGAGTCTTGCTGTTATACCCGCGTGCGCGGCGGGGTGTCAAATGGGGGTGTTTCTGCCAGCGCCGCTCATCGGGCCTGCAACCCCTCATCGTTACAGCCACTTACGGCACGGTCACAAGCCAAAGGGGCACAGGCGAAGACATATTCGGAAACCGCCCGTCCGCCGAGGAGATGCTCCTGGAGGACGCGTTCGATGAGTTCGGGGGTGGCGCGGGCATACCAGACGCCGTCGGGCTGGACGACGAGGATCGGTCCCTGGGTGCAGATGCGGAGGCAGTGGCAGCGGGTGCGGAAGATGTGGGTGGGGGCACGGTCGAGCTTGAGCTCAGCGATACGTTTTTTGAGATAGCTCCAGGCGGCGTCGCCTTGCTCGGGGGGCACGCAGTCGGGCCCGGCGCAGAGGAGGAGGTGGCGTCGCATGGCGGGGATTGCGTAGGCGTCTGCCTGTTGCCGCGGCAAAGTGCCCGGCGGTGGTTTGGACATGGGGACCCCCGACAAAAAGTACCGGGCATGCATCCCCCGGAGGCCCCCCGCTCGTAAAGTTGTAAGTGCAGGCCCCATAAGAATCAAGGTCCGAAAGAAACGGTTGTGGATGAGGTGAACCGCGGGGCTTTTGGGACGAAGTAATCATGTACTGCCCTGCTTCGGTCGATAGTTTGCTTACCTACCATTAAGGGATATGAGGAAGGCTCTCATCATGTCCACATCGACAAAGGCGATCACAGCACCCCTTGCGGCACCCCGTCGGCCGGGCCCGGGCACGCCGCAGGTGGTAAGGGCATCCACATCGGGCAGCGCGCTGGCGCCCGAGGCGGGAGCGCGGGTACATGCCCCGGGAGTGGCGGCATTTAAGGATCGGCGCCGTCGGCGGCGGGTGGATGTGCCCCCGATGTACACGAGCCTGGTGGTGCGGCCCCTGGCGCGGCGGCAGGGACCGCTGGAGGGGCATGTGATCAATCTGAGTGAGACGGGGATGATGGTGCAGCTTGATGAGGTTCTGCCGATCGGACAGCCGGTGGCGGTGGAATTTTCGGTGGCGGGGCTGGGGTTGTTCCGGGGCGAGGCGTGGCCGACGTTTTCGCTGGCGGCGGAGGTGGTGAGGCTGGACGAATTCGATGAATTTCCACAGGGGCCGTACAAGGTGGCGTTGCGGTTCGAGCGTGTGCCGACGATGGTGCAGGCGCAGATTGCGCGGTTCACGATGAACGTGCCGGCGCAATAGCCGGGACGGACGTAAATGGCCACGAAAGGCACGAAAAACACGAAAGACGACAACGGGAATTATCCACGAATGCACACGAATTTACACGAATGGACGTGGTGGGGTTGAATGGAACGGGAGGTGGCCGCCGATGGAGGCGGATGAATTGCATTGGAGTGGGAGAATCTTGTCAGGCGAGGAAGAAGTTTCGAGATAGTAGTACGAAAAGCACAAAATAATTTGGATGGAGATGTGGGGAGGATTGTGTGGGCGGTGGGTTTTTGAGGGTGGGGCTGCCGCTATAATTCGTTGGGTTTGTGGGGATTGGGGACCGATAGGGATTGCTGCGGCGGGTTTGGAGAGTTTGTGTCCTTGCGATGGAAATTGCTGGGGGTGGTGGTGCTGGCGGCGGGCATTTGTTATGCGGCGGCGTCGGTGCCGGGGGTGCGCAAAGGGGGGGGCGAGGCCGGGGCGGCGGGGCCGGTGCGGGATGGTCCGATCGTGGCGGTGTGCGCGAATATCCGGTTTGCGTCGCCGGACGACGGGCCCAATATCTGGCCGAACCGACGCGATTTGCTGGTGAAGATTCTGCTGAAACAGGATCCGGATTTGATCGCATGCCAGGAGGTGACGCCGGCGCAGGGGGCGTTTCTGGACAAAGAGCTTGGGCCGTGGTTCACGCATTATCCGCGGCCGGGAGTGGGGACGATCGAGGGGACGAAGTCGGGCGGGGTGTCGGGGGAGTTGATGAATGCGTTGTCAAACACGGCGGCGGGGCTGAACACGCTGTTTTATCGCACGGATCGGTTCGAGCAGATCGACGGGCTGGCGGGGCTGGTGTTGCCCAACGCGCCGCAGGCGAATCCGTCGGAGAACACGTTTTTCACGCTGGCGGTGCTGCGGGAGAAGGCGGGTGGAGGGCCCGGAAAGAAGCACTTCCCGGATTTGGTGGTGGTCGACACGCATCTGCGTCATTCGGGGGACTTCGCGATCCAGTGCGGGCGGCGGCTGCATGAGATCGTGGGGCAGTATCAGGCGAAGTATCCGGGATCGGAAGCGATTGTGATGGGGGATTTCAATCACGATCGGACGGAGCCGGTGTATGTGCCACTGGTGGATGCGGGGGCGAAGCCGCCGGAGACGCGGTGGGTGGATGCGTTTGACTATGAGCATCGGAAGGCGGGGGAACTGTGGGGGACGTTTCATAACTTCACGGGGCGGGTGGACCGGGGCTGGCCGACGGATTTGATTTTCGTGTCACCGGGGCTGCGGGCGTCGCCGGCGGAGATTTTGCGGGAGAGGGGTTCGAACGGGCGGTATCCGACGGACCATTTTTTGGTGAAGACGGAGATTTCGGCGGGCGGGGGTGGGGCGAGGGGCGGGGCGCGCGGGGGCGCATGAGAGAAGGCGACCCGGGGAGTCTGGCTACCCGGGTCGGCATCCTGCCTGAGGAAATGGGAAGCGGTCAGTGACCGCGACGTTTTCGGGTGGCGGCGGCTTTTTTGCCGGCGGCGACGCTCTGGGCGTGGGAGCGGCTGGAGCCGCCTTTTCTGCCGCCCTTTTTCGCCGGGCCCTTGTTGGTTTTCTTACCGCGGCCGGAGCCGGACTTCTTTCCGCCGCCGCTCATTTTGTTTTCGGTGGCCCACGCGCGGCGTTCGGCTTCCTTTTTGGGCACCCCGCGTTTTTCGTAACCTTCTTCGATGTGTTCGGCCTGACGTTTCTGTTTGCTGGAGTAACTGGACTTGTCGCCGCGTGGCATAAGGGCTCCTTTCGCCGAAAGTACGCGTGGCTGTCGCACAGGCGAACAAATACCATGCCGTGCATGCCGGCGGGCTTGCCAGGATCGACCTTTCTTCCCATGATTCGCGTCGAGCCCGGGCCTGATGGCCTCTGAGGAGACCCGCCGCATGGATCGCTCTGTTTTTCCGGTCGAACTGTCGATTGCGTTGCTGCTGCTGGTGTTCCTGCTGGTGGCGGGGGGGAATTCGTCGCTGCTGTCGCCGGGCACGACGGGGCCAGCGACGACGGTGTCTTCGCCGGAGACGGTGCCGACGCTGCAGGTTCCGCCGCTGCCGCCGCCGCGGGGCATCGAATAAGCGCCGGTTGCCCCCCTATCCAGGGGATTTGGTGGCAGGCGGCCTGAAGGCCCCTCCCGCCTGTGGCCGATAAATCCTGCGTGTCCATTCTCGAACCGGCCAATTTCTCGCCTCCCCCGCGCACGGTCGGGGGGGTGATTGCGCGCTGGATGCCGGCGGCGGTTTCGATGGGGACGCAGATGGGGCTGCTGGCGGGGGCGTTTTTTCTGGCGGCGGGGGGGCGGTTTGATTTTGCGGGACTA
>DASZZD010000091.1:0-14750 GCA_035545015.1 Phycisphaerae bacterium
CCCCCGCGCCCGTGGCTCCTGCGCCCGCCGCGCCAACCATACCCGACGCAACCGCGCTTGCCACACCGGTCACCCCCACGCCTGCCGCGCCCGCCACCGTGCCCGACATCTTTCCCCCCGGCCCTTCCATTCCGCGCGTCATGGTGCCCGCCACGCCCGCGAAGTCCAGCACCTCCGCCCGCGACGCCGCCCCCGCTGCACAAATTCAGGTCTCCGACATCGCCGCCCTCCGCACCGCCGCGCGTAACGCCACCCCCGTCTCGGCCACCGGCGCCGTCGCCGGCTACGCCCTCTCCACCTCCGGCGACCGCCAGGCCACGCTCACCTTCTCGGGCGCGCCCAATTTCTCCCTCATCGTTCCCGGACGCCTCTTCTCCGCCATGACCAAAAAGTTCGGCGGCAAAGATGGCAACGGCGTTCAGGGCAAATCCGTCCGCTTCACGGGAACCCCGCAGCTCACCGGTGGCAAAATCTCCGTCACCCTCTCTTCCACCACCCAAATCGAAATCGCTCCATAATCGCCAGACCGGCTCGGTACTTGCATCTCTCGCTCGGCCGCCCGTCCGCGCCGCCCGCCAGACGGTTCACGCCCCCGGAGTACCTCGCCATGGACTGGCACCACCTTCGAGCCATACTCCTGCCGGTCTTCGGCGCCCTGCTCATCCTCGACCTTCTTCCGCATCCTCTATCTCTTCTCCTCCTTCACGGGCCTCTCCATCCTCACACTCACCCTTACCTACTTCCTCCAAATCTACAACGCCCTCCAACGCCGCAACACCTTTGATTTGTGTGCATTTGTGGAAAATTCCCGTCGTCACTTTCGTGTCTTTCACGCTTTTCGTGGCCATTTACGTCACTTCACCTTCACCCGCAGCACGCTCACCGAATGCGCCGGAAATTCCCGCGTGAACGTCGTCCCGCTCACCGACAGCCCCTCCGTCCTTGGCGCAATCTTCTCCGGTTCCGCGATCGTGTTCACATCCGTCGGCTCCCCCTGCAGCGTCTCGATCGTCCCCTTCTCCTCCACCCCCTTGGTTCCCTCCAGATCGATCTTCAACGTCTGCGCCGCCGCCTGCGCATTGACCACCTTCAAAATCACCTCGTTCGTCGCCTGGTCATTGCTCGCCTCGACGAACACCCCGCCCTCCGACCTCGGACGCCCGCGCGCCGGCCCTCGCCCTTCCGCCGCCGGCGGCGCCGGCAATACCCCGCCCTCCGTCCCCGGTACGTCCACCGTCACCGGCAATACCTCGTCCCCCTTGTTGTGAATGAACATCTTCTGCACGTAATACGCCGGCGATCCATAGCTCGATAGCGCATCATACCCGATCAAATCCGTCGACCACTCCATCGACCGCGCCGCCTGGTTCGGATTGCTGATGTCCGACACGTTCACAAACAACGGCGCATAGCAGCTCATCACCACGATGTCCGAGTTCCGCTCCAGCCCCGTCAAAAATGCCGCATCGCCCAGCGCCGCGTTCATGTCCGGCGTCGGACTCCCCTCGCGCGTCGCCCATTCCCCCACGAACACCTTCGGACCGCTGCGATCCTTCTTGTCATACAGCCGCGACATCGCCCACATTTCCTGCGCCTGCTGGTAATAGTGGTCATCCACCACATCCGGCTTCCGGCTCTTCACCGGCGTCGTCGCGATGCACTGCAAATTCGGATACTTCGCCTTGATCGCATCGTAAAACGCCGTGAACCGCTCGTCATACGTGTTCGTTCCCCCGCGCCGCCCGTCAAATTGATCCTCGTTCCCGATCTCCACGTACTTCAAATCGAACGGCTTGGGATACCCGTTCTTCGCCCGCATCGCCCCCCATTTCGTGCTCGCATCCCCGCTCACATACTCAATCTCATCCAGCGCTTCCTGCACGTACGGCTTCAAATCGTCCCCCGTGATGTGCTGCCCCCGCAGCGAATATCCCGCGTATACCGCCAGTACCGGCATCATGTGCAAATCCTCGCACCACCCCAGAAATTCATCCAGCCCGAACCCGTCGCTCGACCGATAGCTCCACGTCCCCATGTGCCCCGGGCGATCCTCCACCGGCCCGATCATCTTCATCCAGTTGAACCGCGTCTCGGGCGTCTCCCCTTCCAGATAATTCCCCCCCGGAAACCTCAGGAACGACGGATCCATCTCCGCCAGCAACTTCGAAATGTCGATCCGATCCCCATTCGCCCGATCCTTGTACGTCGGCGGGAACAGCGACACATCGCTCAGCCACAGCGTCCCCTTGCTCGCTCCGGAAATCACGAAACGCGCATCCTTCGTCGCCTGCACGTCTCCGCCCGTCTTCAGTTCCACCGTGTACTTCTTCCACTCCCCGGTCACCCCGGGTGCCGTCCCCGTCGCGACCGCCTTGCCGTCAGTGGTCTCAATATCCACCGTCACCGGCCCGCTGAATCCCTGTCCCGCCTTCGCGTAAAAATTCGCCATGTATGTCGTGTTCGGCCGCACCGGAATGCCCCAATATCCCTCGTTCGCCACCCCCACTCTCCCCCCCGCCGGCACCTCCTGAATGTCCACCCGCAAACTCACCGGCAGCCCTGTCTCATTCACATGCTCGTTCACATCCGCCTGAATCTCCCCCTTCGCTCCGGCGCTCGAAACCTCCGACCAATGCAGCGGCATCTTCGGCACCGCGTGCTCCCCCTCGCCCACCATCGCCGGCCCGGCAGGCGCTTGCCCATTCGCGCCCCCCGCATTCCCCTGCCCCCGCCCGCGCCCCCGCCCCCCGCCCCGTGCCGGTATCACCGGATCCTGAAACGTCCGGTTCTGAATCAACTCCGCGTACAATCCCCCATCGTACGCATGATTGATCTCCTCCGTCATCAACCCATACAACGTCGGGCTGATCGCATGCGCCGGCTTATCTACCTGCACCGTCACCGTCCCCGGCTCCGCCCCAAACGCCGCTCCCCCCAACACCCCCGCCACCGCCATCACCATCACCGCCGCGCTCGCACCAAGCCCGTTCCGCATCCGCCATCTCCATCGCAGTAAACAAAAAGAAATGTCCCCGCCAAGTCTAAACGCTCCCCCGCCACCCGTCACGCGCACCCCACGACCCGCGCCCCCTCCCAATGGAACCACATCCCCAATTTTTCCAATTTCTCTACACCGCCGCTCGCACGCCAATCTCCGCCAGCTCCATATCCACCGCCTCCGGCAGCCCGCTCACCCCAACCGCGCCTACCACCTCCCCCTCCATCACCACCGGCACGCCGCCGCCCCATCCCACGTGCCGCCCGCTTCCAAAATTCTGCAAATCAAATCCCTTCACCCCATCCCGCGATTCCTCCCCGATGCTGCGCGTCGTCTTGCCCTCCCGCGCCGCCGTGTACGCTTTGTTGGTCGCAATCGTCACCGCCGACACCGCCGCCCCATCCAATCGCTCCAGCACCAGCAACTCCCCATTCCGATCCGCCACCGCCACCACCCCGGCGACCCCGCGCTTCTCCATCTCCGCCACCACCGCCCGCACCGCCCGCCGCGCATCCGCCACCGAAACCGTCCGATACTGAATCACAAAAGCTCCTTTGCAATCTGCCGCACACCCCGCACCCTCAAAACGTCCCCGGCCCCCCGCCTCTTGCACCCGGCCCCTCCGCTCCGCCCTCCCACTTGAACGAGTTGCACCCAATTTTCCCAATTTTTCCGCTTGAACCTCCTCCCTCCCCGTGTGTACCATGTGTGCTAGTACACTCTGTTCCCCGAAGCCTTGGAGTCCATTTTCCTACGAAAGGGCCTTCCAATGCGCCGCCACCCCTCCTTCATTGCCGCCACCCTTTTCCTCACAGCCGTCGCCAACGCCGCCGACCCGCTCCCCGCGCCTCAGCCCGCCGCCGAAACCACCGACTTCCTCACGCCCTACCTGGACCAATCCACCCTCCTCGTCGCCCATGTTGACCTCGCCCGCCTCGATTTCCCCGCCGCCGTCCAATTCCTCGAACAGGAAATCGCCGCCACCCGCGCGCCTCTTCTCACCGGCCCCATCAAAGACCTCGGCGTCTTCCGCGCCCAGGCCAAGACCCTCCTCGCCCAGGCCCAAAATCTCGGCGCTCGCCACCTCTACTTCTTCCTCGATCAGTCGGCCGGCGCCCCTGACCCCTCCTCCTTCGTGCTCCTCATTCCCCTCGACAACTCCACCGATCCCGCCCCGCTCCTCGATCTCCTCCAATCCCTCAACCTCCCCAATCTCCAGACCGCCTCCCGCGGCCACACCCTCGCCCTCGGCACGCCCAAAGGCCTCGCTCACCTCGCACACATCGTCCCCTCCCCGCGCCCCGACCTCCTCGCCGCCTTCACCCCGCTCCCGCACCACGACCCCGCCCCCCTCACCATCGCGTGCTCCATGGCCGGCGACTTCCGCCGCACCCTCCTCGATTCCCGCCTCATGCTCCCTCCCCAACTCGGCGGCGCTCCCGCCGCCACGCTCTTCGCCCCCATCCGCTCCGCCGCCCTCGGCCTCGATACCAACCCGGACCCTTCCCTCACCCTTATCCTGACCACCGACGACCGCGATGCCGCCGCCCACCTCGCCGGTGTCCTCAAAGACGACCTCACCATCTTCAGCAAGTCCCTGGTCGCCGAAGCCCAGCAACGAAAGGACCCCCTCATCGCCCAGCAAATCCCCACGCTCCAGCAGCTCCCCCAACTCCTCGCCCCCACCGCCATCGACCGCACCGTCTCCATCTCCCTCGATAAAAAAGCCCTCTCCCAACTCACCGCCGCGCTCATCGCCCCCAGCCTTTCCCAGGCCCGCAGGATGGCCCTGCGCACGAAATCCATGTCCAACATGCGCCAGATCGCCACGGCCGCCATTGTTACCGCTGACCAGAACGGCGAAATGCCCGACACCCTCGACCAGCTCCAACTCCCCACCCAGACCACCACCTCCCCCGAACCCTTCAAAGACACCTCCTACACCTATTTCCCCTGGTCCTCCGCCGACCTCGAAAAACTCAATACTTCCGAAACCCCCGTCGTCTGGGACCACGGCGACACCCCCGACGACGGCATCACCATCGCCTTCGCCGATGGCCACGCGGAGCACTTCCATGACCCGGATCAACTCAACCAATTCCTTCAAGCCGCCGAAGAAACGCTCGACAATCCCAAACCGCCACAGTAATCCCCACCATGCGGTAGAGAGGGACAGACAAGGTTGACGCGGAACAGACCGGGCTTGTGACCTACCCGTTCACCTTGCCGCCCTGCCACCGTATCCCCCTCGCGCCCCGTTTCCCCGTACAATCCCCCCATCCCGCTCCCTTTTTTCACGAGGTCCCAATGCAACCCCTCGCCAACAAAACCGCCATCATAACCGGCGCCTCCCGCGGCATCGGCGCCGCCGCCGCCAAAAAGCTCGCCGCGCTGGGCGCCAACGTCATCGTCAACTACGGCCGCGACGCCGCCGGCGCCAACGACACCGTCGCCTCGATCATCGCCGCCGGTGGCCGCGCCAAAGCCGTCCAGGCCGATGTCGGAAACCCCGCTCACATCCCCGCACTCCTCGAACACACCGCCGCCGCCTTCGGCCCCCGCCTCGACATCATCGTCAACAACGCCGGCGCCTACATCACCGGCCCCATCGACACCTTCAAGCCCGAAGACTTCCAACGCACCTTCGACGTCAACGTCCGCGCCATCTTCGAAATCACCCGCCTCGCCCTCCCGCGCATCCCCAACGGCGGACGCATCATCAACATCGGCTCCATGCTCGGCGAAGCCGCCGTCGGCCCCAACCTCGCCGTCTACGCCTCCAGCAAATTCGCCGTCGCAGGCCTCACCCGCGGCCTCGCGCGCGACCTCGCCCCGCGCAATATCACCGTCAACTGCATCCAGCCCGGCCCCATCGATACCTCCATGAACCCCGCCGACCCCGCCAAAAATCCTTTCGCCGCCTACCTCGTCGAAAACACCCCCCTCCACCGCTTCGGCACCCCCGACGAAGTCGCCGCCGCCATCGCCTTCCTCGCCTCCCCCGAAGCTTCCTTCATCACCGGCGCCATCCTCAACGTCGACGGCGGCAGCAGGGCGTGAGATCACTTTCTGATCTCGGTCCCTTAAGCGGATGCGCGCGGCCGTCAACGAAAGAATCGTTTGATTATCAGCAATCGGAGCCGCTCATCCCGGCGCTGTCGCGCTGCCGGGCTCGCTGGCCGGAGCGCTATGCGGTTCCGTCGCCGCCCGAATCGCGCTTGGCGAGTAGTCCTTCGGCGGCACGTTCGTCAGCACCGTCACCGTCACCGGCTTGAAATCCGCCGGATTAAAGCCCGCATAGCTCTGCAGTGGAAAATACAGCAGTCCCTCGCGATCGAATTCCTTGAGCATCGGACCATCCACCGCAACCACCCACTTGCTCGTGGGCAGCACCGACCGGTCCTTCCGCGCAAAAGGCGCCGTCTCCAGCAGCCGCCCCATGTCGTTGTCAAAGATCGCCACCTCGCGCCCGCAATAAAATACCAGGCTCGGCTCCTTGTAACCCAGCGCCGCAATCCGGTAATCCGGTTCGCTGGCCAGCAACTCCTGAATCCGCGCCCCCGCGAATTTTGACGTTTTGAGCTGCGAGATGTTCGGCAGAAGCTGCGTGTCCGCCACCAACAGCGCCGCAGCCCACGCCAGCGCCACCACGAACGGCCAACGCGGCGTGTTCCACGACCACGCGCTCGCCGCTCCAGCCCCCGCTAGCACGATCGCCAGCAGAATCACCGGCCCCAGCAGCTCCGGCCCCAGATACGCCCGCCCCGCGAAAAACGCCGCGCAGCCCAGCCCCACCCATATCGCCAGCATCACCCAGCGCATCACCGCGAACCACCTCGGCGAAAGCACCTCCGACAATCCCTGCCAGCTTTGCACCAGCGTGTCGGCAAACAAAATCGAAATCGCCACGTACGTCGGCAGCGGATAGTGCACCAGCTTCCCACGCGCCAGCTCCAGCAGAATCCACATCGGAATGATCCACGCCACCAGAAACTGGTATGGCCGCGGATCGATCGCCACCGCCGTCTTCCCACGCAGCCGCCGCCACGTGTGATACGCCGCCGGCACGATCAGCACTGACCATGGCCAATCCGTCACCCACACCAGCAGCGTGTAAAATCCCGTCGGCTCCGCATACTTGGACACCTGGTCGTTTCCCCCCGCCGGATTCAGCGGCGGCGGCTGAATGTGCAGCAGGTGCAGTAGCCATGGCATCGAACGCGCCAGAAAATGCGTCTCCACCATGTCCCTGATCAACGCCCAGTGCGGACTCGTCGCCAGACCGACCGCCACCACCCACCACCCAATCAGCACGATCGTCAGCGGAATGCCCCACCCCGGCCGCAGCGAACGCCACCACCGCCAGTTGCCTCCGATCACGCAGCGAAACAGCACCCCCGGCAACCGCGGCGTCAGCGTCATCGCCATGAACAAGAGCCCCAGCACCAGCGCGCTCACGCATTGAAACGTCAAACCCGCCCGATAGAAAAACGTCACCGCCACCGTCGTCACCACCGCCAGGATCACCGCGATGATCCGCCGCATGTGCGTCAGGTGGAAATGCGAACGCCACTCCCGCAGCAGCCGCGGTAAGGCCCCGGTGAACAGCGACAGCGCGATCATCGGCGCCAGCACGAAAATCAGCGGCACGCCCTTGGTCAATGCCCCCGCCGCCAGCGATATCCAGAACACCCCCGCCATCCACGCCGGCATCTTCTCGCGCCGCCGCGGAAGCGAACCGCCTGTTGCGGCCGCCGAACGGTCCGCCAGAAATGGCGTCGTCGCCGCCGGACCCATTGCCGCCCCCACATCCCACGCCCGCCACGCGCACGCCATGCAGATCGTGATGAACAGCAGCATCGTCGCATCCGCCGTCGCCAGCCGCGATTCCACGATGAACAGCGACGTCGATCCCATGAGAATCGCCGCCAGCAGCCCCGTCAGCCGGCCAAAGCGCGCGCCCACCATGAAGTACAGCACCAGGATCGTCAGCGTCGAGCAGATCGCCGACGGAAGCCTCGCCCCCAGTTCCCCATAGCTCCCCGTCAGCGCGTACGTCCCGTCCATCAGCCAATACAACAGCGGCGGCTTGTCCGGACGAAGCTGCCCGTTGAACATCGGCACGATGTAATTCCCGCTCTGCGCCATCGTCCGCGCCGCCGTCGCAAATCGCGGCTCGTCCCGGTCGAATAGCGGTATCCGCGCGATCCCCGGCAAAAAATACATCGCCCCCAACAGCAGCAGCAGGAACAGGTCCTCACGCGACCACCACCTCCCTTTGTCCTTGATCGTTGTCGGAAGCACTCGTTTCGTTCCGCCTCTGGACGTAAGATAAAACCACCACAGCGTGGCTACTATAGAGGCTTTTTTGACGCGGACAATGCACGGAACTCACAGCGAGAATCCCACGCCCGCCGCTGAGGCGCGACCCGCCCTGCCGCCCCTCGCACACGCGGGCGCCCCGCCCCCGCGCCTGCCCCTCGCATGGTTCAGTCTCGCCGTCGCCGCCGCCACCCTCGCCTGCTGGTGGTTCTTCGACGCCCCCGTCGCCGCTTGGGCGCTCCGCGCCCATCCCATCCCCGATCTGGCCAACCCCCGGGCGCGCGGCGGAGATATCGCCCGCGAGCTGATGATGCTCGAACAGTGGGGCCAATGGGTCTGCTCCGTCCTGGTCATCGCCGCCGTCGCCATCCTCGACCGCGCCGCCGGCCGCCGCAACGCCCTGGCCATCGCCATCGGCTGCCTCTGCACCGTCGCCGTTTCCTACCTGCTCAAGGACCTCATCGGCCGCTCACGCCCCTATGTCCTCCCCGTCGGCGGTACCTGGACCTGGGGCGGCCCCGCCATGGGCTTCCATCACGGCTCGGCGTGGCAGAGTTTCCCCAGCTCCCACACCACCGGCGCCTTCGCCCTCTCCGTCGGGCTCGCCTGGTGCTACCCGCGCGGCGCACTCCTCTTCCTCGCCCTCGCCGCCATCACCGCCGCCCAGCGCGTCCTTCACGCCGCGCACTTCCTCTCCGATGTCTTCGCCGGAATGGGTCTCGCCGTGGTCATCCCCCTGCTCACGTTCCGCGCCTCCCTCGCCAACCGCCTCATCGCCGCCCTCCCCCCCGCATGGCGGCGTGCCTGGCAATTCTCCCCTCCACCCCTCAGCGAGTGACGCCCCCCCGCGTGCTCGGCGGCGCCGGCGGCGGTTTTTCCGTCAGCCGAAATTCCACATCCGGAGGCGCATCCTGCAGCGTCAATCCGTCCGGCAATACGTACCGCACCCGCCGCCGCGTATAGCCATCCGCCGGCCGATCGTCCGGCGTCAAATCCACGTACCCCCGCAGCGCCGCCCCCGCACCGCCGCCTCCCGCGCCCGCTCCCGTCCGGCTGTCGTGAAACGCCGCGATCGCCGCCGGTGTCCCCGACACCGTCAGCCGCACGAACTTCGGACGCACGTCCACATCATATTTCGCCAGCACCGGCGGCGGACCCGACGCCCAGATCGGCACGTCCGGCACTACCTCCTTCGCCGCCTGCGTCACCGGTATCCGCACCGTCACCGTCCCCGTCAGCGGCGTCACGCTTATCCGATCGTCCGGCGCTCCCGAATACTCCGCCACATATTTCACCGGCACCGCCGCGTCCCGCCCAGGCGTCAAACTCGCCAGCGATTTCTGCGGCTCCGCCACCACCGCGATCTTCCCCGGGCCGCCAAGCTCCTCCAGCGTCGCCGATGGCACGTTCAGCGTCACCGTGTCCTCCGACAGCACCGCACGATCCACCGCCGCCGCGGGACGAAAATCCGGCGCCTTCTGCAAATGCAGCATCCGGTCCACCGCCAGCGCCACACGCCGCGGCGCCGCCGAACTCACGATCACCCGCCGGCTCTTGAAATACTGCAGGCTATTCAGCATCGACGCCACGTCCACGCTCGTCTCCTCCCCGGGCTTCAACTCCCGCTCCGGCGGCGTATACGTCAGCGACGCCAGATCCTCGTCCGGCACGCCCTGCGACTGCTGAAAAATCGAATCCAACTGACTCCGCGGACCCTGCAGCGTCACCACCGCGTTGATCGTGTCGCTCAGCCGGTTCTTCGTCGGATCCACTGCCCGCACCACCAGGTCCGCCGACGGCGTGCCCACCTTCACCGATAGCTGCACGTTCTCCTGCGTGTTGGTGAACTGCGCCTCGGCATACATCCAGATCAGCACCGTCAGCACGATCGTCAGGGGTAGCGTTTTCAGGCGGTTCAGCATGCGAATCGGTCAACGTTCCAATATCGGGGTCTAGCGTGAGTTCTCAATGCTCCGACGAGAGCAGCTCTTCTTTCGGTTCTTCCTTCGCGGATCGCAGCCGCCGGCCCGCGATCGTGGCCGTGGGCCGCGAGAGCAATTCCATCAGCAGCGCCTCGAGCGCCTCGGGCGTCAGGTTCCGCACCAGCCGCCCGTTTTCCGCCACCGAAATCGTCCCCGTTTCTTCCGATACCACCAGAATCACCGCATCCGTCTCCTGCGACAACCCCAGCGCCGCCCGATGACGCGCCCCCAGCTCCGGCGCCAGATCGTTGCCCTCCGCCAGTGGAAACTGCACCCCCGCCGCCGCCAGCTTCCCGTGCCGCACCACCACCCCCATGTCGTGCAGCATCGACCCCGGCCAGAATATCGTGTTCAGCATCTCCGGCGTGAGATTCCCGTTCACCAGCGTCCCGTTTTCCGAAAGCCCCCCCAGCCCCACATCCCGCTCCACCGCGATCAGCGCCCCGATCCGGTTCTTCGAGCAATAGGTCGCGCAGCGCACCAGCGCATCGACCGTCGGTCGCACCGGGTTGCCCGCCGCCCGGAATAGCCGCGCCTCGCCCAGCCGGATCAACGCCCGCCGCAGCTCCGGCTGAAACACCACCACGATCGCGAACGACGCAAACACCAGCAGTCGCGAATACAGATACTCCACCCGCCGAAGCTGCTCCCCTCCCAAAAAAATGATCAGATAAGCGATCATCAAAAACAGCGCCGTCCCCTTGATCAACCGCGCCCCGCGCGTCCCCCGCAAAAACTCCAGCACCAGGTGCACCACGATCCCAATGAGCAACAGCTCCACCAGGACGATGTACCAGGGATACTGCTCAATGCGGGTCAGATAAGCGTGAACGGCTTGCACCATGATGCAAGAGTATACGATTGACGCGGCGGTTGGGCGCTACTGCACCATTTCATCCAATCTTCAGCACCATCACCGGATCCCCCCCGGACGGCGCCATAATCCTGGCCATCAACCGTCCCACACCACGCGCTCCACACCCGCCGCCCCCGCGACGTTCTCCACAAAACCCGGCACCTCCGCCTCCTTGCCCACGGAGTGCCACCGCACACGCGCTTCGATCAGATGCGGCCGGCCCGCGCGATAACGCACCTTCCAGCTCACGATCCGGTTCCCATGCACTTCCACCATCCGACGCACCTGGGCATGCGTCAACCCCTCCTCCTCCGCCGACACCGTGATCGCCAGCCGCCCCGCACGCATCTGCGGCAGCCAGTGCTCCAGCCACCCCATCGCCCACAAAACAAACATCGCCAGCCCCAACGAAACCAGCCCCGTGCCGATAAAACCCGACCCAAAACACAGCCCCATGATCGTCACAAACCACAACGTCGCTGCCGTCGTCACCCCCTGCACGTCGCCCCGCCTCCGGATGATCGCCCCCGCCCCGATGAATCCCATCCCCGACAACAGTCCCAGCGGCAAACGCATGATGTCGAACTGCACGAACGAATTCGCCGGCCGGCCGTTGGTGTTGATCAACAGATTCGTCAACACCATCGTCACCGCCGCCGCCAGGCACACCAGCGTCGTCGTCCGCAACCCCGCCGGCTTGCCCTTCTCCCCCCGATTCAACCCAACGATCGCCCCCGCCAGCAACGCCAGCCCCAGACGAACGGCGATATCCCACCAGGTGATCACAAGGGGCATGCAAGTCGGTCCACTTCAGAAAATTGGAGGTGCCCTAACGACCTTCCGAATCCCAGAACTCTCGTTCGTCGTGGAGATCGTATTTCCGGGCGATGTCCGGATCATAGGTCATCAGCAGCACATAATCCGCCTGCGCATCGGATGGATGCTCCACCGTGACACCCTCCCTCTGCATCGCCGCCAGCAATCTCTGCTGCGATTCATCGGACGCCTGCGTTGGATGCCAGATGCGCACGAATCGCTTCCGGCTCTGCCGCCACAACCTTACATATTCATCCCGAACATACGGGTCTAACTCGTTGGCGAAACTCTCCGGCAACCCCAGCGTCTTGATCATTTCCGAAACGTCAACGAGGTCCTTTGCGCGATCCGGGTTCGTCATCCCTGAGGCAAGCTTCAATTCAACCAATCGCCCAAGCTGCAAAAAGCGAATGCCATCAATCTCCATTGACGCTTGGGTCGGGTCCGGAAATGCAACTGGCTTGGGCTTCCCGTCGCCCGGATAATCCCCCGTAACCAAAAACTCTATCTTCACCCCCAGCTCAACATCCCGAAGATTCTTGCTCTTCTCGAACGGCGGCACGTATCCCAGGCCATCAAGATGTTCGTGGATTGCCTTCAGCCCCGGCCGCGTCACCAGAAGATCCACATCTTCCGTGAACCTCCGATACCCGTGCTGGAACAGCGCCATGCCACCCACCACGGCATAGGGAATCCCCAGTTCATTGAGCCTGCGCGTGATGCGCGTCAAGGCTTCGTGCACTTTGCTTTTCTGCTCGAAGTACATACTTCCTTCCATCAGGGCCCAGGCGCGGTTCAGCGACAGCTGCTCCTCATACGGCGCAACCGCCACCCCCCGTTCCCTTCCTGAAGATGGCTGTGCTACCGTCATCCGGCACCTGCGCTAAACCCGCCTGATTGTAGCATCTTCACGCCAGCGTCGTACGCGCAGCCGGAGGGGACGTGCTCTCCTCCGCCTGCCACGGCCTCATCTCCGGCACAAACGCCGTCAACACGCTCAGCACCCGCCCCCGATCCGTCGCATGTTGCAGCGGCTCCAGTTCATCCAGCATTCGCTGCACGTGCCCCGCCGTCGCCGCCTGCGACTTCCACACCGCTATCTTCGCATGCCGCGTCGGGGCCATGTTCTCCCCCCGAATCGACAGCTCCTCATACAGCTTCTCCCCCGGCCGCAGCCCCGTGAACACAATCGGAATGTCCACCTCCGGCCGCAATCCCGACAGCGTGATCAGGTCCCGCGCCAAATCCAGAATCCGCACCGGCTGCCCCATGTCCAGCACGAAAATCTCCCCGCGCTGCCCCAGCGCCCCCGCCTGTAACACCAGTTGGGCCGCCTCCGGAATCGTCATGAAATACCGCCGCATCTCCGGATGCGTCACCGTCACCGGCCCGCCCGCTGCAATTTGCTGCTTGAAGATCGGCACCACGCTCCCATTACTCCCCAGCACGTTCCCAAACCGCACCGTGATGAAATTCGTCCGCACGCCCGCCCCCGCCCCCCCCCGATGCGCCAGCGACTGAATGTACATCTCCGCACACCGCTTCGTCGCCCCCATGATGCTGCTCGGATTCACCGCCTTATCCGTCGAGATCATCACGAAATTCTTCACCCCCGCCGCCGCCGCCGCATCCGCCAGCACCTTCGTCCCAAACACATTGTTCCGAATCGCTTCCCCGGGATTGCTCTCCGCCAGCGGCACATGCTTGTGCGCCGCCGCATGAAACACAATCGACGGCCCATGATCCCCAAACACCTGCTCCACCCGAATCGGATCCGAAATGTCACCGATCGCCGGCGTCAACGCCACCATCGGAAAACTCTTCCGCAACTCCCGCTCAATCTCAAATACCGCATTCTCCCCCTTGTCCAGCAACACCAGCCGCCGCGGACCAAACCGTGCAATCGTCCGGCACATCTCCGACCCGATCGAGCCCCCCGCCCCCGACACCAGCACCACCTCCTGATGAATCATCGCACCCACCGCCGCCAGCTCCATGTCCACCGCCTCACGCCCCAGAAGGTCCTCCACCGACACTTCCCTTATCTGCGTCGGCGCAGCTTGTCCGGTCAAAATGTCCGCCAGCGAGGGCACCGTCCGAAATTTCAGCGACGCCCCGGCCCCCGCGCCCATCCCCGCCTGCGCCGACCGGCACAATGCCACGATCCGCTGCATCTCCTGGTTCGTCGCCTTCGGAAGCGCAATCAAAATCTCCCCCACCTGCTTCTGCTGGCATACCGCCGCAAGCTGCGAGATCCGCCCCAGAATCGGAATGTTCAACAGCCGCTGCTGCCCCCGCGCCGCATCATCGTCCAAAATCCCCACCACCCGGTACCGCTGCTCCGGCATCCGTGCGATCGTCCGCAACACCGTCTCCGCCGCCTCGCCCCCGCCAATCAGCAGCAGCCGCGTCAATCCCCCCGACGCGATCGGCCGCGATTCCTCATACCGCAAGCGCGCAAACAGCCGCCCCGCCCCCAGCAGCAACACCGAGAACAAACAGTCCAGCACGAACACCGACTCCGGCAACGCCGGCGCATGGGCCAGTCGGTAATGATCCAGAATCAACCAGAGGTGATACGCTGCATACAACAGCCCCAGCGAAATCTGCGACGCCGCCAATAGCGCCACCAGTTCCCCCAGCGACACATGCTTCCACGTCCGCAGCGACGCATGCAGCCCCAGCACCGGCCAGACCACCAGCTTGATCGCCAGCAGCACGGGAAGAAACTTCGCAAACGCCCCCAGCCACGCCCCCTGTCCCCCCCCTAGTCCCG
>DASZZD010000092.1:0-54598 GCA_035545015.1 Phycisphaerae bacterium
AACTTCCGGCTGGCTCATCGCCCCTTCATCACAGGCCCGCACAACCCGCTCCCGCAGGTCTTGCGAATAGGCGTCCATAATGCACCTCCATGGTGCTCGTGACGCCTGATATAGTACACCAAATTGAAACCCGCCCTAGCCTGCTTAATCGCGGCGCCCTTGAGGTCATTGACGGCATCCGCCAGTGTCTTGGCTTTATCCCAGCGCATCCAGCCCCCATCGATGCTGGTCTCGATCTGAGTTGGATCGATCGCGACCATGTCCTCGTCAACCCGGGGTGTCGGCGCGTAGATCGTGAGCCGCGCCGGCACAGCGGATGTATCGAGCGACACATCGGACGTTTGCAGGTCGCCCATATCCATCATGTATTGGATCCGAACATTACTGGCGCGAACCTTTGCGACATTGGTTCCCCAATAAATCCCCCAGCTCTTGTACGAATCACTGCGGTCGATCTCGACGGTGGTGATGACTGTGAGGGGAACATATTTGTTCTCCTTCAGAACATTCTTGATGTTGGACGTGTCGATCACGCCGACCTTCGAACCTGACGCCGAGCCGGTGAGTGCAGCAATACCGCCCTTAACGCTCAGAGCGACGATCAGTACGCCAACCGCTGCCAGTCCAGCCATGGACACGAGGCCGACAGACAAGAACCACTTCCATGCATGGGGACTGGAGCGCACAACTGCAGGTTTGTACTTTGTGTCAGTCATAGAAAGACCTTCCTCATTGCGCTGGATTTGCAGGGTGCACTTCGAACAAGTCGAGTCCAGGAGGGGCGCCTTCTCGCGCATAAAGAAGGGCGCCGAACCAAGGACGCCCAGCGAGCCCCCGGCAAGGAGGGCATTACGGCACGTACCATGGCCGACCTCCCTTTCGGGGCGCGGCTCAAGGCACTGCCGCCGTAATTAAAACTTGCCGGTTTTCGCTGGCGCAGCGTCTTGACGCTCACGCGTCACTGTTTTGTAAAAAGGCTCACAAGAAAGCCTTCATGCGGTCAGGGGTCTCCACGTCAACAGTTCGATGTGCCGCGCAGTATACCTTTACATGCGTGGCTTTCGGAATGTTTTCGATAAGCCGCTGGCAAATCTAAATTTGCGGCCATTTCGCGTCAAAACAGATGAGGGGGTTGATAGTTATTCCACAAAAAAAGGAGAGCCCCAGCATACAGTAGATGCAGCCGGGGCTTCCGGGAGAAGGACACGGTTAATTTGTGGGCTGGGGGCCTTTACGCCGCCGCCGTGTACCTGGTGTTGCGGTTCCCGCCGGTCTTGTCGACCTTCACGGTTCCCTCTTCGATCGGCTTCTTTAAGAACATCGCCACCGAGACGACCTCCTGGAGCTCGGGAAATTCCGTTTGAAGCTCGCTCGAATGGTACCACGTCCCGGCGTGTCCCGTGAGCCACCGCACCACGCGCTCGCGCACTTCACTGTGGTCGCTCCTGGGCCGACGGGCACTTGGTGCCGGCTTGCCGGTGATCCTGCTCATGGTATCCAGAACCTGCTGGCGCTGAACCTCAAGCTCACGGATCCGACTATCGATATTGCCAATGGCCTCGCGCAGTCCATCGAGTTGCTGGGCCTTTTGCTTGGCCGTCTCCTCTTCAATCTGCCGCAGTGAATCCAATGCCTTTTTGGCAATGGCATTTTCCGGCAGTGATCCACCTTCTGAGCTTTTCTTCATTAAATCCTCCAGTATCAAGCCAATCGCCACCCTAACCCCAAGCTTTGTCTGCGGCAACAGCTGCCGCCGGCTTGCGGCTTACTCGTGTTCACTGGCGACGTGTGTTTGCCAGCTGTGATTCTGTGTTCCCTTTCAAAAAGGAGCTTCTATGACGGTCATTCCCCTGTCCATGCTGGCGCCATCGGACGTACACCTCCTTGGCAATAACGTACTCCCAAGGAGGCGCAGGTCACCGCTGTCGCTCGCCGCCGTCAATCGTTCCTTGGCCATCCACGATGCCTGCGTGGAGCGGCTCGTGTTCCGCAAAGATCTTCCGCAAAGGCCTGGGCGCCCCAGGCTGATTCACTAAGGGGCCCTCCCACGTCTTCTCACGCTTGCTTTTGATTCCCTGTCAGCATTCTCTCTTTTTCCAAAGGAGTCCATCCCCATGCGTATCTTGTTCATCAACAACTCCGGCGCCGGCTTTGCCGACTACATTGAAGTCGACCAAGGAACCACAATCCAGAGCCTTCTTGAAAAAAAGGTCCACAATACCCAACCCGAAGAACTCCTGATCCGCGTGAACCGCCAGCCAGTCCCACGGGATTATTTGCTTCAGGAAGGCGACCGCGTCTCGGCCACGCCCGTCAAGATCGAAGGTGCCACGGCGTAACCTCCGGCCCGGCCCAATACTGCTACTGTGCGCGTGAGACGGACGCTGCAGGACGACCCTGCGGCGTCCGTCTTCCGTTTTGCCATTCAAATCCTCTCTCGTTTTGGAGCATCCCATGAAGCCTTCGGACCACCAGCGCATGGCGATGGCCCGCACGATCGTCGGCCAGTATGAGGCACCAGTGCCCGATCCCCTGGATTCGCTGACCAGTCACATGCGGAATCTCTCGGAAATCTTCGTTCCGCTATCCAGCGCCTCTTACCGCCTGGCGCTCTGCCGAGATCGCCGATGGGCTTTCGCCAGGCGCCAGCAGATTCACCAATTTGCTCTCCTTGCTCAAGAACTTGCTACCTCGGCAGCTGCACTACTCGACGCTGCAAGAACCCAGGCCAGCCAGCCGCCGTCACCTGTTGTTGGTCTGGCCGAGGTCTATCGCGACCTTCTCCAGCTTCAAGAGGAGTTTGACACCGTCGAGCTTGATGCTGTCGGCAAAGTTCTTTCCATCACGACCAGCCCCATCACGCTTGGGGACCTTTACCTGGGCCCCTTTGACATCAGACTCACGCTCGAAGAATTGCCCACGTGCCGGCGCCGGAGCGTCTATCGCGTTGTTGCCGTAGACCCTCACCCGGCGAGCGCGAATGAATCGGTTACCCATCCCCATGTGCGGGACGAAGAACTTTGCGAAGGCGAAGCGACGAGCTCGATCCGCGCTGCGCTTGAATCCGGTCGCTTGTGCGATTTTTTCATGCTCGTGCGCTCCGTGCTGGAAAACTACAACCCAGGTTCACCCTACGTGGCCTTGGATGACTGGGAGGGCAGCCTGTGCGAGGACTGCGGATGCACGTTTCCCAGCGATGAAACCCATTTTTGCGAAGGGTGTCAGCGGGACTTCTGCAGTGACTGCATTGGTTACTGCCAGGATTGTGACAACAGCCGCTGCAACCGCTGCCTCAAAGAGTGCCCTGAGTGCGGGCAGTCCATCTGCAGGAGCTGTTCTCAGAGCTGCAGCCGCTGTGACTTGACCGTCTGCAGCAATTGTCTTGAAAACGATCTTTGCCCGGCCTGCCGGGAGGAAGAAGAACCCCATGAACCAAGTACAAATGAACCAGCGAACGGCCGAAGCGCCGGAGAAGTCACTGGCGGAGAAGATCCACCAGCACGAGTCGCCGCCACAGACACAGCAAGCGCAGATGCCCTATCTTCTAGCAACGGCAAACAGCAGACGGCCCAGGCCGCCTGAGCAGCTCTCCTATTCGTATGGGCCCGACCCTGTGCCGGCGCTGCGATTTACTCCCTATGCGTGGGCGAAGCTGCTTTTCTTTCGCGACGCAGGAAGTACGGAGATTGGCGGCTTTGGCATTAGTGCGACCGATGATCTGCTGCTGGTGGAGGACTTTGTGACGGTGACCCAGGCATGCACCGCAGCGACCGTTGACTTCAGCGATGACGCCGTGGCCGATTACTTTGAAGACCAAGTGGATGCAGGACGCTCTCCGGAACACTTTGGCCGGATCTGGATCCATACCCATCCTGGCAGTTCGCCAGCTCCCAGCAGCATCGATGAAGAGACGTTTGCTCGTGTCTTTGGCAGCTGCGACTGGGCCCTCATGTTCATCCTGGCCAAGGGCGGGCAGACCTACGCGCGCTTACGGTTCAACGTAGGGCCAGGTGGGCAGATGCTCTTGCCTGCAAACGTCGACTTTTCACAGCCTTTTGGCCCCTCAGCGACTGGCGCATGGAAGGCAGAGTATGACGCGCATATTACGGTCGCTGCTGGAGATTGCGCTTTTGCGATGGATCCTCGTGACGCTGTGTCGGCCGAGTTGCTTTGCACTGCGTCCTTCCGAAAGCGGCCGCGCCCTCGCCAGATGTATCGGGACGAAGATTTTGAGGCATTCCTGGAGGAGCAATCCTCTGAGACCGACGAATGGTCGCCCCGAGGAATGGAGGACCCCCTATGGTGACGCATGCTAACTCGGCCATCGCACCTGGAAGCCTTGCGGATCGTGACCTGCGGCAGCGGGAGTTGGTTCCCCCGGCCAAACTCGCTACTTGCAGGATTACCGTCGTGGGTGTGGGCGCTATCGGCCGGCAGGTAGCCTTACAGCTTGCCGCCATGGGCGCCCCAAGGATCCAGCTCGTCGACCATGACCGCGTGGAAACGGTCAATCTTGCGCCGCAGGGCTATTTTCCAGCGGACATTGGTTCTCCGAAGGTGCAAGCGACCGCGGCCCTGATGGCTCAGGTAAATACCGAGGTGCAGGTCATGGCGCTTCAAGAACGGTTCCGGCGCAGCCGCCCGGACCATGGAAACGTGGTCTTGTTATGCGTGGATTCGATCGAGACCCGGAGGCACATCTTTGATGCGCTCGTCCATCAATGCGATTTTCTCTGCGATGGCCGCATGAGTGCTGAGGTTCTTCGGGTGCTCACCATGACCGACCTGGGGAGCCGGACGCATTACCCCACCACCCTTTTTGCAGCATCAGAAGCCTTTGCCGGTTCCTGCACGGCCAAGAGCACCCTGTACTGCGCAAGCGTGGCAGCGGGACTCATGGTCGGCCAATTCACCCAGTGGCTCCGCGGGTTGTCCTGCCAGCAGGATATGACCCTCAACCTGCTTTCCTCTGAACTGATCGTCCCATGAGAACCACGACCGGCGGGTAAAAGACCCGCCGGTCTTCCCTGACCTGTAGAAAAAGGAGACACCCTTATGAGTCACCTCGTGGCCATCCGTACTCAAATTCGCGAACCAGTGGCCTTGGCGGCACCATGCCAGCGCCTGGGCATCAAAGCGCCGGCCCAGGGAAAGGCCAAGCTCCATGAAGGCGAGGTCACCGGGTATCTGACCGAGCTACCCGGCTGGAGCTGGCTCACGAGCCACTGGCTCATAGCAGCGGCGTCACAAAAAGTTGAATCTCTCGAACAAGGAACCCTATTAAATGCAGCGAATATTTGTAGTCGTGGTTTTGATCATCCTGATGCTGGTGCTGATCGGCAGTTGCGATATGCACATGGCAACTGCCCACGGGGGGCAGCCAATGGAGCAGGCCTCGTTGCGCAGGCCTGGCGCCTTGCCCTGACCGTTGCTGGAATTGTGATCGTAGCCGTCGGAGCCTTTTGGCTTCTGCATCCTGCAGAGAAACTGCAGCCAAGTCCTGCGCCAAGCTTGAACCAGATTCAAGAACTTCAGGAGCTGGTTACCCATCGGGTGCTCGTTAGCAAGATCCATGAGACCCGGGTTGCCGGTTATACAGGCTCCATGATCGTTACGATTGTGGTGCATGGCGACGTGCTAGTGGGTGTGGATCTTCAGAGAGCTCGAATTCTTGAAAAGGACGAAAACAAACGGCAGATGCTCCTCGAGCTGCCGCTGCCACAGATCATCAGCCCCCGGCTCGATCACGACCAGACCTACACCCAGCATGTTGCTACGTCGGGCCTGTGGTGCCTTGTGCCTGGAAGTGCAGCCCAGGCTGCTGTCGTGGATCGGGCGTTACGAGAAGCCCAAACCTTTATTGGCACGGCGGCTTTCGATCCGGGCATTTTTCATGATGCCCAGACGCGGACACAAAGCACCATCGAATCCTTCGGGAAATGTCTCGGATGGCAGGTCCAGGTGTGTTGGTCGCGGTCACCTTGAACAATCCGCGCAAATCGCCTTTTTGGAGAATTGGCGAGGATTGCAGCCTGTGGACGGAGGACAGGCTTTTTTCTTAGCTATCGGGTGCCCACAGAGTGCCACGCAATTCAAAACCATGCCGCGGATTTAAAATCCGTAAAACTTACTTATGGTGTGAGACGAGGCCGACCTCCGGGTTATGAGCGTCTTAAGCTCCATTTCCCGAAATCGCTGCAAGAAGCGTACTTATCGATACCCACTGCACTTACGGTGCAATGCTAACGAGGCTCATATTACCCATGTTTACCATGTTTTTCCAATCGTAGTGTACGCGCTAGTGTACGTTTATTTGGGCCGCAATCTTGGGAATCAGGAGGCATCCGCGTTGGGCACGGGTGTGACGAGTTCATTTGCCACCGCGCCATGTCCGGCCCATGAATCGAACCGTGCCCCCGGACAGGGCGTGTAGTGCGCGCTCGAGATTCCGCGCCTTTGCGCCGTCCGATTTGAGCCCGGCGAAATAGCGCAATACTTCCTTCTGGCGGCTCGGCGGAAGGAGACGCCAAGCCTCACTAGCCTTCGCATCCGCGTGCAGGGCCACGGCAAACCATTTAGGCATTGGATGCATCGGGCCGCCCCGATAGCGCCGGTCGAAACGCAATTCCACCGTTACGGTGTCGCCAACCTTTGTGCGGGAGGCTGCCCGCATGATGCCGTGGAGGTAGAGGTAAAAGTCGCCGTTGCCGGTGGGCATCATATTGATGCGGCACGGAGTTCGAGGGAGGCCATCCAGGCGAACGAGGACGGGCATGGGTTTTCGCCAGTTGCTCTTGAGCATTGAGGCACGCTTTGCACTGACAAGAACGTAAGCGTTGATGCCGCGCAAGCGGAGTCGGGCATGGAAATGTAACCACCGTATTTTCGAAGATTCCTGGCTCAGAGCTGTCATAGTCAGTCTGCACCATCGCACGGCACGGAAAGTTTGCGAAGGGCGAACCGCAGAAATGGGCGGCGAGCATCACCCTTTTTCTGCCTCTGCATCATACGTCCAGTGCGGCCACGAGCCTGGCGGGCGTAGTCACTGGTCATCGGTGCGATGAATGGGGCGGACATACTGCTGGAAGATGTTCATGACGGGGAGGGTGTTTCCCTGGGCGTCGAAGAAGGCGCGGCGGCCCTGTTCAAGGCCCATATCGGCGGGCTCCCAGTAAAAGATTCCCTTTCCGCGGCCGTCGGGGACATTCATGACGATGTCGTTCACGGCGGCGACGAACTGGGCCTGGCCTTCAGGCGTTTCGGGGAATGGGCCGGGGGAGAAACGGAAGTAATTGCTGGGGGCGTGGCAGTAACCGGTTTCGGCGATGACGACGTCTTTCTGATAGGTTTTGGCGGCGAAGGTGAGGTTTTCCTTGAGGTCGAGCAGGTTGCCGTGGGACCAGGGGTAGAAGGAGAAGCCGATGGTGTCGAAGGGGATGTCGTAGCTGAGGATTTTGTCGAAGAAGGCCTTGGTTTTGGCGACATCGCCGCCGTGGTCGACGTGGATCATGATTTTGGGGCGCCGGCCATTTCCGCGGCCAGCATCGACGCCATTGATGCCGGCGTAAAGAAGGGCGGCGAACTGGTCCCAGTGTTCGGGGAGCTGTCCGGCGGGGGCCATGAAGCCATTGCTGACTTCGTTGCCGATCTGAATCATGTCGGGAAGACAATCTTCCTTCGCGAAGGTGGCGATGGTGTCGCGGGTGTATTCGAAGACGGCTTTCTCGAGATCGGGCTCGGAAAGGCTGCGCCAGGCGGAGGGGATGGGGTGACTGTTCGGGCGGGGGTCGGACCAGCCGTCGGAGTAATGGAAATCGAGGAGCACTTTCAAGCCGAGCTTTTTGGCGTCCTTGGCCATGGCGACGGCGTAGGCGGTGTCTTGGGGGAGGCGGGCGGGGGGAGTGCAGACGCGTAGGCGCACCCAGTTGAAGCCATGGTCGGCGAAGATCTGCATGGCGGGTTTGGTGGCGCCGTTGTCTTTGTATTGGATGCGGCCTTGCAATTCGGTCTGGCGGAGGGAGGAGAGGTCGGCGCCGAAGGCGTATTCGGCGTGGCGCTGTGGGGTGTACCATTGGCCGGTGTTGGTGTCCTGGATTTGGGTGGGGAATTGTTGGGGAGCGGTGCCGCGCGCGGTGCCGCGATTGCCGCGACCGAACCGCGCGGGGGGAGTTGCGGGGGCTGTGGCTGCGCCAGCGTTGGTAGAGGCTTGCGAGGGTGCGGGACTGGTGGGGGTGGTCTGGGCCCATGAGAAGGCGGCGCCGGCGACAACCACCAGAAGGCCCCACGCGAGAAGTTTGCTGCGCATGATTTCTCCAGGATGAGCGAGAATGACGAGAAGGCGATCGAGAGAACGCCCATTGGAGGCGACAGGGAAAGTCACGTCAACGTGTCAATTTTGAAACAGCAGGGGAGCGAATTCGTGAAGCGCCTTGCGCCACGTCTGGAATTCGTGGGCGGTGCCGGGGGCTTCGTAGTAGGTGACGTGTTGGACGCCGGCCTGTTTGAGCTGGTTGGCGGGGTCGCGGCCGCTGCTGCCACCTTCCTTGCCGCCCATGCTGATGAAGAAGACCTTGTATTGCTTGTCGAACTCTTCGGCGGAGGGGGCGTAGGCGTTGAGGCCGGGGAAGCCAAAGGGCGCGCTGAAAATGCCGACGTAAGCGAATTTGTCCTTGTTGGCGGCGGTGATCTGGTAGGTCTGGGTGCCGCCGAGGGAGAGGCCAGCCATAGCGCGGTGGTCGCGGTCGGGGATGGTGCGGAATGCGGCGTCGATTTCGGGGATGACGTCGTTGACCAGTTGGGAGGTGAAGGGCATGGTCATGCCGCCGGGGCCTCCGCGACCTCTGCCTCTGCCCGCGCGGCCAGCGGGAGCGGCCGCAGGGGCGGCTGCAAAGAAGGTTTCGCCGTCGGGGGAAGGCGCGAGCGCACGGCCACCTGCCGGCGCGCTTGCCGGCCCACTGCCGCGGTTGGGGCCGCCGCCCCGGCGTCCTGGTCCACCGCCGCCGCCCATGCCCTGGCTGATGCCGCCATCTTCCATCACGATGATCATGGGCACGGCTTTTTTCTCGGCGATCAGGTTGTCGAGAATGAAATTCACACGTCCCTGCTGGGCCCACACGCGGCGTTCTTCGAGCATGCCGTGCTGGAGATAGAGCACCGGATAGCGCTGGGAAGGGGCCTGGTCGTAACCGGGGGGCGTGTAGACCCATGCCTCACGGTTGTCGCCCGACTTGGCCTTGTAAAAATGTTCGCGCAGCTCGCCGTGGGGGACGTCCTTGAGATCGTAGAAGTCGATGCCGGCATCGGGCACTTCGATGGCGGAGGTCATTTTTCCGCCGGAGAAGAAGCTTTGACTGGCTGGATCTGCGACGACAACGCCGTCGATGGTGAGCTGGTACGCGTGGAAGCCGGGGTCTTGGGGCGCGGTGACGCCGGTGAAAACACCATCTTCGCCTTTGACGAGGTTGGTGCCCATCACGCGGATGGTTTGCGCCTGCGGGGCGTTGATGCGGAAGCGGACCTGCCGTGCGGAATTCACCTGCGGGTATTGCTGGCCGAGGATGTTGGTGGAGGCGGGTTTGAAATCATCGGCGAGCGGCGCGGGGGCGGTCTGCTGGGCCCAGGCCGGCGCCGCCATAAGCGCCGCCATGCACAAGACGCCAGGCATCATCAGGGTTTTCTTCATGGTCGTACTCGCATTAAAAAGGAAAACGCTTCTTCGAACCCACGGCGATTGCAGCGGGACCGGGGCACTCACTTCACGGTCGCCAAAAAGTCTTTGATCACTTCGACCGTCCGCGCGAGCTGGTCGTGGTGAAGGTTGTGCGCGGCGCCGTCGATGTGCACCAGCTTGCCGTGCTGCATCACCTTCGCCGCTTCCTCATTGGCCGCCCGGGTGGCGGGGGGCGCGTCCGCCTTGAGGATCAGCGCGGGCACGGCGATTTTGGCGAGGGCTTCGCTGGTGCTCATGCCGCCGGTTGTCGGCTGCCGCTGGGCGGTGTTGTAGTTTCCGTGGTACTGCTTTTTGGAGAGGGCCCAATACTCGCAATCGACGATGCCCCACTTGGGGTTGTCGTGATGGCAGATGGCGACCAGGTCTTCGTAGCTATGGTTATTTTGGGCAACCAGGGTTTCGGGAGATCCGAACATCGTGAGAGAAAAACGGCCGGGCGTTGCTGCAGAAGCGCCTGCCGGCGGGGCTCCGCGTCCGCCCGCGGGACTCCGCCCCGGCCCCGTGGATGGAGCGCTCGCCGGCGCTGTGCCGCCCCTTCCGCCACGGCCGCCTGGGCCGCCGCCGTCTGTCAGACCCGGGTCGAGCATGATGATCGCCCTGGCGAGGTCGGGATATTCGGCGCCAAGGTGCATCACTGTGGAAGCGCCCATGGAATGGCCCATGAGGATGGGCTTTTCGAGCTTGAGCGCGTGGACGACGTCTACTACGTCCTTCACCATCGTGTCCCGGTCGTCGCTCGGGGTGGAGGGATCGGAGAGGCCGTGGCCGCGCGCGTCGAGCATGTAGATGTCGTAGGAATTCTGCAGTTTCCAGGTCAGCGTGGTCCAGCAAAGGCCGATGTCAGTGACGCCGTGGCACATGACGATGACGGGTTTTCCGGGGGCGGGCGTGGCGTGGTAGTAGTGAATGCGAATGCCGTTGGCGTAGACGTAGCCGTCGGACCAGCCATCGGGGCCCGGCGGCGTGTGGAGCGCGGCGGGTGATCCGGGTGCCGGCGGGGGATGTATGTCACCGGGCTTTGGCGGGGAACCTGCGTTGTTGCTCTGGGTGCTCATCGAGCAGCCGCCGGCAATGATAGCGCCCAGCAGAAGGGCGCCGATGATTCGGTTCATTCCTTACCTCCAAGAATTCAAGTTCTTCAAACATGCTGTTCAACTGGGCCAGCGGTCTTGGGAAAGATGATGTTCCGAGTCGTCACTTCGCCTGCATGGCGTTGACGTCTGCGGACACATCTTTGTAGCCGTCGGCATGGGCTGTGATGTGAATCGAGCCGGCACTTTGCGTGGTTTGCACAATGGCCAGGCACATGCCGTAGGAGGTGGTGCGCTGGTCGGTCTTGAAGCCTTCATCAATGGAGTTGCTGCCGTTGTCGACGCCGATGATCTTGCCGGGGCCGGTCACCGTGAAATGCACCATGGGGTTGCCCGCCGCGGGTGTGTTCGTCACCAGGTGGCCCTTGGCATCCAGCAATCGGATGACGACGTGGACAACGTCGCGTCCATCAGCAGTCGCCGTGGTCTTGTCGGCTTGCAGATCCAAAGAGGTGGGCTCGCCAGTGGTGTAGATCACATCGGTGGCGACCACCTGGCCGCCCGATCGGCCGACGGCCTTGAGCGTGCCGGGCTCATAGGGCACATCCCAGCTCAAATGAAGATCGCTGGTCGCGGCGCCGCCGCCACGGCCAAAGCCGCCGCCGCGGCCACCGTTGGGGTTGTACGTGCGGCCCGGCGTGGGATATTTGGGCACGGTTTTATTGGCATAGGGCTTATCGTTGATAAACAGTTGCACGGAATCGCAATTGGAATAGGCGTAGACCGTCAGGGTCTGGCCCTCATGACCCGGCCATGTCCATGTCGGGAAGATGTGAACCATGGGCTTGGTGGTCCACTGGCTTTGATAGAAGTAATAGCCGTCCTTGGGGAAACCGCAGCGGTCGATCACGCCAGCGGAGGAACCCGGGACGCCTTCGCCGAGGTAGTCAATGCCGGTCCACATGTAGTCGCCGATGACGTAGTCATTAGCCGTGACGGCTTTCCAGAGGTTTTCGACATTCATCCTGGGGGCGCTGCCGCCGCCGAAGCCGAAGCCAAACCCACCGCGGCCGGGCCCGCGTCCGCGCGCTCCCCGCGCTGCGGGCGCTGTCGCAGGCTGGTCGGTCGGCACATTGAGAGCGGCAAACGGGTCGCCATAAGCCCCGCGTGAGCCGCCCATCGAGCCATCCTCGGTGCCGATGAATTTGCGCGTCGGGTACAAGGCACGATCCGGCGCGTAGTAGAGATAGGCATACTGGGACCAGCGATCCACGTAGTTATAGCCGGCGACATCGAGCTGGTTGACAAAATCGAGCGTGGTGCTGTTGGGCTCCGCGTGCATGTTGTCGCAGGCCGAGGTCACGGGACGCCCACCGGTCGCCAGCGGATCTTCTTTGTGGAAGATGTCCACGATTCCCTTGAGGGTCTTCCAGCCTTCGGGTTCGGTCTGTTCATTGTGAATTTCGTTGCCGGCGCTCCAGATGACGACGCAGGGGTGATTGCGGTCGCGATGGATGAAGTCGGTGAGATCCTGCTGCCACCACTGGTCGAAATAGAGGCTGTAGTCATTGCGGTTTTTGCCCTCGCGCCACTGATCAAATGCCTCGTCAAAGACCGTGATGCCCAGTTGGTCACACAGGTCCAGCACGGCCGGATCGGTAGGGGCGTGGCTCCAGCGGATCGAGTTGCAGCCCATTTCCTTGAGGAGCTTCAGCCGGCGGACCCAGACACCCTCCGGCACCGCCGTTCCCACGGGCCCGCCATCGAAGTGCAGGCACACGCCATTGAGTTTCACGTGTTCGCCATTGATCAAGAGGCCCTTGTTCACGTCGTAGTCGAGCTTACGAATGCCGATGGGCGTGTCGTATTGATCCACGGCGTTGCCGCCGGCGCGAACCACTGTGCGCACGGTGTACATGTTGGGATGGTCAGGCGACCACAGGTTCGGATTGGTGACCGTCATGGCTTGGTTGATCGTTGATTCTTTGCCGGCATCGATCTGGCCTGGCGTGGTGACCGTCGCTACCTCTTTGCCGTCTTTATCGAGAAGTGCCGAAACCAGTTCGTACTGTGCGGCGGCGTCCCGCTGATTGGTCAAACTCACTTGCACGTTGACGGATGCGCTTTCCCGCGAGACCGTGGGGGTCGTCACGTAGGTGCCCCACTGCGGGATGTGCAGGCCGTCGGTGATGATGAGGAACGTGTGCCGATTGATGCCAGAGCCGGGATACCAGCGTGAATTGGGCTGCGGCGTATTGTCCACCTGCACGGCGATGGTGTTGTCGGCGCCAAAGTTTACGAGCGGCGTCACGTCGTAGCAGACGCTGGTGTAACCGTAGGGCCTCTTGCCCGCGAGTTTTCCATTGACGAAGACCGAGCCGTTTTCGTAGATGCCGTCGAATTCCAGCAAGATGCGCTTGTCCCGATAGTCCGCAGGAACCTTCATGATCTTGCGGTACCAGCCCATGCCCGCGGGCAGCGCGCCTTCGGAGCGCGGGTTGTTGGCAGTATCGAATGGCCCAAAAATGCTCCAGTCGTGAGGGAGGTCAACCGATTGCCACTGCGAATCATTAAAGCCCACCGCCTCCGCGCCGGGCTGATCGCCCCGGATGAATTTCCAGCCAAAGTCGTTGGTTTGACGAATGCGCGCGGGCTCGGCGGCGCGCGAGACGGCGGTGAAAAGCAACGCCGCGATGACCGCGGTCGGAATAACCATTCTCATGGGCGTGAACCTCCGGGATGCGAAGCGGATATGACGGCAAATCGAATCTTGACGTGCAAGAGATCTTACGGCTGGGGCGCTTGGGGAAGTTTGCTGGCCGGCTGTGTGGTCAATTCCTTGAGATGATCCAGCACCATGATCGAGGGCGCCGGCGACCCGTCGCGGTTCCACATGCCGTTGCCGCCGGAGCCTTCAGGAGCCCAGTAAAATACGCCGGCGCCTCCCGCACGTTTGACGGTGTTGACCAGGTCCACCATGTACTGAAGCTGACCCTGCTGCGTACCGGGCCACTCATAAAATCCTTTGGCTTTCGGGTCGGCGGCCGACAGGACCGGATGCGCGATTGCCTCCGGCGGCGACATCATCTGCTCCCCTCCCGTCTGCGGATATCCGGTCTCCGCGACGATGACTTCTTTCCCGAAGCGCTTCCGACTTTCCACGATGTTTTCCTGAAGCATCGCCAGCGTCCCGTGGTAGCGTGGGTAAAAGCTCTGGCCGATGATGTCGAAGTCCACCCCCGCCGAAGTGACATGGTCAAACCACCACTTGGTCACCTGCCAGTCGCCGCCGCAATCGATGTGCAGGACGATCTTCGGCGGCGTATCGCCGGCCCCGGCTTTGACGCCCCGCACCCCCGCCTTGAGAAATCTCGTGACATTGCTCCATACCTGCGTCTCATCGTAGGGCTGGAGGTAGACATTCTGAATCTTTTCATTGGCCTCCTGCTTCACCGGCGAGTCGGGCACGTGCAGGTGGCCGAACGGCCAGAGCAGACCGCCGGTTGTCTCGTTGCCAACCTGGACCATGTCGGGCATGCAATCCGCGGCTTTGAGTTGGGTGATGATATCCTTGGAATAGTCTTCGACCTGTTTCTCCAGGCCCGCCACATCCAGGTTGCGCCAGGCGACAGGGATTTCCTGGTGTTGCGGGTCCGCCCAGGTGTCCGAATAGTGAATGTCGAGCAGGAAAACGGCGTGGGCCGCTTTGATTTGCCTGGCCAATGCGATCGTATTTTCCAGGCTGTTGTTGGGGGCGCCGCGCACCGGGGAAACAAACACCCGCAGGCGGAAAGCGTTCCAGCCATGGGCTTTCATGATGGAGATTTCAGTGCCAGCGGTGCCGTTTTCCTGGTAACCGCCCCGGCCGCCACGTCCTCCGCCGCCGGCGAGCCCAGAGATGTCGGCTCCGAGGTAAAAGGGGGCGGCGGTAGTCGCAGTCGCCGGTGCGCTCGCGGGTTCCGCCCCGGATGCCAGGTACGCCACGGAGGCAAAAGTCGCAGCCGCAATCAGGGCAATCAGATGGAGAGGCTTCCGACGATCAGGCATACGGGCGCTCCGGCGAATGAGTGGCCGAGGGATTGACGCCCGCGTCAACGGGAAATCCTGCCACCATGGTTGTTCTTTCCTTACATCGCTTGCCGCCTGGGCAGCGTGACGGAAAAATCCATTCCGTTTTTCTGCACAAGGACAATTTCTCCATCCGCCATCATTTCACCGGAATCTTCACCGTCGCGGCAACCAAATTCGGCGAGGTCACCGTCAACTCAATCTCTCCAGGCTTCTTTTCTGACTCCACATAGATCATCAGCCGCCCCTGGTAGGTCGTGCGTGTCATCGACGGGTAGGGCTCGGTCGTGTTCAAATTCCCGCTCTCAACCCCCAGTATCTTCCCCGGCCCCGCCAACTGGCAGGTCACGGGGACGGCGGCATTCTGCACCCACACCCCGCCCGCGTCCGTCACGTCCAGCTCGATCTGCGCCACGTCGCGCCCATCCGCCTTCAGCGTCGTCACGTCCGGCAACATCGCCAGCTTCGCCGCCGACCCCGCCTGCTTGAGCTCAAAACTCGTCGTCGCATTCCCCTTCTTCCCGACCGCCTTCGCGGTCCAGCCTCCCGCCGGCAGCGGCCACGTCAGCACTTCCCCCGCATTGTGCGACTTCATGCCCTGCGACTGGTCGTTTATGAACAACTCCACGGAATCACAATTCGTATAGCACGAAATCGTCGGTCTCGCTCCTGGCCCGCCGCCTGGTCCGCCGCGTCCCCCGCCGCCGAAATTCGCACCGCCACCCCGCCTGCCTGGCGCAGCTACGAATACCGTCGATCCGCCCAGGGCGTCCCCTGCATCCGCCGACGGCCCGCCTGGCAATGTCGCCGCCGGCTGTTGGCCGCGCAATCCTCCCCGCCCCCGGCCACCCGGGCCGCCGCGCCCGGCGGGAGCCGTGGAGAGATATACCATCGGCTTGTCCGACCACAGGCTCTGCCGGAAGTAATACTGTGTCTTCGGAAACCCTGCCAGCGTCAGGAGCCCCGCCCCGCTGCCATGCGACGGCCAGGCGCCCGCCTCGCCCAGGTAATCAATCCCGGTCCACAGGAATTGCCCCGAAATGAAATCGTTATCCGCCACCGCCTGCCACGCCGCCAGGCTCTGGGAGTTCTCGCTGCCATAGATCACACGGTCCGGATGCGCCGCATGGTCCCCCGCATACAGCCGCTCCATGTAATTGTACCCCTCAATATCCAGGAGCCCCTTGAATAAATTCGTCGCGGGAAACGCGCACGCCGCCGTCACCGGCCGCGTCGTGTCCACTTCCTTCACATCCTTGATCAATCGCGCGGCAATCGGCGGGAGGACCTGCGAATTCGCTGGCCACGGATCATTCGTGTAATCAATCTCATTGCCAATCGACCACATGATGATCGACGGATGATTCCGATCCCGCGTCACCATGTCCTTGATGTCAATGTCCGCCCACTTCTCAAAATCGCTGTGATACCCATCCGTCCCCGGCGTGCCCCGATTGTGCGCCAGGATCCACTTGTGCTTGCCCCCCGTCCACTCGTCAAACGCCTCGTCCATCACCAGAAAGCCCATGCGGTCATACAAATCCAACAGCTGCGGATCCGGCGGATTGTGTGAGCACCGAATCGCATTCACCCCCGCCTCCTGCAACAGTTTCAGCCGCCGCTCCCACACCTGGATCGGCACTGCCGCACCCAGCACCCCCGCATCATGATGCAGACAAACCCCCTTGATCTTCATCGATTCCCCATTGATCGAAAACCCCTTCGCCGGATCAAACTTGAAATCCCGGATCCCAAAGGGAGTGCTATAGGTATCAACCGCCGCGCCATACGTTGGGGGGCCCTTGTATAGTTTGGTTTGAACCGTATACATGGCCGGATGCCCAGGCATCCACAATTCCGGCCGATCAACCTTCGTCGCCGAGGCAACCTCCCGCGTCCCGCCTGCCGGAACCTCCGCCGAATCCGTCACAGTCGCCACAACCTTGCCTGACGCATCCACAATCGTACTGACAACCCCTACCACCGCCGCCGCACCCGAGTCATTTTTCACGATCGTCTTGATGTTTATGTTGGCCGTCTGCGCATTGGCGCCAGGCGTCGTGATCGACGTGCCGTTGGGCGCCACATGGATGCCGTCGGTGATGTTCAGCCAGACATTGCGATAAATTCCCGACCCCGCATACCACCGCGAATCCGCATACTGCGTGTGATCCACGCGCACGGCAATGACATTTTCACCCGGCTTCAGCGCACTGGTCAGATCGCAGGTAAACGAGCTGTACCCATACGGGCGCCCGCCCACCTGTTTGCCGTTGCACCAGATGGTGCTGTGGTTCATCACGCCGTCAAACCGGATCGTCACGGTCTTACCGGCGGCAGACTCGGGCAAGATGATATGCTTGCGGTACCAGCCCACGCCGCAGGGGAGGAATGCCGTGCAACTCGCCAACGTCTGATCAAACGCCGACTCCACACTCCAATCGTGCGGCAAATCCACTGTTCGCCATTGTCCGTCCTGGTAGTCCGCAGCGCTCGCCTGGGCATCATCCGCCTTCACAAACTTCCAGTCGTCGTCCAGCAGATAATCCCGCGAAGCACTCGCCGGTATCACCTCCGGCGCCACCGGACTGCCCTCGGCCCCCGCCGCCGCCGCAGTCTCACCCGGCGCCGCCGCCCGCGCCGTCAAAGTCCCCGTCAAAGCCACCGCGGCCGCCAAGACCATAGCCATCGTTCGCGTCATAACTGTCTCCAAAGAATAACGTCAGGATTGCCGGCGAACTGAGATTCGCAACACATCATGGGGCGGGTGAGCTGCGTCCGTCCATTCAATTCTTCTGCACGAGTGCATCTCCAATGTAGACTTTGTAGTCCTTGATGCGGCCGTCTACTGTGGCGTTGCCTTGCCGCGGGGTGTAGCGGAAGGCGGTGATCGTCTGAGACTGTCCCAGGTCCAGGATCAGGCGGTGCGGGTGATCAGGTGCGGCGTCGCCCCACTGGGTGTGCCAGTAGTTGGCGGACTGGCCATCGATGGCGTTTTCGGCGATGCCATCCTCACGGAGGCGTTCTTCGGAGTCGACGTAGGCGACGGTCCAGCCGGTGTGGAGGAGGGGTTTGCCGTCGGCGCCGATCAGGTCGAGTTCGGCAATGGCGGCGAAATGTTTGCCATCCTGCGCGTCAACGGATTCAAGACAGAAGTAGCGACCGGAGGCCGGTGCGTGAAGTTTGACTTCCTGGGGGTCGGCGCCGTTCGGGAAGGTGCCTTCGAGGACGGGCTTGGCCGAGGCGAGAGCCAGTTTCACGGCCGGGCGCTTGGGATTGGCAAAGTCCAGCTCGGGATGAAGCTCATTGAGGATGGGTTCCTTGAGGCCGGTGATCTGGGCCTTTCTGGGGCCCAGGAGATCGAGCACGATGAATTCGTTGGTGCCGGCTTTCAGCCACGGGCCAGGCACATACATGGTTTGGGTGGGGCCGATGTTCCAGAAGCGGCCCAGGCAGTGGCCATTGACCCAGACGATGCCCTTGCCCCAGGTGCGCATGTCCAGGAAGGTATCGGCGGCGGTGGTGAGCGTGGTGTTGAATTTGTAGAACGCGGGGCCGGGGTTGCTGGCGGTGGCGTCGGCGAACTTGAGCGAGGAGGGTGGGCCCTGATTCAAGGGGTAGGTGAAGACTTCCCAATTGGTAAGGTCTGTTGGGGTGCCGGCGATCACGAGGCGTACGGTGCCGACGATGCCCTTGCGGTCATGGACTTCCTGGCCGAAGTTCACGCGGCCGGCGGTTTCGACCAGGATGTCGAGGGTGGACTCCTTGTCGCGGGCGGGAAGTTGGACCTTAAAGTTGCGGCTGCGGCGATCGGTGATGCCGATTCTCTGGCCATCGAGGAAAACGTAGCCCCAATCGTGGATTTCTCCGGTATCCAAAGTGGCTGCGGGACCGGCGGGCAGCCTGGTGCGGTACACAATGTCGCCGTAGCCTTCATCGTAGGCTTCCATATTGCGCGGCTTGGCGTCCGCGATGCCCTTAGCAGGGAGGCTGGCAAACAAACTGGCAACCGATGATGGCGCGGCCGGGCCCTGAAACTCCATGACCGGGTTGCGCGGGGGCACGTCGGGCAGTTTCTCACCGGGCAAAAGATACTTGCTCATGAGTTCGCGGGTCTGGTTAAACTTGTCTCCGGTCCAGCCTGCCTCTGAGATCGGCGCGTCGTAGTCGTAGCTGGAGGTGTCGGGCTTGAAGGGACGATCGGCGCCGGACCACAGGCCGAAAGTCGAGCCGCCGTGGGCCATGTAAATGCTGAAGGATTCGTCGTTTTTCAACATGTATTCCAAGTCCGTCAGGAAACGCTGGGTGTTGCCGGTATGGTGCATGACGCCCCAGGTGTCGAACCAGCCCGGATAAAACTCGCCGCACATGAGTGGGCCCTTGGGTAGGATCGAGCGCAGCGAACGGAAGGCGTTGGCCGGCCCGGAGCCGAAGTTGACGACCGGGAAGAGGTCGTCGCGGTAGCCATTGCGCAGGTCGCCGGCGGGGTTGCATGCGAACAGCGGGACATCGAAGCCGGCGTCGAGGAGTGCCTGGCGGATGTTGCCCATGTAGGCAGCGTCGCGGCCGAACGAGCCGTACTCATTTTCCGCCTGGACCATGATGATCGGGCCACCATGCGTAATCTGCAGCGGGCCCAGGACGCGGCCGACTTCTTTGAGATAGGCGGATGCGGCCCTTACAAAAGCAGGATCGTTGGTGCGGAGCTTAATGGTGTCATTTTTGAGGAGCCACCAGGGCAATCCGCCCATTTCCCATTCGGCGCAGGCATAAGGGCCGGGACGAAGGATCACCCAGAGGCCCTCTTCCTGGGCGAGTTTGCAGAACTGCGCGATGTCGGCCTGGCCGGACCAATTAAACTGGCCCTCCCTGGGTTCGACCATGTTCCAGAAAAGATAGGCGCACACGGTGTTGAGCCCCATGGCATGGGCGCGGCGGAGACGGTCGCGCCAGTATTCCATTGGGACACGGGCGGCATGGACTTCGCCGCAGCGGATTTGAAAAGGCTGGTTATCCAGGAGGAAGTCGGTATCACCGATCGTGAAGGTATGTTTGGCGGGTTCAGCAGCGCGAGCGGACGCGGCCAGCAGGAAGCTGGCCAACAGCATAGGGAGGACAGGGGAACGAAGCATACCGGGATTCCTTGGAACTCTCATGAGGTTAAAGTCTTTCACCCATCGGATAGCCGCTTTGTGGGACAGGTCAGGCAACGAACTACGGCGCGGCCGGCTGGGTTGTTGGATCGGCCAACTTTGTTGCTGGCTCAGTATTGACCTTCGCAGCTGGAATCGCACGCCCTGCGGCATTCAGGTAGGCGTCCAGTGGGTCGGTCGGCCAACTCCCCTTGAGGCCGGCGATCACGTGCTGGGCTGTGTAGTCGGCGCCGGCGGCGTTGGTGTGGGTGCGGGCGTCGGCGAAAAAGCCGTTGACCTTCTCCGGCCCCAGTTGCTCGTATCCTTCGGCCACGATCTCATTGAGGTCCAGGAACAGGTTGCCTGTCCTGGACGCGGCGTTGCGCATGTAGGTCACGAGCGTCTGGCGTTCGGCCCGCTTGATCTTTCCATCCGGCGTGAAGTCCTTGTGGGGGACCATGGAGCAGAAGATCACCGTGGCGCCCTTGGCCCTCGCCTCTGTGCCGTACTTGCGAAGATACCAGCCGTAGGTATGAACGACTTCCTTCTCGCCGGGCGAGCCGTCATCCTTGGGACGCACGAAGTCCACCCCCTCGTCCCCGTCGCCTGGCAGCGGGCTGCGCCATTTGCTGCGCGGATCGTTGTAAGGAATATTGCCGAAGTCGTTGTGGCCAAACTGGATCATCACGAAATCGCCGGCCTTCATTTCCTTGAGTACGAGGTCCCACTTGCCCTCGAAGGTATAGCTTCGGGTGCTGCGGCCGGCAATCGCGCGGTTGACCACGTCGATCTTCTGTGGGTCAAAATATCGGTTGATGACTTCGCCCCACCCGGTGTCGTTGCCGCCGCCGGACTTCACCGTGCTGTCACCGATGAGAAAGAGTCGTGGACGGGTGGAGGGGGCAGGCGTGTCCTTGCCGAATTGTGAATCGTCGACCACGGGCCGCGCATCATCAGCCCGTAAGGATGCGCCAGCCAACGGAATTAGCATGCAAAAAATGGCGATGCGGGGGAGCCAATTGAGATCAGTCATGCGCGTGTTGTTCCTTAAAGCAGAGCAAGAGTAAGGACCGAAACTAGGGAGTGCGATTTTTGACCAGGAGTTCCGGGTGGGTCCAGAGCACCCAGTCACAGGCGTTGCCGTCGCCGCCATCGGTGGTGGCGAGTGTCAGGAAATGATCGTTATCAGAAAGGGGGCAGTTGATGTCCATCACGGGATCAACGTTTGCAAAGCCGATCTTTTCGAAACGGGCGGCGCCATCGACAACCACGTGGACGGAGGCGAGCGGATTGGCGGGGCTGGTGCCGGGCGCAGCGCGGTAACTATTCCCGACGCGGGCGTGGAAGGCGGTGAGCACTGCCGACGGGTGTAGCGCGCGGATGGCATCCAGATTCAGAGTAAAGCCGTTGTTGCTGTGCATGGCCAGGATCCGTGAGGTTGGCGGTTCATCGGGCAGTGTCGTTGCGAGGGGAAGGTCTCCTTCCCATGGGATGTCCGGGCCGCACCAGATCAAGCCATAGCTAAAGAGGCTGGTCGCGGGGAACGTGAATGTATGCCCTTGAGAGTCAATGGGCATGTTTCCATCAGGGATGAAGCATCCATCGACCACGCGATTATCCTTTACCTGGATATACCGGTGGTCCCCATGGCGGATCGTGACGGCTCTGGTTTCGTGGGTGACGCCGGTGGCGGCGTTGATACCTACTCCTGCTGCCGAGCCTCTGCCATCGCCGCCCGCCAGGAGGTCAATCAGATCCAGCGGGCGGGCATCGAAAGGCATCGTGCGCGTGAATGCGGATGCATCAAATGCAATCGGGCGGATCCCCGTTGCGGAAATTTCAACACCACTTCCCTGGGAGATTTCAGTCGGGGTCGAGCCCGCGGCATTCTGGTCAACGACTACCCTGCCGACAAAAACCTGAACGCGTGTCAGGGTCGAACCGCTTTGCACTCCGAATTCTGTGCCAAGGTCCGTCACGCGTGCCGTTGGGGTCGTGATCTTCAGCCCTCGGCCCGGTTTAGTGACCACAGCCGTCAGCGAGCCGTCGTACAACGCAACGCCCAGGCTATCGGTGATGGAAAAGCGAGCAGGGCCCTGGATGAGCAGCTGGTTTCCGTTGTCGAAGCCGATTTGAATGAAACCTGACTTGAGAACACAGTCGCCTCGTGGGAGTGAGTCGCCAATTTTGGGAGCTGCGATTTCCGACCCCCAGGTCGCGTTCTGCACGGCCAATAGATGCGCAGGAGAAGGGCGCGGCCACTCGAAATACGCTACCACGCAGGCAACCAGCAGCAGGGCCGCGGCGATCCCGGCCCAGCGCCCCCAATGAACGGTCGGTCTGGCCGGGCGACCGACGGCGCCATGTTGGGGCGCTTCCGACAATTCGGGTTCAGTTGTCGCTGATGAGGATGCCTTCGGCGTTTCGGGGCCGCCAGCATCCGCGAGGCGGGCCTGTTCCAGCACGCGCATCGCGGAGAGGCGGTGCTCAAGGGAACGGTGTAGAAAAGCGGCTTGGGCGAAGCGTTTGGCGTTATCCGGATGGCTTGCGACCCATTGGAACAGGGCAGCCACTTCCTCGGGCTTCAGTTCGTCATCCAGGTAATCATTGACAAGGCGATCCCAGTCCATCAGCCATCTCCCCTGGGTGTCAGCTCCGAAGCCCGACCTAGACGTCGTTCAATGCACTCGCGGAGCGCCTTGCGGACGCGAAGCAAGGAGGCGCGAATCGCTTCTGAGCTGCGTCCCAGATTACGGGCCATTTCCTGGGGGGAATGCCCTTCCCTGTAGCGCAAATCCAAGAGTTGCTTCGCATCTCCTTTGACGTTGCTCAGACACAGTTCCAACGCGTGGCCTTCTTCCGTCCACGCTTGAGTCTGCCGAGCGAATGCATCGGCAACGCTGTGCAGCACTTGTTCCTCCATGATGACCTGTTGCCGCTTCTGACGTCGGAAGTGGTCAGCAACCTTGTGGCGTGCGATGCCGATGGCCCATGGAGTGAATTCCGCATCTGCCGGGGGCATGGAATTGCAGTCTAAGACAGCCACGGCAACATCTTGGAGAATATCCTGTGCATCGGCGTGGTTTCGCACCGCCACCGAAATAAAAGCATCGACCACCGGCTGTGCAAGCACCCACGCACGGGCGACGGCTGGGCTCTGGGCGAACATGGCCACCTAAATAATGCTGTACTGGTAAAACGACATCGAGTGTATCGCCTATTGGGTATCGCGGTATGGCGTCGCAGCGTGACGCAAAATCCAAAAAATTATGAACGGCCGCACTCCCGAAGCGCGCCCTATTTGGCAGGCAGTCGATTCTGGGAGGCCTTGAGCCCCTCGCTGTTGACCAGCGACAGGTCATCCACCTCAATCCAGTTCCCGGCCTGGGCATCGGAGGAGATGGTCACCTGGCACTTGCCTGCGGTGACTCGGATATCGGGGAGCGAGAATTCGGTCCAGGCGCCCATGGGCTTTGCCAGGGAAACCGATTTGTCTGCCCCGCCAAAGTCCTTCACGCCAATCACGGCCATGTTCTGGCCACCGCTGCTTTTGACCCATGCGCTGAGGGTATAGATGCCATTGGGGAGTGTGATATTTTGCTCCATGCTTGCGGTGTAGGCAGCCTTGCCCTTCTGCTGCATGGCGTAATTCCCGCTGTGCGACTCACCCTTGCGGGTATTGCCATTGGGATCGGCACCGGCGCTATGAGTGTTGGTCCAACCTGCCAGGGCGCGCTGGGCCGTGCGATCAGCCTCGAAGCTGGGGTTGAGGATGTAGTTGTTCCCCAGGCCTACCTTCCATTCGCCGGTCTTGGCGTCAATCTCCCATTGGCTCATGGAATTGAAAATGGGCTGGTCCTTGTCGAAGGAGAGCGGAACCCACTGGTTGTATCCGATGCCGTTGCCCCCGAAGTCGCACCAGCGGTCGCCCGCAAAGATGACGGTTGTCTGCCTGGTGCCGTTGACCGTGAAAAAGAAGCCGGTCTGTGTGACGTGGCTGAAATCCAGGTCGCTTTTGGCCATCAGGAATTCTTTGCCGTAGGGCCCCAGGATATTGGTGGCGGAAATGACATGGGTTGGAGAGGCGTTCCACCCGTGCAGGTCCGAGGAGCAGAAGTAATAGCGGCCGTTGTATTTGAACATGCAGTTGCCTTCGCGGCCGGTTCCGCTGGCAATTTCCTTGGCCGAGTCAATCGCCAGAAAATCGCTTTCGCGCAGGGGCGCGACGTACAAGTGGCTGCGACCCTTGACGTTGGACGCGATGACGTAGGCTTTCCCGTCATCATCCTGAAACGTGGTCTGATCGCCGGTGCCTCCGTTGACGAACATGCTGGAGACATTCTGCACGTTGTTGAACTTGAAGGGCCCCGTGGGCGTGTCGCTGGTTGCGAAGTATTGACCCGAACCGCCGCGCTGGGGGCCGTTGCCCTGCGCAATCATCACATACTTTTTGGTCTTGGGGTGATAGACCACGCCGAGGCGTCCAAACCAGCCGCTCCCGACCTGGTCGCGCGCCAGCGCGTCGCCTTCAAACTTCCAGTGGGCGAGGTCGGTGGAAGAATAACAGGTGACCGAGCGAAACCCGAACCCGAGGCCGGTGTTGCTGCTGCCAGCATAGCTCGCCGCTCCGGGGTAATTAACGCCGTACCAATAGTAGGTGCCATTGACCTTGAGCATCCCGCCGCCCTGGGAGAAGATCAGGTGGCCTGCCGTATCCTTCCAGAAGGTGTCGTTTTCGATCGTCGCTCCGGGGGCCGCGGCTCCGCCAGCCAGCAACGCCACTGCGGCCAGCAACCGCCATCGAAAAGCAACCGGATTTTTTGCGTGTGCGATGTGAGGCAAGATCATGCTCCCTTTTGCGCCTGCGAATTCCGCGCGGATGCGAGGGTATGAAGTTATCGCGGCATAAAGCCAGATCGTGACGCAAAATCCGCCAGAATATCCTGCGGTTGGGGGTTCCCCGTCGCCGCGGGCACCAGGGCGGCAATCCATCCGTTTTGGAATCAAGGGGACCCCTATCGTGGCACGGAAGTTTTTTCGTCACGCGGCAGGGACGGGGAGCGATGTAGGACATGATGCCTGCTGTTGAAGGGGAATTTGATCGCCGGTCTACGTGCCCATTCGGGGATGTGGCACTGCCACTGCTGCATTTCACGGTGCGCCCTCGCGCCCCTGCCGCAGGTTCGTGTCGACGAAAATCCACTCGCCCATCATCGAGCTTCGCGAACGTCGTTGAAGGGAAGCCATGAGGTCTCTCAAGTTTTTGCTTTGGGTCCTGACGGTATTAACCCCTACGACGGTCTTTGCCTACGCGGACACCTATGAGATAGATGCGAGCGCCACCACCAAGAAGCTGACCCAGGGCGATTACGTGATGGGGACTCCGACCAACCCGGATGGGACCGCCATCACGTTGAACAACTACTATCTGATGAAGGGCGGCGAGCCCTGGCTTCCTGTCATGGGTGAAATGCACTATTCGCGCTACCCGGAAAACATGTGGGAGGATGCAGTCCAGAAAATGAAGGCGGGCGGCCTTGATATTGTGGCAACCTATTGCTTCTGGATCCACCACGAGGAAATCAAGGGGCAGTTCGACTTCACGGGGCATAGGGATCTGCGGCGATTTGTCGAAATATGCAAAGAAAATAAGATGTACGTATGGCTGCGCACCGGGCCATTCTGTAACGGCGAGGTGCGCAATGGCGGAATTCCCGATTGGGTCCGGCAGGAGAGCGTCAAAACCAGAACCGATGACCCGGAATATCTCAACCTTGTCCGTGTCCTCTATCAGGAATATTACAACCAGGTCAAAGGTCTGCTGTATAAGGATGGCGGGCCGATCATCGGGATCCAACTCGACAACGAACTGAATAATCCAGGCCACATCCGGGAATTGAAGAAAATCGCCCGTGAGGTAGGGTTTGATGTTCCTGTATACACCGTCACGGGGTGGAACAACGTGGTCATCCCCGAAAAAGAAGTTATCCCCGTCCAGGCCGGGTATCCCGACGACTTCTGGTCGGGCGGCGTGAAAAGGAACCCGCCGAATCCGCAGTATCTCTTCATGGCCGGCATTCCGGTCAACACCGGCGTGGGCACCGACGTGCTTCCCGTGCTGGAGACCTATGGCAAGCGGACGTACAACTCCTCGGATTATCCCTGGATGCTCGGAACTTGGCCTGGGCATGCAATGGACACAGCGCCGCCGACCCGTAGTGGATGAGCGCGATGCGGGCGCCCTGATGCTTGTGAAGCTTGCCGGCGGTGCGAACTGCATCGGATATTACATGTATGTCGGGGGCTCGAATCCCGACGGCAAGCTGACGCCGCTGGGCTCGGGAAGAGGGATGTCGCAGGTCAGCTACGATTATCAGGGGGCGATCGGCGAATTTGGCGAGACGCCCGAAAAATATCACGTCCTGAAACTGGCGCACTATTTTATTCAGGATTTCGGCGCCGAGCTGGCCCCGATGATCCCGTCCATGCCCTCAAAGCGTCCCACAAGTGCCGATGATGTTGACACGTTTCGTTGCATGGTTCGTACTGACAACAAGTCGGGATACCTGTTCTTCAATAATTATCAGCGTTATGCCGCCAATAAAGACCTCGACGGCATTCAGGTGAAAGTCAAACTCGCGGATTCCATGGTCAGCATACCATCGAAACCGATAACCATTCCCAAGAATGTCTTCGGCATCTGGCCGATGAATTTGAATATGAGCGATGCGACCCTGGAGTATGCCACGGCGCAGATCTTCGCTCCCTTCCCCGGAAATGACGGCGCCACTTACTTTTTCTTCGCGCACGATGGGATCGCCCCGGAGCTTGTCTTCAAGAGCAACACGATCACCGTGGTCATCTGCCAGTTGTTCTGAGGGACCGAGTCGATGACCCGTTGTCCAGGCGGAGCCCGGCCGAACAATCGCGTCATGGCCGTGGTGGTGCCGGTTTCGTCAAGACTCACCCGCTTTTCCATCGGGACACATGCCACTTGCCGGGTGTATGCCCGCCGGAGCCTTTGCACCTGTGGCGTGTCGCGTTCGGAGGCATGCAGGGACTTTTTTTTCGTGGCAGGTCCAGCGCGGCGAGCGTCCGGCACATGGTCGACGGGCTTACCTCCGGGGTGCCCTGTTTTGCCAGCGCCTGGCAGTATTCCTTCAGCGTCTCATCGGGCTGCTGCTTGACCAGGCTGCGCAATGTCGAGCGGTCTTTCCCGCCCAGCAGCGGGGCGTGCCCGCCCGCCATGGGGCTTGGCCGTCACCGAACCGGTCTCTCGACGTCGACGCAGGAGTTTGGTGATAAACGACAGGCTGACCCCGAAGGCCTCGGCCACCTCTGCCTGCGACAGGTCTCCGCCATCGCAGGCCGTCGCCACCCGCTCCCGCAGGTCTTGCGAATATGCGTCCATTGGGCACCTCCATGGTGCTTGCGACACATTCTATAGTACACTCAGGTGCAATCCGCTCTAGCTGGTGCAATCCTTCCTTCCATTCAGCCGCTTCCCGCGTGTATTTCCCGGGCTTGCTCCCGGGGCGGGGGCAGGACGAAATTCTGGTAGAGCGTCCAGACCACCAGGTCGAGCGGGAGCGCCAGGATCAGGCCTCCGATGCCCAGGAGCTTGGCCCAGAGGACGACGGTGAAGAGCATCACCGCGGGGGGCACGAGGATCGCGCGGCGCATGATCAGCGGCAGGATCACGTACGATTCGATCATCAGCGTGATGCTGTGCACGACGATCACGCCGATGAACGTGAAGGCGCTGTTCTGGGTTGCGGCCACCAGGATCGCCACGGCCGATGCCGTGAGGGCCCCGACGGTGGGCACGATTTCCGCGAGGCCCGCGAAGATGGCCAGGGGCAGGGCGAACTGCAGGTTCACGAAGTAATAGCCGACCCATGACAGCGTGCCCACGAGGCAGGTGGAGACGATCACGCCGATGAGCCAGTAGCGCAGCCGGGTGTCCAGGTCGTGGAATGTTTTGTGCAACTGGGCTTGCCGGCGGCGGTTCAGGGGGGCGATGAGGGGGCGCGTCAGGCGTCCGGCGGGTTCGAGCAGCAGGTAGATCATGCCGACGAAGACCAGGGCGAGGGTGACCAGGAATTGGGAGAGCATGTCGGCGGCGGAGGAGAGCACGTGGGTTCCGGCGCCCGATCCCAGGGCGGAGGCGATGAGGCGTTGGGCGGCGGTCTGCACGTCGGGCGTTTCCTGCAAGCCGAGGCGCTGGGCCCAGCGTGCCAGGAGGTCGTTGAGGTGCTGGTGGAGCTGCGGCCACTGGTCGAGTTCGCGTTTGACGGGCGCCTGGAGCAGCCAGCCCAGTCCGGCCAGCACGCCGGCCACGACGAGGACAAAGGCCAGGCCGACGAGCAATCCGCGGAGCCAGTGCGGTCCGGGCGCCCAGCGGAGGAGGGGACGCAGCATGGCGGCGATGGCGGCGGCGAAGAGCAGGTCCAGCAGGACGGGGCGAAGGGCGTCGAAGAAATACAAGAACAGAATCAGCCCGGTCGCCCACGCGCCCAGGGCCAGGAGCCAGCGGAGGCGCACGACGAAGCGCGGCCGCGGCGGCGGGGCGGGCGGCGGCGGCGGGGGGGGCGGATCTGGCGGCGGGGGCGTGGGTTCTGCGGCTCTGCTCATACGCGCTCCGGTGGGTGGTGGGAGAATTCCCGAGCTTTGGCTGAACGGCAGTGGAGCGAAAGGCGGCGCGTTTGCGAAGAATTCTTCAAGTTTTGGATGTCGGTGGCTTGGTTTGCGTGCGGGGCGTCGGGCTGCGGGGGGGCCTGGGCATTGGGGGCAAGGCGGATCGCGAGCGCCGGCGTGCGGGGGGTGTATTTCATATTCCGGGTAACAATCCATCGTGGTGACGTTCCCTCTCCCCCCAACGCTCCCTGACGGTTGCGTCTCGGAGTTTTTACCCGGATCGAGAACTACGCCCCGTGCCGCGTGCCGGTGCAAAACGGGTTGCCGCTGGACATGGCGGCGGCGGATGGATTAAGATGGCTGTCCCTGCTGTTTGGAAGAGCAGGCATGCCGCCCGCGGGAGCGCCGATGTGGGGCGTTCGACGGGCGCGGCGGCGACATTCGAGCTCGTAAGCCATGACATCCCATTTGCTTATGAGGGCCCCTCCGGGGAGGTAGTTCAATGGGAGAACGACGCGTTCGCAATGCGTAGATGGGGGTTCGATTCCCCTCCTCTCCACTTTGATAACTCTGCGTTTTCGGGCAACCGAGGGAACGCGGAGTTATCGTGTTTTTGCGGGGCCGGCGCGCCGGCTTTTGCCGTTCCTTTGCCGCTGGAGTTGTGATGCCACGTGCGGAAGTATCGATTCGGACTCGTGATGGGCATTGTCCTTCCTCCGTGTTCACGCCGGCGGTGGGGGCGGGGCCGCGGCCGGGGGTGATTTTCTTTATGGACGGCCTGGCGATTCGGCCGGTGCTGTGGGAGATGGGGCAGCGGCTGGCGGATGGGGGGTACGTGGTGCTGCTGCCGGATCTGTTTTATCGCTCGGGTCCGTATCCTCCGATGGCGCCGGCGCAGGTCTTCAGCGATCCCAAGGCGCGGGAGGGGCTGATGAAGATGATCGGGACGCTGGATCGGGAGAAGAAGGTGTCGGATGCGGGGGCGTTTATTGAGTTTTTGTCGCGGCGGGATGATGTGGCGGGCGAGCGGCTGGGGGCGACGGGGTATTGCATGGGGGGGAATTGTGCGCTCTTGGCGGCGGGGGCGTATCCGGATCGGTTTGCGGCGGTCGCATCGTTCCATGCAGGGAGCCTGGTGACGGATAAGCCGGACAGTCCGCATCGGTTTTTGAAGGGAATCACGGGGCGGGTGTATGTGGCAGGGGCGATCGAGGACCAGCATTTTACGGAGGAGCAGAAAGGGCGGCTGGAGCAGGCGCTGGAGGACGCGGGGGTGGCGTACACGGTGGAGACGTATCCGGCGCGGCACGGGTTCACGATGAAGGACGCGCCGGTGTATGACGAGGCGGCGGCGGAGCGGCACTGGACGGCGCTGTTCACGCTGTTGCGCGAGACGCTGCAGGCGGCGCGTTGAGCGAAGTTGTGCGGGCGGGGGATCATGACATCGTGAGCTTTCGGTATTTGATGCGGTGGGGTTTGTCGGCGTCGGCGCCCATGCGTTTGTGTTTGTCTTCTTCGTAGGCCTGGAAGTTGCCTTCGAAGTAGACGACTTGCGAGTCGCCTTCGAAGGCGATGATGTGGGTGGCGAGGCGGTCGAGGAAGTAGCGGTCGTGGGAGATGATGACGGCGCAGCCGGCGAAATTCTGGAGGGCTTCTTCGAGGGCGCGGATGGTGTTGACGTCGAGGTCGTTGGTGGGTTCGTCGAGGAGGATGACGTTGGCGCCGGACTTGAGCATGCGGGCGAGGTGGACGCGGTTGCGTTCGCCGCCGGAGAGGACGGCGAGTTTTTTCTGCTGGTCCTGTCCGGCGAAGCCGAAGCGTGCGGCGTAGGCGCGGGTGTTCATGGTGATGGCGCCGACCCTGGTGGATTCGAGGCCGTCGGAGATGGCTTCCCAGACGTTTTGCTCATCGTTCAAGGTTTCGCGGGATTGTTCGACGTAGGCGAGTTGGACGTTGGGGGCGACGGCGATTTCGCCTTTGTCGGGTTTTTCGCTGCCGGTGATCATGCGGAAGAGGGTGGTTTTGCCGGCGCCGTTGGGGCCGATGACGCCGACGATGCCGCCGGGGGGGAGTGAGAAGGAGAAGTTATCGAAGAGGAGTTTGTCGCCGAAGGATTTGGAGATGGCTTTGGCTTCGATGACTTTCTGGCCGAGGCGCGGACCGGGGGGGATGTAGATTTCGATTTCGGCGGCTTTTTTCTCGGCGTTTTCGGAGACCATCTGTTCATAGGCGGCGATGCGGGCTTTGGATTTGGCGCGGCGTGCGGAGGGGTTGGAGCGGATCCATTCGAGTTCGCGGGCGAGGGCGCGCTGGCGCTGGGATTCCTGTTTTTCCTCGATTTTGAGGCGGGCAGCTTTTTGTTCGAGCCAGGCGGAGTAGTTGCCTTTCCACGGGATGCCGGCGCCGCGGTCAAGTTCGAGGATCCATCCGGCGACGTTGTCGAGGAAGTAGCGATCGTGGGTGACGGCGATGACGGTGCCTTCGTAGCGTTTGAGGTGCTGTTCGAGCCATTGGATGGATTCGGCGTCGAGGTGGTTGGTGGGTTCGTCGAGGATGAGGACATCGGGTTTTTTGAGGAGGAGGCGACAGAGGGCGACGCGGCGTTTTTCGCCGCCGGAGAGGTGGGCGGTTTTTTGATCGGCGGGCGGGCAGCGGAGGGCGTCCATGGCCATTTCGAGTTGCTGGTCGAGTTCCCAGGCGTTGGCGGCATCGAGTTTTTCCTGGAGTTCGCCCTGCTTTTCGAGGAGCTTGTTCATGTCGTCGTCGGACATGGGTTCGGCGAACTTGTTGGAGAGTTCTTCGAACTGCTTGAGGAGATCGACGGTTTCCTGGACGCCTTCCTGGACGATTTCCTTGACGGTTTTTTCCGGGTCGAGGTGGGGTTCCTGCGGGAGGAAGCCGGTGGTGTAGCCGGGCTGGAGGGAGATTTGGCCATCGAAGTCTTTGTCGACGCCGGCGAGGATTTTGAGGAGCGTGGACTTGCCGGCGCCATTGATGCCGAGGACGCCGATTTTGGCGCCGTAGAAGTAGGAGAGGTAGATATCTTTGAGGAGGACTTTTTTGTCGATTTTTTTGGAGACGCCGATCATGGAGTAGATGATTTTGTTGGGTTCATTTTGCGTGGTGGCCATTGTGGGCTCCGGTTGGGGTGGGGGACGAAATTTTGAGCCCGTTGTTATAGCAGATTGGGGGCGGTGGAGGGGGTGGCGGCGAGGGGAAAGGGGGGAGATTGGGCGGTTTTTGGGAAAAATGTGTGCGGTTTGGGAAAGGAAATGGGGTTTGCTGCCCAAGGTACTCATGATTTGGGAAAGAAAATGCGGTTTTGTGCCCAAGGTACTCATGGTTTGTCCAAGGTACTCATGGAATTGAGAGAGGTTGTCGGCACGTTCGGGGCGGTAGGCCTGCAGTTGTGGAGACTGGAAACGGGCGCTTTGGCGCTGATTGACGGTAGCTACAGCCATGATAATCGGCGTTCTTGGGTTTATTGTCCGTTGGTGGGGCCTTCATTTGGTACCGCTTCGACGATACCAATTAGTTTTGCGGCAAAATGCACCCTGTCCGTGCGTCTGACCAGCATTTGCCCGCGATCTCCGAACCTTACTTCGGGATTGTCAGCGCAAATTCGACAAATCCAGCTTCCGTCTGGCTGCTCCTGGGAAATGACGCGTTTCAGTGTGTACGCAAGGTTGTCGATGGAATCATTGACCGCCACGAGATAAATTCCGTTTTGAACGCTCCTGCGGAAATTATCGAATGGCGTTTGCGCCGCGATATCCTCAACTGGCTCCAGAAAAACGTTATCTAATTTCTTTAGGACGGCCGTGTCTCCATCGTAAAGTGTGTTTGCCATCGATTCGCCTCTGATCGTCGCAAGCACCACACGACCTTCGCCATCTAGCGTGCATTCCTTAGGCAATCCCGATACGTCAATGAGCCGGAATGGCCCCGCGGCTATTCCGAAGTATTCTTGCGGATTCAGCTGTGCTGGTTCACCAAACGCCGTAGCCGCGATCTTTCGAATGCGCTCTCTTTCATTGCGTCGCACAGGTTTTTGGTGTCGCGGCCGTTGCACTTGGGGCTGCGCGGCTTGAGCAAGGTTTTCGGGCTCGGGCTTCAGCGCATCCAGTTTTACGTCCAAGACGAACTCTAGAAACGTCTTCAAACTGTCGGGAAAGTTCGTCGCGGTAAGCTCCAAAATTGTTTGCGAAGCGCGCCACGGCTTGTCCTCAGTCCAGACGGTACTAAATATGCCTTGTTCAAAGTTCGGCTTGTGTATGATCCTACGTTTTTCATCGTTGCCGAGCAGTGAAATTATTTTTTGATTTGCCGCGGCGGGAGCACCCTTGTCTTCGTCGTGGATTATTCGGTACGGCACGCCGAATTCATTGAGGACTCTTTGAAAAGGCAAGATCGTCCATTTTCCGCGGCAATTGACTACCGTGACGGACCGACGGGCCAATAAGAATTTCTCCCAGGAAATCAGCTTCAGATCTGCCAAGCGCCGGCCGCACGCATTGATTGCAGCCAACTCACAATCTCCCTCCACCAAGCAGACTTTCCTAGTAAAAAATACCTCATTGGCTGAAGGATCGAAGTTCAGGATCATTCGCAACCTGCTTCGTTCCTCTTCGAGTTCTTTGCCAGGAAAAATGTCCGCCATCCTTTGCACCTTTTCGATTCCGTGCGAGGTTCGGCGAAGTATTACAATTCCATCATGCCGATCCGCAAGGTCAAGGAATACAGGCGAATGCGTGGTGCAAATAACTTGTGCGGTCTGTAGTCGCGCAATCCGAAGCAGCACATCGCGCATTTTTCTGCACATCGACGGATGGAGGTAGATCTCCGGTTCTTCAATAAGCAACAGTATTGTACGTTTGAATCCATCTGCCTGTTTTCTTTGCGCTCGATCGGCAAGTAGTTCCAAAAGCGCGAGTATAAGCGCACGTTGTGCTCCATGGCCTTGATGTTCCGGTCTTGTCCTGATGTCTTGGTCGCGTACCCATAGTTCAGTTTTCCCCGCGAGGTTATCGCTAACCTCTGGAGGGGTAAAATCGAAAATGGCTTCCAAGTCGATCAGCCGGCCCAAGCGCCGTGTCAGTTCGCCCTCAATTGCGCGAATTGCGGCGTGTTTTCCGACTTCGTCGAATAATTCCTTCACCCGGTCGGCGGCATCTTTGAAGGCCTCAATCACTTCATGACCTTCTAAGTCTTCCTCGAACATCGTGTTAACAATTTGCCGTATTGCAGACCCTCTCTTTGATACTGCGGCTTCTTCATTGGTTTCGCGTATTGCTGGAACGTATATTACGCGTGGAAGAACAGAATCCAGATTCGGGCTTATGCCTCCCGGATTTGTGTCCCATTGCGGCGCTCCTTGCTCGATTAGCTCTTTTTTGTTTTCGAGCGCAAAGGTCTTCATCTCTTGAACGAGGGCGGGGTTTTTCGCTGCGGGATTTTTTGCCTTGACCGTCTCGAAAACTTCCTTCCACTCTGGCGGGAGTGCCTTGAGTTGCTCTTGTTTGGTCAGCGGAGAGGGAAGATTTTTATAAATTACTGTAGGAGCCTTCGCCTCGTATATTGCCCTGGAATCAGCTTCGGACCATTTCTTCCTTACGATGTACTTGTCATTGTATACGTGTGGTCCAATGGCCCGCTTTTTCGCGTCGTCCTCCGTTACTTCGCCAAATTCGAACTCAACTTCGATCGGGCCATTTGCTTCGTCTCGCATATGGAAGTGATCGATCGTTGGCTGCGAGGGCTCAACTTCGGGGCACGCCAGACAAATGGCTTCCAAAATTGAAGATTTGCAGCAGTTGTTCTCGCCGACAATAGAGATGAAGTCGGCAGACCCTTCTCGGTTCTCATCTGTTCTTGGAATTATAAGTTCGAGCTCTCTGATCCCCTTGAACTTGCGAATCGTAATCTTCTCCAGGCGCATCGTTTCGCTCCTCGCATCTTGGTAGCTGACTCTTTGAACCGTTGGCTAGCGATAATTGATTGAGCTCTGTTATATACGCAGCCGTTGGCGAAATCCTGCACAATTTCGATATTTAGATAATGGCGCGGGCGCATGTCTCATTTCGCTACAGTGTTTAACATTTCGGCGATGTTGCCGAAGGGCATTTCGAGGGTGGAGGTGGGTTCGCGGGTGTCGTTGGGGAGGTCCCAGAACCATTTGCCGAGGAAGGTGCGGCGGGAGGATTGGATGTTGAGGGCGGCTTTGGCGCGGAGGAGGGTGGGGCGGGAGATGGCGGATTTGGCGGCGCCTTCGAGCATTTCGGAGGCGGGGACTGGGCCGTTGGCGAGGGTGGATTCGAGGAATTGGGCAGCGTGCTGAAAGATGGGGTCGTGGGCGGAGAGATCGGCGGGGTCGAGGGGGGTGGGGTCGAAGGCAAGGGTGTCGGTGAGGGAGAAGGCGAGGGGTGGGGGGGAGGGGGCCGAGGTTGGATTTGAGGGGTAGGAGGAGGCGGCGGGCGGAGGGGGAGGACTGAGGACCGAGTGCTGAGGACTGAGGAGGGCGAGGGTCGGGGAGGATGAGGTGGACGGTGCGGCAGGCGGCGGCGAAGGCGAGGGAGCCGAGGACGTTGCGGAGGGTGCGAGAGGAGTGGGCGTTTGGGACGGATTTGGCGAGGCGGGTGGTGAGGAGGATGGCGAGGTTGTATTCGTGGGCGAGCTGGGCGAGGTCGTAGAGGGGGGCGGTGGGGGTGGAAACGGGGAGGAAGGCGGAGATGGGGTCGATGATGAGGAGGGCGAGGTTGGAGATGTTCTGGATGGCGTCATGGAGGTGGTCGATAAAGGAGGGTTGGTTGGGGGCGTGGCGGCGTGGGCCGGCGGAGAAGGTGATGGGGAGGATGTGGATAAGGGGCAGGTGTGCGTGGAAGTGGAGGAGTCGTGGGAGGAGGGTATCTGCGGGGTCGTCTTCGGGGCTCAGCAAGAGGGTGGCGGCGGGAAGTGGGGGGTCCTGGGTGCTGAGTGCTGAGGTGCCGGGGAGGCGGAGGGCTTGTGAGAGCTGAGAGGCGATGTGAAGTGCGAGGGAGGTTTTGCCTGCGCCGGGGTCGGCGGCGAGGAGTGTGAGGCGTCCGCGGGGGAGGTAATGGGGCCAGAGCCAGGCGAGGGGTTGTGGTGCGATGTGTGCGAAGGAGAGGGCGGACATGGTTGTGGTCCTCTGCATGCGTTTGGAATTTGTTCGGTATTATGCGCGGGCGCGGGCGGGGGAGCAAGGGAAAAATGCGTGGGGGTGGGAGGCGGTGGGTGGGGCGTGCCGGTGGTGATGTCGGGGGTTGGGCGCGGGGGGGCAGGGGTGGCGGGCGCTGATGCTGGGTGTTGTGTTTGCGTGCGGCGGTTGCGGGCGGATCAGGGGCCGATGCCGCGGTGGTTGGTGGTGTACATGGGGAGGGTGGCGGTGGTTTGGGGGATGATGCGGTTGTCGAACCAGGGGATTTCGTCGGCGGTGAAGACGCTGGGGGCGGTGTCGTTGTTGGTGATGGAGCCGTTGACGACGAGGGGACCTGTGAGGTTGAGGGAGTTGAAGTTGAGGTTGGATTGGGCGTAGATGCCGCCGAAGAGGGTGAGGGAGGTGCCGGACTGGGTGAAGTTGCCGACGGAGACGAAGTAGACGGGGTAGCCGTCCATACCGACGGTTTGGGCGCCGGAGGTGAATTTGACCTGGCCATCGACGACGAAGGTTCCGCCGGCGGCGTAGGTGCCGCCGATGGTGACGGTGGGGTTGACGAGATCGCCCTTGATCCAGATGACCTTGTTTCCGCCGAGGGAATTGAAGGCGAAGGTCTGGTTGGTGGAGGTGGCGTTGACGACTTTTCCGTAGGAGGAGGCCTGGTTGCGGAGGGCGGCGAGGTCAATGGAGGGCATGGGGATGTTGGTGGGGGTGCCGACCTTGGTGGAGGCGCCTTTGACGGTGAGGTGACCGCCGCCGGTGATTTTGTTGCCGTAGTTGAGGTTACCGGAGACGAGGGAATCGGGGTTGGCGGCGGCGACGGTGCCGCGGACGGAGAGGTCGCCGGTGATGGTGGAATCCTTGGCGGGGAAGTCTCCGGCGGTGGTGACGGAGGGGAGCGTGGGAGGCGGCGGGGTGGGGATGGAGGCGGAGTAGGAGACGGTGTTGGCGACGGTGCCGTCGGTGGCGGTGGCGGCGATATCGACGGTGGTATCGTAGAGGGACTGGATTTCCTGGAGGGAGAGGACGCGGTTGAAGACGCGGATATCGTCCATGGAGCCGTTGAAATAGTAGAGGGAGTCCCAGGGTTCCTTGCCCATGACGAAGTTGCCGGTGGTGGGTCCGAGGGCATTGGGCGGGAGGCCTGTGAGTTCGCGGTCGAACTGTCCATCGACGTAGGTTTTGATGATGTGGTTGGCGGAATCGTAGACGCCGACGACGTGGTACCAGGAGCCCATGACGAGGATGCGTCCGCCGGGGACATCGCGGTCGAGGCGTGCGACGTTGGAGGCGTCGCGGACTTCGAATTCGACCTTGGAGTTGTAGATGCAGAGTTTGTATCCGCCGGAGATGCCGTCCTGGTTGCCGCCGATTTTCTGGTCATAGGCGCCGGAGTTCATTTTGACCCATGCGGAGAAGGTGAGGTCGCCTGTGAGGTTGGTGGAGGCGTTGTTTCCGCAGTCGACGTAGCCGTCGATGCCGTCGAGATCGATGCAGGAGCCGGAGCGGCCGTTGGGGTCCCAGGAGACGCCGCCGTGGAAGGCGCCGGTATTTCCGTGGCCGGAGGAATCGGCGGTGGAGTTGCCGGCGTCTTCGTCGAATTTCCAGGCGAGGGCGGCGGTGCCGACGTTGGCGGTGCAGGTAGCGGACCAGGAGAAGGGGATGCCGTTGATGGTGAGGGAGCCTGTGAGGGGGGTGAGCGCCGGGGCGCGCCATTGGTTGTCATGTTTGAAGTGCCAGCAGGCTTGTTGTGCGGCGGCTTCGGCGGCGTAGTAGGCGTCGTCGAGGTGGGGGAGGCGAGCGGCCATATTGGCCTGGACGGAGGCGGCCCAGGCGGTGGCGATAATGAGGCCGGTGAGAACGATGGCGATGATGACCACGAGGGAGAGAGCGGAGCCGCGGGCGCGGCGAGGCGAGGCGGGAAGGTGGCGATTCATAAGGGGGTTATCGGCGGGAGGAGGGGGGGGCTTAAGGATGGGAGCGGCGGGGGAAGTTCGGGAAGCGAGGTGGCGAGTCACGGAGAGGGGACGGACCATTGTTGTCGCGGACCGTCGAGCAGGAGGGCGACCTCGTTGATGATATCGCGGCCGAGGACGCCTTCGGGCTGTTCTACGACGGGGTAACGTCCGCGATACCTTTTGCGATTGAAGACGAGATCGAGCCGGACCAGGGGGACCCGGGTGCGGGCGCCATCGTAGGCTTCGAGTTCCCAGAATCCCGCTTCGATGAGGGCGAATCCCAATCGTTCGACAGCGGCGCGCGGGAGGATGGTGGCATCGGCCCCGGTGTCCACCAGCAGGTTGACATCGCCCATGACGGCGCCATCTTCGATTCGCATGAGCATCACCTGGGCGATAGGGGCAGGCGGGTCGCGGGCCGAGTCATAATTTGACATGTGGGGGCAGCTCCAGGACCTGCTTGTGGAGGACATCCGGCGGGGCGCCCTTGGCGAGCCGGGGCGATCGGATAGAGGTCACGCCAGCGAGGGCGTTGGCGCCGGCCTGGACCGGTGGCGGTTCCGATTGCGCGCCGCGGCGGAGGGCTTCCTGGTGAATGAGTCTGGCGGCAAGGGACTCGGGGGTATCGAGCGGGGGCTGGGCGAGTTTTTGCAACTCATCGAAGATTTGGTCGGGCAGGGAGATCGATCGCACGGGAACCTCCAATTCATCTTTAAAAATACAGAGAACTCCGTCAAAAAGCCATGTTCATTGGGGGGGTGAGGGATTTGGAGGGGGGGGCTTGCGGAGGCGGCGAAGATCGCGATGCTGCCGGTGGGGGGCTGGGTTTGCGGACGATTTGCGAGGCAGGGATGCTGGAGGATGCTTCTCTACCGCTGGCGGCGTTTTCGGCGATCGACTGGTCGATCGTCGGGGTGTACTTCGCGGCGATCTGCGCGGTGGGGGTGGTGATTGCGCGGCGGGAGAAATCGGCGGGGGCGGGGAGTTATTTTCTGGGGGGACGTTCGCTGCCGGCGTGGGCGGTGTCGCTGTCGCTGGTGGCGACGATGCTGTCGACGGCGACGTTTGTGGGCGTGCCGGATGCATCGTTCGCGGGAGATTTGTCTTATTTATCGCTGTCGCTGGGGGGAATCATTGCGGTATTCGTGGTGGCGTGGTTTTTCGTGCCGCCGTTGTATGCCGCGGGAACGGTGACGATTTACGGTTTTTTGTCGCAGCGTTTTGGCGAGGGGGCGCGGATTGCGGTGTCCGCGGCGTTCATTCTGGGGCGGATGCTGTCTTCGGGGGCGCGGCTGTTCCTGGCGGCGATCCCGCTGTGCCTGCTGCTGTTTGGGCCGAAGTTTCCGACGGCGGGGCAGCTCGTGGCGGCGATCCTGCTGATCAGCGCGGTGGGCACGTTTTACACGACGCTGGGGGGCGTGCGGGCGGTGGTGTGGGTGGATGTGATCCAGTTCGGGCTGGTGGTGTTGACGGCGGCGATTTCGATCGTGCTGCTGCTGGGGCGGCTGCATATGCCCCTGACAGAGATCATCAGGACGCTGGCGCACAGCGCATCGTCCCCCAACGCGTCGGCGGCGACAGCGCCTTCGAAGCTGCATCTGCTGGATTTCTCGATCGATTTTGCCAAGCCTTACACGCTCTTGGCGGCGACGTTCGCGGTGAGCTTCGTGAACATCGCGGCGTTCGGCACGGACCAGGATCTGGCGCAGCGCTTTTTGATCACCAAATCCGCGCGCGGCGGGGCGATGTCGGTGATCGCGTCGCAGTTCATCGGCATGGTGGTGGTGTCGCTGTTTTTGATCCTGGGGCTGCTGCTGTATCTGTTTTATCAGCGTGCGGGCGGAGCGCACGGGGCGGCGCCGGCGGGCGGACACTCGGTCTATCCGTGGTTCCTGCTCAACGAATTGCCGACGGGATTGGCGGGGCTGGCGCTGGCGGGATTTTTCGCGGTGGCGCAGGGCTCGCTGGATTCGGCGATGAACGCGCTGGCGTCGAGCATTGTGGCGGACGTGTGGCAGCCGCTGGCGAGAGCGTGGGCTGGAGCGAGGGACCGGCGATCGGAGGAGGCGGGCGCGGGCGTGGGCGAGGGGGCAGCGCTGCAGGATGCCAGGCCAAAGTCGTTCAAAGGCCCCCATGACGGCGAGGCATCGAAGTGGACGGTGGCGCTCACGGGCGTGGGTCTGTCGCTATTCGCCATCGGATGCGCGCTGGTGTATGACCCGGCGCATCACACGCTGCTGGATTTCGTGCAGGGGCTGATGAGTTATGCGTATTCGGGGATGCTCGGCGTGTTTGCGACGGCCCTCTTTACGCGGCGGGGGAGCACGTGGTCGGTGATTGCGGCGCTGGTGGTGGGGGCGGCGGTGGTGGCGCTGCTGCAGGATTCGGTGCTGGCGGCGTGGACGAAGGTGGTTTTCGGCCGGCAGATGGTTTTGGCGTGGCCCTGGTGGATGCCGGTGGCCTCGACGATTGCTTTTGTCGTGTGCCTGCTGGGGCGCAGACGCGAGAAACCGGCGGCGGAGGGTACCCTAACAAATACTTGACGAAATGAAGGGCGAGACATAGAATGGTGGGCTCGTGGCGGCAGGTGCAACGGGCGAGAGGGGCGGCTACACTCCCTTGAGGCGGGCGGGGCGGGAGCGGGTTTGGCGGCTTTTGGATTTGGGCGGCGATGATTGTTCGGTTGTCGGGTCGGCTGGATTATGTGGGGGAGGAGTGCGTGCACGTGACGATCGGGGAGATGACGCACGAATTGTTGGTGCCGGCGGCGGACATTCCGTTTTTGCAGACGAAGGTGGGGCAGGCGGTGTCGTTTTTTACGCTGCAGTATATTGAGGGGAATCCGTCGTTCGGGTCGCTGGCGCCCAAGATGCTGGGGTTTTTGCGGGCGGATGACAAGGATTTTTTCGATTTGTTCACCACGGTAAAGGGGATCGGGACGAAGAAGGCGCTCAAGGCGTTTGCGATACCGGTGAGCCAGATCGCGGCGGCGATTGCGCTCAAGGACACGCGGAAGCTGTCGAGTTTGCCGCAGATCGGGAAGCGTGCGGCGGAGCAGATCATCGCGGAGCTGCATGGGAAGGTGGAGCGGTTTGCGGTGGGGGCGTCGGCGGCCGTGCCGGTGGCGGCGTTGCCGGACCATGAGCAGCAGGCGATCGAGGTGCTGGTGCGGCTGGGGGAGCGTCGTGTGGATGCGGAGAACTGGGTGCATCGGGCGGCGACGGCGGATCCTGCGCTGACCGATGCGCAGAAAATTATTCAGGCGGTGTATCGGCTGAAGGCGGGGATCAAGTGAGGCATGGGTAGGATGGCGGCGTCCTGGCTGTTCCGAGTGATTCTTTTTTGAACCGGTATCTATGTCTCGTGAACGTATTGTTTCCGGCGATGAGCAGCCTGAGGATGAGGGGCGCGGGGACGGTTTTAATCCGGCGCTGCGGCCGCGGAAGATCGATGAGTACATCGGGCAGCCGGACTTGATTGAGAAGATACGGATCGCGGTGGGGGCGGCGAAGAAGCGTGGGGAGCCGATGGAGCATGTGTTGCTGTCGGGTCCGCCGGGGCTGGGCAAGACGACGCTGGCGCACCTGATAGCGGACGAGATGAATGGGACGCCGCCGAAGATCACGTCGGGTCCGGCGCTGGTGAAGCCGGCGGATCTGGTGGGGATTTTGACGAATTTGAAGGCGGGGGACGTGCTGTTCATCGATGAGATACACCGGATGCCGCACGTGGTGGAGGAGTATTTGTATCCGGGGATGGAGAATTTTTCGATTGATGTGGTGATGGATTCGGGGCCGCACGCGCAGGTGATGAACATACCGTTGCAGCCGTTCACGCTGATCGGTGCGACGACGCGGACGGGGCTGATTTCGGGGCCGATGCGGTCGCGGTTTGGGATTGCGCATCATTTGCGTTTTTACACGCCGGAAGAATTGCTGGCGATCGTGGAGCGGTCGGCGGCGCTGCTGAAGTTGCCGGCGGAGAAGGAGGCGCTTCGGCAGATTGCGGCGCGGTCGCGCGGGACGCCGCGGGTGGCGAACCGATTGCTGCGGCGGGTGCGGGATTTTGCGATGGTGCGGTCGGAGGGGAAGTTGACGCCTTCGGTGCTGAATGATGCGCTGGCGCTGGAGGGGATCGATGCGTTGGGGCTGGATCCGCTGGACCGGCGGTTCCTGGGGGTGATGGCGCGGGATTACGAGGGCGGGCCGGTGGGGATCGACGCGATGGCGGCGACGATGGGTGAGGAGCGGGACACGCTGGAGGATGTGGTGGAGCCGTTTTTGCTGCAGATCGGCTTCATTCGGCGGACGCCGAAGGGGCGGCAGATGACGGCGGCGGCGTATGGGCATCTGGGGCTGACGATGCCCAGAAGCGGCGGCGGTGATGCGGGCCTCTTTGAGGGATGAACGGGGCGAGGCGCGTGGGGGCTAGGATTTTTATTGACTCATTAAAGAATTTAAGTTATACCTTGAAATTGTTAACGTCGGGAGGTGTGGTGTGAAGTCTGTGGTGACGCGATGTCCGATTTGCACGGGGGATCTGGTGATCAGCCGGCTTTCGTGCGCGCATTGCCAGACGACGATTGAGACGGGGGTGGCGTTTCCGGCGGTGATGCGGTTGCCGGGGGATTTGCAGCGGTTCGTGCTGGTGTTTCTGGCGTGCCGGGGAAATATCCGGGATGTGGAGAAGGCGCTGGGGATTTCGTATCCGACGGTGTGCAAGCGGCTGGATCTGGTGAATGAGCTGCTGGGCAAACCGCGGGAGGTCAAGGGGGAGGCGCGGGAGCAGGCGGCGGCGCCGCGGGCGGCGGTTCTGGAGCGGCTGGAGCGCGGCGAGATCAATGCGAAGCAGGCGGCGGCGCTGTTGAAAGGGAGGTAAGGCCATGGTTGCGGAATTTCGGGTGATCGCTGATTCCCGGACGGTGGTCGCCGGCATTGGGCTGGTGGTGGTGCTGGCGTATGTGGCGTACAGCGTGTGGCTGCGGACGGAGTGGTGGGAATCGTTGATTCTCACGGCGGTGGCGGGTGCGGCGGCGGCGGTGAGAGGCGGCCTGTTCGGTGAGCAGGTGTTGAATGCGCCGCTGAACGTGCTGTGGCATCGGGATTACGCCGCGCAATGGATCACGGTCATCGGGTCTGACGTGGCGATTCTGCTGGGGGTGGGATGGCTGTGGCGATTGTACGCGGCGTGGATTCTGGGGCGGATGAGCGGGCCGGAGAACATGGCGGACATGCGGGGGATTCGGGCGTGGCTGGGGCCGGCGAACATGCTGATGCTGCTGATTTTTGCGGGCGCGGCGTGGGTGGGGCTGGGGTGGCCGTTCTGGCTGACGGCGATCTGCGGCGTGGCGGCGCTGGCGGCGTATCCGGTGGTGCATGCGATGGCGGGGGGCGAGGGGGCGGCGGAGGTTTTGGATCCGCTGGCGGAGGAACGGCGGCGGGTGCTGACGCTGGTGGAGATGGGGAAGATTTCGGGGGAGGATGCGGCGGAGTTGATTGCGGCGCTGGGGCCCGCGCCGGCGCGGGCGCGGCGGACGGGGCGCGGATTTTCGGTGGGCCGGCGGCTGATGACGGTGGGGGCGTTGCTGCTGGTGGCGGCGTTTTTTGTGCCGTGGTTTGCGATACCGGTGTCGGAGGTGATGCGATTCACGGCGGCGACGGTGGGGGGTATTGCGTGGCCGGCGACGTTGCCGCCGGTGGGGCGGGTGGAGGTTCATGCGGGGGATGTTGCGCACGGTATGGGGTGGGTGATTCTGGCGCTGGGGGCGTTGCCGGCGCTGTTGCCCTGGGTGTGGCCGGCGGAGGAGGAGCCTGCGGCGGCGCAGCGGGGGATCACGCTGGCGGGATTGGCGGTGGGGTCGTTGATGTTGCTGTATCTTTTTGCGGAAGGCAGTGAGGCGGCGGCGGCGGGGGTGTACCTGGCGCTGGGGGCGTACGGGGTGGTGTGGGCGGGGGCGGTTCGGCAGTTTGTGAGGGCGGCGCCGAGCGGGGCGGCGGCGCTGGCGTGAGCGATCGTGGGGGAAAACGGGAAAGTGGGCTGCAGCGGTGAAGAATGCGGGGGGAATCCGCTACAATTCTGCGGCTTAGGGCCCAGAGGAGTAGCTGATGGCGACGCGGTTTTATAACACGTTGGCGCATGGGATTGAGGAATTTGTGCCGCTGGCGGCGGGGCCGGATGCTGCGCATCCGCTGCGCGGGGCGGTGGTGTCGATGTATACGTGCGGGCCGACGGTTTATGACTTTGCGCACATTGGGAATTTCCGGGCGTTTTTGTTTGCGGATGTGCTGCGGCGGTTTCTGGAGTTTCGCGGGGCGACGGTGCGGCAGGTCATGAACATGACGGATGTGGGGCACATGACGGATGATGCGCATGCGGATGCGGGGGGCGAGGACAAGATGGAGGTGGCGCAGAAGCGGATGAAGGAATCGAAAAAGCAGGGGAAGGCGGCGGTGGAGAATCCGGAGGATCCGTACCAGGTGGCGCAGTATTTTGTGGATGCGTTTCTGGCGGATGCGCGGGCGCTGCAGGTGGAGGTGGTGCGGGATTTTGATGCGGCGCAGGGGGAGGCGAAGCAGCGGATCATGCCGCGGCCGACGGAATTTATCGGGCGGTTCGTGAAGATGATCGAGACGCTGATCGGCAATGGGCATGCGTATGTGGGGACGGATGGGGTGGTGTATTACGCGGTGAATTCGTTTCCGGGGTATGGGAAGCTGTCGGGGAATTCGGTGGAGAAGTTGTCGCATGGGGCGGGCGGGCGCACGGCGGAATCGGCGGCGAAGCGGCATCCGGCGGATTTCTTTTTATGGAAGCCGGATGCGTCGCACGTGATGCGGTGGCCGAGCCCGTGGGGCGAGGGGTATCCGGGGTGGCACATTGAGTGCAGCGCGATGGCGACGGGGCTGCTGGGGCCGTCGATCGATATTCATACGGGGGGCGAGGACAACATTTTTCCGCATCATGAGTGCGAGATCGCGCAGAGCGAGGCGGCGACGGGGCAGAAGTTCGCGCGGTTCTGGATGCACACGCGGCACCTGATGGTGAACGGGGAGAAGATGTCGAAATCGAAGGGGAACTTTTTTACGATCCGCGACCTGGTGGGGAAGGGGTATGACCCCTTGGTGATCCGGCTGGCGCTGATTGCGGCGCGGTATCGGGAGTCGATGGATTTTTCGCTCAAGGGGCTGCAGGAGGCGGCATCGGCGCTGACGACGCTGCGCGACCTGGCGGAGAAATTGCAGATGACGGTGGCCAGCGTGGATGAGGCGGCGGGGGAGGCGGCGCGGGAGTCGGATGTGCTGGAGGCGGAGCGGGGGATGCTGAAGGAATTCGGGGAGGCGCTGGATGACGATTTGAACATGGCGGGGGCGCTGGCGACGGTGTTTACATGGGCGGCGCCGGTGACGAAACAGAAAAAAGTGGCGTATCCGCAGGCGCGGTCGGGGCTGGAGGCGCTCAAGCGTGTGGATCATGTGCTGGGGGTGATTTTTCCGCCGCTGCGGCCGCTGGGGGAGGAAGTGCGCGGGCGGGTGGAGGCGTTGATGCGGGAGCGGAACGCGGCGCGGGCGGCGAAGGAGTGGGGGAAGTCGGATGCGCTGCGGGCGGAACTGGCGGGGTTGAATGTGGAGGTGAAGGACGGGGCGGGTGGATCGACGTGGCGGGTGCGGTTGGCGCCGGCGGGGGGGGCGGGGGGAGTAGTCAGTAGTCAGTAGTCAGAAGTCAGAAGTCGGAAGTCGGAAGATAGAAGATAGAAGAGGGTAGGCAGGGGCATGTTCTTGGATGTGATTGGGTCAGCGAATGCGGGGTCGCCGTTTGCGGATAATTTGAGTTTTCCGCTGGTGGCGACGGTGGCGGTGGGGGTGGCGGCGCTGCTGGCGTTTGTGTTGATACGGACGGCGCGGGTGCGGCGGCATCCGCAGGCGGGGCCGATCATCGCGATCGGGTTGCTGTGGGCGTTTGTGTCGGCGGGGTCGGTGGTGTGGTATGTGATTCAGCAGACGAAGTGGGCGTCGGAGGAATCGTTGCGGCTGGGGACGGGGTATGTGGATCCGGGCGTGGCGGGGGCGGACGCGCCGGCGGCGCCGGCGGCGTTGTGGTTTTTCCTGGGGTTGGGGTACGCGGGGCTGGTGGTGTGGGCGACAGCGCACCGGCGGCGGCCGCCGTATGAGTGAATCCTTCTGGCGAAGCGCTGCACCATCGCGGCTCGAGGGACCAGACGAAAGCACGAAGGTGTGAAGGGGGCGAAGGCCACGAAGGCGGCGAAGTTGCAACCGACGTGAACCACGGAGCACACGGAGAGCACGGAGGAAGGAGACGACGGCCCCCAACGACAACGTAAATTGGCCACGAAAGGCACGAAAAACACGAAAGCTGTGATCTGAGAGTCTCGTTGCGGCGCGAAGAAATGGCGCGATGGTAGAAGGCGGTGGGGAGAAACAGGCGGCTTCGCTCGGAAATCGGCAGTGCTTTCCCAGGTTTTTTTTAGTGCGGATGCGGGCGTTGTCGCCCTGGGTCGCGGTCCTCGTGATTTTCGCCTGCTTCATCGGTTCGTGTTTCGGGCTTGTTGGCCGAGGCTGTTTTGGGTTCTGGCTGAGGGATATGTGGCATTTTGGAGGATCAGGGTTGCGTGGCGGGTTGGGGCGCGGGCGGGGTGACGGCGGCGGGATAGGTGAGGTGGACATCGGTGTCGCCGGCGTTGGATTTGTGACTGGTGCCGGGGGTGACGTGAACGGAGGGGAGGGAGATGAGGGCGGAGGATTTTTCGGGGACGGGGAAGGAGAAGTGGCCGGTGGCGTCGGTTTTGGTTTCAGCGGCGCCGGTGGCGGCGCCGTTCATGGCGACGGTGATGTTGGGGGCGGGGTTGCCGACGGAGTCGACGACGGTGCCGGCAATCTGGGCGGTGCGGGGGTGGAGGACGATGGTGGTGTCGTAGGGGGTGCCGCTGGGGAGCTGGTGGATTTGCTGGGAGGAGACGCCGAAGCCGGGGGCCTGGGCTTCAACGATGTAGGCGCCGTCGAGGGGGAGCTTGTCGATGTGGACGGTGGCGGCGGGGTCGGCGGGGTGGGGCGCGCTGCTGGTGGCGTGGTTTCCGAGGGTGGTGGTGAGGACGAGCGAGGCGGTGGGGACGGGGTGAAGGGATTCGTCGACGATTTTGACGGAGAGGTCGAAGGTGGCGTTTTTCTGGAGGTGGATGGTGAGGGGCTTGTCCTGGAGGACGGTGATGGGGTCGACGGTGTTTAATCCATTGGCGGCGACGTGGAGGAGGGCGCCGGGGTTGGCGTGGAGGTGGAATTTGCCGTCTTTGCCAGCGGTGGCGAACTTGCGGCCGCCGGCGGTGACGGTGGCGCCGGGGACGGGTTTATTGTCGGGGCCGAGGATGGTGCCTTCGACGAGGGGAGCGGGGTCGGCGGGAAGATCAAAGGTAATGTCGGAGGTTTGGCCTTCGGTGACGGTGAGGGTTTTGGCGGCCTGCCGGGGGAGGGGGAGATAATCTTCGGGGATGGCCTGGAGGAAGAGGTTCTGCTCACCGGGGGGAAGGCGGAACTGGAAGCGGCCTTGGGCGTCGGAGACGCGGCGGTAGACGGGGCCGGCGCGGCGGGGGCGGGCGGAACCGTAAGCACCGATGGGGACGCCGGGCACGGGCTGGCCGGTTTGTTCATCGAGGACTTGCCCGCGGACGAGAGCGCCGCGGGAGAGATGGAGATCGGCGGTGGCGTGCTGGCTGGCGGTGAGGGTGATGGTGAGGGCGGGGGCGACGAAGTCGAGGGATTGATTGTCGGGCTCATTGAGGGAGAGGGTGTAGCTGCCGGGGAGGAGGCGGGTGATGGTGAAATTGCCGTGGGCGTCGGTGGTGGCGGCGCCGGAGCTGCCGGTGGGGTTGGCGTCCTGGGCCAGGAGGGTGATGCCGGGAAGGGGCTGGTGGGTTTCGGGGTTGAGGAGGCGGCCGGAGATGGAGGAGGCGGGGACGAGTTTTGGGAGGGTGATGCGGATGAGGGCTGGGTCGCCTTGCAGCGGGGCCTGGGACACGGGGGCGATGTGGGCGAAGCGGGGGTCGTCGATGTCGAAGCGGACGGTGGCGGTGGCGGGCAGGCCGTGGAAGAGGGCGTGGCCGGCGGCATCGGTGGTGACGGCGAGTTTTTGAGAGAGGGAGTCCGGCAGGGAGACGAGGGGGCCGATGGGACCTTGAGGGGTGGGGAAGATGATGAACGTCGGGCGGACGGGGATGTTGGCGGCGGGGGAGCCGTCGGGGAGTTGGAGGGAGATTTGGACGTCGATGGCGGGGGCGAGGTGGAGGGTGAGGGGATTGTCGTATGGAGCGGGGATGGGGGGGGTGAAGCCGACGTTGGGGAGGGCGGCGAAGAGTTGGGTGGGATCGGAAGTGGCGGGAGCAGGGAGGGAGAATTGGCCGGTGGGGGAGGTGGTGGTGGAGGCGAGGAGGGGTTGGTTTGGGGCGGGGGGGCCGAGGAGGAGGACGGTGGCGTTGGCGACGGGTGTGTTGGAGGGGGAGAGGAGTTGGCCGGTGGTGGCGGGGGCGGGGGGGGAGGCGGGGAGGGTGATGTGGAGGATTTTGTTGCTGATGTCGCGGGAAGTGAAGGGGTCGGAGGAGGCGAGGGGTTTTTCGTTGGGCGAGTTGCGGCTGATATCAGCGGTGAAAGTGGCGTCGGCGGCATAATCTTCGAGGGGGATAGTGAGCTCGAAGTAGCCGCGCGAATCGGAGCGGGTGGCGGAGCGGTCGGCGGGGCGGAGGCCGCCGATGGAGACGACCCTATTGGGGGCGGGCTGGCCGGTGGCGTCAAGGATTTGGCCGGTGACGCGCATGGATTTTTGGAGGCGGAGGGTGATCTGGCGCATGTTGGGGGTGAGGTTGAAGTAAACGATCCACTGGCTGGGGACGTCTTTGACCAGCTCGTCGTCGCAGTAGTGGTTGATGTATCCGGGAGCGTCGTAGCCGATGGCAGCGTTGCCAGGCATGACATTGGGCCAATCGGCGATGCCGTCTTTGCCGGTAGTGCGTTGGGAGCCGGCGCGGTTGACGGACACGCCGGGCGAGGAGTCGACGAAAGCGAGATTTACGCCGGGAATGGGATCGCCGGTGTCGAAGTCGACGACGCGGATGGTCGTGTGGACGCCGGGTGTGAGGGTGATGGTTCGGGCAGCGGCGTTGCCTGGGGGAAGCGTCACGTTTTTGAGGCGCGCGAAGAGCTTGTCGTGATCGGTGAGGCGAAGTTCCCAGGTGCGGGCGGCGAGGGGGATGTCGATGTGACCGGCGCCGTCGGCGGTGGTGAGTTGGAAGAGGTTTTCGTCGGTCCAGTCGTCGGAGATGCGCGGCAACGTGGTGGCGGCGGCGAGGGTGGCGCCGGCAGCGGGGGAACCGTCGGGGCGTTTCAGATCGAGTTGGAGATGGGTGGTGTTGTCGAGGTGCACATCAATGGGGCGGCCCTGGGGGATGTCGCCGGTGTAGAGCCATTTGCGGGCGTAGCCGGGAGCGTCCACTTGCAGGAGGAAACGGGGCGCGGAGATGGTAAAGGCGCCGTCGGCGGCGGTGGTGAGGAGGGTTTTGACTTTGGCGAGGGTGAGGGGGAGGGAATGGTCGGGGACGGAGATGGTCGCGCCGGCCAGGGGATGGCCGGCGGAGTCGAGGATGCGTCCGCCGATGCTGCCGGGCGGGACGGTGATGGAGGCGGAGGAGAGGGAGAATCCGCGGTCAATAACGGTGGCGAGATTCAGTGTGAGAGAGGCGGGTTTGCCGCCGGGGGAGAAGGCGCGGGCGATTTGGGGGAGATCGTTGGAAGATTTGAAGCGGAGGGTGAGGAGGCTGTCCGCGTGGCCGATGGGGAAGTGCTGGCGATCGACGAGGATAGCTTGACCGGGGAAACGATCGAGGACCTTGGGCCAATCTTCGGTAATGGAGTCGGCGGTGAGGGTGGCGGTAACTCCGTAGATGTCGGTGATGGGGACGGGGTTCAGGGCGGCGTCGAGGACTTGGATTTTGATTCGGTCGGCGGGGACCGGGGAGGGCGATTGCGCGGCGGGGAGAGGCGGTGCGGGTTGGGCGTGGGCGAGGGGGAGGAGCAAGGGGAGGGTGATGGCGAGGAGGGTGAGGAGGATGGCGGTGAGGGGGATTGGGCGGGTGGGGGTGGGTGGGGCGATGAGGCGGTGGATGCGGTGGAGGAGGTTGGGGGTGGTGGCGGCGAGGGCAAACTGAGGCGCGCGGGATTCTTCTAAGGAGAGGAGGGCGTGGGCGTAGCGGGTGGGGTCTCCGCAGGTGGCGGCGGCGAGGTCGTCGCAGGCGAGTTCGCGTTCGGTGCGGATGTGGCGGGAGAGCCACCAGGCGGCGGGATGGTAGAAGAGGAGGGTGTCGAGGAGTGTCTGGAGAAGGTTGAGGAGGTAATCGTGGCGGCGGATGTGGGCGAGTTCGTGGGCGAGGATGGCTTCGAGGTGGTCGGGAGGGAGTTGGAGGAGGGTGGCGGCGGGGATGAGGATGAGGGGGCGGAGAGTACCGAGGGCCATGGGGGTGGAGATGAGGGTGGAGGTGGCGAGGGGGATGGGACGGGAGAGGCGGAGGCGGGTGGCGAGGGAGGCGAGGCGGTTTTGGAGGAGCAGCGGCGCGGGGATGGAGAGGGCGCGGAGGCGGAGGAGGGCGATCCAGGCGCCGAGGTTGCGGAGGGAGAGGAGGAGGATGCCCAGGAGCCAGAGGGTGACGGCGATTGGCGGGAGGAGGGGGGTGAGGCGATGAGCGATCGGAACGGCGGGGGGGATGGATGGGCTGGCGGGAAGCTGTGGTGTAACGGGCGTGGGGAATGCCGGGGAGTTCGCGGGAGGCGCGAGATGTAGCGATGGAAGGGCGGTGGGAGTTGTTACGGAAACGGCGGTTGGAGCGGGAGAAGTGGCGGGCGTTTCGGGGGCGAGGGCGAGGAAGGTGATGATGAGGGCGAGGGGCATGAGGGTGTAGGCGGCGGCGGCAAGGAGGTAGCGGGCGGCGGCGGAGCGGTGAGCGGCGAGCTGGAGGAGGAGGGCGGCGAGGAGGGCGATGGCGGCGAGTTGCCAGAGGGAGTGGAGGAGGGTCCAGCCGAGACGGTTGACGAGGGGGGAGATGAGGAGGGAGTGGAGGAGGTCAGTCATGGCGTTCTCCCGGACGTTTGTGCTGCTTGAGGAGCTTGCGGATTTCGGCGAGCTCGTGAGGATCGACGCGGCGGGCGTCGAGGGCGCGCATGACGAGGTTCATGGCGGAGCCGCCGAAGCCGCGCTGGATGAGGTCGTCGAGGAGGTGGAGCTGGGTTTGTTCCTGGGGTTGTGCGGGGGAGTAGATCTGGGGGCGTTGGGAGTCGTCTTTGAGGAGGAGACCTTTGTCGGTCATGACCTGGATCATTTTGAGGGTGGTGGAGTAGCCGGCGTCGGGGCGGTGCGGGAGGAGGGCGTTGTGGACCTGTCGGACGGAGGCGGGGCCGATGTTCCAGAGGACGCGGAGGATGGCGAGTTCGACGTCGGTGGGGATGGGGGAGGGGGGACGGGGCATGGGGGCCTCGGGAAAGATGAAAGACGAAAATGACAAATGACAAATGACAAATGACAAATGACGAAGGTATTCGTCAGTTGGGCGTGTGTCAACGAAAAAATTCGTCAATTGAAAGAAGGGGCGGGATTATGGGGTGGGGGGAGTGGCGAGGGTGAAGAAGGAGTCGGGCTTGGACTCGTTGGCGGAGACAGAGGAGGCGGTGAAGATGGCGCGGGAGTGGGCGGAGCGAGAGTCGCCGATGATTCGGATGCCGCGCTGAGGGTAGAAGAGACCGTTGCCGAGGGGGAGGAGGCGGAAGATGACGGCCTGGGAGATGAAGGCGTTGTTTTTGCCGACGGCGCGCGAGGAAGCGATGAGCGCGTAGCCGTGATCGGGGTCGAGATACCATGTTTCGGTGCAGGGCGCATTGACGTTGGTGTAGTGGAAGGTGAGTTCAATGGCGGGCTGCGCGTCGTTGAGGATGACGCGGCGGGCGGAGGTGGAGGCGGGATCGATGCGCGGGTAGAGGACATACTCATGCGTGCGGTTGTCGGGCGTCAATTCGACGCCAAGATGGAAGGGGAAGGCGAAGGCATCGCCAAGAACGGACATGGCGGATTGGGGGGCGGGGGTGGGGGGGCCGGAAAAATGATGATCGACGTATTGGGGGGGAACCTGGCGGACGTTTTTTCCGTCGAAGACCTGGAGGAATTTTTCGTCGCGAGCGTGGGGGGAATAAGCCCAGTCGTCGTAGTGGCTGGTCACATCGAAGCGGTAGCGGGAGGTGGCAAAGTCAAAGAAGCCTTCGCCCTGGATGCTCCCGGCTTCGAGCCACTGTTTGTGGAGTGAGTCGAATTGCTCTTCGTAGAAGTAGCCGGTGACATGGACGGACTTGAGTGCATCGCAGGCGTGCTTGACGGCAGCCAGGGTATCGGCGACGAGTTTGTCGGAGGAGGATTCGACGATCCTGGTGACGTCCACCAGCGGGGTTTCGTCGGTGAAGGCGCTGAGAGACATGGGGAGGGCGCGATTGACGTAGATGGAGGCTGGGGCAGGGGCGGTTTGGGCGCGGGCGGGGAGGGGGATAAGGGCCAGGAGCGGCAGGAGGAGGATCGCTGGCTGATGAGGCATGGGCGTTCCTGCGGAAAGGACAAAAGACAATCGACGAAAGAGCGTTTCAAGGGAGTAGTGGTTTGGTGAGCGTGAAGAAGGAATCGGGGTGGGATTCGTTGGCGATGGCGGAGCAGGCGGTGAAGACGCCGCGGGCGTGGGGGAATTGGTTGTAGCCGGAGATTTGGGCGGCGTGCTGGGGGAAGAAGATGCCGGGTGCGGCGGGGAGGAGGGAGTAGACGATGCATTGGGACCAGTTGATGTTGTGGTTGTATTCGCGGTTTTGGAGGGCGGCGATGAGGGCGAGGCCATGATCGGGGTCGAGGTACCAGGTTTCTGTGACCTTGTAGGGGTCGCTCTGGTAATGAAAGAGCAGTTCGGTGGCGGGTTGGGAGTCGTTGAGGATGATGCGGCGGGCGGAAGCGGTGGCGGGATCGATGCGGGAGTAGAGAGGGTAGTAGGCGGTGTGGAGCTTGTCGGCGGCGCGTTCGGTGGCAAGTTCGAAGGGGAAGGCGAAGGGGTAGCCGACGATATCCTGCGCAGGCTGTGGGTTGGGGATGGGGGGACCGGAGTAGGCGCCGATGAAGTAGCGTTTGGGGATTTGCTGAAAGTTGGTGCCATCGGAGGCTTCGTCGAACTGTTCGAAGATGGATTTGCGGGTGGGGTTCCAGTCGGCGAGGTAGCTGGAGACGTGGTAGCGCTGGCGGCGGCTTTGGATTTCATAGACTCCGTCGCCTTCAACGCTGGCTTCTTCGATCCAGAGGTGATGGAGGGGGTCGCAGGCTTCCTGGTTGTAGCTGCCTTCGACGTGGATGGAGTGTAGGGCGTCGCCGGATTTTTTTACGGCGGCGAGGGTGTCGGCGAGGAGTTTGTCGGAGGAAGGTTCGATGATTTTGGTGACGGTGAAGAGGGGGGTGGCGGAGGTGAGGAGTTTTGGGGAATCGGCGATGGCGGGATTGACGCGGATGGGTGTGGGAGCGGCGGGGGCGGTGGCGGGTTGAGAGGCGGGCGGCGATGCTGCGGCGGCGATGGTGCTGGTGGGGATGCGGTGGGGGAGGGTGAGGAGGAGCGCCGTGAGGAGAGCGGCGGCGGGGGTGAAGATGAGGGCGCGACGGGTCATGGGGAGGAGTATAGATGTTTTTGGAGGGTCGCGGGAAGATTTTTCACGTGGATTTGTGGAGGAGGAGGGGTTTGAGGGTGCGGGTGATGGTGGTGAGGGATTGTTGGGCGTGCATGACGTCGCGGATGTTTTTGTAGGCGGCGGGGGCTTCTTCGAGCAGGGAGCGGGTGAGGCGGGGGTCGTACCAGACGTGGGCGGCTTGGAGTTGGGAGCGGAGGGCAGAGGGGGTGATTTTCTGGCGGGCCTGGGTGCGGGAGAGGGCGCGGCCGGCGCCGTGGGAGGAGGAGCAGAGGGCGGGGGCGTGGCCTTTGCCGGTGGTGTGGTAGGAGGTGGTGGCCATGGAGCCGGGGATGAGGCCGGGCTGGTTTTGGTGGGCGGGGGTGGCGCCTTTGCGGTGGAGGAAGAGGGGTTGGCTGGAGAGGAGGGGGTGGGATTCGGGCTGGAGGTGGTTGTGATCGACGTCGAGGAGGGTGTCGAGCAGGGGGATGATGTGGAGGGTTTGCTCGAGGGCGCGGGCGGCGGCGAGGGCGAGGGTGCGGCGGTTGGCGGCGGCGTAGCGGCGGGCGAATTGGACGTCGGCGAGATAGGCCTGGCCGGCGGGAGAATCGGCGTGGAGGGCGAGGAGGTGGGTGGGGGTTTGTGGGTGTGGGCGAGGTGGTGGTGGTGAATGAGTTGGCCGAGGTGGCGGGAGCCGGTGTGGAGCATGAGCCAGAGGCGGCCTGCGTCGTCGGACTGGAGTTCGAGGAAGTGGTTGCCTGCACCGAGGGTGCCGAGTTGGAGGCGGGAGTCTTCGCTGTGGAGGGCGGTGGTGAGGTGGGGATGGGAGAGGGTTTGGTCGCGGAGTCCGTCGGGGAGGGACGGGGCGGTATTGCGGTGGTGGCGGCGAGCGGGACAGAGGGTTTGGAGGGCGGCGAGGAGGCGGGCGGCGCGCTCCGGGTCGGCGAGGAGGTCGGCGTCGGCGTCGAACTGGAGGGCGAGGATGCCGCAGCCGATGTCGCCGCCGACGGCGTTGGGGAAGAGCAGGGAAGGGGAGGCGATGACGGCGCCGACACAGAATTCGGCGGCGAGGTGGACGTCGGGCATGATGGCGATGTGGGTGATGCCGGGGGTTTGGTGGAGGCGCGCGAGGAGGTCGGGGACGCC